>NZ_JBIVTF010000001.1:0-732304 GCF_044756605.1 Paenarthrobacter sp. NPDC091711
TTGCAGTTGATCACGAAGTTCAGGTTGTCCAGGTTCTCGTTCGCGGCGAGCTGCAACAAACCACGGGACTCGGGCTCGTCCATTTCCCCGTCCCCGAGGAACGCCCAGACCTGCTGGTCACTGGTGTCCTTGATGCCACGGTTTTGCAGGTACCGGTTGGACTGGGCCTGGTAGATCGCGTTCATCGGGCCGATACCCATCGACACGGTCGGGAATTCCCAGAAATCAGGCATCAGGCGGGGGTGCGGGTACGAGGACAGGGCGTGGCCTTCTTTGGACTTTTCCTGACGGAACCCGTCCAAATCCTCCTCAGTCAACCGGCCTTCCATGAACGCCCTGGCATACATACCCGGCGAGGCGTGGCCCTGGAAGAACACCTGATCCCCGCCCGAGGGGTGGTCCTTGCCGCGGAAGAAGTGATTGAAACCCACCTCATACAACGTCGCAGCACCGGCATAAGTCGAAATATGCCCGCCCACACCAATATCGGAGCGCTGCGCACGATGGACCATCACCGCAGCGTTCCACCGCATATACGCCCGGTACCGGCGCTCGAACTCCTCGTTCCCCGGGAACTCAGCCTCCTGGTCCACCGGGATCGTGTTCACATAATCAGTGGTCGTCACCATCGGCACACCCACCGACCTGGCACCAGCACGCTGCAACAACGAACGCATAATGTACTGGGCACGCTCGGTACCCTGCTCCGCGATCAACGCATCAAGGGACTCAATCCACTCCGCGGTCTCTTCCGGATCACGATCAGGCAGCTGGGCAGTCAACCCGCTGAGGATGTGTGAGGTCTCTTCTCCTGCAGCCACGTCCAACCTTCCTTTAGGCGCATGCATCGGCGCCTCAAGTCCGGCAGGGTATCTGCCCGTCGTGAACGCGTCGTGTGCGACAACTATGTTTCAACAGCCCGGTCGGATGCGCCGGGCAGGTCTTGTGAGCGCTTGGCTGCCTGTGGAACTTCTCGGGGCGATCGCCCTGCAGCCGTAGCGCTCATGGCCACTCTAGCTTTCGCGGCGTCACGATGCGTAGCCGCAGGCCCTCGCGGGCGTTGTATGTCACACTCCCGCCGCCTCCGTGACGCAAAGCACGCAATGCCCGTGGCCTCGAAACACCTTATGGAATGCGGAATATGGCCGCTGGCTGGGACAATGGCTTGAAGCACACGCCCAAAGGGTGTTGGCTGTTAGTAATGGAAGTCACTGCAAAAGGAGGAAACGTGAGCGAGGCCGACGCCGCCACATCGGTAAATGTGGCGGAAAGAATGGGTTTCAAAGATGGGGATCTGATTCAGGAACGCGGCTACGACGACGACGTCGATTTCGACTTGCGTGACGACATCGAGGATGTAACAGGCTCCGAGTTGTTGGATGAAGATGATCATGACGTCGTGGATGCTGTTGTTTTTTGGTGGCGGGACGGCGACGGTGACCTTGTTGATGCCCTCATGGATTCGCTTACCAACCTGAAGGAAGGCGGAGTTGTTTGGGTGCTGACGCCAAAATCAGGACGTGACAACTACGTATCTCCCGCAGACATCCAGGATGCCGCGCCCACCTCGGGGCTGCACCTGACCACCTCGGCAGGTGTTTCAAAGGACTGGAGCGCCACGCGTTTGGTGCCCAAGAAGAACAAGTGACCGAAGTCCAGCAGGCACCTGCCTCCGTGCATGTTCCCCACGTTGGGCAGCTCGCACCGGATTTTGAACTGCTGAATCAGTACGGCGAGCCTATTCGCTTGACCGATTTCCGGGGCCGCAACGTTGTTGTCGTGTTTTTTCCCTTTGCCTTCTCCGGCATCTGTACTGGAGAGCTTTGTGAGATTCGCGACAACATCGCTGCCTTCGAGGATTCGGATGCCACAGTCTTGGCCATATCCGTAGACAGTAAGTTCGCCCAGCGGGCCTACGCAGAGCACGAGCATTTCGGCTTTGACCTGCTGGCGGATTTTTGGCCACACGGGGCGGTAGCAAGAAACTACGGTGTCTTTGACGAAGCCAGTGGCATGGCGTTGAGGGGAACGTTCATCATCGATGCCGCCGGCATTGTCCGCTACGTGGTTGTCAATCCTCGTGGTCAGGCAAGGGACCTGACTGAATACCGTCAGGCGTTGTTGTCCCTGGCAGGTCAGTAGCGATGAACCGCCATAGTCCCGGAGTGGGTATGACTGGATTCGCCAGCATGGCACCCGCGCCGGCGGCGGAGCTGAACCCCAAGGAACTCGAAGAACTCAGGGGAGCCTCGGACCTGCTTGGGGGTAAGCGCCTGGCCGTCCTCACAGGTGCCGGGTTGAGTACCGATTCCGGTATCCCTGACTACCGTGGCCCAGGCTCTGCGCCTCGGAACCCCATGACCTACCAGGAGTTCATTGGGAGTGAGGCAAACCGCAGGCGCTACTGGGCGCGGAACCATATTGGTTGGTCCCACCTCAGGCATGCCGATCCTAATGCCGGCCATGCGGCTGTCGCTCTCTTGGAACGTCGCGGCTTGCTGACAGGACTCATCACACAAAACGTGGACAGGCTGCATGAGGACGCCGGAAGCGTCAACGTGGTGGACCTGCACGGCCGCTACGACCAAGTTGTTTGCCTCAGTAACGGGCACATTTTCAGCAGGCGTCTGATTGCGGCGATTCTTGAAGAAATCAATCCGGGCTTTCTCGAAACCGCTGTGGAGTCCGGAGTGGTGGAAATGGCCCCGGACGCTGATGCCACGGTGGAGGATTCTGAGCTCATCACGTCATTCGTGATGGCTGTCTGCCCCATTTGCGGCGGAACGCTGAAGCCGGACTTTGTCTACTTTGGCGAGAACGTCCCCAAAGATCGTGTTGCCCGGGCATACGAGATGGTGGATAACGCCGATGCCCTCTTGGTGGCCGGATCCTCGTTGACTGTTCAAAGTGGATTGCGCTTTGTGCGTCACTCGGCAAAAACGGGAAAACCAGTGGTCATCATCAACCGCGGAACTACCCGCGGTGATGACTTTGCTGAGCTGAAACTGGAGCTGGGAGTCAGTGGCGCTTTGGACTACCTTGCACGCTCTTTGCCGGATCTTCCACGGGCTTCGGGGCCGATTGGTGTTTCCGGCGGTTGATCATGTAGAGTCATTGTTCGTTGGTTGAAGCGCTGAGGAAGTTACGAAGCGTGGAAGCCGAAGTTTGGGTCTTTAGCTCAGCTGGTAGAGCGCCACGTTTACACCGTGGATGTCATCGGTTCGATCCCGGTAGGACCCACCAAACAAAACCCCGTCATTCAAGTTGTGAGACTTGGAAGGCGGGGTTTTTTGTGTCTCTGGTTTTTCCTTTGCACCATCTTTAATGTCAGAGCAACCTTTAATGTCAGAGCACCGCCCTACGGTCTTTTCCATGGAGCACGTAGATATCCCCACGGTTGAGCAAGGCGCCCCGGCAGTAGTCATGAGGGGAGGCCGCGAATGGCCCATGGTGGTGGAACCTGTCCGCTGGTTTGAGCGGGTTGCCTGGTGGGAGGAATCCCGGCGGATGCCGCGAGGGCAGGGGCGGGTGGATGTTGAAGTGTGGCAGGTCCAGGTTCGTTTGGGAAACACCCCGGGATCCGGCATCGCTACTTGGGAATTGGTGCGGGACGGTTCCGGTGGGGGCTGGTCCGTCCGGGGCGAGGAACTCGCTGCTGCATAGCGCTGGTCCTGGAAATGGATGAGCTCTCCACCACGACTATTGGGGGATGCCGCGGTGGAGAGCTCGAAGATGAATATACAGAGAACTTTCGGGTTTGAAAAGTGTGGCCCACGGCAACGGGGAGCGTGGCTGGCGCAGGCCCTTCTCCGACGTCCACATTCCACTATGATGAGTAATGTTCAGCAGATTGAACACTCGAATTGCGATGTTGAAGGAGAATCATGGCCGATTCCCGCTCCTCCCGTTCCGAAGGGCTGGGCGCCTCATCGCCGGCGCCTGCCGTTACCCGTGCCGCTGCGGTGCTGGAGGCGCTTGCTGAGTCGCCCTCGGGCCGTTTGACGCTGAGCGATCTCTCGCGTGAACTCGGCATCCCGAAGTCTTCTACCTCCAATTTGTTGTTGGCCCTCGAGGAAGCCCGACTCATTACCAGGCAGGGCGCGGATTTTGCCTTGGGCCGGAAGCTCGTGGAGCTGGGCGCCGCTTATCTCAGCCGACTCGACGAGGTCCAGGAGTTCTATAAGTACTGTGAGCAGGCGCCCACGCTCTCCGGGGAGACCGTAAGGATCGCGATGCTCGACGGCGATCACGTCATCTACCTGGCGAGATACGAGGGTCATCCGGCGGTCAGGTTGACGTCCAATATCGGCGACAAGATGCCCGTCTCGCTGTGCAGTGTAGGTAAGGCGCTCATTGCGCAGCTGCACGATCACGATATCGACTCCATGTTCCCTGATGGCATGGAGCTCCCCACCATGACTGCCAACTCCCTCAGGACCGCTGAGGAACTCAAGGCGCAGATCTCCGCTATCCGTCAGCAGGGGTATGCCTTCGAGGATGAAGAGTCCACGGTGGGTGTGGTGTGCCTTGCTGTTCCGGTCCCCACGCATGGGGCACACGGACCAAGCCTCGGCCTGTCTGTGACCGCGCTGAAGGCCACCTATTCGGAAGAGCAGGGCGCGCTCATGGTCAAGGAACTGAAGGAGTTGGCACGCTCACTGGGCAACCCCATGGGCTAGATCGACTGCCTGATTAATAAATCTGATTACAACCTTGGCAGCGCGTTCAACAAGCTGTACGCTGTTCATCATAGTGATCTTGGCGGTGATGCCATCACTATCTCGCTGGGCCAACGGGGGCCCGGGGTGATTTTGAGGGAGTGCTTGTGATAACTCGTGCAAATGAAAAGCTCGCAGCCGAGGCTGACGACGCTGTAGTTGAGCCGGAACAGCTCCGCAGGGCTACGCTGGCCAGCTCTGTAGGTTCCGCGCTGGAGTACTACGACTTCTACATTTACGGCCTTGCGTCTGCGCTGATCTTCGGCCCGCTGTTCTTTTCCCCACTAGGCCCCGATGGTGCCCTGATTGCTTCGTTCGCCACTTACGGCGTTGGCTTCGCTGCACGTCCGTTCGGCGGTTTGATCTTCGGCTACATCGGGGACAGGTTCGGCAGGAAGATGGTCCTGATCCTGACCATCGCCTTGATGGGCACAGCGAGCTTTGCCATTGGCCTGCTGCCCACGTTTGAACAGGCCGGAATGCTCGGGGCTGTTCTGCTGGTGACGTTGAGAATCATCCAGGGGCTGGGCGCCGGGGCGGAGCAGGCCGGCGCAACAACTCTGATTTCGGAAGTGGCTCCGCGACGCCGTCGTGGTTTCTTCGCCTCGCTGCCGTTTGTCGGCATCCAACTGGGCACGCTCCTCGGGGCCGGAACTTTCGCGCTCATCACCATGGCGGACAAATCCGTCCTTCAGGGCTGGTTGTGGCGCGTACCCTTCCTGGCCAGCTTCATCCTGATCGCAGTGGCCATCTTTATTCGCCTCAAGCTCAAGGAAACCCCGGCCTTCCAGGAGCTGGAGAAGCACAAGAATGTGGTCAAGAACCCGATTGGTGCGCTCTGGAAGCACTCCAAGAAGAACGTGCTTATTGGCATCGGCCTCCGCATGGGCGAGAACGGTAACTCTTCGATCTATTCCGCGCTGCTGGTGTCCTTTATGAGCATGCCGGCGGGAGTCTTTGCGGGAAACAACTCCATCGGTCCGGTTGGCCTCCTGATTGCTGCCGGCTTCGCGGCTGTCATGGTGGTGACATTCGGTGCCTTGTCCGACCGCTACGGTCGTGTTCCCGTGTACCGCTATGGAGCCCTCTTCCAGGCCATCATTGCCGTTCCTGCCTTCTATCTGGTAACTCTCGGCAACGTCACCCTCGTGTGGATTGTCATGGCTGTTGGCATCGCAATCGGCGTCCAGTCGATGCTCGGCCCTCAGTGCCCGCTGCTGCCGGAGCTTTTCGGATCCCAGTACCGCTTCACCGGGGTTGCTATGAGCCGGGAGATCTCGGCCGTCCTGGCCGGTGGACTCGCGCCGCTGCTGGGCGCGCTCATGTTGGCCGCCACCAACCACTCGTGGCTGGTCCTGGCCATCTACTCACTGGTCCTGGCGCTCATCTCCTTCGTGACCACGTTCTTCACTCCGGAGACGGTAGGCAGGGACCTGGTCAGCACGGAAGACGCAAAGTAGTTCCTTAACGAACAACCGGCAACAGCGCGGCACTCTCCAATGTGGAGAGTGCCGCGCTGTTGCTGTGTGGGTCGGGGCAGGATGCAGGCTGGCTACTATTTCTGCCCGGCCGGGGGTGGCTTGAATACACTGCCTGACCGCGGCGCATATGCGTACAACCCCGTGGTTTCGCCCTGTCCGGACGAAGCAAGGGCGTTGGAGATTCCTGACTGTTCGTCCCGTGATGCCGTCACCAGTGCAGTGAATGCGGCAACCGCCGTGGCATTGGCGGCTGCAACACCCCGGAACCGGCGGGTGGGTACGCCTTCTTGGTAAGACCTGAACTCGATCTCGAAGCCCGGGCCGAGTTCGTCCGCAACGCGCTGGGCCAGGCGGTTGCCTTCCTCGGTGAAGCGCGTAGCCAGAGCCGCCGACTTCCATGAGATTTCCGGGGTCAAGGACGCGTAGTAAGACAGTTCCCACGCGCGAAGCTCGTCCACCAGGTCTTCCGGGAGGCTTGTGAGTTCATAGTCGATGGGAAGGTCGAGCCACAGCACCGTGTCACCGTAGTCCGGAAACAGCCTCACGACGCTCGGTTGTGGGCTCTCCAGGGGTTTCATGAGGCGATGCTACTGCACGCTTTACGACAATGGCCACGGCCAGGGTTGCCCTTGGCCGTGCCCATTGTACGGAACGGATGAACGCCACCGCTGAGTGGCAGCCGCCTAGTAGAAATGGACCGGATCAACCAGATGCGGAAGTTCCCCACCGTCCAGGAAAGTCCGCAGGTTGCCGCAGAAGCGTTCGGCGATGAGCCGGTTTTCGGCAGCGCTCAATGCCGAGGTGTGCGGCGACACAAGGACCTTGGGGTGATTCCACAAGGGGCTGTCCTGGGGGAGCGGTTCCACCGCGAAAACGTCCAGGCAGGCGTATGAAACCTGGCCGTTGTCCAGCGCCTCCAGCAATGCGTCTTCATCCACGACGGTCCCGCGGCCCACGTTCACGAACACGGTGCCCGGTTTCATGGCAGAGAAAATGTCCTGGTTGAACAGCTTCTCTGTGTAAGGCGTGCCGGGCAGCGTGTTGACCACGGCATCGGCATCAGCGAGCAGGCCAGGCAGGCCACCGTTGTCGGTGACCTCGTCGATCCCTTCAATGGCTTCGACGTTGCGCTTGGTACCGCTGACTTTCATGCCCAGGGCACGCGCGATCCTGGCCGTTTCCATGCCGATTTCACCGAGGCCGGCGATGACAACCTTGGAGCCGTTGGCCAGCTTGGTGGGTGTTCTCAAGTCCGGCCAGAACTTGGCGGCCTGATCCTGTGCCATCTCCGCGCTGCGCTTGAAGCCGTTGAGGATGCCGAAGGCCGAAAACTCCGCAAGCGGCAGTGCGTGGACTCCGGCGGACGTTGTGACGTGGAACTTCTGCAAGGTTTCAGTGTCGAGCCCGGAGGCCTTCACCGCGCCACCGGCTCCTGCTGCCATGGCGTGGATCCATTGCAGATGGGGGTTGCTTCCTGCGATGCGCGCCAGTCCGGCCGGGCTTTCGTTGGGGAAGCCGTACAGGATCTGGGCCCGGTTCAGCATGTCCCAATAGCGTTCTTCCTGCTCTGGTGTGCGGTTGAATCCGGGATCGCCTGCGTGATCGGCCGGGAAGCGTTCCGGCGGAAGGAGCTCGGGTTCGTAGAGAACTGTTACGGAGGGATCTACGGCGCGGATCAGCTCTACATGCTCGGCTTCGAGGGGTACAGCGATGGCGATGGTAAGTTCATCAGTCGTCATGGTGTTCATCATACTGAATGGAGGCTAGGATATTGAACAGAATTTGCGAAGATGACCACAAAGAAGTGAGGTATTACCTGCCATGACAAGCACACGCGTCGGCTTTGTTGGCCTCGGTCTCATGGGAGCGCCCATGGCCTCAAACATCGCAAAGGCCGGTTGGAACGTCACCGCCTGGAACCGCTCTGGGGCCGCCTTTGAAGGATTGGCCGTCCAGCGTGCAGCCAGCGTCGCCGAACTGCGCGACGAGGACGCCATCATCTTTATGCTCCCCGACCTTCCCTTTATCGAAGAAGCTTCGGCCGACTTGCTTGAGTCCTGGCGGAGCAATCCGCCCCGGCCGGGAACCGCCGTCGTCATCATGAGCAGCGTTTCTCCTACCGCGGTCCAGCAATTCGGCGAAGCTGTTCAGCAGGCAACCGGCGGCAACGCCGTAGTTGTGGACGCACCGGTCAGCGGCGGCACCGCGGGCGCACAAAGCGGCAACCTTGCCATCATGGTGGGCTCGGGCGAAAGCCAGTTCGAAGCGCTCAAGCCGCTTCTCGAAACCATGGGAACCACCGTACGGCGCATGGGCCCGCTTGGATCGGGGTCGCTCGCGAAAGCCTGCAACCAGCTCATTGTGGGAACCACGACGGCGGCCCTCGCCGAAGCAGCCGAACTCGCCGAACGCTCCGGCATGGAGGTGGAAGCCCTCTTCGAGGTCCTCTCCGGAGGGCTGGCCGGAAGCAGGGTGCTGGACAATGTGGGCCCCCGGCTGGCCGCCAAGGATTATGCCCCCACCGGTCCGGCCAAGTTCATGCACAAGGACCTGGGCTTCGTGGTGTCCAGCGCGGAAGCCGTTGGTTCCGCCGTTCCCATGGCATCGGCGGCAATTGACCTGTACGCCGAACTCAAGCGCCAAGGTCTGGGCGATCATGACCTCGCCGTCGTCAGGCAAACAATCGCAAACCTTAGCCGCACATCAGCCGCGTCAGCCAGCACCAACTGAACCGGCCCAACCGAAGAAGGAATGAAAAACAAACTATGAGTGGACTTTTTGATCTGACCGGGCGGGTTGCCTTGGTCACCGGTTCCAGCCGCGGGATAGGTAACGCCCTGGCTAGAGGGCTGGCAGACGCAGGCGCCACGGTGGTGTTGAACGGCATCAGTCCGGACCGTCTCGAATCAGCCCACCACGCCATGGAGGTTGACTATCCGCAAGGGCGGGTCCACAGCCGTGCGTTCGACGTCACTGATGCCACGGCCGCCGCTGAGGGAGTGGCCTGGATCGAGGAGAACGTGGGGCCGCTGGACATCCTGGTAAATAACGCCGGAATCCAGCACCGTGTGCCCATGCTGGATTTGGACGTGAAGGACTGGGACCGTGTCATCACCACAAACTTGACCAGCGCCTTCCTGGTGGGTCGGGAAGTGGCGCGGCACATGATCCCCCGGGGACAGGGGAAGATCATCAATATCTGTTCGGTCCAGACAGACCTGGCCCGCCCCACCATCGCTCCCTACGTGGCGGCGAAGGGCGGGCTCCGTAACCTGACCCGCGCCATGACCGCAGAGTGGGCGGCCAGCGGATTGCAGATCAACGGCATCGCACCGGGGTATATCCACACGGAAATGACGCAGAACCTGGTGGACGATCCCGATTTCAACTCCTGGATCCTCGGCCGGACCCCGGCCAACCGTTGGGGAACAGTGGCCGATCTAGCCGGGCCAGCCGTGTGGCTCGCCTCGCAAGCGTCCAATTTCGTCAACGGTCAGACGATCTTCGTTGACGGTGGAATGACGGTGGTGGTCTGATGAGCATCATTCTCCCGGCCTCCGGACCCGCTGTAGTTGCCCATGGCAAGGGCGATCTCAGGATTGAAGACATCCCCTTGACCGTTCCGGCCCCCGATGAGGCGATCGTGGAGATTGCCTACGGCGGGATCTGCGGATCTGACCTTCACTACTGGCTGCATGGGGCAGCAGGGGAGTCCATCCTCAAGGAGCCCATGGTCCTGGGGCACGAAATTGTGGGCGTGGTGGTTCAGCAAGCAGCCAATGGTGAGGGCCCCGCAGTGGGAACGCCCGTGGCCGTCCACCCTGCCACGCCGGCCCCCGGAGACGTCCGATACCCTGAGGACCGGCCCAACCTCTCTCCGGGTTGCACATACCTGGGTAGTGCTGCACGGTACCCCCACACGGATGGCGCGTTCAGCCGCTATGCCAACCTGCCGGCCAGGATGCTGCGCCCGCTGCCGGAGAACCTGGACCTGAGGACGGCCGCACTGGTTGAGCCGGCCAGCGTGGCATGGCATGCCGTTGCCCGCGCGGGCGATGTCGCAGGAAAAACCGCCCTGGTGATTGGCAGCGGCCCTATTGGTGCACTCGCCGTCGCCGTACTCAAGCGCGCCGGAGCGGCCCGGATCGTCGCCGTCGACATGCATGACAAGCCCTTGGAAATTGCCCGTGCTGTTGGCGCCGACGAGGTCCTCAAGGGCGACGACGCCGAGGCCATTGCAGCAGTGGACGCCGACGTCGTTATTGAATCCTCAGGAAGCCATTTTGGCCTTGCCTCGGCCATTAAGGGCGCCACCCGCGGCGGCAAAGTGGTGATGGTGGGGCTGCTGCCGTCAGGACCGCAGCCAGTCTTCATCTCCCTGGCCATCACCCGGGAGTTGGAACTGCTGGGCTCGTTCCGCTTCAATGACGAAATCGACGACGTCATTGCTGCCTTGGCTGATGGTTCGTTGTTTGTGGACCCCGTGGTCACGCACGAGTTCCACCTCTCCCAGGGCTTGGAAGCATTTGACGTTGCGAGGAACTCAGCCGAATCCGGCAAGGTGTTGCTGAACTTCCAGCAGTAACCAGTTAGTTCTTCGCGACGGGGACGAACACGCGGGGCTGGTCATTCCAGCTGGGAGCCAGCTCCGCAATGGTCTGCCGCATGATTTTGGCGGCGGCATCGCGCGCGAGGGAGCCGTCTCCTGCATCTATCGCGTGGGCGACGTCCATGTGCCACTGGAGCGCCTGCTTTTGGGGGTGTTCGGGCATCAGCCCGTGGACGGTTCGGCCTGTGAGGGTTTCTGTGACCTGGCCAATCAGGTTGGCGAACATTTCGTTGCCGGAGCCGGAGAGGACCAGCGCATGGAACCGGATGTCGAGGTCAAGGAACCGGGCCATGTCACCGGCATCGCCGGCTTCCTTCATGGCAAGTGAGATGCCCACCAACTCCTGCCGAAGACTTTCCGGTGCGTTCCCTGCAGCCAGTTCTGCCGCTACAGGCTCCACGGCGGAACGCAGCTCAGCAAGGGACCGCAACTGGGCGCCCCGCCCCTCTCCGGCGAGTCGCCAACGAATCACCAAAGGATCGAACGGGTTCCAGCGATGTGCCGGCAACACCCGGATACCTACTCGCTTGATGGTCTCCACGAGCCCCAGCGACTGCAGAACACGGACAGCTTCACGGACCACGGAGCGCGAGACCTTGAGCTCGTCTTCCAAATGCTCGGCCAGCATGACATGGCCCGTGGGAAGGGCACCGCCGACGATTCTGGTGCCCAAGTGCTCTACGGCGCGGTGGTGGAGGCTGGTTGACATAGACGTAAGCATAGTGGCGCGGCGACCCCAAGCGCGCAGAGGAATCCGGGGCGGCATCATAGACTGTTTATGACGCGGCACCGTTCCAAAACGTGGGCGCCGCTTTCCCGCACCTGGCTTAAATACGTATGGTTTATTACAGCCCCTGGTTTTGAAATCGCTTCCCGCGTGCCCCATTGGGCAACGGGCGACTGTTTGTACACGAACTTGTACAAGAACGAAATGGAGTTTTGATGTCAGCACACATCGGTGTCACCGGCCTTGCGGTGATGGGCGCCAACCTGGCCCGCAACCTCGCCCGGAACGGCTTCACGGTGGCTCTCCACAACCGCTCCGTGGAAAAGACTGACGCCCTGCTCGAAAAGCACGGCACAGACGGCGACTTCATCCGCACGGAAACGCTGCAGGAACTCGTGGACTCCCTCGAAAAGCCCCGCCGTGTCCTGATCATGGTCAAGGCAGGCGCTCCCGTTGACAACGTGATCGAGCAGCTCGAGCCGTTGCTTGAGGCCGGGGACATCATCATCGATGCCGGTAACTCGCACTACGAGGACACCCGCCGCCGGGAAGCCGCTCTGGCGAAGAAGGACCTGCACTTCGTCGGCGTCGGTGTATCCGGTGGCGAAGAGGGCGCCCTGAACGGCCCCTCCATCATGCCCGGCGGCTCCCGTGAGTCCTACGACGCCCTCGGCCCGCTGCTGGAAAAGATTTCAGCGAAGGTCGACGGCGAACCGTGCTGCGCATGGATCGGCACCGACGGCGCCGGTCACTTCGTCAAGATGGTCCACAACGGCATTGAATATGCCGACATGCAGGTCATCGGTGAAGCGTTCGACCTCCTCCGCTCCGGTGCAGGCATTGAGCCCGCAGAGCAGTCCAAGATCTTCGCTGAGTGGAACAAGGGCGATCTGTCCTCCTTCCTGATCGAAATCTCCGCCGAGGTCCTGGGCCACGTTGACGCCAAGACGGGCAAGCCGTTCGTGGACGTTGTGGTTGATGCCGCAGGCCAGAAGGGCACGGGCCGCTGGACGGTCATCTCCGCGCTGGAACTGGGTTCCCCGGTCTCGGGCATCGCCGAGTCTGTTTTCGCCCGCGCACTGTCTTCCCAGACCGAGCAGCGCAAGCTCGGCCAGGAACTGCTCGCCGGTGAAGAAGCCGCGGTGGAGATCCCCGAGACGTTCGTTGAGGACGTCCGCCAGGCACTGTACGCCTCCAAGCTGGTCTCCTATGCCCAGGGCCTGGACATGCTGACCTCCGCTGCAAAGGAGTACGGCTGGGACTTGAAGCTGGACGAGATCGCTTCGCTCTGGCGTGCAGGCTGCATCATCCGCGCAGAACTGCTCAAGGACATCACCCAGGCCTACGCCGCCGAGGAGAAGCCGGCCAACCTGCTGTTCGCTCCGGCCTTCACCAAGGCAATCGCCGAGGCTCTCCCGGCTTGGCGCCGCGTGGTGGCCACAGCAGTCCAGCTGGGCATCCCGGTACCAGTGTTCTCCTCCTCCCTGGCGTACTACGACGGTCTGCGCCGCAAGCGCGTTGCCGCTGCCCTGATCCAGGGCCAGCGCGACCTCTTCGGTGCACACACCTACGGTCGCGTGGACACCGAGGGTACGTTCCACACCCTCTGGGGCGAAGACAAGTCGGAAATTTCGGCAGTCGACACCCACTAGCAACAACGTTCCACCAAAGGCCGGTTCCACCCAGTTACGCTGGGGTGGGCCGGCCTTTGCCGTGTCCGAGTAGACATACTTCGCCAGACGTAACTGAAGGAGACCAGCCATGGCAGCCCGCATCGCGCTTGTCACCGGGGCCTCCACCGGAATCGGATTTGAGACTGCCATTGCCCTCAGTGCGGCCGGCTTTACCGTCTACGCGGGAGCACGTCGTATGGGCAAGATGGAGCCGTTGAAGCAACACGGCATCACTGTCCTGCCTTTGGACGTCACGTCGGAGGAATCGATGGCGTCCGCGGTGGCGCTGATCGAAGCTGCCCATGGACGGATTGACGTGCTGGTCAACAACGCAGGCTACGGTTCCTATGGCTCACTGGAGGAAGTTCCGCTGGCTGAGGGTAGGCGACAATTTGACGTCAACGTCATGGGCCTGGCAAGGATGACCCAATTGGTGATTCCCGGGATGCGCAGGGCGGGATCAGGCCGGATCATCAACATCACCTCAATAGGCGGCAAAATATATGAGCCGTTGGGCGCCTGGTACCACGGCACCAAGTTTGCGGTGGAGGGAATGAGCGATTCGCTGCGGCTGGAGTTGAAGCCACACGGAATCGACGTGGTCATTATTGAACCATCGGGAACAGACAGTGAGTGGGGCGCCATAGCGGGGGAGGGCCTGTTAATGGCCTCGGGCAGCGGGCCCTACCGGCAACAAGCGCACATTGTGGCTGCCGCGTTGGCATCCACCTCCGGAACCGGCCATGTGTTGTCCACGCCGGCGGGGGTTGTAGCAAGAACCATTGCTCGCGCCGCAACGGCAAAGCGCCCCAGGACCCGCTACCCGGTGGGCAGGGGCGCCTGGAGCGTCCTGGCATTGCGCAGAATTCTTCCGGACCGCGCCTTCGATGGTGTCTTTTGGAACTTCTACCGAAGGCTCGCCGGCTAGATCCGGTATTCGATGTAGTACTCCGCCGGATCCACGGCAGGTTTGGTTTCGGATCGGGCATCACGGTGCCGCCATGTGGCAGGAATGCCGGTGATGATGGACTCCGGTGGTGCGTCCTTGACCACCACGGCATTGGCGCCGATCGCGCTGCCGGCGCCGATGGTGATGGGACCCAGGACCTTTGCGCCAGCACCGATCGTGACGCGGTCACCGATGGTTGGGTGACGCTTGACCTTGGCCAACGAACGGCCGCCGAGCGTTACTCCGTGATAGATCATCACGTCCTCACCGATCTCGGCGGTCTCACCAATCACCACTCCCATGCCGTGATCAATGAAGAAGCGCCGGCCAATGGTTGCACCGGGATGGATTTCGATGCCGGTCAGGAATCTTGCCAGCTGGGAAATCAGGCGGGCTGGAAAACGTAGCGCCGGATTCTGCCACAGCCGATGGGTTATCCGATGCGCCCAGATGGCGTGCAGGCCGGAGTAGGCGAAAAAGTTCTCAAAAGAGCCTCGAGCCGCCGGGTCGTGTGACCGGGCGGCATCGAGGTCTTCCTTAAGCCTTGCGAAGAAGCTCACAAAGACCTTTCTACAGGAAATGAAGACGTGCCGGCGTTGTGTTAGCCGCGGATGTCGTCGAACAACACGGTGGAGATGTAACGCTCTCCGAAGTCACAGACAACGGCAACGATCAGCTTGCCCGCGTTCTCAGGGCGCTTGGCCAACTCAAGGGCACCCCACACAATGGCACCGGAGGAAATGCCGCCCAGGATACCTTCACGTGCGCCCAGTTCACGGGCTACGCGGACCGAGTCTTCCAGGGTGGCGTCAAGGACTTCGTCGTAGACGTTGGTGTCCAGGATTTCCGGAACAAAGTTGGCGCCGATGCCCTGGATCTTGTGCGGGCCAGGGGCTCCACCGTTGAGGATCGCCGAATCTTTGGGCTCGATGGCCACAATCTGCACGCCGGGCTTGCGCTCCTTGAGGACCTGGCCAACACCTGTGATGGTGCCACCGGTGCCTACGCCGGCCACAAAGATGTCTACTTCACCGTCGGTGTCTTCCCAGACTTCTTCGGCAGTGGTGGCGCGGTGGATCGCAGGGTTGGCCTCGTTGGCGAACTGCTGCGCCCAGATGGAGTTCTCCGTGTTGGCGACGATTTCCTGTGCCTTCTCGACGGCGCCACGCATGCCTTCGGATCCGGGCGTCAGGACGATTTCGGCACCGTAAGCACGCAACATGACGCGGCGCTCGGTGGACATGGTCTCAGGCATGGTCAGGATGACCTTGTAGCCGCGGGCTGCACCCACCAGGGCAAGGGCGATGCCGGTGTTACCCGAGGTACCCTCAACGATGGTTCCACCCGGCTTCAAGGCGCCGGACTTCTCGGCAGCATCAATGATGGCCACACCAATGCGGTCCTTGACGCTGTTGGCTGGGTTGTAGAACTCGAGTTTGACTGCAACGGTGGCGTCGAGGCCCTCGGTGAGCCGGTTCAAACGAACCAGCGGAGTCCGGCCGACCAGCTGCGTGACGTCGTCGTAGATCCTTGCCATGAAAATTACGCCTATCTCTGAAGAGGGAATGCTGAGGTCAGCCTAACCAGCGGGATCGAAACACCGCTAAGCAATAAGCCATGCAGAGTAATATTTCCGGGCCTTGGCCAACTTCGGGTTGATGATCACCTGGCAATACCCCTGATAAGGGAACTTTGCATAGTAATTCTGGTGGACTTCCTCGGCCTCATGAAACTCGGGAAGGCGGCTGACCTCGGTCACAATCGGATCGGACCAGAGGGACTGGGCGCGTTCGATTGCTTCTTCGAACAACACCTTCTCTTCCGTGGTTGTGTAGAACATTGATGAGCGGTACTGGGTGCCCACGTCATAACCCTGCCGATTCAAGGTGGTGGGGTCGTGGAGGGCGAAGAACATGTCCAGGATGACCTCTTCCGGAACTACTGTTTCGTCGAAGGTCACCGCCACAACTTCCGCATGGCCAGTGGTTCCGGAACATACCGCGTAGTAATCAGGATTGCGGACGTGGCCGCCGGTGTAGCCGGACACCACCGAGCTGACGCCACGGGTCTTTTGGTAAACGGCATCAAGGCACCAGAAGCAGCCGCCGCCAAGTACGAAAGTTTTCATGTTCTCTTCAATGGATCCGAGGGTCTGATGATTCCCGTTTCACCTTACGGGAGAATTACGGCACCGGGGAGGTGCCACGGAGCGGCAGATAGCTGACGGGGTCTCAGTAGGGAAGAAATCCGGCTCAGTAGGGAAGAATAAGAGCATGGAAGCAGTAAACACCCACATTTCTGATGTGGATTCCGTCGAAGAGGACGAAACAGCGGACGCCAGTGGTGATCCCACGCTCGGCCAGGTGTTGCTGGCCGTCGAGGAATTATGGCCGGAGTCACTGGCTGAAGACTGGGATGAGGTGGGTCTTGTTGTGGGCCGCCCCAATGTCCCCGTCACCAAAGTTCTTTTCGCCGTGGATCCCACACTGGCCGTGATCGATGAGGCCGTGGAGTGGGGAGCGGACCTGCTGATCACCCATCACCCGCTGCTTCTCAAAGGGGTGAACTCCGTGGCAGCCACGTCAGCGAAGGGCCTTGCCGTGCACCGGCTGATTGAGGCCGGGACAGGGTTGTTGACCGTGCATACCAATGGAGATTCAGCCGTTGGCGGAGTTTCGGATGTCCTGGCCGACGCTTTCGGCTTGGAGAACGTCACACCCTTGACGCCGGCAAGCAACGGCTTGCCGGAGGAGGGTATTGGCAGGGTAGGGGACCTTCCAGACCTTGAGACGCTCGGTGATTTCGCTGCCAGGGTCTTTGAAATGCTGCCCGCCGTCGCAGGGGGAGTCCGGGTAGCTGGAGACAAGGACGGCCTGGTCCGGCGGGTTGCCGTTTGCGGTGGAGCCGGGGACAGCTTGTTCGATGCCGTCCGCGCCAGTAACGCTGATGTGTACGTCACAGCAGACATGCGTCACCACCCTGCATCTGAAGCCCGCGAAGGTGCCACCAATGGCAGGCCCTACTTGATTGACGTCTCGCATTTCGCCAGTGAATGGCTATGGCTCCCTGCTGCCGCTGAAGCGTTGGGCAATGTGCTCGCGGACCAAGGCTACGACGTCGAGATCCGTGTCAGCGGAACCAACAGCGATCCCTGGGACTTCATACTCACTCCCGGCGGGGACTAGAGTCTAGAAAGATACGGACAGCCCTGACGGATAGCGGCGGTTCGGCCGGACCTGATCCCCAGGCCGGTGGCTAATAGCGGAGGTAAGCGTGGCGAAAGCAGCACCGGCAGAACAATTGAAATTGCTTGAACTGCAGGGACTGGATGCCAAGCTCAGGTCGCTTGCCGGCCGCCGGAAGGTTCTGGAAACGGATCCACGCATCACTGACCTCACGGACGCGCTGAGCGTGGCCAACGGCGAGCTTGGCGCGGCCAAGGTCGCCGTCCATGACGCAGAAACCGAACTCCGGCGGGCGGAAGCCGATGTGGAGCAGGTAGCCACCCGTATTGAACGCGACGAGACCCGGCTCAACAGTGGCACCGGCCTGTCCAAGGATCTGGTGGCCTTGCAGAGCGACATTGCTTCCCTCAACAAGCGTCGCTCTGACCTGGAAGATGTTGAACTCGAAATTCTTGAACGCCTGGATACTTTGCGCCAGCGTCAGGCCGCCCAGCAGTCGATCGTTAATGACATCCAAGGTTCCTTTGGCAGCATCCGAGCCGAACTGGATGAGGCTATTGCCGAGATTGCGGCAGAAGAAACGGTGGTTCGGGGGCAGCGTGCCGCCTTCGCTGATTCCCTGGACGCGGGAATTCTTGCCATCTACGAGAAGACCATTGCCAAGCGCGGAGTCGGTGCAGCCCGCCTGTTCCACGGCAAGTCCGAAGGTTCCGGCATGATGCTCAGTCCCGGCGACCTCGCCGAAGTCAAAGCCGCAGCGGAGGACGACATTGTCTTTTGCCCGGATTCAGGTGTCATCCTGGTTCGTTCGGCGGAGTGGAACTGACGCAGTCCGGCTTCGCCTGCAGCTGGTAGGTCAGCTGGACAGGATGATGTTGAGTGCGTGCGGCTTGCGGGCCGTACCCTCAACGAGTTCCGTCCTCCAGATTTCACACGCAGCTTTCAGCAGCTGCTCCGGGGTTGCAGGCGCCTTCCCTCGCCGGGTCAGCAAGTGCCGCGCCAGTTCGCCGCGGGTGTGCTTGGCGAAGTGACTGACCACCGTGCGCTTGCCGTTCGCCTCGTTGAAGACGTTGACATTGACTGTCTGCGACGCCGGGGGAGCCCAAGCCGCGGCGTAGGTGCTGGAACGGCAGTCCACCAACAGCTCGCCCTCAGCGCGATTGGCGAGGGCAGCGTTAAGCTGCGGCTTCCAGTACGAGGCGAGGCGGCCGACGTCGGGCAGTGCGGTTCCCATGGACAAGCGATAGGCAGGGACGTGGTCGCCAAAGCCGATGGCACCCCAGAGCGCGGAAACCACCAGGATGGACTCGTTGGCCTTGCGGCGCTGCGTCGACGTCATGCTCTTGTAGCCCAAGGCGTCGTAAAGGACCCCGGAATACACCTGGTGCGCGGGTGCCGCTGGCTCAGCATGCAGCCGCGTATTGCGTTCGACGTCGTCCCTCAGGGAGGCGCCGACCCCCAGCAAAGCGAGAGCGTCCTCGTGCGCGCTCACCGTCCCCAGTGCTTCGAGCACTTTGGCCCGGTAGGGGTTCAGTTCAGGAAAGCTGAGCGCATCCCAGTCGATGGAGGGGCCGTTGGCAGCGGGGGTCTTGCCTTCGGAAGGCGGCAGCAGAATCAGCACCAGTCGATATTACCGCCGGACTTTGGCACGTCCCGACGCCGGTAGACTGGACGGTGGATGGGTCGACCAGGCGGTCGCGCGTCACGTAAGTGGCTCGAGGAACGTCCGGGCTCCGCAGGGCAGGGTGGTGGGTAACGCCCACTCGGGGTGACCCGCAGGCCAGTGCCACAGAGAACAGACCGCCTGCGCGTTGTGATGTTTTGCATCGCAAGGCAGCAGGTAAGGGTGAAACGGTGGTGTAAGAGACCACCAGCTCCCTGGGTGACCGGGGAGGCTAGGTAAACCCCACCCGGAGCAAGGCCAGACAGGACACGTTTGAGGGCTGCCCGCCCGAGTGTCCGGGTAGGCTGCTGGAGGGCGTCGGCAACGGCGTCCGTAGATGGATGGCCGCCACTCCCTTGCCGGTAACAGCAGGGGATGACAGAACCCGGCGTATCGGTCGACCCATCCATTTATGACTCCCTGAAAACCGGGTGTGTGAGTGATTTCACGCCCCGGGGCCGCCTGCAAGCCCTCAGTCCGCCCTAGAATGGTTACTGAACGTAGATGTTCTGCCGCCGGGACTGCGTTCGCAGCCGGCGGATTTTCTTTGCTCTCGTTCAAGGCGCTGTGGGTGGACCGAAGCCCGCTGGCGCATGTGCCGCAGGACTACTCCGGGCGGCCGCTGCCATCTGCATACGAGGACGTATGTGGTTGACCCAAGGAAGGTAGTTCTGTGAGCCAGACGTCAGATTCTTGTCTTGATAAGTGGATGGGCCGGGAGGCTCTCGCCGAGGCCATGATTCCGGTAATCGGCCGGTTGTACCGGGAAAACAATGTGGTCACGAGCATCCACGGCCGGAGCCTGATCAACAAGTCCACCATGAACATCCTGAAGGCCCACCGTTTCGCGCGCCGGATGAGCAACCACGAACTTCTGCTCGAAGAGACCGCACCGCTGCTGAACGCGCTCTCTGAGTTGGAACTCGGCGCAGCCGCCATTGATATTGCACGCTTGACCGAGAAGTTCCGGGCCGAAGGCAACGGCGCCTCGCTGGATGAATACCTGCGCGCCGAGCTCGCCGAGATCGTGGGTAAGCGTGGCGCTGACGATCGCACCAGCACCGACGTCGTGCTGTACGGCTTCGGCCGCATCGGCCGCCTCTTGGCCCGCATCCTGATTGAGAAGGCCGGCGGCGGACACGGGTTGCGCCTCCGCGCGATCGTTGTCCGCAAGGGCGCTGACAATGACCTCGTAAAGCGTGCCTCACTGCTCCGCCGTGACTCCGTGCACGGCTCCTTTGAAGGAACCATCCGGGTGGATGAGGAAGCCAACACCATCACCGCCAATGGCGTACAGATCCAGGTCATCTACTCGGACAACCCGGCCACTGTGGATTACACCGCTTATGGCATCAAGGATGCTTTGGTAGTGGACAACACCGGCCGCTGGCGCGACGCCGATGGGCTTTCCCAGCACCTGCAGAGCAAGGGCGCAGCACGCGTGCTGCTCACTGCGCCGGGCAAGGGCGAACTCAAGAACATTGTTCACGGCATCAACCACCGAGACATCTCCGATGACGACAAGATCGTCACTGCGGCGTCCTGCACCACCAACGCGATTACGCCGGTGCTCAAGGCCATCAACGACAAATTCGGCATCATTCACGGCCACGTGGAGACGGTCCACTCGTTCACGAATGACCAGAACCTGATTGACAACTTCCACAAGGGAGATCGCCGCGGACGTTCCGCAGCGCTGAACATGGTCATCACGGAGACCGGTGCCGCAAAGGCCGTAGCCAAGGCACTCCCGGAACTGCAGGGCAAGCTCACGGGCAATGCCATCCGCGTACCCACCCCGGATGTCTCCATGGCCATCCTGAACCTCAACCTTGAGAAGGGCACCACTCGGGATGAAGTCAACGACTTCCTCCGCGAAATGTCCCTGCACTCGGACCTCCGCAAGCAGATCGATTACATCGACTCTCCGGATGTTGTCTCCACCGACTTCGTCGGCTCTCGCCGCGCGGGCATTGTTGATGGCCTCGCAACGATTTCCAACGACAAGAACCTCGTTCTTTATGTTTGGTACGACAACGAGTTCGGCTACTCCTGCCAGGTTGTTCGTGTGATGGAGGAAATGGCCGGTGTGAACCCGCCGTCGTTCCCCGCACGTGACGTGGTTGCTCCCATCGCCGTGCTTGAGGCGGCTGGAGCCTAGAAACTCCGAAGTATCCGCAGGTTTCCCGGCTGAGTCACTGGCATCAGCCGGGAAACCTGACCAAAATGGGGTCATGGAAAACGAAACGACGTTGGAACATGAAACCACGCTTGAACACGCCCTGGACGTAGCAAAGGCCAATCACAAGCAAGCCCAGAAACTCCTGGATCACGCCATCGCTGCCAATGCGGCCGGTGACGTCACAGATCAGCGCGTAGAACAGTTGCGCGGCCTCCTCACGGTGGCAACGGAGGACCTGCAGCGTGTGATGCGGGAGCAATAAGCCAGCGGAGCTCACCGCTGCCACTGAGATTCTCCATGCCCGCCCTGTGACTTGTCCTCCACACTGTGACTTTGTTCCCATCCCTGTGGATATCGGCTCTGACTGTCGGGGCCTTGTCCTACGCTCGTAGGACATTGCTTTCCCTCTGGATGGAGTCTCTTGAGTACCACTTGGTCTGCCTACAAACGTGCCCGCAGAAGGTCACGTCAAGCGTGGGCCATTCTTGGATTGGCCGCTGCAACGGTCGTCGCGGGGCTTTCCTGGTACTTCACTACCGGACAGTTCAACGCCGCAGAACCATGGGCGGCCGGCCCCAGCGAAGCCCCCGTCTTCAATCCTGGCTGGATGAAACCTCTGCGGGGGGCGGCACCGGTTGCCCCTGAGAAGGCAAGCGACGTTTTGGAGCGGCTCCCGGTCAAGGGACGGGCAGCGAAGTCGGACTACGACAGGGCCGCGTTCGGCCAGGCCTGGGCAGACGCTGACCGCAATGGGTGCGATACCCGAAATGACATTCTGCGCAGGGATCTTTCCGCGGTCGTCTTCACGGAAGGTTCATCCTGCAAGGTCTCCGGCGGTAGCTTTCACGAACCCTACACAGGGGCGCAGGTAACTTTCCAAAGAGGCCAGGACACCAGTTCTGCCGTTCAAATCGATCACGTGGTGGCCCTCGCCGACGCCTGGCAGAAGGGCGCCCAGCAGCTCACTGTCCAACAGCGGCAAATGTTCGCGAACGACCCCCTGAACCTGATCGCGGCGGACGGCCCCGCCAATGTCAAGAAAGGTGCAGGAGACGCGGCCACCTGGCTGCCCTCCAATAAGAATTTCCGCTGTCACTATGTCGCCCGGCAGGTCTCCGTCAAACAGGCCTATCAGCTCTGGGTCACGCAGGCCGAAAAGGACGCCATGAAGAGGGTTTTGTCGTCCTGCCCGGAACAGCAAACCATTTACAGCGCCAGGTGACCGTGCCCAAGCTGCCAGGTGCCGCCGTCGTCGATCCGCTCCAGGACCACGCGCTGCAGTGAGGTTTCCCGTGGGAGCTTATCCAGGTCCTGGAATCCCCGCTGCCTGAAGGTGAAGTAGATGGCGTCGGTAGCAGCATCAGTGCAGCGATCCAGCGTGAAGCGTCGGGCGAAAGACGCGATGTTGCTTTCAGGTAGCCGCTGTACCAGATACGGGTCCAGCATCCATGAATCGCAGGTGGCTGAGCGCGCAGGCTTGTCGGGAAAATACTGTGGGAAGAAAGATCTGGCCTCCGCGAAGCTGGCATCCACCAAGTCAGGGGAGAGCCCACCGTCTTCGGGGATATGGACGCCAAGAACCCAGTCCGAGTCCTGGCCTTCGGCAGGCACCAGATGGAACTGCAGACGGCCCAGCCGGAACAGATTTCCGGCCATATGCAACGTCAGCCAGGCCCAGGTATCCAAGCCAAACTGACCGTGGACCCGTCTGTTGATCCGGAGCTGTAGACCCAGATCTGCCAAGGAAGCCGCCGATACCGCCGAGTCGATTCCAAGATCCAGATGGTATGCGTGAACTGACGGGGCAAACCGGAGGAGTGCCTCGATCCAGACACTCTCCACGGCGCTTGAATCCTGCCCGGCGCCGTCAGCCTGAATGCGGTCTGCCTGAATACTGTCTACCGGAAAGGTCCCGAGCCTCTCCTGCATGGCCGTCATTGCGCGCAAGACGGGCTCTTCCGGAGGCGTGTTGAGGAGATGAGCACAGTCAGCAGCGTCTTCGCCGGTGATATCCAGGAGCGTGAAAAGCTCCGCATGAGGGTTGGCGGCCACGGTTCAGTGTCCGAAAGGATCGGGATCGACACCAGGCATCCAGGTCAGGCCGGGCACGCCCCAACCGTTCCTCTTGGCCTGCTTGAGCGCTTTTTTCGAGTAGCGGTCCACCAGGCGGTTTACGTACAGTTTGCCGTCCAGGTGGTCGAACTCATGCTGCAGAATTCTGGCGAACCATCCTGTTGCCTCAAAATCCAGCGGATTGCCGTCGCCGTCGAAGCCCTGAACCCGCGTCCATTCAGCTCGCTGCAACGGATAATATTCGCCCGGGAAGGAGAGGCATCCTTCAACGTGTTCGTCGGGGTCAGGAAGCGCCCCGGAAACCTTGGAAAGCGTCAGTACTGGGTTGACCACCACTCCCTGCTCCGGAACGTCGTCATCGTTGGCGTACTTGTAAACGAAAAGCCGCTTGCCCACGCCGATCTGCGGGGCGGCGAGCCCAACCCCGTTGGCGGCATCATTTGTCTCGAACATGTCCGCGATCAGGCCGCGGAGCTCGTCGTCGAAAGCTTCCACCTCGCTTGCCCGGCGGTGCAACACAGGTTCGCCCCAGATGGTGACTGGCAGGACGGTCATCTCAGTAAATTCCTTCATCTAGCGCTGTAGTCCCGTGCGCCCGGCCCGGGTTAAAAGCAAAGGCCGCACCGGATAACCGGTGCGGCCTTTGTGGAAACCGGCTCTGGAGCCAATCTCGGTGGGGTGAGCTACGGGGGTTGAACCCGCGACCTCCTGGACCACAACCAGGCGCTCTGCCAACTGAGCTAAGCCCACCATGTGCCTTTTTGGACTGAACCGTTTGACCGGCTTTCCTTCAAGGCAACGACAAATAGCTTACCTGCTGTTTTGGGGTGCAAAGTCCACTTTTGCCGGTTTTGGCGAAAAAACCTCAAAAAATGGTGCAGATCACACCCTTTCGCTGGATCCCAAGGTCTCGGCGGTGGCCATGATGTCCTTGGAAATGCGCTGGGCCGTGGCGGTGTCCGGTCCCGGCGCCGGAACAAAAACTGCCTGGCGGTAGTACCGGAGCTCGTCAATGGAGTCCTTGATGTCGCCCAAGGCGCGGTGGCCGCCGTGCTTGGCCGGGGACTGGAAGTAAGCCCGCGGGAACCAGCGGCGTGAGAGCTCTTTGATGGTGCTGACGTCGATGACGCGGTAGTGGAGGTGTTCCACGATGTTGGGCATGTCCCTGGCCAGGAACATCCTGTCCGTTCCCACGGAGTTTCCGCCCAAGGGAGCCTTGCGGGGATCCGGGACCCATTTTTCGATGTACTCGAGGACCTGTGCCTCGGCCTCGGCCATGGTTTTTCCGTGGGGGAGCTCGTCCAGAAGCTTGGAGCGGGTGTGCATGTCCCGCACAAAGTCGTTCATTTGCTCCAGCGCGGCGTCGTCGGGCTTGATGACGACATCTACGCCGTCGCCCAGAATGTTGAGCTCGGAATCCGTCACTAACGCTGCAACCTCAATCAAGGCGTCGTTTATGAGGTCCAAGCCGGTCATCTCGCAGTCGATCCAGACGATGCGTTCATTAGTAATAGGCACGCGCCCAGCCTATCCCTCAGTGGCTTCCAAGTGCTCCGATGGTAGGATTTTTGAGCGCGGCAGTGTCGTTTATTCCTGTTGCCGAAAGCCCCCATGACGCAGAATTTTGACCCGAACACAGCGGGTGAACGATTGGATGACGACCACATGACGGTGCCAGTACCCGCCGCCCAGTTGGCAGGGGCAGCAACGCCGTCAGCCGGCGCTGTAACCGGCGAGGTAGATAACGCACGTTCGCCATTGATCGCCGGCTTCATCGGTTCGATGTTCATGGTGTTCGGCTCGTTGGGCGTTGGCTGGCTCGCGCCGGTCTCTGAACTCCGTCGTCTGCCGCTTTTCATCTGGATGCGCACCGAAGGCGTGGGCGTTGGGCTGTCCATTGTGTTGCTGGCCATCGGTGGCATGCTGCTTGTCCGTGCCTGGCTTCGGCTGGGGCAACGCGTCCGAGTGTGGGGATTGGAAGCCCGGAGGGCGACGTTGCAGGCCGTGGCGGCCTGGGGTTTGCCCATGATGTTCACTGTTCCCCTCTTCAGCCGGGACGTCTACGCCTACATTGGTCAAGGCCGGTTGATGGTGGAAGGCATCAATCCTTATGAGAACGGGATTTCGGCCCTGCCCAACTACTTTCAGCTTGGCGCTGACAAGATGTGGACCGAGGCGCCGGTTCCCTACGGCCAGTTGTTCCTGTGGATTGAGCAGTTTGTGGTGTGGGTGACCAACGTGCAGCCCGAAGCAAGCATCATGCTTTTCAGGCTTGTTGCTGCAGCGGGTGTGGTCCTCTGCATCATCTACGTACCCAAGCTGGCAGAGCTCCACGGCGTGAATCCGCACAGGGCACTGTGGCTGACAGCAGCCAACCCGCTTTTTCTCACCAACTTCATTGCCAGTGTCCATAATGACGCCCTGATGATCGGGCTGGCACTGGCAGGGCTGTACTACTGCGCAACCCGCCGTGTCATGTGGGGGCTGGTCCTGGTGACGCTGTCCATCTCGATTAAGCCGATAACGGTGGTGTTCCTTCCCTTCATAGGGCTCTTGTGGGCAGGCAAGCATGCCTCATGGCCGCGCAAATTCCTCTACTGGGCCCTCACAGCGGCTCTGAGCTTCGGGCTTCTCTACGCCTTGAGCCTGGTCAACGGTTTCGGATTCGGTTGGATCAACGGCCTGTCAGCTCCCGGCAGCGTGTGGATCTGGTATGCGCCAGTTGGTCTCATCGGAATGGTTGTTGCCCTGATTTTCAATGCCTTTGGCTTGGACGGCTGGGCTTTGGCGAAGTGGGTTTACGACGCCGGCAAGGTGCTGATGGTTGCAGCCGTGGCCTGGCTGATTTTCCGGGGCGACTACGATCGCCTGATGCGCCGCCTTACCCTGGCTTTTGCTGTGATTGTCCTTCTCGCCCCCATGATCCAGTCCTGGTATGTGGTGTGGTTGATACCGCTTTTCGCTGTGACCGGAATCCGCAACGACTGGCAGGTCAAAGCGCTCTACTTCATCGTTTCGTTCTTTATGGTTTACGCGATCTCGGACCAGCTGGACGTCTTCCCCTATCTTCAGAGCGAAGACTTGGGACTGGCCCTCATTTTGGCCCGTTACGGCGCAGCCCTCATTGCGCTCTTGTTCGCCATTTACCTGATCTTCGTGGACCCGAAGACAAAGGGCTTGTTCCGTGTGCGGGATGAAGCCGGTTTGCGTCCTATTATTTAGCGCCTTTTGGCCGGGCCCTCATCTTTTCCGGTTAGCTGTGCGGCAACAGCCGCAGTGCCTCGCGGGTGGATAGTGGACTCAGGGCGCCTGCGTTGCTGGAAGCGAATGCCCTGACCCACTCAGGGTCCGTTTTGCTGTACTCGCGTAGCGCCCATCCGATCGCCTTACGAATGAAGAACTCGTTGTCGGAGAGATTCGGGGAGATAACTTCTGCCAGGAGGCCGGCGTCAGTCTTTGACTTGGCTCCCAGTTGTGCAGTGATTGCCGCCCGACGAACCCACATGTCATCATCCTTGGACCATTGAAGAAGGATCGGAGTCATCGTGGATCTGTGGGCGAGCAGGAGTCCACAAATCCGGTGCGCGACTCCGTCCACGAGGTCCCACCAAGCGCCCGTCCGGATAATCTCCTCGTAAATGGGCAGCATGTGAAGGTCTTCCTTGACTATTCGCAGGCCCGTCAGGTCGATGGCTGCATACCGCTCTTCACGGGCCTCAGCATGGCGCCACAACTCAAGCACGGCGCTTCGCAGATCATCCGGTGACTTCACCGGGAACTGCTTCGCCGCCGCCTTCACAATTTTGCGTACCTCTGGAACGCGGACACCCAAAGAAGGCATATCGGATTTCATGTACGCCTGGGCTCCGAGTCCCCGCGTGGCGTCGGCGGCTGAACGGAGACTAGACCGGATCGAGTGCACGAGGACATTGTTGGTCATGCCCCAACTCTAGGGTGGCTGTGGGCCACCAGGATTCCAGCGGTGGCCAGGGGACCAGCGGGCCTCGCCCCCGCTGAGGGGCCGCCGTAGAGTGGGGAGATGTCAATGCTGAAATCACCGGACCAGATTGCGATGATGCGTGAAGCCGGGCGCGTTGTGGCCAATGCATTATCCGCCGTGCGGGAGCACGCTGCTGTGGGCATTTCGCTTAAGGAGCTCGACGACGTTGCAGCGGCCGTGATCTCCGACGCCGGAGCCAAACCCGCCTTCCTCGACTACCACCCGCGGTGGGCGGCAGTGCCGTTCCCGGGCGTGATATGCACCAGCGTCAACGACGCCGTGGTCCACGGGATCCCGAATGGATACGTACTTGAGGACGGCGATCTGCTGAGTGTCGATTGCGGCGCCTTCCTGGAGGGCTGGTGTGGTGATGCGGCCGTCAGCTTTGTTGTGGGAACCGCAACTCCGGAGGATCAGGACTTGGTGGAAGCCACAGAGGCGGCACTCGCGCGCGGGATCGAGGCAGCCCGCGTCGGCAACAAGATGGGTGACCTCGCCTATGCAATCGGCGGTGAGGCGAAACGTGCGGGCTTTGGGTTGTTGGCTGATCACGGTGGGCATGGCATCGGCCGAACAATGCATGCCGAACCTCCCGTTCCCAACCTGGGCCGGCCTGGCCGGGGCATGAAGCTCGAAGACGGCCTGGTCATTGCCATTGAACCCATGTTGATAATGGGCGGCAAGGACGACTATTACCATGACGAGGACGAATGGACTCTTCGTTCAGCAAACGGCCGACGAGCCGCCCACAGCGAACACACCGTAGCTATCACGGCTGAGGGCCCGGTCATTTTGACACTGCCGTAAGCGGCGTCTGAACCGCATTAGTGTTTCTCAAGCCGCACAACTGGCCGGCCCCGAACTGATTCGGACACTGCGCGGAATCCGGCAGCCGTGAAAAGCGAGAGTGTGCCGTGGAACAAGTCCGAGGCTGTCGCCTTGGTTCGTTGATCCGTATCCACCGGATAGGCCTCAATCGCGTCAGCGCCGTGATGGAAAGCGTGGTCAACCGCCGCAGACAGCAGCGCGGAGGAGACCCCGGTGCGCCTGTGCCGGGGTGCCACGACGAAGCAGCTCACCGCCCATAGATCCGCTTGGTCCTCGGTGCCTGAACTCGCCCCGCCCATGAGGACCTGCGATCTCTTGAGCCGCGGGTAACCTTGCCGCGGTTCAACTGCACACCATCCGACCGGGTGTCCATCCCGGAATGCCAGAACGCCGGGTGCCGGGCCTGATGTGAACGCTGACCTCAACAATTCCTTACGGTCACCCGGCGATGAGCTGGTCCAATCTTTGGCGGTAAGGGCGAACCACCGGCACCAGCACCGGGATGGTTCGCCCTTGGTTCCGAACAATTCTTCAACGGCCGCCCAGGTAGCAGGAGCCGATTCGATCATCGAAGGAGCATGGTCGTGTGGCATGGACCCAGAATAGGCCCGACGCGCAGGGCTGGTCCCGCAGGCCTTCGAGTCTTGGCGCACCGATCAAACGCCGGCACCCACCAATTCTCCTGTTGTGGTGTTGACCATGAGAGGGCCGGTGCCGTCGGGGTTGTCCAGGGTGCTTGCGATGGACTCTTCTTCGGGATGAACGCTCTCCTGGTCTTCGGAGTCCCACTCGTCGTTGCGGTCCGGGGTCCCAGGCGCTTCCACAACGGGCGTCGAGTCGGCAGGGGCTGAGGTGCCATTCATTCTGGTGAAGTTGGCAGAGCCCCACATGAGGTCATGCCCTACTGATTCGGCGTCGATTTCGGCCACATGGTAGACGCGGCCCTCATGTTCCCATTGCCGCAGCCGTAGCCTCCCCACCACGAGCACCCGCTGTCCCTTTTTGATGCTGCATCCAACATGCCCGGCGAGGAAGCGGAATGACTGAACGGTGTACCAGTTGGTGTTTCCGTCCACCCAGGTGCTGGTGGCGCGATCGTAGCGGCGCTCCGTGGTTCCAAGGCGGAATGATGCGGTGGCAGTGCCCCGCGTAGTGGTGGAACTCTTAACCTCCGAGGCCACGAAGCCCCGGACGCTGATCATGTCATTCATTAGTGGTCCTTCTCGGTGTAGTGAGTGCCTGTCCGGCGCTTTCAGCTTCATCCAGGAAGGACGGGGAGGGGAGGTCCGTAATCGTCTATGTGAATAACCTTGGCGATACAGCCGTTGTGGAGGAATAGAACGTGGTCGCGTGGTGGTGGCAAGCTGTTGTGCGATCGCACTGTAAACTCTTTGTGGCGCCAGCGGCCCACGTTGGCAATGGCGTCAGTGCGCCCCAGTAGCTCAGGGGATAGAGCAGCGGCCTTCTAATCCGCCGGTCGGGGGTTCGATTCCCTCCTGGGGCACAAAAAATATCCCCCTCGGAACAAGGTCCGAGGGGGATGTCACTTTAAGGCTTTGATTCAAGAAGTTCTTTGAGATTCCGGAGTACCAACTCCCACACCCCGGTGGACTGCTCCACTTCCTTCTCGCTCGAATTGTTGCCCTGCGTGATGGTCACCGCCGTCAGCTTGGGCTTCTCCGTCTCGGCAGGGTCCTCAGTTACGCGGTATTCCACGGTATGTCGGTTCTCGGGAACGTCTGGAAGCCCCGACGCTGGACTGTAGTGTGTGGTCCTCAGTAACGTCGGAGGTTCGAAGGCAAGGATGGTGCCCCTGTCCTGGTAGGGCTTGCCGTTGTACTCGCCCGAGTACGTAATCGGGTCACCCACCCGCCACGTGGTAGTGACGTTGGTGCCCAGGAAATACTGCTGAATGAGAGCCGGTTCAGTCAGCGCCTCCCACACCTTTTCCCGCGGGGCAGCAATGGTGATCGACGCGACAGCATCACGCGATTGTCCGCTCATGGTGGGCCCTCCCATTCCTCATGACTTCCTGAACTTCACTCCGGACAGCAGGAAACCCCTGCAGGCGAAACGCTACGCCGGTCTGCACGCCACGTGAATGGCGCGTTCGCCTGTGAATGGCAGAATGGCTAGGTGATGAGCAGGCGAACCGAACAGGCAAACGGCAAGGCAGCAGATGCATCGAGAGTCGGCGTCGCCGGAATGATGCTGATGATTGCTGCGGCATTGACCATGACGGCTTGCACGGCAGCGCCGGCGCCTTCCCCCGGACAGTCGGCGTCTTCCGCTGTCCAGCCAGCGGTTTCCCCCTCCCCGTCCGCCAGCCCGCAAGCCACAGCCACGGCTGACCCCGCTGTTGTGGCAACCACTTCGGCAGTGGAGTCGACGCTGAAAACCTTGGTTGCCGGTAACCCCAAGCCCGACCGGGAGACGTTGAGGGCTGCCTTGGTCTCGGCGGGAATCCCCAATGACAATGTTGAGGTGTCCGTGAGCCGAACACCTACCGGGCTCGACGTTGACGCCATGGAAGCCGCGGCGCGGACGGGTGATAGTTGCATCATGGGGCAAATCCGCGATGGCGGGGTAGTGGTCACTGTGCTGCCCGTGTTGGCCACCGGAAAGTGCTTCGTGGGAGACGCCCGCTAGTTCCACTGCAGCGCTCGAATGTGAGTTATGTACGCCTACCCATTAGATTTAAGGGCATGGCGGAATTCATTTACACAATGACCAAGGCTCGCAAGGCCGTTGGCGACAAACTTATTCTGGACGATGTCAGCATGTCGTTCTACCCTGGCGCGAAGATTGGCGTTGTGGGCCCGAACGGTGCTGGTAAGTCCACCATCCTGAAGATCATGGCCGGACTGGACACCCCGTCAAACGGCGAGGCCCGCCTGAGCCCCGGCTACACCGTGGGCATCCTCCTGCAGGAACCGCCGCTGAACGAGGAAAAGACCGTCCTGGGCAACGTCCAGGAAGGTGTTGGCGAGATCTATGGCAAGATCCAGCGCTTCAATGAGATTTCCGAAGAAATGGCCAACCCGGACGCCGACTACGAGACGCTCCTGGATGAGATGGGCAAGCTTCAGGAAGCTATTGATGCCGCGGATGCCTGGGATATTGATTCCCAGCTTGAGCAGGCCATGGATGCGCTGCGCTGCCCGCCGGCTGACTCTGATGTCACCGTCCTCTCCGGTGGTGAACGCCGCCGCGTAGCGCTCTGCAAGCTTCTCCTGCAGAAGCCCGACCTTCTGCTCCTTGACGAGCCCACCAACCACTTGGACGCCGAGAGCGTTCTTTGGCTGGAGCAGCACCTCTCCCAGTACCCCGGTGCAGTTCTCGCAGTGACCCACGATCGCTACTTCCTGGACCACGTGGCTGAGTGGATTGCAGAAGTCGACCGTGGGCACCTCTACCCTTACGAGGGCAACTACTCCACCTACCTGGAGAAGAAGAAAGCCCGACTGGAGGTCCAGGGCAAGAAGGACGCGAAGCTCTCCAAGCGCCTTACCGAAGAACTTGAGTGGGTGCGCTCCAACGCCAAGGGCCGCCAGACCAAGTCAAAGGCTCGTCTGGCCCGCTATGAAGAAATGGCTGCAGAGGCTGATCGCACCCGCAAGCTGGACTTCGAAGAGATCCAGATTCCGCCGGGACCGCGCCTGGGCTCCTTGGTCATCGAGGCCAAGAACCTGAAGAAGGGCTTCGACGATCGAGTACTGATCGATGGCCTCTCCTTCTCCCTTCCCCGCAACGGCATTGTGGGCGTCATCGGCCCCAACGGTGTGGGTAAGTCCACGCTGTTCAAGACGATCGTGGGCATGGAGCCTTTGGACGACGGTGAGCTCAAGATCGGCGAGTCCGTGAAGATCTCCTATGTGGACCAGTCCCGTGGCGGCATCGACCCCAACAAGTCCCTCTGGGAAGTTGTCTCCGAAGGCCATGATTTCCTTCAGGTCGGTCACGTTGAAATGCCTTCGCGAGCCTACGTTTCAGCTTTTGGTTTCAAGGGCCCGGACCAGCAGAAGAAAGCCGGTGTGCTCTCCGGTGGTGAGCGCAACCGCCTCAACCTGGCACTGACGCTCAAGCAGGGTGGCAACCTTCTCCTCCTTGACGAACCTACCAACGACCTCGACGTCGAAACCCTGGGCAGCCTTGAGAACGCCCTTCTCGAATTCCCGGGCTGCGCTGTAGTGGTATCGCACGACCGTTGGTTCCTGGACCGGGTGGCTACCCACATCCTCGCTTACGAAGGTGACGACGAAAACCCCTCCAAGTGGTACTGGTTCGAGGGTAACTTCGACTCCTACGAGGAGAACAAGGTAGAGCGACTCGGCCCCGACGCCGCCAAGCCCCACCGCGTTACCCACCGTCGCCTGACCCGCGACTAGCACTAAGCCGTAAACACCAAGAGGCCGGTCCCACCAGGGACCGGCCTCTTGGCTCTAAAAAAGGCTACGGCAGCGCAACGCTACGGAATCCGCACCATGCCCTCCTGAGCCACGGTGGCGACGTGAACGCCGTCGCGATTGAAGATGCGTCCCGTGGCAAGTCCGCGGGCGCCTTGGGCGCTGGGGGATTCCTGGACGTAGAGCATCCACTCATCCACCCGGACGGGGCGATGCCACCACATGGCGTGGTCGAGGCTGGCGACGCTCATTCCCGGTGTCATCCACGCGAGGCCGTGCGCACGGAGAATGGACTCCAGCAGGGTGTAGTCGCTCGCATACGCAAGCGCTGCCCGGTGGAGGTTGGGGTCATCCGGGAGGGGGCCCATTGTCTTCATCCAGACAGCGTTGGTAGCTACGTGATCGGCGGGCGGGGACACGTACAGGGCGGGGTCGATGTGCCGGACGTCAAAGGGCCGCTCGGAGGACATATGGCGCGCCAGGGGATGGTCGAAATGGGACAGCAACTCAGCGGTGCTGGGCAGGGATTCCGGATCCGGGATGCCTTCGGGCATCTGCGATTGATGGTCCACACCGCTGTCTTCCACCTGGAAGGAAGCGATCATGGAGAGGATCGGCACCCCGTCCTGGTAGGCGTGAACGCGGCGGGCGGAGAAAGACCGGCCGTCCCGAAGCCTCTCCACCCCGAAGGTGATGGGCTTGTTGGCATCACCCGGACGCAGGAAGTACCCGTGCATGGAGTGTGCCACCCGGTCCGGTTCCACGGTCCTCATGCCTGCAACCATGGATTGCGCTAGAACCTGTCCACCGAAAACCCGGTGCCTGGGCTGCTTCTGGGAGGGGCCCAGGAAGATGTCCTCGTTGGTTCGGGCGCCGTCAAAGTCACCGAGGTCCAGCAGGCCGATCAGCACTTCCATGGGGTCTTCTACGGGTGCTTCCACCTCGAGGCCAGCGTTCGTCTCAGTCATGGTTCGACTTTAGACGCCGCCCCGACCCCTCTCAACCGGGGACATGCCGGTAGAGTCGATGATGTGACAGACGTCCTGACCCAGTCCTTCCGCTTCGCCGATCCCCGTGACCTCGCAGACCTGCGAACCTTTGTCACGAGGGCAAAAAGCATCGACGACGGCGCCATCCGCCTCCAGGCCTCGGGCAACGTCCTGGCCGCATACGTATGCGTCCTGAGGCCACGCATCCTGGGTGAATCGACCCCCACCATCCTCGGATTGAGGACCATGGCCCTCGCCCAGCCTGCGCAAGCTGATGTCACTGTGACGCTTGCATCCGTCCTGGACCGGCTGGCCCGATCAGGGGCCGAGGACGTGGAACTGCCCATCCCGCCGTCGACAGTTTCTGAGTCCTGGGCGGGCGTGGGCGCGCCCCGGAACGGGTGGGAAACCCAGGGAACAGTACCGGACTCAGTCCTGAAGTCGGCGGCGGAGTCCGGCATTGCCGAGGTGGCCGGCGCCGTTCCGGCTCTGGCGGGCGCGCCAGTGGTGAACACCGCCAGGGCGGCAGTGTGGGGCCGGGAGCTTCCCGGTCTGGACGAGCTGCCGGCGGGCGCAGCCTTCGCTGCTTTTGCCTTGGGTTTCCTGGGCGATGCCGAGCAGAGGGTGTTCCGCAACGGCCGCTGGTTCCGCCTGAGCGGACCCCGCGGCCATGTGCTGGTCAGGACCGGGGCAGGCCTGGGACTCGGCTTCTAGAAGTTAGGCGCCCGCTGAAGGACTGTTGATCATGGTGAGGGCTGCCCGCTCCATGTAGTCCCACAAGGTGCCTTCATGCAGCGGCGAGAGCTCCAACGAGTCAACGGCCGCCCGCATGTGGAACAGCCAGCGATCTTTGGCCTCGGGCGTGACCCGGAACGGCATGTGGCGCATGCGCAGGCGGGGGTGCCCGCGTTCCTCGCCGTACGTGGTGGGACCGCCCCAGTACTGCTCAAGGAACATGAGGAAGCGGCGCTTCGCCGGTCCAAGGTCCTCTTCGGGGTACATGGGTCGCAGCAACGGATCGGTTGCCACGCCGTCGTAGAAGACGTCGATGAGCTTGACGAACGTCTCATGTCCGCCGACTGCTGCGTAGAAGCTGTCCGTATAGGCGGGCTGGCTGAACGGATCGTTCTGCATCAGCTGGCGCCGGGGACCCGATTGGGGTGCCGGGGGTTGCCCGTCTGTGGTGCTACTCATTGGACTTCTCCTCGGCTTTGGTGACGCGCGGTGCGCCTGCTGTCACCGGCGCGGCTGCAGCACCGGGTTGATCACTGGCATCCGGCGTTTCCAGTGGCACGTATTCTCCTTGGGAGCGGTTGCCGACCCTGAGGATTTCGCCGTTCCGCAGGTACCAGATGGCTCCATCTTCCGCGCGGACCCGGGTAATACGCAGGCCCACGGACTCAACGGTACCAATCACTTCGCTGGTGACGATCACGTCACCGATTCCGTACTGGTCTTCGATGGTGATGAAGATTCCTGCGAGGAAGTCGCGGATCAATTGCTGGGCGCCGAAACCAATGGCGACACCGAGGATTCCGACGCTGGTCAGCAGCGGTGCGACGTCCACGTTCATGTACTTGAGCACGTAGATGATCACGATGACCACCACCACGACGCTCACCAAGCTGGTGAGCAACGAGCCAATGGTCTCGGCGCGCTGCGAGCGACGTTCGTGATCCAGCGCGCGGATGGCAGGTTGCACCCACTTGAAGTGCGGTTTTTTGAAGAAGGAGCTTCCTGCGGATACTCGTCGGGTGATGCGAAGAATGATGAAGCGTGCCACGACCCACACAGCCAGGCCCACGCCCACTGTGATGAGGATTGACATGAGGTCGATTTTCTCGGGTTCGATGTTGATGGTTTCCGCTAAGGGGATGGAGGTCAAGGTGGAATATCTCCTTGTCGTCGGCCCGTGTTCGCCGGGCGCGGAACACTCTGTCCACGTACAACCCTAGCGCCGTAGCGTGACGGTATGCGCATCCTGGTTCTGGGCGGTACTGCCTTCCTGTCAGCAGAAATCGCACGGCAGGCCGTTGCTGCCGGACATGATGTCACCTGTTTGGCGCGGGGTACTGCAGCGAGCCCGCCCGACGGCGTCACGTGGGTCAGGGGCGACCGCGCCCTGGGTGCCGCAGCCTTCGCGGACCTCAAGGGACACTGGGACTCGGTGGTAGAGGTGTCCCGCGATCCGGTCCAGGCCCGTGAGGCCCTCGAAGCGTTGGGTGCAGGAACAGGGCATTGGACGTTCGTTTCCAGCTGCTCGGTGTATGCCGACCATTCGGTTCCTGGTGCCGATGAGAGTGCTGCATTGCTCGAACCCCTGCCGGCAGGCCAGGCAGGCACCCCGGAAACCTATGGAGAGTCCAAGTCGGCTATCGAGCACATGACGCTCGCCGCCGTAGGGGAGAAGGCACACATCGTCCGTGCCGGACTGATAGGCGGGCCGGGGGACGGTACCGACAGATACGGCTATTGGCCGGCTCGGTTTGCAGCGAACACTGACCCTGTCCTGGTTCCGGATATCCCGGACGACCCGACACAGATCATTGATGTCCGGGATCTCGCGGCATGGACCCTGCAGTCCGCCGAACACGGGCTGACGGGGACCTACAACGCCCTGGGAGACGTGGTGCGGTTCGAGGATTATCTCACCGAGTCGCAGAGGGCTGCGGGTAATCCGGAAGCGGTTGTTATCCGGCCCACTGAGGAATGGTTGGTGGAACACGGCGTGGACTATTGGGCAGGGCCGGATTCACTGCCCCTCTGGCTGCCGAAGGGCCATGACGGCTTTCAAGCGCGGACCAACCGGGCCGCACGTGAGCGCGGTATGACCCTGCGTCCCTGGCAGGAGACCTTGGCGGCCACACTCCAGGATGAACGTGAGCGAGGCCTGGAGAGAGACCGCAAAGCCGGCCTGAGCCGGGACACCGAACGAAAACTCGTGGCACTGTGGCGGCGCGAACAGCGCTAGGCTTCGGCCGCCGTCGTCATTGGTTCGTGGAGGACCGGGAAGTTGACGCTACGGGCGATGAAGCAAACTTTGTTGGCCTCATGATGCAGCTGCGGGACCAATTCCGCGTGGGCGGGATCGGCAATGGTGACGTGCGGCTTCAGCGTGACACTTTCGAACTGCCCGCTGCCGTCCCGGTTGAGCTTCATGAGCCCTTCAGCGTTGTCCTCATAGCCGGTCACCACCACACCGTGCTTGACGGCCACATGAAGGAAAGACAGCATGTGGCATTGCGAGAGGGCTGCGAGCAGCAGCTGTTCCGGGTTGTAGCGGGTCCGGTCTCCATGGAAGGTGGGATCTGCTGAACCCTTGAGTGTGGGAAGGCCACTGATCTCAATGTCATGATCCCGGGAATACGCCCGGTACCCGGCAGTGCCTTCACCGAGGTTGCCGGTCCAGCGGACGGTGAGCGCGTAATGGTGTTCGTGGAGGCCCATGCGGACAGTTTAGCCATGGAGTGCCGGCTGTCCGCACGGGCCTCATAAGAGGCGGGTTTTAGACGTCCGCAGCCCTTGCCCGCAGTGCCCGGGCTACGCCGTCGCGGTTTTCCAACATCATGCGGCGCAGGGCTGCGCTTTCTTTGGGAAGTCCAGCCAGGAACGTGTCGGTGCGGTCCACCGTGGCCTGCGTTGTGAGCTGCGCCGGGTAGAGACCCACCACAATCTGCTGGGCCAGGGCATGCGTGCGTTCCTCGACGATTCCGGGCACGGCCGCGAAGTACAGTTCCGAGAAAGGCTCCAACAAGGCAGCGTCAGTGACACGCATGAAACCTGCCACTGCCGAGGCCTGCAGAGCGTTGGACAGTTCTCCCTTGACCACGATTGAGTCCCAGGCTGCTGCCTTGGCTTCAGGGGTGGGAATGGCTGCTTTGGCCAGTGCCGCCGCATTGTGGCCGTTGGAGGTGTTGTCGAGTGCAAGCTCCTCATCGATGCGGGCCTGGTCCTGTCGTCCACCGGCAACCAGTGCGGTGAGCAACTCCCACCGCATGTCCTGATCAATGCTGAGGCCTTCGAGTGTCTCCGCGCCGTCCAGGAGGGCCTGAAGGCGGTCGAACTGCGCTCCGCTGCGTGCCAGCTGGGCGTAGGACTTGGCGAACTGCAGCTGGGCATCCGATCCCGCCACAGCGGCGGATGCCAGGTCCCACAGCTTGTCTGCGGCAGCGATGGTCGTTTCCAACTTGTGCTCAGCTGCCACGTAGTAGCTCAGGGTGGTGGCGAGCTGACGTAGCTGGACCAGGATGACGGAGGAGTCTGTTTCAGAGGCGATGTTCGCAAGGATCAGGTCCACGTAGCCGCGGGCGGGAGTTTCGCCGTCGCGGGCTGCATCCCATGCCGAACCCCAGACCAAGGTACGCGGCAGGCTGGCTGCGAAGTCTTTCAGATGGGCTTTGGCGGTGGCGAGGGAGTGTTCGTCCAGGCGGACCTTGGCGTAGGCGAGGTCGTCGTCGTTGAGAAGGATCAAGTCCGGCCGGGCCTTGCCCACCAACGCGGGTACTTCGGTGCGGGGGCCATCGACGTCGAGTTCCTCGCGATGGGTCCGCTCCAGCTTGCCGTCGCCGGAGAGTGAGTAGAAGCCGACGGCGAGTCGGTGCGGGCGGAGGGTGGGCTGTTCCTCGATGGCAGTCTGGAGGATCGCGAAGCCGGTGATGGTGCCATCGGCGTCAACGGTCAGCTCGGGAGCGAGGGTGTTCACGCCGGCCGTTTCGAGCCACAGTTTGCCCCATGCGTCCAGGTCCCGGCCACTGGCGGCCTCGAGCTCCACCATGAGGTGGGCCAGTTCGGTGTTCTTCCAGGCATGCTTGGCGAAGTACGTGCGGACGCCGGCCATGAACTGTTCCGGACCCACCCAGGCCACCAACTGCCGCAGCACCGAGGCGCCTTTGGCGTAGGTGATGCCGTCGAAGTTCACCTCCACGTCTTCGAGGTTGTTGATTTCGGCGAAGATCGGGTGCGTGGTGGGCAGCTGGTCCTGCTTGTAGGCCCAGGACTTTTCCACCGAAGCGAAAGTTGTCCAAGCCTTGTCGAATTCAGTGTTTTCCACGGCGGCCAGGTGCGACATGTATTCGGCGAAGGATTCGTTGAGCCAGAGGTCGTTCCACCAACGCATGGTCACCAGGTCCCCGAACCACATGTGCGCCAGTTCATGCAGGACCGTGATGGCGCGACGTTCGATTTGGGCGCCGGTGACCTTCCCTCGGAAGACGTAGCCTTCCAGGATGGTCACAGCACCGGCGTTTTCCATGGCTCCGGCGTTGAACTCGGGGACGAAGAGTTGATCGTATTTCTCGAAGGGGTACGGGAACCCGAACTGTGCCTCGAAAAACTCGAAGCCTTGGCGGGTCAATTCGAAGATGTTGTCGGCGTCCAGGTATTGCATGAGTGATTTCCGGGCAAAGACTCCCAGGGGAATGACCCGGCCGTCGGAGCTTGTGACCTCGGAGCGGACTGACTGGTACGGTCCGGCAATCAAGGCTGTGACGTAGGAGGAAAGGCGCGGTGTAGGGGCGAAGTTCCACACGGAGCGCGCAGTGCCATCCTCGGCAGCAGGGGCTTCAACGGGAACCGGGGTGGGGGAGTTGGAGATGACGTCCCAGTGCGACGGCGCCGTGACCGTGAACGTGAAGCTTGCCTTCAGATCGGGCTGCTCAAAGACGGCGAACATGCGCCGGGAGTCAGGAACTTCGAACTGAGTGTAGAGGTAAACCTCGCCGTCAACGGGGTCAACGAAGCGGTGGAGCCCTTCGCCGGTGTTCATGTACGGAGCATCCGCCACCACCACGAGCTCGTTATCCGCTGCGAGATCAGGTAGCTGAATGCGGACACCGTCCGAGACCTCCGCCGGGTCCAGTTCAACGCCATTGAGCGTCACGCTGTGGACTGCTGCGGTGATGGCATCGATGAACGTGGAGGAAGCCGGCTCCGCGGAAAACCTGACCACGGTGGTGGAGCCGAAAGTCTCCGTACCCTGGGTCAGGTCCAAAGTGACGTTGTACGACTCGACGTTGAGCAGTTCGGCGCGTTTCGAGGCTTCGTCGCGCGTGAGGTTCAGGCCTGGCAAGTGGTGCCTCCGAAGATTTTTGAAGGGCCGGCCGGTCATGGCCGGACGCTGGTGTGAAGCCATTCTTTCACTCCGCGCCGGTAAGGCAAGGAGCTGGAACCACAGTGTCGCTCCACGGAGTAGCGTTGGATCATGGCATCCTTCCGGGAAACCCTCGATTTCCGCGCGCTGAGGTTTGCGGTGGTCTTTCCGCTGCTGCTCGCCGTCGGGTTTGTGGTGTGCGCCCAGATGCTGCGGAACAACCTCCCCAGCCCTGTTGCCGTGATGTGGAACGCCGACGGCGGAAGCTCGTTCGCGCCTTTCGGCGCCTATGTGGGCGGCGGGGCTGCCCTGATCGTCTTCTGTGGCTGGGCCGTTTTCCTCCAAGCGGTGTCCATCACCAGGCCTGTGATCATGCGACGCGTCATGATGGGCCTCGGCCTGACGGTGAGCCTCTTCATCACCACTGTGGTGGCGGCAGGACTGGTGGGCCAATCAGGCCTGGCGGACGCGCGCGAGTCCCACGTTGACGGGATCGTGCTGGCCATGGGCAGCGGCGCCGCCTTGGCTTTGGGCGTTGTGATGATGTTCGCTTTCAAACCGGACCCGCGCTGGACCAGGGAGGATGACGTGGCGCTCCAAGAAGAGCTGCGGCTTCTTGAAGATCCCGATCTCGCCCGCGACACGCTTCGGCTTTGGGTGCACGCCCGGAGTTCCGTTTTCATCATGATCGTCGTCTCGGCGCTGTTCCCCGCCGCACTGATTGCAATCGCTGTCCCATGGCTCGGCGCACTGGTTGCAGTGGCCGCGTTGGTTGGCGCAGGTTTCCTCTTTGCGAGGGTACGGGCCGATAGGGGAGGGCTTCAAGTATTCGCCGGTGGCATTGTGCGGGTCCTGACCGTGCCCGCCGTCGACATCGCCGCTGCCGCTCCAGCGGTTGTGAAGGCCGCAGATTATGGCGGGTGGGGCTGGCGGCACCACGATGACGCCACCGCGATGCTCGTTGGAAGTGGCCCGGCCGTCGTCGTAAGGAAACTTAATGGGGGCCGGGTGGCGCTCAGCGCCGGCACCCAGTCTTCAGCCGACAAACTAGCCGGGGTTCTCAACCGGGCGGCGCATCGCGCCCAAGGCGACGGGCAGGCCCAACAACCCGGGTAGCGGTACCCTAGGTAGCGCATCCCTCATCGCCGCGTCAGGCCACATGCCACACCCGCGCGCCAGAAAGAACGGACTTCCTGTGACTACACCCCGCGTCCACATCGCTACGGATCACGCCGGCATGGAACTGAGTGCCCACTTGGTCAGCCACCTCACTGCCAAAGGCTACGAAGTGGTGGATCACGGGCCCAAGGAGTACGACGCCCTGGACGACTACCCATCCTTCTGCATCAACGCCGGCGTTGCTGTGGTGGCAGACCAGGAAGCCGGCGTGCACGCACTCGGCATCGTTCTGGGCGGCTCGGGCAATGGCGAGCAAATCGCCGCCAACAAGGTCAAAGGCGTCCGGGCTGCGCTTGCTTGGAACCTCTCCACGGCCAAGCTGGCCCGGGAGCACAACGACGCCAATGTGGTGGCTGTAGGAGGCCGTCAGCACAGCGTTGAGGAAGCCACGGAGCTGATCGAAGCCTTCCTGCAGGAGCCGTTCAGCAACGACGAGCGGCACGTTCGCCGTATCGGGAAGATCGCCGTGTACGAAACCACCGGCGAGATCGTCGAGTAGTGCCGGAGGGGCATTCGGTCCATAGGCTGGCCCGCCAATTCCAGGATGTTTTTGGCGGCCGGCGCCTGGACGTCTCCAGCCCGCAGGGACGCTTTGCTTCCGGCGCAGAGCTGCTGACCGGGCACACCATGGTGGATGCCATGGCCCACGGGAAGCAGTTCTTCCTCAGGTTTGATCACGAGTTGTTCCTCCACGTCCACCTGGGCCTGTACGGAGCGTGGAGCTTTGGCGGCGACAGTTCCTTCACCGGTGCCTCCAGCATCGGTGCGCCGCGTCGAATCGGCGAACGGGAAAGCGGGTCGGCTTCCGAGGACGGCGAGTACGCTGGCCCGCCCCCGCCGATCGGCGCGGTGCGCGTCCGATTGGTATCTGACCACGGTTGGGCCGATCTCCGGGGTGCCACAACCTGCGCAGCCATTACCGCTGCTGAGGCTGCGGCCGTGCTGGCACGCCTCGGCCCGGATCCGCTGCATAACCGGCCCGGCGACCGGGACGAATTCATTCGACGCCTGCGCCGCCGTAAGACGGCGGTAGCGTTGCTGATGATGGACCAGTCGGTGTTGGCCGGCGTGGGGAACATCTACCGAGCCGAAGTCTTGTTCCGGCAGGCAGTAGACCCATGGACGCCCGGAAGCAGCATCGACACCGAGACCGCCGCCCGTCTGTGGGATGACACGGTGGACACCATGTCCGACGGCGTTCGCGACGGACGGATTGTTACGACGCCCCCGACGCTTTGGACAGGGGACGGCAGAACAGCGCCCGACGCCGATGCCCACTTTGTCTACAAGCGCGACGGCATGCCCTGCCGGGCCTGCGGGACGCTGGTGGGGATGACGGAAATAGGTGCACGCAAGCTCTATTGGTGTCCCGGCTGCCAGGTCTAACGCAGTTCCGGCAAGCAAATCCAACGCGGTTCCGGCAAACAAAAAGAGCCCCGATCAGAGGATCGGGGCTCTTTTTCTGAGAGGGGACGACGGGAATCGAACCCGCGTAATCAGTTTGGAAGACTGAGGCTTTACCATTAAGCTACGTCCCCAGGATGGATATCCGCTGTTCTGGACATCTTCCCGGTGGCTGTTGAAGCCGGGTACAACTAAACCTAATTCCGGCGGCAGTGTCAAATGTGCATTCCTGGCTCGCTTGCCCGTAGACTGTCCTGTGCGTTCGGGGTGTAGCTCAGCTTGGCTAGAGCGCCTGCTTTGGGAGCAGGAAGTCGCAGGTTCAAATCCTGTCACCCCGACTCTGTGTTTGTGTCCGCTTCTGGGACACGACAGAACCCCATACCCACAAAATCAGGAGTACTTAGACTGTGAAGAGCGCTGTCGAGAACCTCACCGCAACGCGGGTCAAGCTCAACGTTGAGGTTCCCTTTGAGGAACTGAAGCCGAGCATCGATGCCGCGTACAAGACCGTTGCTTCGCAGATCCAGGTTCCCGGATTCCGCAAGGGCAAAGTTCCCTCCAAGCTGATCGACCAGCGCGTTGGCCGTGGCTACGTTCTGGAGACCGCCATCAATGATGGCCTCAACGGCTGGTACCAGGCTGCTGTTCAGGAAACGGGCGTTCGCCCCCTGAGCCGTCCCGAAGTTGAAATCACCGAAGTTCCGGACCCGTCCGCAACCGATGGCGAGCTCAAGTTCCAGGTGGAGATCGATGTCCGCCCCGAGATCGAGCTGCCGGACTACGCCGGCATCAAGGTTGAGGTAGCTGCTGCCGAGTCCTCCGAAGCTGACGTCGACAAGGCCCTGGACGAACTGCGCGGCCGCTTCGGCACGCTGAAGTCCGTTGAGCGTCCTGCCAAGAACGACGACTTCCTGACCATCGACATCACCGCCACGATTGACGGCGAAGACATCGATTCCGCTTCCGGCCTTTCTTACCAGGTTGGTGCCGGCACCATGCTCGAAGGCCTCGACGAAGCCGTCACCGGCCTCTCCGCCGACGAGGAAGCAATCTTCGAGACCACGCTGGTCGGCGGCGACCACGCCGGCGAAGCCGCTCAGGTGAAGGTTGTTGTCAAGGCCGTCAAGGAGCGCGAGCTCCCCGAGGCAAATGACGACTTCGCTCAGCTCGCCTCCGAGTTCGACACCCTTGCCGAACTCCGTGAGGACCTCGCGAAGCAGGCTGCCGACTCCAAGGTAGTGGAGCAGGGCGTCGAAGCGCGCGACAAGGTCCTGGACAAGCTCGTTGAGCTCGTTGAGGTCCCCGTTCCGGACTCCGTCGTTGAAGAGCAGATTGAAGCTCACTTCAACCCGGAGAACGCACACGGTGAAGGTGACCACGACACCGAGGAGCACCGCGCCGAGGTCAAGGCCAACACCGAGCGTGCCTTCCAGAACGAGGTCATCCTCGACGCCATTGCTGACAAGGAAGAAGTGGACGTCAGCCAGAACGAGCTGATCGACTACATCGTCACCACGGCAAGCCAGTACGGCATGGACCCCAACCAGTTCGCCCAGATCATTGATCAGAGCGGCCAGGTTCCCATGATGGTTTCCGAGGTTCGCCGTCGCAAGGCCCTGGCAGTTGTGCTGGGCCAGGCCGAGGTAGTGGACTCCGAAGGCAACAAGGTTGACCTCACCGACTTCGTTCGCCCCGCAGGCGAAGCAGCAGCTGAAGAAGCCGCAGCGGTTGAAGCAACCGAAGAAGCTGAGGTTGCCGCCAGCGATGACCCCGCAGCAGTGAAGTTCTAGTCAACGACTCTAACCGGCCCCGGATCACATGATCCGGGGCCGGTTTGCTTTAAGGCTGAACACAGGTGCTGAACGCAGACGTGCGCCGTCAGCGAACAGTGCGATTTCGGCGAACAAATCGCCCGTGAAAACGGTTAGTGTCCAAGTAGTGAAGTTCAGTGAGGTCACTGGCACCAGCGAGAGGTAAGTACTTATGTCACAGCAATCAGAGGCTCCCCGGATGGCAACTGTCGATCCCGCAGCCCAGGACAACTACATCTACAACCGCCTGCTGAAAGAGCGCATTATCTGGCTCGGCTCTGAAGTCCGTGACGAGAACGCCAACGCCATCTGCTCTCAGCTCCTCCTCCTCTCGGCTGAAGACCCGGAGAAGGACATCTACCTTTACATCAACTCCCCGGGTGGTTCGGTGACGGCCGGCATGGCCATCTACGACACGATGCAGTTCATCCCGAACGACGTCGTCACCGTGGCAACCGGCCTGGCAGCGTCCATGGGCCAGTTCCTCCTGTCCTCCGGCACCAAGGGTAAGCGCTACGCCACGCCCAACGCGCGCATCCTGATGCACCAGCCGTCGGGCGGCATCGGTGGTACGGCCTCGGACATCAAGATCCAGGCTGAACTGATCCTGCACATGAAGAAGGTCATGGCTGAACTGACTGCAGAGCAGACCGGGCAGTCCGTTGAGACCATCCTCAAGGACAACGATCGCGACAAATGGTTCACGGCGGCTGAGGCCCTGGAGTACGGCTTCTTCGACAAGATCTCGGCCCACGCCGGTTCTGTTGCCGGTGGCGGCGGAACGGCCAACCAGTCGAACTCCGAAAACTAACCGGCACAAAGAACCACTGAAACCCCAGGAGTAAAGAACATGAACTACAACTTCGGATGGTCTGCCGGTAATCTCCCGTCCAGCCGTTACGTCCTGCCCCAGTTCGAGGAGCGCACGCCTTACGGCTTCAAGCGCCAGGACCCGTACACCAAACTGTTCGAGGACCGCATCATCTTCCTCGGCGTCCAGGTTGACGATGCTTCCGCTGACGACATCATGGCCCAGCTGCTGGTCCTTGAATCGACTGATCCGGACCGCGACATCACCCTGTACATCAACTCGCCGGGTGGCTCGTTCACTGCCATGACGGCCATCTACGACACCATGCAGTACATCCGTCCGGAGATCCAGACGGTGTGCCTGGGACAGGCGGCCAGCGCGGCTGCGGTCCTGCTTGCTGCCGGTACCCCCGGTAAGCGGCTGGCTCTGCCCAACGCCCGTGTTTTGATCCACCAGCCGGCGCTTTCCGGTGGTCAGGGCGGACAGGCTTCCGACCTCGAAATTCAGGCGGCGGAAGTCATGCGTATGCGCACCTGGCTTGAAGACACGTTGGCGCACCACTCGGGCCGTACGTCGGAGCAGGTCAACAACGACATCGAGCGAGACAAGATTCTCACCGCTGCGGATGCCCTGAGCTACGGTCTGATTGACCAGGTTCTGGATTCCCGGAAGATCAAGCCCCAGGCAATCACCCGGTAGTGCACGGATTTGAACGCCGGTGCGGTTCACGAAATATGGACCGCACCGGCGTTCTGTTTCCACCCAAGCAGCCCATTGTGACCTAGAGTGGATGTTGTCACGGTGGTGCCATCCGCGGCGCAGCCGCACACTAGAGTACGGCGCGGAGCCGCATCACCCGCATGCAACGAAGGGATTCACACATGGCTCGGATTGGCGAGAGCACGGATCTGCTGAAGTGTTCTTTCTGCGGAAAGAGCCAAAAGCAGGTACGGAAGCTGATTGCCGGGCCCGGTGTCTACATCTGCGATGAGTGCATCGAGCTTTGCAACGAGATCATCGAGGAAGAACTCGCTGAAGTTTCCGATCTCGGTAGTTTTGAACTGCCCAAGCCCCGTGAGATCTTCGACTTCCTGCAGGAATACGTGATCGGACAGGAACCGGCCAAACGTTCGTTGGCGGTAGCTGTCTATAACCACTACAAGCGCATTCAGGCCGGTCACGCACCCAAGGCCGGCAGCCTCGGTGAGGGATCGCATCACGAGGATGTGGAGATCGCCAAGTCCAACATCCTTCTGATCGGCCCTACAGGCTGTGGAAAGACTTACCTCGCCCAGACCCTTGCCCGCAGGCTTAATGTGCCGTTCGCCGTAGCCGACGCCACTGCTCTGACGGAAGCCGGTTATGTTGGCGAGGACGTCGAGAACATCCTGCTCAAGCTCATCCAGGCCGCTGATTATGATGTCAAGAAGGCCGAGCAAGGCATCATCTACATCGACGAGATCGATAAAATCTCCCGTAAGAGCGAGAACCCGTCCATCACCCGCGACGTATCCGGTGAAGGCGTGCAGCAGGCTCTACTGAAGATCCTTGAAGGCACTGTCGCCTCAGTTCCACCCCAGGGCGGCAGGAAGCACCCGCATCAGGAATTCATCCAGATCGACACCACCAACGTTCTGTTCATTGTGGCCGGTGCCTTCGCCGGGCTGGAAGACATCATCGGTTCGCGATCCGGGCGTAAAGGTATCGGTTTCGGTGCGCCGCTCAATGAGGCGCGGGACAACGTGGATACTTACGGTGAAGTCATGCCGGAGGACCTGCTCAAGTTTGGCCTCATTCCGGAATTCATTGGACGGCTCCCGGTGATCACCACAGTCTCCAGCTTGGACCGGCCGGCATTAATCCAGATCCTTTCAACGCCAAAGAACGCGTTGGTGAAGCAATACCAGAAGATGTTCCAGCTCGATGGCGTGGAGCTGCAGTTCGAAGACGACGCCTTGGACGCCATAGCGGACCAGGCCCTCGAGCGTGGAACCGGTGCACGTGGCCTCAGGGCCATCATGGAAGATGTGTTGCTGCCAGTCATGTTTGATCTCCCCAGCAGGGACGACATCGCAACCGTGGTAATCACGGCTGACGTCGTGGCCAAGACGGCACAGCCCACCATGATCGCCCATGACGTTGTGGCCAAGCGTCGGAATAAGTCGGCCTAGCCTCCTGTTGGCCTAAACAAGGCGTGGTCTCCCTGAGACCACTGTCATGTCGCTTTCACACCCTTCAGAGGAGTTACCTGTGCCTGAACAGATTGTGTCCGAAGAGAACGTCAACAAGGCTGATTTCTGGTTCGACCCCGTCTGCCCGTTCGCATGGATCACGTCGCGGTGGATCGGCGAAGTGGAGCAGGTTCGGGGCATTGAGACCACATGGCACGTCATGAGCCTCTCAGTGCTCAATGAGGGCCGGGATCTCCCCGAGAACTACCGGGCCATGATGGATGACAGCTGGGGACCCGTGCGAGTGATTATTGCAGCACAGGAACTCCATGGCAGCAGCTACGTGAAGCCTCTGTATGACGCCATGGGTGAGCAGATCCACCACGAGGGCAACAAGGATCGCGCTTCGGTGATTCAGAAGGCCCTGGCCGAGACAGGCCTTCCCGCTGATCTGGCACGCTTCGCAAAGTCAGACGAATACGATGCTCAGTTGCGGGCCAGCCACGAGGCCGGTATTTCATTGGTGGGCCAGGACGTGGGAACTCCCGTGGTAGCGGTCAACGGAACGGCGTTCTTCGGCCCGGTCCTCACGCGTATTCCCCGGGGTGAAGAGGCAGGGAAGATCTGGGACGCCACGGTGACTTTGGCTGGCTATCCCCACTTCTTCGAGCTGAAGCGCAGCCGTACTGAGAGCCCCGAGTTCAACTAGAGGCTGACCTCTATTTCAGGAAGCGTGAAGTACGCCGGTCGGCGAGGATCTTCCCGTGGGTCTGGCATGTGGCGCAGTACTGAAGCGAGGTGTCCGCAAAGGACACCTCACGGACGGTATCTCCACACACCGGGCAGGGCTGACCGGTCCTGGCGTGCACCCTGAAGTTGCTGCGCTTGGTGTCTTTGAGTTCGCTTGACGGTTTGCCGGCTGCTGCGTTGACGGCACCCACCAGGACCTCCTGCATGGCTTCATAGAGCCGGGCGACTGTTGCCTCGTCCAATGACTTGGCCGTGGCAAAGGGGGAGATCTTGGCCGCGTGGAGAATCTCATCGCTGTAAGCGTTGCCGATTCCGGCGATTACGCTTTGGCTTCGGAGCAGACCCTTGATCTGCTGTGAGCTTGACCCCACAATGCCCGCCAGCGCATCAACGTCAAAATCGGGGCTGAGGGGCTCCGGTCCGAGGGTGGCTATTCCTGGAACATCTTGTGGATCCTTCACCACGTAGATGGCGAGGCTCTTCTTGGTTCCTGCTTCGGTCAGGTCCACGCCGATGTGGGCGTCGTCGGCGGGCCGGTGGAGCAGGAGCCGTGCCGAGATGTTGCTTTTGCCCATGCGCAATCCGGCAGAGGAGGGGTGTTCGGTGTATCTGACCCAGCCGGCCTTTGCCAGGTGAAACACAAAGAACAGGCCGTCAGCGTCGAGGCACACGAACTTACCGATGCGCTGTGCACCAAGGATGGTCCGGCCTTCAAGGCTCGTAAAGGGTGGATCCGCCGTCTTGAGTGCAGAGAAGGAGTTGATGCGGACCTCGGTCAGCACGGCTCCATGGAGTTGGGTGTCCAAGTACATGCACAGGCCGTGCACTTCGGGGAGTTCCGGCATGGTCAATACTCTGCCACAGCTGGCTCATCAACGGCAGGGAGAACTACAGGTTTGTAGTTCTTTCGAAGGCCTTGTGCATGGTGGTTAACGGGACAACAATGGTTCTTACCCACTTCGAAAGAAGAGGGACACGGAAACCAAAGATTCAGTGATTGCAACCAACGCAGCCTTCGGCAAAGTTGGAAGTAACCTACCAGTGATGAGGTAGGAAGACCTGAAATTCCAAGGATTCCGCCAGACTGTCAAGACATCACCAGACAGCCGAAAAGTCGAAGCCCCACCAACGGCAAAACGCTGATGGGGCTTCCCCTTTGCCCAAAAACGGGCGGCCCATAAACTAACGGGCCTTGGCTAGGTGCTAGGACGCAGGCGTTTCCTCGGCGGGAGCCAGGACAACGTTGCTGACAGTCAATTCACCCTCGCCGGATTGGAGCGTGATTTCCTGCGCGTTCGCGGCTGCCTTCAAGTCACCGAGGCCGGCCTTCAGCTGGGCTACCAGTACCTCGGATGCTGTGATTGCAGCTGAGAGAACCTCGGTCCGTTGCTTGACCTTGGCTTCGGACTTGGCCTTGCGGATACCGCTGAGGGCCACACCCACAGTGCCGAGCATGGTGGTATCGCCATCGGTGATCTCCAAGGCTGCCGGCCACTCTGCACGGTGAACTGATCCTGAGCGCCACCAGCCCCAGACCTCTTCAGTTGCGAAGGGCAGGAACGGTGCAAACAGGCGCAGCAGGGAGTCAAGCGTCGTGGCCAAGGCGGCCAGGACGGATGCCTGCTCCGTGTCGCCGGCGGCACCGTAGGCACGGTCCTTGATGAGCTCCACGTAGTCGTCCGTGAACTGCCAGAAGAAGGACTCGGTGATCTGGAGTGCACGGGCGCAGTCGTAGTTCTCGAATGCCTTGGTGGACTGGGCAACGACGTCGGACAGTTGTGCGAGCAGCGCACGGTCCAACGGGTTGGTCAGCACCGAGAGGTCGCTGGAGACCACCGAGTTCTCAGTAGCGCCGAGGTTCAGTACGAACTTCGAAGCGTTCAGCAGCTTGATGGCCAGGCGGCGGCCGATTTTCATCTGGGCGATTTCGTAAGCCGTGTCGGCACCGAGCTTGGCCGAAGCTGCCCAATAGCGGACGGCGTCGGAGCCGTACTCGTTCAGCACATCCGTGGGCACCACAACGTTGCCCTTGGATTTGGACATCTTCTTGCGGTCCGGGTCAAGGATCCAGCCGGAGATCGCCGCGTGCTTCCACGGGGCGCTCTTCTGCAGGGCATCCGCGCGCACGGCCGAGGAGAACAGCCAGGTGCGGATGATGTCGTGACCCTGTGGGCGGAGATCGAAGGGGTAAACCTTGGAGAACAGGTCCTCGTCGCGGCTCCAGCCACCCACAATCTGCGGGGTCAGGGAGGACGTTGCCCACGTGTCCAACACGTCGGCGTCGCCGGTGAAGCCGTTGGCCTGATCGCGCTGCGACTCCTCAAAGCCGGGAGCAGCGTCCGCGGCAGGGTCCACCGGCAGCATCTCGTCCGACGGAAGAATCGGGTTGTCGTAGTCCGGGTTGCCCTGGGCATCCAAGGGATACCAGACGGGAATCGGCACACCGAAGAAGCGCTGGCGGGATACGAGCCAGTCACCGTTGAGTCCCGCGATCCAGTTTTCGTAGCGGGAACGCATGAAGGCCGGGTGGAAAGTGATTTCCTGGCCTCGGCCGATGAGGCGTTCACGGCGTTCCTCGTCGCGGCCACCGTTGCGGATGTACCACTGACGGGACGTGACAACCTCAAGGGGCTTGTCGCCCTTTTCGAAGAAGTTCACCGGGTGGGTGATCTTCTTCGGTTCGCCGTCCAGCAGCTCGGCTGCCTTGAGCAGTTCAACCACGGCTTCCTTGGCGGAGAAAGCAGTCTTGCCGGCGATCGCTGCGTAGGCTTCCTTGCCGGCCTCGGTGGTGATCCACTCGGGGGCTTCGGCAATGATGCGGCCGTCGCGGCCCATGATGGCGCGGGTAGGCAGCTGGAGTTCACGCCACCACGTGACGTCGGTCAGGTCACCGAACGTACACACCATGGCGATGCCCGAGCCCTTGTCCGCCTTGGCGAGCGGGTGGGCCTTGACCTCGAGCTCCACATCGAACAGGGGAGACGTGACGGTCTTGCCGAACAGCGGCTGGTATCGCTCGTCGTCGGGGTTTGCCACCAGAGCCGCGCACGCCGCGAGCAGTTCCGGGCGGGTGGTTTCGATGAAGATCTTTTCGCCGTCTTCGGTGAAGAACGGGTAGCGGTAGTAAGCGCCTGCAACTTCGCGGTCCTCAAGCTCGGCCTGTGCCACCGCGGTGCGGAACGTCACATCCCACAGTGTGGGGGCTTCGGCCATGTAGGCGTCACCGGCGGACAGGTTGGCCAGGAAGGCGCGCTGGGACACGGCACGGGAGGTGTCGTCAATGGTGCGGTACGTCAGATCCCAGTCCACCGAAAGGCCGAGGGTCTGGAACAGGTTCTCGAAGACTTTCTCGTCCTCAACGGCGAGTTCCTCGCACAGTTCGATGAAGTTCTGGCGCGATACGACGTCGAAATCGCGTTGGTTCTTGGCCGGCTGTGCCGGGGGCGTGTAGTCAGCCTTGTAAGGGATGGCGGGATCGCAACGGACGCCGTAGTAGTTCTGGACGCGGCGCTCGGTAGGCAGACCGTTGTCGTCCCAACCCATGGGGTAGAAGACGTTCTTGCCGGTCATGCGCATGTAGCGCGCCTGGACGTCCGTCTGGGTGAAGGAGAACATGTGGCCCACGTGGAGCGAGCCGGATGCCGTGGGCGGGGGAGTGTCGATCGAGTAGACCTGCTCCCGGGTGGTGTCCGGGTTGAACTTGTAGGTTCCTTCTTCAAGCCAGCGCCGCGTCAAGGCAGCCTCAAGGCCTTCAAGGGCCGGCTTGTCGGGAACGTTAATGGGGGCGGTGGCGGGCGTGTCTGTACCCTGCGTTGATTCAGCCATGGATCAATTGTTTCATGGCCTGGGGTTACAGCCTGCCGCGGTAGGAACAGGCACCCCGGATATGGTGGTGGCATGACTTTGGCAGCGCACAGCACCCCTTCAGGACAGAATTCAGGACAGAACAAGACGGCCGTTGTTACCGGGGCCAGTACGGGCATCGGCGAGGCCACCGTCAAGGCTTTGGTCTCCACCGGTTGGAAAGTCTTCGCCGTAGCGCGCCGGGCTGACAGGCTGGGGGCCCTGGGCGCCGAAACCGGCGCTGTGCCGTTCCCCGCGGACATCACCAACGACGACGACGTTGCCGCCTTGCTCGCGGCCGTCACCAAAGCCGGAGGTGCTGACACCCTCATCAACATCGCCGGCGGTGCTCGGGGCGCAGACACCATCGCGAACGCCGACACGGAAGACTGGGACTGGATGTACCAGGTGAACGTCCTGGGCACCATGAAGATCACCCGTGCCTTCCTGCCCATGCTCCGGGAGAACGGCGAAGGTACCGTCCTGAACCTCACGTCGACGGCCGGACTGTCTGCCTACGAGGGAGGTGCTGGCTACAACGCAGCAAAGTTTGCCCAGCACGCTATGACCAATGCCCTGCGCCTGGAAGAGGTGGGCAACAACGTCCGGGTCATCGAGGTGGCTCCGGGCTTGGTTTATACCGAGGAATTCGCCCTGAACCGCTTGGGTGACAAGGAGGCAGCCGCTAAGGTCTACGCCGGTGTTGAGAAGCCCCTGACGGCCGGGGACGTGGCAGATGTGGTCAAGTACGCCGTGTCATTGCCGCATCACGTCAACCTCGACCAGATTGTTGTTCGCCCGGTCGCGCAGGCCGCCAATCACAAGCTGGTCCGCAAAGAAGGCTAAAGCTGTTGCCAAGCGGCTAAACCGTTACGGGCCAGCCACGGTTTAGCGGCTTGCCGACGCGTTATCCGGCGGGAACAACCAGCCGGGCCATGATGGCCGCATGGTCGCTGCCGGGGATCCGGTGGACCGAGTAGTCGCTGCTGCTGATCAGTGGTGATGTCACCATGTGGTCGATCACGATCCCGGGCAGCGGCAGACCCTCCATTGGCCATGTGGGGGAGAACCTTCCGCCGGAGGCAGTCCCAACGTCCACGAGCTTCCTGCCTTCCTGACCTGCCAAGGCCTTATCCAGCACTTCCCTGAACTCGGAGTGATCGTACGTGGCGTTGTAGTCGCCCATCAGCAACTGACTCCCTGGGCGGGATGCTTGGCGGGCCACTTTGTCCAAGTCACTGCGCCACTGACCGATCCGCTCATCAACGGGCGGGAGGGCATGGACATTGGTGAGGTTCAAGGTGGCCGTTGAAGCGGCCCCCGCATCCGTGATGAGTACCCGCGTCACATCCATCCGGAAAGGGGTGTCAGGCAGAAGTCCCAAGGCCTCCAGCGGGAACACCGAATACACGGCGCCACCGGACGCGTCGTCGTTGGGCTCGCTGAGCCGGTGGGGCAACAACTGACCGATGCCCGCAGACTCCAGTCGATCCTCAAGTCCCTGTGTATGTTCCTGAATGGTCAAGAGCTGAATTCCGTGTGCCCGGACCAACGTCACCACCGCGTCGGCGTCCGCTTCCCCGTATTCAGAGTTCAGGCTCATCACTTTCACGGGGACGGATGCAGTCCCTGCAGGCAGCTCTTGCTCCTTTCCGGCGTCCAGCGGAAAAAGCCAGAACAGTTGAACGGCCAGCAAGGCAGCGGCCGTGATGATGATCCACAGGCGGCGCCCCAGCACGGCAAGGACCAAAGCCAACGCCGCGGGCACCACCAGCCAAGGTGTGAAGGACAACAGTTGCACCACCATGAGGGGCCATTCCACGGGGATTCCCCGGAACATTGATACCCCCGCCACAGGCAGCGCACTCAGCAAAGCCAGCACAGACCATGCCACGGAAGGGCGGCGTCGAGCCGGGCTGGTGCTCGAAAGAGTGGCGGAGTGGTGCGTCATGGGGTCGAGTCTATTCACCGCTGAGGTTGCCGGGCTCCCACCAGGGGATGAACGTCCGGGTAGAGCAGGAGTCCCACTGCCGCTAGACTTGTAGGACCAGCTTTGACCCGGCCATCACCGGTGAGCTTCCGGAAGAACAGCACCAACCATCAGCAAGGTGGCAGGCGCCCATTAGAACCGGACGGGTAAGCCCGTCACAGCAGTAATGAGAGGCTGGGATCCCGTATCCCGGTAAGTGAGGTGGTACCGCGGTACCTGCGCAGCCGACAGGCAGCACAGAAGCCGTCCTCGCATCCTGACAGTCAACCAGCTATCACAGGATATGAGATGACCCACTACCCCAAGGCCTCAGCGTCTTCTTCCGGCACGCACGGCGTGTCCGCTTCCGTGAAGTTCCCGGAAATCGAAGAGCGCATCCTCAAATACTGGGATGAAGACGGCACCTTCCAAGCCAGCATCGACCAACGCGATGCGGGCAAGGACGGCAGCAACGAGTTCGTCTTCTACGATGGCCCTCCCTTCGCCAACGGCCTCCCGCACTACGGCCACCTGTTGACCGGCTACGCCAAGGACCTCGTAGGCCGCTACCAGACCCAACGCGGCAAGCGGGTGGAGCGACGCTTCGGCTGGGACACTCATGGACTGCCGGCGGAACTCGAAGCCATGAAGCAGCTGGGGATGACGGACAAGACCCAGATCGAAGCCATGGGCATCGACAAATTCAATGACGCCTGCCGCGCATCCGTGATGAAGTACGCCAACGAGTGGAAGGCCTACGTCACCCGCCAGGCCCGCTGGGTTGACTTCGAGAACGACTACAAGACCCTCAACGTCGAGTACATGGAATCGGTGCTCTGGGCCTTCAAGCAGCTGCATGAGAAGGGCCTGACCTACAACGGCTACCGTGTCCTTCCGTATTGCTGGAAAGACGAAACGCCGCTGTCCAACCATGAACTCCGCATGGACGACGACGTCTACAAGAACCGCCAGGACCAGACCGTCACGGTTACGTTCCCCATCAAGGCGGGAAACTCGGCACTCTCTACGACGCTGGAAGGCGTGCAGGCACTCGCCTGGACCACCACGCCGTGGACGTTGCCCACCAACCTGGCGCTCGCCGTCGGGCCTGAGATCTCCTATGCCGTCCTGCCCGCAGGACCCAACGGCGTCAAGGCTGCGTCCGCTGAGGCGCCGGTAACGGGCAGCTTTCTGCTCGCAGCTGACCTGGTGGGGTCTTACGCCAAGGATTTGGGGTACGACGACGCCGCTGCCGCAGCTGCCGCTGTGGTGTCCACCCACACGGGTGCCGAGCTGGCTGGCTTGGAGTACGAACCGCTGTGGAATGACTTTGCCGATGCCGAGAAATACGGCACGGAAAATGCCTGGCGATTCCTGGTGGCCGATTACGTCACCACCACCGACGGCACCGGAATCGTTCACCAAGCTCCGGCTTACGGTGAGGATGACCAGAAGGTCTGTGAAGAAGCCGGCATCCCCGTGGTCCTCTCCGTGGATGAGGGCGCCAAGTTCCTGCCCTTGTTTGCCCACGGTGAACTGGCCCCGATCGTGGGCCTGCAGGTCTTCGACGCCAACAAGCCCATCACCCAGGTGCTCCGCGCTGATGGCCGCTTGGTCCGCCAGGCCAGCTACGAGCACAGCTACCCGCACTGCTGGCGCTGCCGGAACCCTCTGATCTACCGTGCGGTGTCCTCTTGGTACGTGGAGGTCACCAAGTTCAAAGACCGCATGTCCGAGCTGAACCAGGAGATCAACTGGATCCCGGGCAACGTCAAGGACGGCCAGTTCGGCAAGTGGCTGGACAACGCCCGCGACTGGTCCATCAGCCGTAACCGCTACTGGGGTTCGCCCATCCCGGTGTGGCAGTCGGACGACCCCGAGTACCCGCGCACGGACGTTTACGGTTCGCTGGCCGAGATGGAAGCCGACTTCGGCCGTCTGCCCGTCAACAACGAAGGACAGGTGGACCTGCACCGCCCGTTCATCGATGAGCTGACGCGTCCCAACCCGGACGACCCCACAGGCAAATCCACCATGCGCCGTGTGGAAGACGTGTTGGATGTCTGGTTCGACTCCGGTTCCATGCCCTACGGACAGGTCCACTACCCGTTCCAGAACGAGGAGTGGTTCGACACCCACAACCCCGCGGACTTCATCGTGGAGTACATCGGCCAGACCCGTGGCTGGTTCTACATGCTCCACATCCTGTCCACCGCATTGTTCGACAGGCCGGCGTTCCGCAACGTGATCAGCCACGGCATCGTGCTGGGCTCCGATGGGCAGAAGATGTCCAAGAGCCTGCGCAACTACCCGGACGTGTCCGAGGTCCTGGACCGCGACGGTTCCGATGCCATGCGCTGGTTCCTCATGTCCAGCCCCATCCTCCGCGGCGGCAATCTGGTGGTCACCGAGCAGGGCATCCGCGACGGCGTGCGTCAGGTCATCCTGCCGTTGTGGAACGTGTACAGCTTCTTCACGCTCTACACCAACGCCGCTAACGCAGGTTCCGGCTACGAGGCGAAGCTGCGCTACGACGGTTACGCCGACACCCTGGACCAGTACCTCCTGGCCAACACCGGGGACTTGGTCCGCAACGTCACTGCCAGCTTGGACAGCTACGACATCTCCGGCGCCTGCGATGAGCTGCGCAGCTACTTGGACATGCTCACCAACTGGTACGTCCGCCGCAGCCGCCAGCGCTTCTTCGACGAGAACGTTGACGCCTTTGATGCCCTGTACACAGCCCTCGAAGCGGTGTGCCGTGTCTCTGCTTCCTTGCTGCCATTGGTCACGGAAGAGATCTGGCGCGGACTGACGGGTGGCCGTTCCGTGCACCTGGCGGACTGGCCGGACGCTTCGCTGTTCCCGTCCAACCCTGAACTGGTTGAGGCGATGGACCGGGTCCAGCAGATCTGCTCCACCGGTTCCAGCTTGCGCAAGGCCGCGAACCTGCGCGTTCGCCTGCCGCTGCAGGAACTGACTGTGGTGGCACCCGGTGCAGATGCGCTGGAAGGCTTCGCCGCCGTCGTCGCTGATGAGCTGAACCTGCGGTCGGTCCGTTTGCTCGACGCGGCTACTGCTTCGCCGGAGGAGTTCGGCATCGAGCAGAAGCTCGTGGTGAACGCCCGCGCCGCTGGGCCGCGCCTTGGAAAGAACGTGCAGCAGGCCATCAAGGGCTCAAAGTCCGGCGACTGGTCCGTCAGCGATGCCGGCGTCGTGGTGGCCGGTGGCCTGGAACTTGAGCCACACGAATACACGCTGGAAACCGTGGTGGCAGAAGCGGCCGACGACGGTGCTGCCGCCAAGAAGGCGGTCGCCGTGCTCCCTGGAGGCGGATTCGTGGTCCTGAACACCGAGGTCACTCCGGAACTGGCTGCCGAGGGATTGGCCCGCGATATGGTCCGGGCCATCCAGCAAGCACGCAAGGACGCTGGCCTGAACGTCAGCGACCGCATCCGTACCTCGGTGGAAGCTGCGCAGGACGTCGTCGACGCCCTGGAAGCCAACGCCGAGCTCGTGAAGACCGAAACACTGACGTTGGAACTTGAGGCCACAGTGGCTGCCGTCGACGAACCGAAGGTCACCGTTACGAAGGCAGGGGCCTGAACCATGACTGACGAATTCTCTGTGGAAAGTGTCTACGCGGAACTCCTGGGGCGCGCTCCGGAAAACAAGATGGAACCGCGCCTTGCTCCGCTGTTCCGCGCCATGGATGTCCTGGGGGAGCCCAACAAGGCATACCCGATCATCCACATCACGGGCACCAATGGAAAGACGTCCACGGCCCGCATGATCGAAGCAGGGCTGCGGGCCCACGGGCTCAGTACGGGCCGGTACACCAGCCCGCACCTGTCCAAGGTCACCGAGCGCATCAGCATTGACGGTGAGCCGGTTCCTGACGCCACCTTTGTGCGTATTTGGGACGAAATCCGCCCCTACCTGGAAATCGTGGACAGCGAGCTGGTTGCCGAGAACCAGCCACGCCTGACCTACTTTGAGTGCCTGACCATCCTGGGCTTCGCGGTGTTCGCGGACCAGCCCGTTGATGTTGCTGTGATGGAAGTTGGCTTGGGTGGCATCACGGACGCCACGAACGTCGGCGACGGACAGGTCTCTGTCATCACGCCGATTTCGCTGGACCACACGGATCTTCTGGGCGACACCACCGAGGACATCGCCTATGAGAAGGCCGGCATCATCAAGCCGGGCGGCTTCCTGGTAAGTGCTGCCCAGCCGTTGGATGCTGCGCAGGTCCTGTTGGAGAAGGCACGCGAAGTAGACGTACCCTTCCGCTTTGAGGGCGTTGAATTCGGTGTTGAGTCCCGCAGCGTTGCCGTTGGGGGACAGGTTCTGACCATCCAGGGTTTGGCTGGGCGCTACGAAGACCTGCTGCTGCCACTGCATGGTGCCCACCAGGCCGAAAACGCAGCGGTCGCCGTGGCGGCTTTGGAAGCATTCTTCGGTGGGGGAGAGAAGGAACTCGACGCTGAGGTGCTGAAGGAGGCCTTCGGCACCGTGACCTCGCCCGGCCGGTTGGAAGTTGTGCGCACTGCACCCACCGTGGTGGTGGATGCTGCCCACAACCCGGACGGCATCCGCGTATCCGCCGAAGCGATCCAGGAAGCTTTCAGCTTCAGCAAGCTCGCCGTGGTGGTGGGTGTCCTGCGCGAGAAGGACGCCGAGGAAATCCTGAAAACCCTCAAGGAGTCGCTGGGCGGCCTCGCCGGGGAATTCTGCTTCACCCAATCCAACTCCGCACGTGCCGTTCCCGCAGCGGAACTGGCCGAACTCGCCGTCGACCTCGGCTTTGGCGAGGACAACGTTCACATCGCGGAGAAGCTTGATGACGCCCTTGAATGGGCCGTGGAGCGCGCGGAATCCAATGATGACCTCGCAGGGGGCGTCCTGGTGACCGGCTCCATCACGGTGGTGGCCGAGGCCCGTATCCTGCTCGGAAAGGCGAGTGCCTAGTATGGCGAAAATGACCAAGGCGCAGCGCGAATGGCGGCCCGGCATGCCCAAGAAGCGCCGGTCCACGAAGGTGATGTTCGCATCAACCGTGCTTTTGCTCGAAGCGTTCGTCGCCTTCTTCGGCACGCTGGCCGTCTTCGGCCTGAGGCGCGGAGAAGTTGATCCCGGCATCATCCTGGGGGTGGGTATCGCTCTGACGGTGGTGCTGGTTCTGGCCTGTGCCGTGCTGTCCAAGCCGTGGGGCATCGCCCTTGGCTGGGGGCTGCAGCTGGTGCTGATCCTCACAGGCTTCGCCGAGCCCACCATGTTCATCGTCGGGATTCTGTTTGCCATTTGCTGGTGGTACGGGATCAGGGCGGGCATGCGGATTGACCGTGAGGTGGCACAGAGGGACCGCGAGCAGGCCGAATGGAACGCGGCCCACGGTGACGAAGCTGGCACTCAAACCCCGTAAACTGGCTGGGAAAACCACCGAACGTAAGTCACTGAACACATCACATTGGAGCATCTGTGAGCATTGAACGGACCCTTGTCCTGGTCAAGCCTGACGGCGTCGCCCGCAACCTGGGCGGAACCATCCTCGCCCGGATCGAAGCCAAGGGCTACACCCTGGCGGAGCTGAAGAAGGTCAACGCGACCCGCGAACTGCTGGAGCAGCACTACGAGGAACACGTGGGCAAGCCGTTCTACGAGCCGTTGGTTGAGTTCATGCTCAGCGGACCGGTCATTGCTGCGGTCTTCGAAGGCCACCGCGTGATCGAAGGCTTCCGCTCGCTGGCCGGAACCACGGATCCCACGACGGCGGCTCCGGGCACCATCCGCGGCGACTTCGGCCGCGACTGGGGTTTGGCAGTTCAGCAGAACCTTGTTCACGGGTCTGACTCGGTTGACTCCGCGGAACGTGAAATCAAGATCTGGTTCGAGGGCTAAACAACCCCACCGAAGTGACAATTAAGGCCAATGTTCACCACGAACATTGGCCTTAATTGTTATCTCGTGAGCCGTGGTTTTACGCTGACGACGCTACGAACAGGTGGATGAAGGAGAAGAAGATCGTGGTGATCACGGCTACATACAGCAGGGCGACGATGATCCAGCCATACCCGGACAACACCTTGACCACTGCGGGTGGCGCCTTGATGACCCCGGTGGTGACGTTGCGGATAGTCACCCAGACGAACAGCGGGATCATGGCGGCCCACACCACCATGCAGAATGGGCACAGCACGTGGATGACGTAAAGGGCCTGCGACCAAAGCCACACTACAAAGGCAAAGCCAAGGGTTACGCCGGCTTGGAGACCCAGCCAGTAACCCCGTGAATACTTCGCTCCGGCCAGGATGCCCATGGCCGTAGTGATGATCACAGCGAAGGCAACGATGCCAATAAACATGTTGGGGAACCCGAACACCGAGCTTTGCGGCGTCTGCATCACGGCACCGCAGGAGACAAAGGGATTCACATCGCACACGGTCACATGGTTGGGGTCCTTGAGGACCTCAAGTTTTTCCAGTACCAGGGCACCGGAGGCCAACCAGCCGATGACTCCGGTGATCAGCAGCAGTATGGCAAAAGGCTTGTCACGGACCGTCGCGGGGAGGGAATCCTGATGGACGGACAAGTCCTCCACCTGGCGTGTGGCTTGATTGGCCAGGTTTTCCCTGGCGGTGCTTGGCATCGCGGATGTGATCCTTTTCGACGAATATCCCGGCAAGCCGGGAAGGGCTCTTGGGAGGATTCTAACTCCGAAGACTGGGCGTCGGCCCCAGCTTGAGGGCGGAGCTCCACGACACAGCGGCCTTCGCCGGGAATGTGCGGGGGTGTGAGAGAATGAAAATGGCCGGAAGTCGATCCACATTCGACATCCGGTCCGGTGACTTTGTTCCCAAGACCGCCAGTATGAGCTGGGCATGCCCGGATCGTTTGATCCTCGGTAGGCCCGCCATGTCAATGGACGGCACCTGGTTGTGGCAGCAGAACAACGGGTTTCAGAATAAAGCCATCGGCCTTCCAGGGCTGCCGCACCCCAATGCTGGTGCGAACCGGAAGGAATACTGCCGACTTCTGTCAACGCCTGCGGGTTTTGACAATATTTGCTCCACTGGGCGCCGGATGTGGCGGTGTCGCTGGGGCAGGAGTGTTGCCACATATGGATAATGACCAGGTTGTAGCCGTTAATGACGAGGCAGCTCCCGCGGAAACTGCGGAAGCGCCCAAGAAAACCACCAGGACCCGGCGCAAGGCTGCGCCCAAGGTAGTTGCTGACGTTGAGGCGCCAGCTGCCGAGGCGTCCACCCCGGATGTCGCCGCCGAGGCCACCAAGGCGCCGGTGCGCCGCACCCGCTCCCGCAAGAAGGCAGAGCCTGCCGAGCCTTTGCCCGGTTTGGGGGACGACGCCACTGCCGAGCCCGAGGCCGCCGCAGAGGCGCCCGAAGCGGCTGCTGAGCCTGCCCTCGAAAAGCCGGTCCGCCGTCGTCGTACTACCAAGCCCAAAGCTGACGCAGCCGAAGCGCCCGCAGCTGCGGCAATCGAGGAAAGCACGACGCCGGAACAGGCCGCCCAGCCGGAGGCCCCTGCCGTTGAGGTAGCTGGCGCTGAGGTAGCTGCCGAAGAGCCCGCGTCCGAGGAACCCGCGTCCGAAGAGGCGCCTGCCGAAAACGCCGCCCCCGCAGCATCCACTTCCCTGTTCATGGAGCCTGTGTCCATCACCTCCATGATTTTCCAGGCACCTGACCTCACCACGGTTCCCCGCGTGGCCGCGGTGGAAGAGAAAGCCGAAGAGCCCGAAGAAGAAGCCGAGGCCAGTGCTGAGGGCGAGCTCGAAGACGCGGGTAGTCGTCGTCGCCGCAGGAGCCGTGGCCGCCGAGGTCGCCGCGGAACCGAACGCGACGAGAATGAGACTGAAGACGGCGCCGAGTCGGAGGACGAGGAAGCGCCGGCAGCTGAGGCTCTTGAAGAAGGCGTGACGTCGCGTCGTCGTCGTCGCCGTCGTCGTGGAGATCAGGATCTTGAACTGACCGGAGGCTCGGATGACGATCCCCCCAACACGGTCACGCGCGTTCGCGCACCCCGCCCCATCACCGAGGCGGCTCCGTCCAACCGCGTGACGGGCGTCAAGGGCTCCACCAGGTTGGAGGCCAAGAAGCAGCGGCGCCGCGAGTCCCGGGAAACCGGACGCCGCCGCCAGGTCATTACCGAGGCCGAGTTCCTTGCCCGCCGCGAGTCGGTGGACCGCCAAATGATCGTCCGCCAGCGTGACGATAGAATCCAGATCGGTGTTTTGGAAGACGGTGTGCTCGCTGAGCACTTCGTGTCCAAGACCCAGCAGGACTCCCTGATCGGCAATGTGTACTTGGGTAAGGTCCAGAACGTGCTGCCGTCCATGGAAGCTGCTTTCGTGGACATCGGACGTGGCCGCAACGCCGTCCTGTACGCAGGTGAAGTCAACTGGGACGCGGTCAACCTTGAAGGCCAGCCGCGCCGGATCGAGAACGCCCTGAAGTCCGGAGACTCCGTCCTTGTTCAGGTCACCAAAGACCCCGTGGGTCACAAGGGTGCCCGCCTCACCAGCCAGATCTCCCTGCCGGGCCGCTACTTGGTCTACGTTCCCGGTGGTTCGATGACCGGAATCTCCCGCAAGCTGCCCGACGTCGAACGCAACCGCCTCAAGCGCATCCTGAAGGACCGCTTGCCGGAAAACGCCGGTGTCATTGTCCGCACAGCTGCTGAAGGTGCGTCGGAGGAAGAACTGACGCACGACATCAACCGTCTGCGCGCACAATGGGAAGGCATCGAAGGGCAAGCCTCGTCCACCAAGGTCCTGGCTCCTGAACTCCTGTACGGAGAGCCCGATCTCACCATCAAGGTGGTTCGCGATGTCTTCAACGAGGACTTCTCCAAGCTGATCGTCTCCGGTGACGACGCCTGGGACACCATCGAGGCTTATGTCACCTACGTTGCACCGGACCTCGTGGGACGCCTTGAAAAGTGGACCAAGGACCAGGACATCTTTGCTGCATGGCGCATCGACGAGCAGATCCATAAGGCCCTGGAACGGAAGGTCTTCCTGCCGTCCGGTGGTTCGTTGGTCATTGACCGCACCGAGGCCATGACCGTGGTGGACGTCAACACCGGCAAGTTCACCGGCAGTGGCGGAAACCTTGAAGAAACGGTCACCAAAAACAACCTCGAAGCGGCCGAAGAAGTGGTTCGCCAGCTCCGCCTGCGCGACATCGGCGGCATCATCGTCATCGACTTCATTGACATGGTCTTGGAATCCAACCGTGACCTCGTCCTGCGACGCATGGTTGAATGCCTTGGCCGCGACCGCACCAAGCACCAGGTGGCCGAAGTGACGTCCCTGGGCTTGGTCCAGATGACACGCAAGCGCATGGGCACCGGCCTTCTTGAGGTCTTCGGAGAGCAGTGCGAGCACTGTGCCGGACGAGGCGTCGTCACGCACGACGAACCCGTTGAGCACCGCCGCGCCAATGCGGTAGCTGCAGAGCATCACCGCCCGCACACCGAGGTGCAGCAGCCCGCTGCACGGACCGAACGGAAGCGCCGCCGCGGTAAGGGCGGGGGACAGGCCATTGCCGAGACCCCTGCGCAGGTCCATCCGACGACGTCCGCCCCGGTTGCCCCTGCAACCCCGGCTGAACCTCAGGATCCTGCCCGTCAAGCCAAGGCCGAGGCCACCAGGGCTGCCTTGGCCACCATCGCAGCCGCAGCACACGCCGCACACCTGCACGACGACGAAGTTCACCGCGCGGAAGAGCAGGCACGAGTTGCCGGCCAGCACCAGACGGACAGTCCCGTATCCGGAACCGCAGTCACCGACGAAGCGGCAGCGACTGCCCGTGAAGCCGCTGTCCAAGAGGCACGGTCCACTCCAGTCCTGCGCTTCGGCGGGGAAGAAGTTGCCTTGCCCTTCGTGGAGCACCACGAGGAACCGCAGGCTGCCAAGCCGGCCATGAGTCTTGATCTCTTGGCAGAAGCGTTCTCCCACCTTGGCGCTGCTCCGGCTCCTGAGGAAGAAGCCGTGGTGTCTTCGCAGACCAGTGCTCCGGCACGGCCTGCAGAGGAGGACCCCGAGTCTGCTTCAGCTCCGCGGGGTCGTCGTGGCCGTCGGAACCGGAGTGCCAGCAGGGCCCAGGGTGCGGCCAACGAAACCAGCGTCGAACACCATGAGGTGACGGCGTCGGCCACGCGAGGCACGGCCCATGAGGCCAAGGCGCTCGTTGAGCCAGTCAAGAAGGTTTCGGCGGACGAGCCCATCATCCTTGGCGTCGGAGTCCCGGCGTCGGAGCTCTAACAAAGGACAAGCCGCTCTAATCCCAGTAAACAGCGGTTGAGAGGGCCCTGTACTAACTGCCTTTGGCGGATGAGTACAGGGCCCTTTTGCGTCCCTTCACTTCACGGCACGGGCCCGTCCAGGGTCATATCCGGGCTCTGACGTGGTCCGGTTCCCGCGCTCCTTGCTTCCCGGTTAGGCTTGGGGACTGACACGGGGTGCCGGGCGTTGGGCCAGGCTGAGATCCAGACCCGTTGAACCTGTCCGGTTAGCACCGGCGAAGGGATGTCCTCATGACTGCATCAACATACTCATCTGTGTACCCCCTGGACGCCTCCGACGATCAGTCCACAGCACGGCCCATCCCACGGGTTCTGAGCATTGCCGGCTCAGATCCGTCAGGCGGTGCCGGAATTCAGGCGGACCTCAAGAGCATTGCAGCGCTGGGCGGGTACGGCATGGCTGCCATAACTGCTCTCACCGCGCAAAACACTGTGGGAGTCAGTGCCGTCCACGTCCCTCCAGCGCACTTCCTGCGTCAGCAACTGGAGGCCATCAGCGGCGACATCACCATCGATGCCGTCAAGATCGGAATGCTTGGCGATGCTGCAGTCATTGAGCAGGTCCGGGCTTGGCTCGAAGAGGTGCGCCCCGCCGTCGTGGTCCTTGATCCGGTGATGGTGGCCACGAGTGGTGACCGGCTGCTCCGGGAGTCTGCAGAGAATGCCCTGCGTTCGTTGCTTCCACTGGCTGACCTCATTACCCCCAACATTCCGGAGCTCGCCATGTTGCTGGGGGAGCCGGAGGCCGCTGACTGGGCTTCGGCGCTGGAGCAGGGAAAGCGGCTCGCTGCGGAGTACGGAAACACTGTGCTGGTCAAAGGCGGCCATTTGCCGGGCCCGGAATGCCCGGATGCCTTGGTGAACACCACCGGCCTGCTGTCGCGCGACGTGGTCGAGGTGGTGGGTCCCCGCGTCGCGACGCTCAACAGCCACGGAACCGGTTGCTCCTTATCTTCCGCCTTGGCCACGGTCCAAGCCCGCACGGGTAACTGGGAGGCTTCACTGCGGGAGGTAAAACCATGGCTGCTGGGGGCGTTGACAACCTCAGAGGACCTTCAGGTCGGGCAGGGGAACGGGCCGGTGAATCACTTCCATGGCCTCCAGCAGGTATCAGCGCCGGGCGCCTTTGCGGCGACGATGTGGAAGGCTGCCGTTCCGGAACTCGAATCCATCTACGGGCTTGCTTTCATTCAACAGCTCCAATCCGGCGACCTTCCTGAACGTGATTTCAATTACTACCTCGCCCAGGATGCGATCTACCTCAACGGCTACTCCAGGGTCCTGGCACGTGCTGGCGCCCTTGCCCCCACGGAAGAAGAACAGCTGTTCTGGGCCAAGGCATCACAGCAGTGCCTGGAGGTTGAATCGGAGTTACACAGGAACTGGCTCAGCACCCGCGAGGCGCCCGCGGGAACCGGGCCTGTCACCAAGTCCTACGTGGATCATTTGCTGGCAACGTCCGCTTCCGGCAGTTACGCCGTGGTCCTCGCCGCGATCCTGCCTTGTTACTGGTTGTACGCGGAGGTGGGTCAGCAGCTCCATGCTGCCTATGTGGATGCCGGAGCCCCCACAGATCATTCTTACGCGGACTGGCTGAAGACCTATGCCGACGAGGACTTCGCTGCGGCAACGCGGAAAGCGATCAATCTCACTGATGCTGCGGCGATCGCGGCTTCCGGCACGGAGAGGGCCGCCATGATGGAGGCCTTCACCCAGTCTTGCCGCTACGAGACCGCGTTCTTCGATGCGCCCAGGCTGTTTGCTTGAGCTTTCCCAAGGCCCTGTGTCAGCAGGTCTCCCAGGGCCTATAGAGGTTAATTGCATGGAGACGTCCGCGCGTCGGTGGCCGAATCGCGTTAATCTCGCCTAAACCCTGTAAGCTGTATGGGCACGGTGCCGGGAGAGTCCGTTACAAATAGTGACGCAAGTCACGAGGTAGCCTCCGGACCCGGCCTCATTTGCAGCTGAAGGTCAAACTAGCGTAATCTTGATCTTCGGTGCTTACGCCAACACTTGGGTTATGCCCCTTGGAATTGTTCATGGGATGACTCGCGGACTTCGATCAGAAGTCCACGGCGTTGAGGCACAGCGCGAACCAGGCCTGATTCCGGTCCAAGGTTCCGCACGCAAATTTTGTAATAAACGTCGAGAGAAGTGAGTACCCAAGTGGTGTACGCGATTGTCCGCGCAGGCGGCCGCCAAGAAAAAGTTTCCGTTGGAGACTACGTAACGCTGAACCGCGTCCCCGGTGGAGCCGGTAGCACGCTTGAGCTGCCCGCATTGCTCCTGGTTGATGGCGAGAAGGTCACCTCCGCAGCTGCGGAACTGGCCAACGTCAAGGTCACGGCTGAGATCCTCGAGGACCTCCGTGGTCCGAAGATCGTCATCCAGAAGTTCAAGAACAAGACCGGCTACCGGAAGCGTCAGGGTCACCGTCAGGAACTGACCAAGATCAAGATCACCAGCATCGCGTAACTTTCGTTACCCGCTGTTCAGGTTTTTCAGTTTCCCCAGAAATTTAGAGGCAGGCATTTCACATGGCACACAAAAAAGGCGCGAGTTCCACTCGCAACGGTCGTGACTCCAACGCTCAGTACCTGGGCGTCAAGCGTTTCGGTGGTCAGGTAGTTTCCGCTGGCGAGATCATCGTTCGCCAGCGTGGAACCCATTTCCACCCCGGCGCAGGCGTCGGTCGCGGTGGCGACGACACCCTGTTCGCACTGCAGGCCGGTGCGGTTGAGTTTGGTACTCGCCGCGGCCGTCGCGTAGTGAACATTGTTGCTGCTGCAGCTGCAGAGTAACAACAAGTTCTGAACCGGTGGAGCGGGCCAAACGGCCCGCTCCACCGTTCTTTTAACCGCATTACAATCGACTAGGGCGCTGTAGCGCACTGGTTTTTGCAACAGCGCTGGCAACAGCAACAAACGCTGTAAGACAGCAACTGAGGAGATCCACGTGGCGAGCTTTGTAGACCGGGTAGTCCTGCACGTATCCGGCGGAACCGGCGGCCACGGCTGTGTCTCTGTCAAGCGGGAAAAGTTCAAGCCGCTCGGCGGCCCTGACGGCGGCAACGGTGGCAATGGCGGCGATGTCATTCTTCGCGTGTCTGCCCAGACCACAACTTTGCTCGATTACCACCACGCTCCCCACCGCCACGCCACCAACGGCGGCCCCGGCATGGGTGACTGGCGCGGCGGCAAAAACGGTGAAACCCTGATTCTTCCTGTGCCTGATGGCACCGTGGTCAAGACCAAGGACGGCGAAGTCCTGGCTGACCTCGTTGGCGAGGGCACTGAGTACATTGCAGCCGCCGGAGGCCAGGGCGGCCTCGGCAACGCCTCCCTGTCATCGCAAAAGCGCCGGGCACCGGGATTTGCGCTGCTGGGCATCGAAGGTGAATCCAGTGACGTCGTCCTGGAACTGAAGTCCATCGCAGATATCGCTTTGGTTGGTTTCCCCTCAGCCGGTAAGTCGAGCCTGATTGCAGCCATGTCTGCTGCCCGGCCAAAGATTGCCGACTACCCCTTCACCACGCTCATTCCCAACCTTGGCGTGGTGCAGGCAGGCGAGGTCCGTTTCACTATTGCGGATGTTCCCGGCCTGATTGAAGGTGCCAGTGAAGGTAAAGGCCTGGGCCATAACTTCTTGCGCCACGTGGAGCGTTGTGCCGCACTGGTGCACGTCCTCGATTGCGGAACCCTTGAATCGGACCGCGATCCTCTCTCAGACCTCGCCATCATTGAGGCCGAACTTGAGAAGTACGCAGTGGACATGAGCTACGCCGGCGTTGACGGTGAAGTGGTGCCCCTTAACGAGCGTCCCAAGCTTGTGGTTCTCAATAAAGTGGACCTTCCCGACGGCAAGGACATGGCCGAGTTTGTCCGCCCGGACCTCGAAGCCCGCGGATACCGGGTTTTTGAAGTATCGGCAACAAGCCACGAAGGTTTGCGCCAGCTCGGCTTTGCCATGGCTGAAATCGTCAAGGCCGCACGTGATGCCGTGCAGACAGCCCCGCCCAAGGTGGCTCCTCCGGTCCTGCGTCCGCGCGCTGTCAACGAGTCCGGCTTCAAGATCCGCCGCGAAGAGAAGAACCTCGAGCCGCTGTTCCGCGTCCTCGGCGAGAAGCCTGTGCGCTGGGTCAAGCAGACCGACTTCACCAACGAGGAAGCCATCGGCTATCTTGCCGACCGCCTTGCCAAGCTTGGTGTGGAAACTGAGCTCTTCAAGGTTGGCGCCAAGCCCGGCGACACCGTAGTCATCGGTGAAGACGATGGCGTGGTGTTCGATTGGGAGCCCACCATGATGGCCGGGGCAGAACTGCTGGCAACGCCCCGCGGTACCGACATTCGCGTTGCGGACATCGGCGACCGCCCCACACGTTCACAGAAGCGCGATGAGCAGATCGAGCGCCGCGAAGCCAAGGCTGCTGCGAGGGCCGAGCTTGAAGCTGAGCGCAAGGCAGGTATTTGGACTGAGTCTGTCAGTGGCCGCCGCGCCCAGGCAGTGAAGGAAAGCCACCTGGATTCCGGTGATGACGACTAGGACCGTCGACGCTCCGGACACTGCTGACGGCCTGGAACGCCAGGCCCTTGCCACCGCCAAGCGGATTGTTGTCAAAGTGGGGTCTTCCTCACTGACCAGCATCAAGGGAGGCATCTCCGAAAAGTCCCTTACCGGACTGGTCAATGCCCTCGCCGAAAAGCGCAACGCAGGTACTGAGATCATCCTGGTTTCCTCGGGTGCCATCGCCGCCGGCCTTGCGCCCTTGGGCCTGGCCAAGCGGCCCAAGGACCTGGCCACGCAGCAGGCTGCAGCGAGTGTTGGGCAAGGACTGCTGATGGCACGGTACACGCAGGCCTTCAACGCCCACGGTGTAACAGTGAGCCAGGTTCTGCTAACCGCCGATGACCTCATGCGCCGAACGCAACACACCAATGCTTTCCGGGCCCTGGACAGGTTGTTGAACCTCGGCGTGGTGCCTGTAGTCAATGAGAACGACACCGTAGCCACGCATGAAATCCGTTTCGGAGACAACGATCGGCTCGCAGCTTTGGTGGCGCACTTGGTTCGCGCTGATGCGCTGGTGCTTCTCTCCGACGTCGACGCCCTGTACGACGGACCTCCGGCCCAGGGCGCCCAACGGATTCCGCTGGTCCGGGGTCCGCAGGACCTCGAGGACGTGACCATTGGCAAGGCCGGCAAGGCCGGTGTAGGAACCGGCGGCATGATGACCAAAGTGGAAGCCGCGTCCATTGCTGCCGGCTCGGGCATCCATGCACTTGTCACGTCCACGGCCAACGCCGCAGCAGCCTTGGCGGGAGAGGATGTGGGAACCTGGTTCGCCGTGAACGGAAACCGCAAACCCGTCCGCCTCCTGTGGCTGGCGCACCTGGCGACCGTTCACGGCCGGCTGATGCTCGACGACGGCGCAGTGAAAGCCGTGCGGGACAGGCACCGGTCACTCCTTCCCGCAGGCATTTCGGATATTAGTGGTGACTTTGAAGCCGGGGATCCTGTCGAGATGGTTGCCCACGACGGGACGGTGTTGGCACGCGGCCTGGTGAACTACTCTTCGGAAGAACTCCCGCGCATGTTGGGACGTACCACCCAGGAACTCGGTCAGGCCATGGGCCGTGGTTATGACCGCGAAGTTGTTCATGTTGATGATCTGGTGCTCCTGAGGGCGTCACGCTCATCTAAACTTGGAGCATGACTGAAGCGCTGACCCCTGACGCCCCTGTGATCTCCGACGTTTCCGGTACTCCCGGCCAGACGCCGGAGAACCCTGCGGCAGGCGGTGTGCCGTTGTCACCCGAAGATGTCCAGGCTGCCGTCCACGCCATCGCCGACCGCTCCCGTAAGGCTGCCCGCCGCATGGGGCAGGCCAACCGTGCATGGAAGGATCGTGCGCTGCGTGCCATCGGAACTGCCTTGTTGGAGAACCGGAAGCATGTGCTGGAAGCCAACTCCAAGGACGTGGCCTTGGGCCGCGCCAACGGGACTTCAGCTGCGCTTCTGGACCGTTTGACCTTGACCCCCGCCCGTATTGACGGCTTGGTGGCTGCCCTGGAAAACCTGGCCGGGTTGCCCGATCCCGTGGGCAATGTGGTCCGGGGTCAGACACTTCCCAATGGACTGCGCTTGCGGCAGGTGAACGTCCCCATGGGTGTTGTAGCCGCCATTTATGAGGCCCGCCCCAACGTCACGGTGGATATTGCCGGCCTGGCACTGAAGAGCGGAAATTCAGTCATCCTTCGGGGAGGTTCCGCCGCAGCCAACACCAACGAGGCATTGGTTCGGATCCTTCGCGAAGCCTTGGATTCCGTAGGCCTCCCCGCAGACGCGGTGCAGACAGTTGACCAGTACGGCCGCGAGGGGGCCAATGTGCTGATGCGTGCCCGTGGCCGGGTGGACGTCCTCATTCCCCGTGGCGGGCGCGATCTCATCCAGACTGTGGTGACCAACTCGGCCGTGCCGGTCATTGAAACCGGCGAAGGCAACGTCCATATCTTCATCGACGAGTCCGCGAACGAGGACATGGCCGTGGAGATCCTCCTCAACGCAAAGACGCAGCGTCCCAGCGTCTGCAACACCGTGGAAACCCTGCTGGTGCATTCACGCTCCACGGTGCTGCCCGCCGTTGCCAAAGCGCTGCGTTCCGCTGGAGTCACCCTTCACGTGGACGAGCGGATTGCCGCTGCCTTGGGCAGGGACATTGAGACCGTTCCTGCTGACGATGACGACTGGGCCACCGAATACATGGACCTCGATCTCGCCGTAGCCATGGTGGACAGCCTGGACGAGGCAGTCAACCACATCCGTACCTGGACCACCGGCCACACGGAAGCTATCCTCACGAACAATCTGGCCAACGCTGAGAAGTTCATAGCGGACATAGATTCAGCGGCTGTAATCGTCAATGCCTCCACCCGGTTCACTGACGGCGGCGAGCTGGGGCTCGGAGCCGAAGTGGGCATTTCCACCCAAAAGTTGCACGCCCGGGGTCCCATGGGCCTCACGGAGTTGACCACCACCAAGTGGATCGTCCAGGGTGAGGGCCAGATCCGCGCCTAGCAACGCGGTAACATAGAACAGAAGTCCGGAACGGTGGGGAGTCCCGCCGTCGAAAATCCTTTGAGAACCAACTAGGGGAGAAGATGCTGTTTCAGCAGATCGCCACGTCCATTGCCGCCCAAACTGAAGGCGGCCACGAGGAACTCGCTCCGCTGTGGGCCGAGCCGTGGGTCTTCGGCGTCGTGATGTTCGCCCTGATGCTGGTTCTCTTGTTCGTCACCCTTTCCTACACCAACCTTGGCAATCGCCATGAGGCTGTGGAAGAGCACGCCGATCCGCACCGCCAGCACCCGAACAAGCACACCCACGGCCAAGGCCACTAACATTATCGCCGCAACACCGCGTGGGGAGGCGGGGCGCAGGCTCCGGCTGGGCGTGATGGGTGGAACGTTTGATCCCATTCATCATGGCCACCTTGTTGCTGCCAGTGAAGTGGCAGCAAAGTTCGGCTTGGATGAAGTGGTCTTCGTTCCCACAGGCCAGCCATGGCAGAAGTCGCACAAGCTTGTGAGCAGGCCTGAACACCGCTACCTCATGACGGTCATCGCCACAGCTTCCAACCCCAGGTTTACAGTAAGCCGGGTGGATGTTGATCGTCCGGGTCCCACCTTTACTATTGACACCCTTCGCGACCTCCGTGCCGAGCGTCCTGACGCCGACCTTTTCTTCATCACGGGCGCAGACGCTCTGGCTCAGATCCTTTCGTGGAAAGACGTTGACGAGTTGTGGTCCTTGGCCCACTTCGTTGGCGTCACCCGACCCGGGCATGAATTGCACGATATGGGCAGGGATGACGTGAGCCTGTTGGAAGTTCCTGCCATGGCGATCTCCTCCACGGATTGCAGGACCCGCGTGGGCGCGGGAAATCCGGTCTGGTACCTCGTGCCTGACGGAGTGGTGCAGTACATCGCAAAGTATGGACTGTACGCGGCTCCCGACAACGCAGCGGATCTGACACCCGCACTGTCCGGATCAGACGACCAAGCACGTACTGAATGAGTTTTGAATGAGCAGCCAGGACCAGCGACCCATCCGCAGCAGGCGTGAGCTTCGGCGTGCCCGGGAAGAGCACCCGGACGCCCAGCCCGTGGACACTCCCGCGGCTGCGGAAGTAGAGAACCCTCCTCACAGCGAGCGTCCCAACGGCCGCAATCGCCGTGCGGCCGATGTTCCGGTGGACGCAGTGGGACTGGCAGCTCAGGAGCGGTCATCCCAAATCCGCGCCCGCGATCGTGCAGCTCTGCGCACCATCAAGGAACTGGCCGACAAAGAGGAGCAGCTCTCCGGCGGGGGACCCCCCACACGTCGCCAGCTGCGCCTCCAGCAACTTCAGGCTGAAGTCGCTACTTCCATGAACCCCATTGTTCCTGGGCCTGCGCCCAGCCCCGCACAGGAGGCGCCAGCAAAGGACGCGCCTGTAAAGGACGCGCCCGTAAAGAACACAGCGCAGCCCGAGTCCGCCAACGAGACTTCCAAGGATCGAGCGGGAAGCAGCAATGCCCCCGCGGAGTCCGAAATGTCCGTGGAGCAGGCGCTTGCAGTTCGGCAATTGATCGCCGCGCAGGTTGAGAATCAGACGGCCAAGCTGGAACATATTGCGGAGCAGGATCCTTTGGCTGTGGATCCTGAAGTTCTTGCTCAGCAGATTGCCCTTGCGGAGCGTGCTGCCGTCCTGAACAAACGTGCTGCTGCCAAGCAGAAGCTTGCCGAGAAGACGCAGGCAGATTCTGCAAAGGGCACGTCGGATGCCGGCAAGAAGGCCTCCGGAGGGAACGGGAAGTCGCCGGCCGCAGATGCCGGTCCGTCCACCGCCAACAACCTCGCGATGGTGACTCCGTTGGAGTTCGTCAAGATGCCGGGGATTGAACGTCCTGTCATGAAGCGCCCCAGCACGACGTTTGTCCCGCTGGTCACCTCAGCCGGGCCTCAGGTCGACGCCGGTCAAGCTCAGGCGAAAAAGTCGGGGCCACGTGGCAGGGCCGGCGTTCTTGCCCGTGCAGAAGCGGTAGCGAAATCGGCCCGTAAACGTCCTGAACCGGTGGGGGAGGCGTCCGAAGAATCGCAGCGCCCACCTGTTTCGGCCAGCGCCGCGTATGGCCTTGACCCTCTGGATGCCAACACTGCGGGCCTGGCCCGCGCGCAACGTAACAGGTTGCTGCAGTTTGGCGTCCTGGCGTTGGGCATCGTTGCCCTCGTTGTCGGCATCATGATGATCACCAGCGGTTAATTCCGCTGAACCCCGAATTGCGTTGCAAAAAATGGCTCACGCCAAACATAGGCCCAGCCAAACATAGGCCACTGGCCACAACAAGGAGTACTCCGTGTCTGCACATGAACAATCCATCACCCTCGCCCGTCACGCCGCGCGTGCCGCGGCAGAGAAGCTTGCCGAGGACATTGTCGCCTTGGACGTCAGCGAACGATTGGCGCTCACTGACGTCTTCCTGATTGCATCGGCTCCCACCGAACGTCAGGTCAACGCCATTGTTGACGGTATTGAGGAAGAACTGATGAAGCAGGACCTTCGTCCTGTGCGCCGTGAGGGCCGCTCGGAAGGCCGGTGGGTTCTTCTGGACTATGCGGACATCGTGATCCATGTCCAGCACTCGGAGGATCGCGTGTTCTACGCCCTTGAGCGGCTCTGGAAGGATTGCCCTGTAGTGGATCTTGAACTGGGCGATGACGCTTCTGCCAAGGCTGTTTCCGTGGAGGATTCCGAGCACTAGGAACAGCATCCAGTGGAAGTATGTCCGATTTGGAATTTTCGGAAATGCTGTTCTAAGATATTTGAGTTGCTTCGGCGCGGGTAGCCGGAAAGCTGAACGCGAAGCAGCAAGAATATGGGGCTGTGGCGCAGCTGGTAGCGCACCTGCATGGCATGCAGGGGGTCAGGGGTTCGAGTCCCCTCAGCTCCACCATATTGGTCTTATTCGAAACATTGGCGTCAAAGTTGCCTTTGAAGAGGTCAGTAGCAAGTTTTGAAGGAGAGCTGCCAGGTCTGGTAGCTCTCCTTTTTTCGTTCCTATGCGTCCCGTGGAATACGCTGGCCTGCGCGTGGGCCTCTAAAGTGCTTTTTCGGCTAGTCAGGGCCTTGTAGCCAGTATCCACGGCTGCAAGCGTGACGACTCGCATGTCAGGTCGACGCGTCGCCGAGCCAGACCAGTATTTTGCGGTCATGTTCTTAGTTGACCCATCCCTTCGGTCTGGCTTCCTGGTGGGCCGTCTCTTTGCTGAATCTTTTCAGTGCTTTGCCGAGTTGGGGGCGCGGACGCTGCGAGTTGAAGTGGATCCGGCAAACCGGCGTGCGTTTCCCCTCTACATCCGGATCGGATTTAGGATGGTTGGCCACCAGCGACCAGACGAGGATGGGTATCTGGAACTGGTCAATCACCTACCTGGTGTCGCAAGCGACCTCATTCGGCAACGCTTCGGCGGCATCAGTGGGCTGGCAGCGCCCGATCAAACGTATTCGTCGCAGACCATCAAAAATGCACGGCGTCAGACACTGACTTCCGGGGTCAGACGTTCTCCCACGGGGCACGTGACAGTTGACTACGAATTGGACTTTGCTTCAGAGGCGATAGTTGCAACAGTCGAGGCGAACAGCGGGCACATCATGAAAGCGACTATCGACGGATCGATAGATCCGCGCGTGAAGGTCATTCGAGGACAGCCGGCTGAACTGCGCCAAACGGTGATCTCCCGGGGGATTGGCGAGTTCACCATCACGCTTGATCAAAACACCGGTGCCTTGAGGATTTCGCACCCTCGCCACCTCGGGTGGCTCGCTGTCGACCCATTTCCATTACCGGAATCGATACCGGCCGGGGCTCGACGACCAGCCACTTCGCACGTCACCACGTCGCTTGAGGCGGGACAATGGAAGTCCACCGACGGGGTCATCACACGTTTCGTAAATTTCATGGACGACACCGTCCGTATCACAGTGGAGACGTCCGGAGCCGAGGCGGTTTCGGTCTTCCCATGGTCTGGCTTTAGGGCAGCGGCCTTGGCTCTCAGCGCGGAAGACATTCGGCGTTCCGAGCATATTGTCCGTGGAATGTGGCCCCCAGACCTCACTGATTTCGAACCGGCTGTTGGCTCCGAATTCACGTTCCGAGCTGACGGTACCTTCGCCCGGTGGACTGATCCGCACACTGCACTTGAGCTAGAGATTCAAGGACGGTCCCAAGGAAGCTGGCGCGTAGAGGGTCCCCACCTTGCCCGAATTTCCGGCGGGGGTCCCATTGTCTACTCATACCAACTGCGTGAGGGCACTGCTCCGGAGCCTGCCGTCGAATTTTTCGATCCAGAGTTTTTGGCCCGTGACATGGGCTGGGAGAAGACTGCAGTTGGGGGAGAAGAAGTCCTTCACATCAGTCACCATGAGTCAGCTTCAAAAATTGCGGTGGCACCTTCGGCTGGACTCGTGGAGTGGCAGCACCACGGTGAGGTGCTCCTCAGTTCCAGCTACCCGGAGATACGACGATTCGGCCCGCTCGACGAAGTGTCGAGTTCGTTGTGGGTTGCCTTGCAGAACGACCGGACGGACCCGGATCAGGGCGCGGAATGGGCATTTCATGACAACTCGCTACCGTTTGGGCGCGTTTCCGATGGTTGGCGAATTTTGCCCTCTGCGGACTCTTCTGTTCTGCACGTTGAAGTTGATGCTTTGCCTTGTGTGCCCGGCAGGGAAGAAACGGCTGTTTACCTGGCTGCTCCAGGACAGCCAGCTTTCGTGGAGGTATTGGTGCCTGGGGAGGGTTGGCGTCGTATCAGTCGCGCAGGGGTTGGTTGGCGCACGTGGGCGCGTACATGTCGGATCCCAGTAGGAGACGGATACCTCGAAGTGACACCCAGGGTTGCATCGCACCCCGAGATCCTCATACGGTCCACAGCCTCGGGCGTCTTGGCTACCATGTTTTCTCGGAATGACGGAGAAATTCTCGAACCGACGCGGTGGATGCTAGCTTATCGCCCCACTGAGTGACGGTCGGCGTTACGACGGGGGTAGGCGAGACACACTGGAGTCCACAGCGGCGTTCCGGGACGGGCAGACGGCTCCGCGTTGTGAAATATACGGCGTCGTATGACTTGCCAAATTCGCTACATTGGGTCATAGTCAAACGTGCTTATGTATCAAGAGATTCAAATGAATAAAAATAGATGCTGCCAATCCGACAATTCAAGAATCTCAGGATTAGTGATATGAGTAATCGTTGGTCTCGCTCGGATAAAGCGACTTCTGTTAGTTATAAATATCGCTTTGCAGCAGCTCTCCTCATGGTTCAGGGTCTGTTCATGGAAGGCGGAGTTTTCGTAGCTGGCGTCGTTTTGTGGGCGCTCGGTATCGAACAATCTGTCGTCGGTATGCGGTTCCAATTCATTGTCCCGTTCTTTCAAGAACACCTCTACTTGCTTATGATGATGAGCGGCGTGTTTGGCGCCATGCGAATCATCGGAGCGGTCGGCCTTGCGCGGAATCGGGAGTGGGGTTTTTCCCTTTCACTGATCAACTGCGTCGTAACCCTCGCGCTCATGATCTTCCTGCTGCCGGCAGGGATTGCAGACGGAGTCCTCTCCGGAACCGCGCTCGTGCTGATCCTGCTCGGGCGCCACGGCTCGAGCCCCATTAGGAATATGGCATCAGATCAGGCGCAATAGCGGGACGAGGTAGTTGTCAGAGACATCTGATGCGGAGGAGTCCTTATCCCACTGACGTACGTGTATGGATTCGTCTAAACATGCGGCCAGGGGAGCGAATGCCGATTGGAAGCTCGGATTCTTGCCGTAAAACGGTCTTGGAGGTGCCTCTCTGTCTCGGAAGTCCGAGAATCAAGCGTCATGAATGGAACGTTAGAACAGCTAAGCGCGGCTTGGACACGCCAAGCGAAGAAGAGAGATCACTTCGGGATCAGAGGCCGGTTGGTAGGACGCCCACCAACAAGGTCCTGTCTTCTTCATGAATCGCATGGAGAGGGCAGGGCCTTTTTCGTGCCGGAGAATTCCTCTCCGAAGGATTCCGGCTAGCTGCTCGAGGACTCTGGCTAGATGCTCGGTGTGGGGCGCAAAGCAGGCAGCATGAACTCCCACATCTGTTCGATCCTTAGCAGGACGTCTTCACGGGATGTAAGGACCTCGGAAACCATCTGAACTCCGGTGAAGGAGGAAATGAGGTACCTGGCAAAGGCTGCGGCATCAAGGTCGGCACGGACGAAGCCATCCGTGGCCGCCTGCCGCAACAGCTGTTCTGCTGTATTGATCCAGTCCTGGTAGGGGCCCGAGACGTCAGCGTCGAAGGCAGAGGCTTCAAAAGTGAGCCGTATGCCTCCTTGAACTACCGGTTCGTCCAGGAGCTGTTGGCCGAACATCCTGCACAGGCCTATGAGCTTGTCCAGGGCGGAGGCATCAGAGGCTGCAATGTCAGACCCCGCTGCCAAAACCATGGCGTGCTGTTCCTCTATGACAGCCAACGCCAAATCCCGCTTTGAGGTGAAGTGGAAGTAGAGCGCACCCTTCGTCACGCCTGCCCGCTTGGTGATGTCGGTCAGGCTGGCGTTCCCATAGCCGATCTCTGCGAATACCCTGGCGGCTCCTTCGATGACGGAAAGCCGGGTGTCTTTCGCACGTTGTTGCATCGGCAGTGGGTGGCCTCTCAGGTGGGTCAGGAGACGGACGGGCGGACCGCCGTCGAGACTCCACAACGCTATCATCGGTGGGCTTGGTGGGGTCAGTGTGTTAAACCGACTGAACGGTTTGGTTTTGGTTCAAAGTAATTCTAGACTTCAGGGAGAGTCGCGGCGCACTTTTGGTGACTCTGGCGCAGCTGGTTTGGGGGGAGGTGCGGCGGAGTAATCCGTCGCACCTCGGCTGCGGCCGTCGTCAGCAGGACGGCCGGGCGGGGTGATGCAGCTCATGTTCCGACGATTTCGCTTCTCACATGATTGTGGTTAGTATTGACGAGTTGCTTCGGCGGGAAGAGAAATCAAACCGCCTGCAGGCAATGGTTTTCCAGTAACATCCGGGGCTGTGGCGCAGCTGGTAGCGCACCTGCATGGCATGCAGGGGGTCAGGGGTTCGAGTCCCCTCAGCTCCACTTCGGTTGAAAGACCCCGCTCATTGAGCGGGGTCTTTTTCTGTCGTTCTTGAGGAATCGGGACTACTCGGTGGGCCGCGCGAATTCGGCGCCGCTGACAAACTCGACGCCTTGGAACGGTTGGTCGCCCACCACGCGGGCGTTGTGACCCGGCGGAATGCTGTAGGAATCACCGGCTGAAATGTTGATCTTGCCGCCGTCGTTGATTTCTACTTCCAAATTGCCGGAAACGCAGAATCCGACGTGGCTCAACTCACAAGAGTCGGTGCCCACTACAGGTTTGATGCAGCCGGCCCAGGTCCAGCCTGGTTCGAAGGTCATTCGGCCGATTGTGTATTCGCCCACCGTCACGAGGTCCAGCACCGTCTTATCGGGGCGCCTCGTTTCATCGGGAGAGTTGTGGGACTTTACTTCAAGGTTCGTGACAACATTGACACTCATGGCTTCTCACAGGGGAAGGGGAGCCCAAAAACAGGTGGATCCCGGTGCCTGGCTCCAAGGGTCGCCGTGACCTATGCCTGCCGCCGTTGGGGGCAGTCGTCCACCAAGGGCATGACAGGTGTTTGCGTCTTGCAAGCACTAGGTTCCTCCCAAGCCAGCCTAAAGTCGAGACAGTTAAGCATGAAAGCGAGAACCGCACCGTGACGGCAATGGATGTTGAAGCCCTGTTGAAGGGGTTGAGCAGGCTTCCTGACATCGAGGCGGACAATCTGCAGGCCTTTGATGCCACAGACAGTCTTCTGCTGGAGACGGTTGCTGATTTCTTGGGCCCTGATTCCAAGGTGGTTGTCCTTGGAGACCGCTACGGCGCCCTAACCCTGGGTGCTTTGGCTGGGCTCGGCGTCGGGCATGTACGCGTAAACCAGGACCTTTTCACTGGAAGGCTTGCGCTGAACCGCAATGCTGCAGCAGCCGGTTTGGAGGGTCGCTTCACTGAGCACGAACTGGACCGGGAATTGCTGCACGACGCCAGCGTGGTCCTATTGCAGTTGCCTAAGTCGCTGGCTGAGTTGGAGGAAATCGCCGACGCCGTTGCCAGATTTGCAGCCCCGCATGCGGTCCTGCTCGCCGGAGGTCGCGTCAAGCACATGTCCTTGGGCATGAATGCGGTCCTGGAACGGTATTTCTCATCTGTTCAACCGCAACTTGCCCGCCGCAAGTCCCGGGTCCTGGTGGCGCGGAATCCCAAAACAACCCTGGCTGAACGCCCCTTTCCGGTGGTGGAGGCCCTGCCGGAGCTGGGGATTACAGTGTGTGCGCATGGTGCTGCTTTCTCCGGTGCACGCCTGGACATTGGTACCCGGTACTTGCTGACGTTCATGGACCGCATGCCCGCCGCCCGGCAGGCAGTGGATCTGGGTTGCGGAACCGGAATTCTCGCCACGATGTACGCACTTCGCCACCCGGATGCCCGCGTGCTCGCCACCGACCAATCCGCAGCGGCAGTTGCTTCTGCCAAGGCCACGGCAGTGGCAAACGGTCTGGGGGAGCGGTTGGTAGTGGTCCACGATGACGCCATGTCTACCCTGGAATCCGGCAGCGTCGACCTCATCCTGCTGAACCCGCCGTTCCACCTGGGCGCCAGCGTTCACGCCGGCGCTGCCCTGAAGATGTTTCAGGCTGCTGCCCGGGTTCTGACCCCAGGTGGAGAGCTATGGACTGTCTACAACAGCCACTTGCAGTACCGGGCCGCCCTGGAACGGCACATCGGGCCGACCGTGGAGGAAGGCCGCAATCCGAAATTCACGGTAACCCGCAGCCGGAAGTCCTGATTCCTGCCAAGAGGAGCCCGCAAATGGCCGTCGCCGGCAATTCAGTGGCATCGTTACCAACCCCTGATGCAGGTGTCAGCGTGTGCTCATATCCGTAACGGCGGCGGTATCGTACGATTCAGACAACGACCAACTTCGACGAAGTTCATCCCAATGACGAGGGGCATCAGTGACTGAGATCCGGCAGCCGACACCGAGGCGCGGAACCAACCTTCCCCGCATGGGGGACTTTAATTTGACTGTCATTCTGGAGGCGATCCGCCGCTCATCCGGTGGACTCAGTCGCGTTGAGTTGGCTCAGATCGTGGGACTTTCCCCGCAGACGATTTCCAATATTTCCAGGCGTCTCCTGGACCAGGAGTTGATCGTGGAGGCCGGCAAAGAAGGGTCAGGGCCGGGCAAGCCCAGGACCATCCTGAGGCTGAATCCGGCAGGGATGTACGCTGTGGGCGTTCACCTGGACCCGGCTGTCATCACTTTTGTGGTTCTGGACTTACTGGGTGACGTCGTCAAACATTCCCGGATGGCCACTCCTGGCGGTGACCCGGCCGGGGTGATCACCAGCATCGCCGAACAGATCAATGTCCTCATCGAAGAATCTGGCATCGATGCCTCCAAGATCGCCGGACTGGGCGTTGCGGTCCCTGGCCCGATCGACCTCGACGAAGGCTCTGTGGTGGAGCCGCCGCTCCTGACGCGCTGGAACCGTGTGCGCATCCGGGAGGCGCTGGCCGAGGCCACCGGTATGGAAACGTTGGTGGACAAGGACGTGACGAGCGCCGCCGTTGCGGAAACGTGGGCCGGCGGCGCCAGCGGTGCCGGCAGCTTCGTGTTCATGTACATGGGAACCGGCATCGGTTGTGGCATTGTCCTCAATGACGAAGTAGTGCGCGGGACGTCGGGCAACGCCGGCGAAATCGGCCACATCGTGGTGGACCCTAATGGTCCGCAGTGTGATTGTGGATTGCGTGGCTGCGTGAAGTCTTCCTGTATCCCGCAGGTGCTGGTAGCCGAGGCGGAAGCCGCTGGGGTGCTCGAAGGGCACCGGGCAGGGGCGGACGGACCCGAAGTCCAGGAACGGTATGCCCAGTTGTGTGACGCAGCAGATGCTGGTGACGCCAAGGCCATTGCAATCCTGGACAAGTCCGCAACTTTGGTGGCGCGTGCTGTTTCCATAGTGACCAACACCTTGGACGTTGAGCGCGTCGTCTTCGGAGGTCCGTTCTGGGGTCGCATGTCACCTTACTTCATGGATCGCGTTCCTCAATTGCTGGACAAAAACAACGCGGCCCGGATGATCCACGATCTCGAAGTTGTGGGTTCCGGTGTAGGTGAAGACGTTGGAGCCATTGGTGCCGCGTGCTTGGTTTTGGAGCACATGCTGGCGCCAAGGGCGCAAAGGCTCCTGCTGGAAGGCTAGATCGAAGCAGGACAACTGAATATCCAGAAGGCTCGGCCACGTCGCAGGCGTGTCGCGGTGAAGCATGGGGGCTGAAGCCACGTTCGACTGAATGGAGCAACATGCGCCGCCCTGTGATTAAAGTGCCAGTGATGCAAATGCCGGTGAAGTTTGCCGTCACGCTCGTTTCCGTCGCTGCCGTCCTTGCGGCAGCGACGTCCTGTTCGCCAACGCCTGAGGCCGCGGAGAGCAAGAGCCTCAAGATCGTTTATCAGAAGACCGATTCGTTCACAGCTTTGGACGCGGTCATGCAGGACGCCAAGAAAGAGTTCGAGGCGTCCAACACCGGCGTGACAGTGGACCTTCAACCCATCCAGGCCAACGACGACGACTACGGGACCAAGCTGGCGCTGGCTCAGCGGTCAGGTGATACGGCACCGGACGTCTTCTATGAGGACACCTTCAAGGTTCGTTCCGACGTCGACGCCGGTTATTTGCTCAAGTTGGACGGTTACCTCGAGAAGTGGGATGACTGGGCGGCGTTCAACGAAGCGGCCAAGGAAGCCGGCAGGGCGGACGACGGCGGTATTTACGCGGTTCCGCTGGGCACCGATACCCGGGCCATCTGGTACAACAAGACTGTCCTGCAGAAGGCTGGAATTCCGGTCCCGTGGCAGCCGAAATCCTGGGACGAGATCCTCACTGCTGCACGGGCCATTAAAGCCTCGAATCCCGACGTCATCCCCTTCAACATGTATGCCGGTAAGGGGACCGGCGAAGGCACAGTCATGCAGAGCTTTTATGAATTGCTTTATGGCACCGACAGCAGCTTGTATGACGTGGACGCAAAGAAGTGGGTGGTGGGTTCCCAGGGGTTCACCGACTCTTTGTCGTTTCTGAAAACCCTTTATGACGAGAAGCTGGCCGTGAGCCCGGCCGAAGCCCTGGACGCCAACGTCTGGAAGAAGGTTTTTGGCGAGTGGTTCCCACAAGGCAAACTTGGAGCAACCGTGGAGGGTTCCTACACGCCGTCGTTCTGGCAGAAAGGCGGCGCTTACGAATGGGCCGGCTATGAGCAGGAGATGGGCGTTGCGATGTTCCCCACGCAGAAGGGACAAGATCCCGGCGGTGTGAGCATGTCCGGCGGTTGGACCTTGGCTGTAGGGGCGAAGAGCAAGAACCCTGAGCTGGCTTTCCAGTTCCTCACTACTGCACTGAACAAAAAGAATGCGTTGGCCTACGACATCAACAATTCCCAGATCGCCGTACGGACGGATGTGGCCTCGGAGCCTGAGTACTTGGCGGCCAACCCGTTCGTGAAGGACGTTTCAGACTTGGTGAAGGTGACGCATTACCGTCCCGCGACGGCTGATTACCCCAGGATTTCCACCGCCGTCCAGGTAGCTACTGAGTCTGTCATCACCGGTAAGCAGAGTCCCGAGGACGCAGCGGCTGAATACGATGCCACCGTTCGGAAGCTGGTAGGTGAGGACAAGGTCCTGGAGAAATGAGAATTCGCCGCTTACTGCGGCTGCTCCCGGTAGTTCCATCCGTCCTTCTGCTGCTGGTGTTCCTGCTGGCTCCTGTTGCGTGGTCCTTCTACGCGTCGTTCACGGACGTCGCGTTGTCGGGGAAGGCGGCGAGGGATCCGCAGTGGGTGGGTGCGGACAATTATGTCCGGATGTTCAGCGACGATTCCTTTCCTTTGGCCGCGTGGCTCACGGTGGTGTTCGTCGCTGCGTCCGCCGTACTGGGCCAGAATGTGTTGGGCTTGCTCATTGCCCTGCTGATGACGCGTTCGCGCCGGGTGGTGGCATCGTGGGTAGGGACCGCAGTGGTGGCGGCCTGGGTGCTCCCGGAAATTGTGGCTGCATTTGCCGCCTACGCCTACTTCAACCGGGACGGGACGCTCAACCAAGTACTGGGGGCATTTGGTAGCGAGGGGCCGGATTGGTTGTATTCGTTCCCTTTGGTGGCAATCGTTCTGGCGAACACCTGGCGCGGAACTGCGTTCTCAATGTTGGTCTACAGGGCGGCGCTGGCTGATGTTCCCCGGGATGTTACAGAGGCGGCACTCATGGATGGGGCCCGCGGCTGGCAACGGCTTGCTTTTATCACGCTCCCGCTGATCCGGAGCAGCATAGCCACCAACCTGATGCTGATTACGCTTCAGACGCTGGCAGTGTTCACCCTGATCTGGGTGATGACGGCGGGCGGACCCGCTAACGCCAGCACCACGTTGCCCGTGTTGGCCTACCAGGAGGCCTTCAAGTTCGGTGACATTGGTTATGGCACCGCTGTGGCGTCGGTACTGATTCTGCTGGGAATGGTTTTCGGTGCTGTGTACGTCCGGCTGTTACGGGAGCAAAAGACATGACTATCAGGGCGAAGCTGGGTGCGGACATCGCCTTGGCCGTGATCGGGGTGTGTTTTGTTGCGCCCCTGTTGTGGTTGCTGTTGGCCTCCGTTGATCCCCAAGCCGGTTACCAGACCAAGGTTCCGGTGGCGCCGTCCACTGAGAACTTCAGTGCCGTGATGACACCTGAGTTGTTGTTCCAGCCCTTGGCCAACAGTTTCCTCTTATCGGCGGGCACTGCTGTGGTCAATGTGCTTGCTGCCGTGCTCACCGCGTACCCGTTGTCCAGGTATCAGTCCCGGTTCAACAAGCCCTTCATGTATACGGTCCTTTTTGGGACGTCGTTGCCCGTGACGGCCATCATGGTGCCTGTCTATGGCTTGTTTGTTCAGCTGCAGTTTTTGGATTCCATGGTGGCAACAATCTTCTTCATGGCCACTACCACTTTGCCCATGGCGATTTGGATGACCAAGAACTTCATGGATTCGGTCCCTCTGGAGTTGGAGGAAGCGGCCTGGGTGGACGGGGCATCGACGTCGGCGACGCTCCGGAGCATCGTCTTGCCGCTGATGAGGCAGGGGCTGGGAGTGGTGTTCATCTTCGTCTTCATCCAGGCATGGGGAAACTTCTTCGTCCCTTTCATCCTGTTACTGTCCACCGGCAAGCAACCAGCCGCAGTGTCCATCTTCAGTTTCTTCGGCCAGCACGGCGCGATTGCCTACGGTCAGCTGGCCGCGTTCTCCATCCTGTATTCGGTCCCCGTCTTGGTCCTATACGCACTGGTATCCCGTGGTATGGGAAATTCATTCGCCCTCTCCGGTGCCATGAAGGGCTAGCTGATCGTCAGTCGATGTCCTCGATGATCTCGCCGTAGGGTACGGTCTCGTCCAGGTGGGCCTGGTGTCCGGTAGGGCCCCTGTTGAAGGTGATGCGTACGCCGTGCCGTTGGTCTGCTGCAGACTGGAGCAGGACCGGCCGTACGGCGTCGATGACGTGCTGGTCCTGGGAGGCGAGGTACTTCTGATAGGCGGCTGGTAGCTGATGCATGGCAAAAGGATAGACCTCTGAAGTCCACATGGGGAGGGGTACCCATTGCGGTGCCGCACCAAGGAAGGCTTGGATAGAGTGGCCGTTTCACATCAATGCCAGCGAGGGGACCACGAGTGCAACAGATCACAGCCATGGCGGGAATCGATGCACCGGACATGGCCCGTGCCCAGCAACTCGTCGGCAGCATCGTCCGCAGCTTCGAAAACAAAGTGGTGGGTCAGGCCAGGCTGCGGGAGACGTTGGTCATCGGTCTGCTGACCGGCGGGCATGTCCTGCTGGAAAGTGTCCCCGGCCTGGCCAAGACCACAGCGGCCCAAGCGATCGCGGAGTCGGTGAGTGCAGAGTTCCGCCGGATACAGTGCACGCCGGACCTGTTGCCCAGCGACATCGCCGGCACACAGATTTTCGACGCCGCCAAGGGTACGTTCGTCACGCAACTGGGACCGGTTCACGCCAACATTGTGCTGTTGGATGAGATCAACCGATCCAGTGCCAAGACGCAGAGTGCCATGCTCGAAGCGATGCAGGAGCGGCAGACGTCCATAGGGGGCGAGTCCTATCCTTTGCCGCAGCCCTTCCTGGTGCTTGCTACTCAAAACCCCATCGAGCAGGAAGGGACGTATCGTCTTCCCGAAGCCCAGATGGACCGTTTCATGCTCAAGGACGTCCTGGACTATCCGAGCCCTGCGGAGGAAGCGGAGGTTATCCGGCGGATTGACGCCGGCGTCTTCAGTGCAGAGCAGAAGCCACCGGCCGCGGCGTCCCTTGACGCTGTGATCCAAGTCCAGGAGCTGGTACGGCGGGTCTATATTGATCCGGCAATCGTTCGGTACATCGTGGGGCTCGCCTACGTGACCCGTAACGCTTCACAGTATTTGGAGCCACGGCTGGCCAACGTTGTGGAGTTCGGGGCCAGCCCGCGGGCCAGCATCGCCTTCAGCCAGGCGGCCCGCGCCATGGCACTGCTGAAGGGGCGTGACCACGTCATTCCTGAGGACGTCAAGAACCTTGCACATAGGATCCTGCGTCACCGGATCATTCTAGGATTCGATGCCGTCGTTGAGGAGATTTCCGTGGAGACCGTCATCGATGCCGTGTTGGCATCCGTGCAGACGCCGTAGCGGGGCCGGCGCGTGCCCAGCCTCCTCCGACGCGTCAAGTCGAAGATGTTCATCTTCGCCCACCGCAGGACACTGACCCTTCTCGACGGCGAGTATGGTTCGGTGTTCAAAGGCCGCAGCTTGGACTTCGATGAACTCCGGGCGTACGTCCCTGGCGACGAGGTCCGTGATATCGATTGGAAAGCCACGGCACGGCACGGATCGCCCCTGGTTAAGCGTTATGTGGCGGTTCGTCGACACACAGTCCTTCTCCTGGTGGACACCGGCAGGAACATGGCCGCACAAGCCTTGTCCGGGGAACCCAAGAAAGACATCGCCGTGCAAGCTGCCGGCGTACTGGGTTACCTGGCGTCCCGGCATGGTGACGACGTAGGTCTCCTCCACGGGAACGCCACGGCGTCCACCTATTTCCCGCCCCGCAGTGGCGAAGAGCACCTGGAACGGCTTCTCCGAGCAGTGGATGCGAGCGCTTCCTTGGACGGTCCAGCCAGTGGCATCGCCGAGCAACTGGACTACGTGTTGCGGTATCTGAAAGGGCGTTTACTCATCGTCGCCGTGGCGGATGAATTCCTGCCGGACGCCCGCACCGAGAACCTCATGCGAAGACTGCGCGGCCGGCACGAGGTGCTGTGGCTGACAGTCCGCGACGCCGAACTCGCTGCCGTGGCAGGGAACCGGATGCAGGAAAGCACTGATGTGGGCACAGGGCAAGGAATTCCCCTGTCCTTGGCCGTGGACGCCAAGGTAGGTGCCGCCTACGCTGCAGCAACCCTGGAACGCGAACAGCGGCGGCGGGACGTGTTCCACCGCCTGGGAATTGCCGAGGAGCAGACAACCGGCAGCGAAGAGGTCCTGACTTCAGTGTTCGCTCTGCTGGAAAAACACCGCTCCCGGGCCTTCACTGCCAAGACCTCTCCCAAGGGCGGCAACCGTGCAGGATGAAGCGGGCTTCTATTCGCCCCTGCAATATCAACCGCAATGGTTGTGGCTCGGAATCTTGCTCGTGCTCCTCATCGGGTCCTGGTACGCCTGGATCCTCCTGTCGACCCGCAAGAAGGCGCCCGTCCGCCAAGCTGCGCCGGTCCGCCAAGTACCTAACTTGGACACGCTACGAGCCGCATGCCTGACGGCAATCGACGCCACAGCAGCAGACTCCGACGCCGGCCGCTTGCCACAGCGCGACGCCCACCAGAGACTCAGTTTCCTCGTGCGGGAGTTCGCCGGAGCCGCCACGGGCCTGCCCTTGACCTCCATGACCCTCGAAGACCTCCACCGCCACGACCTCAAACAACTGGCCACAGGAATAGCGGGCATTTACCCCAACGAATTCGCACCCCAACCGGTCGATTCCGTCAGGCAATCCGCAGAAGCCGCACGTCAGGTGGTGCTGGCATGGAACTGAGCTACTGGTGGATCCTTCCCTTGGCCGCAGCAGCGGTGACAGTCACCGCCTGGCTGTACCGCCGTCGTCGTACCCCAAAGACCCGACCCATTGCCCACGGTGAGCGGCTCACCGACCTCCCTGAATACCAACGCGCCCTTCGCCGGCACCGCACCCGCTTGGCGCTTGCCGTGGTGTTGGGCGCCGTGTTCCTCGCCGCCACCGCCACGGCAGCTGCAAGACCCATCCACCGATCAACGGAGCAACCGGAAATCAGGAACAGGGACATTGTTCTCTGCCTGGACGTGTCCGGGTCCATGACCAGTACAGATGCCGCCATCGCAGCGGTATTCGAAGACCTGGCCAAGGAATTCGATGGCGAGAGAATCGGCATGGTCATCTTCGACAGCAGCAGCGTGCAACTCTTCCCGCTCACCGACGACTACCAGTACGCAGCCGAACAACTCACCCAAGCCAAAGAAGCCTTGGACAGCGGCGCAGGGTCCTTCTTTGACGGCACGTGGAACGGGGAAGGGTCCTCGCTCATAGGCGACGGACTGGCAAGCTGCGTACAAAGCTTCCCTGGCACCGACGCAGGGGAGCGCTCGCGATCCGTGGTCCTGGCCACGGACAACTTCCTTTCCGGGGAACCGATCTTCACCCTGGAAGAAGCCTCGGCCCTGGCCGCCGAGAAGAAGGTGAAAGTGCACGCGCTCAACCCCGGCGACATGGACTATGGCGGGCAACCCGATCAGCCAGGTGCCCAGCTCGAGGCGGCAGCCCAACGAACCGGCGGCACTTACTTCACACTTGATAGCCCGGACGCAGTTCAGGGCATTGTCCAGAAAGTGCAGGAGGCCGAAGCCACCAGCTACCTTGCGGCGCCCAGGGTAGTGCTCGACGATGCTCCTGCATGGCCCCTGGGTATTGCTGTGTTTGCCGGTACGGGGATGCTCCTGCTCGGATGGCGGTTGGAACCATGACCTTCGCCCCTCTTGTCCCATGGCCCCTCCTGGCTCTAGCCTGCGCGGCCCTGTTGGGCTTCACGGCCTGGACCCTGGTGCGTCGCAAGCAAAGCCGGCCGCAACAACCCTGGATACCCTCAGCCCTGCGCAGTGCCGCCGTGATCCTCCTGCTCCTTGCAGCCCTGCGTCCCGGTTGGGCCGGAGGCCAAGCCCAAACCGGCACCGCAGACCTGGACGTCTTCTTCGTGGTGGACACCAGCACCAGCATGGCCGCAGAAGACTACAAAGGAACCAGCACCCGGCTTTCAGGAGTTCAACAAGACGTCATGGCCATCGCCAAGGAACTCGCCGGAGCCAAATTCTCGCTCATCACCTTCGACAACAAAGCCACCGTACGCGTACCACTCACACAGGACGCAACAGCACTGCAAACGGCCATGGCCACCCTGCAACCCCAAAACAGCAGGTACGCCAAAGGAAGCAGCGTGACCGGCGCGGCGCAACTCCTGAAAGAAAGGCTCCAGACAGCCAAGCAGCAACACCCAGGACGCCCTGCACTGGTCTTTTACGCCGGCGACGGTGAGAACACCAGCGCAGAAGCGCCGGCGCCCATGGACGCCGGCAACGTGGCCGGGGGAGCGGTGCTCGGGTACGGAACCGGGCAGGGTGGCCGGATGAAGGAAACCTCCAACGCCGACGCCGGATACGTCAGGGACAAAACCTCCGACACCCCGCAGGATGCCGTCTCACGGATCGACGAAGGGCAGTTGCGGACCATCGCAGACCAGCTCCACGTCCCCTACGCCCACAGGACAGGCACCGAGCCAACCTCGGATATGTTGAGCCAAGCCCGCCCCGGAGCCATCACCGCGATCACCCACAACGGCCCGGGCCGCGTGGAACTCTACTGGCTGCTCGCCATGGCCGCTTTCCTTCTGGCGATCAACGAACCTTTACGGCACTTCACCGCCCTCCAATCGCTTCGGCCTGCAGTGCGGAAGGAGCCCACCCCATGAACGACGACAACGCACGACGGCGCCGACGCCGGCTGGCGCTCTACTCAGCACCACCTGCGCTGCTGGCGCTCGCAGTTGCCGCGAAGCTCCTGAGCGTTGGTGTGCTAGGCGCCTCCGCTGCAGAGTCTTTTGACGCTGGAGAGCATGAGGGAGTGGCCACTGCGGCGTCGTGGTTGCAGGTGGCGAACTTGCTGGAGCCCCACAAGGGACTTTTCGTCTCCGGGGATGCCCATGTTCTGGCGGGCGACTTTGCCGGTGCGCGAAAAGACTTTGAGTCTGCGTTGGAGGTGGGGGCCGGCATTGATGAGTGCAGGGTGCGTGTCAATCTTGTGTTGAGCATCGAGAAGCTGGGGGATGCGGCCGGGGATCCGGACGCTGCGGCTCGCTTGTTCACGGAAGCCAAGACCGCAGCTGAAAATGCGCCGCCGCAATGCCATGCGGAGGGACCGGCAAATGCAGCGGGAGAGGGAGAGAGTCTCGACGCGGCCCAGGAACGTCTCAACGGCAAAATTTCCGCGGGTGAGTCGCCAGGCAAGGATCCATCCACGTCCGGGCAGGCCACGCAGCCGCCCCCGAACCAGGAGCAACTCCAGCAGCTTGAAGAAAGCGGGCGGCAAGCACAGCTTGAGCGTTCTGAGGGTCAGGAGCGGGGCGAGTACCTGCGGGGGCCGGACAAAGCCCCGGGGGTGGACCGTCCGTGGTGAGTTGTTACACGAAGTAGTTAGGACTCCCAGAGAATTTCGTCGTCCACCACGCCGTCCTCGTCAGCTGCAGCCACTAACAGTTCGTCCGTGAAGTGTGAGCCGAGGGTGAAGTCCAGTACGAAGTACCGTTCCGGCTGGCCGGGATAGATGGCCACGTGGCCGAGTTTGAGTGCTTTGAGGAAGACGTCGTTGGTGAGCTGGCCTTTGTCGGTGACACCGAAGACGGATTCGAGCTGCTCTTCCTTGAGCTGCGAACAGTGAAAATGGAGGAATTGTTGGGGGTTGGTGCCGTCCTGATCCAGTTCGTCGGCGATCATTTCCCTGACTTGGTCCACGAGTTCGGGCAGGAAGCGCAACCTGTAGTCCACCTTGCGCATGGCCGCCTCATCGAAGTGGTCGTGCGCAGTGACATTGAGGTCCAACTCAAGCTGGTTGCCGCCAAGTTCGTGTCTCGCGACGAAGCAATGTTCACGCCCGTGGTTGAGCTCGATCTCCCCAAAATGTTTGCTCGCTACCTTGCCCATGTGATCAATCTAACCCCATCAACGGGCGGGTTCCAGCACTTCGCGCCAATTCACCTCGGGAGGTTGCGGCCCTTGACAGGAGCGGATTTCAGGGGGTGAAGGCCGCTCTTTCCCGACGTGTCCCTGAGGGTGTCTGCAAGCAGCTGTGTGAACAACTGCACTTGGGCTGTCCGTTTTTCGTTGATCAGCAGGGCGAACACGTTCCGCGCCAGCCGGATGTCCGGGACGTCGAGGACCACGACGCCGGGTGGCCGGTTCCGCAGCGCCAATTCCGGTACCAGCGAGGCACCGAGACCGGCGGCGGTCATTTCCAAACTCGCATGGAAGTCGTCGCTGTAGGCCACCACGCGGGGGTGGAGGTTGCAGCTGGCGAAGAGGCGTTCTATCACCAGGGCATCGCTGGTGCCGGGGTGGTGGATGATCCACGGCATGTCGGACAGATGTGCGGCCTCGATCTCGGCGTCCTCCCGGATTTTCCAGGACGCAGGCAGCACCACCCGGAAGTCGTCGTCGCCAATCCACTGGCGTTCCAACGAATGCGGCCACGCCAGGCCGGACTGGCCAACCTGATAGACCAGCGCCACATCCAGTTCGCCGCCGCTTCGCAGGCCCTGAATGGTTTGGGCGGGTTCGGCTACGGACACTTTCAGCTCAATACCCAGGCCATTCCATCGTTCATTCCGGATAATGTCCGGCAGCACGTAGGTGGCCAGGCTGGGGAAAATACCCAGCCTCAGCTCCTGGGCGGGGGAGTCGTTGGTCCTTGAGGCTGCTGCCATGAGAGCCTCGACGTCGGTCAACACCTTGGACGCGTGCCGGGTCATGGTCACTGCGGCCTCCGTTGGCACAACGCTGCGGGCTGACCGCTGGAAGAGCTCGACGCCGGTATCGCGTTCCAGCGCGGCCATCTGTTGGGAGACTGCCGAAGCTGTGTAGCCGAGTTGGGCGGCAGCGGCTGCGAAGGAACCCAGCCGGGTGACCTCCATCAAGGTGCGGAGATGGAGAAGGTTGACCATCAGCCGATTTTAGCTGTTCGCCACGCCACATTTTCAAAGTGTCACGACACGCCGTATCCCGGCGACACGCTGAAGATTAAATGTGGCTAAGTAGTCCACAGGGTGTGGATGACATCTCTCAATTTGCCGGAATCACGGACATTTTGAGGACCCTTGCCTGTGGACGAGCAGTGGATTGAATGACATACTTGTAATACATCATCTTGGGGTTCCAGTTCGGCGCTTGCACTACATGTAGTATCGATTTACGGATTGAGCGGGAAACCAGCACAAGACAAAATCAGAGCGTGTTGGCTGTCACGGCAGCCCGCGGGCCGGTATCGGATTCAGTACTTAGTTCCGGTTGAGCCCGCCAGATACGAAGAGAATCAGACTTCAACTTAGGGGACAGGGATCATGACCGTAACGGTTTACACGAAGCCGGCCTGTGTTCAGTGCAACGCAACCTACCGCGCACTCGACAAGAAGGGCATTGCCTACCAGAGTGTGGACATCTCCCAGGACGCCGAGGCCCTCGAGCGCCTCAAGGCACTGGGCTACATGCAGGCACCGGTTGTCGTAACCGAGCAGGACCACTGGTCTGGTTTCCGCCCGGACAAAATCGAGGAACTGGCCCAGGCCGTTTCCTCCGTGGCCTAAGTTTCATTCAGACTTCGCCACCACAGCACTCTAAGAATTCCTATGTAGTAGAGGTGACTCCCATGGCACCGCTGGCAGCGGCACCCGTACGCGATGCTGCGGAAGCTGTGACCACGAGGAGTCACCTCATCTACTTTTCCTCCACCTCCGAGAACACCAAACGATTCGTCCAGAAGTTGGGTACGGATGCAGCACGCATCCCGCTCTATGCCCAGGATGCCCCGCTTCGGGCACTCGAACCCTTCGTCCTTGTACTGCCCACTTATGGCGGAACGAACGGTGAAGGTTCCGTGCCGAAGCAGGTCATCAGATTTCTTAACGATCCCAGGAACAGGGAACTGATCCGCGGTGTTATTGGAGCAGGAAACACTAATTTCGCGGACAACTATTGCGCGGCAGGGGACATCATCTCCGTCAAGTGCAGCGTGCCGCATCTTTACAAATTTGAACTCATGGGAACGCCGGAAGACGTTCAGCGGGTCAACGAAGGGCTGGAAAAGTTTTGGACACAACTGTCGCAGAAACAGAAGTAACCGGGGGCGCTGTGGACACGGTTAAGAAGCCGCTGCCTGAGGCTTTCAAGGGCTTGGGTTATCACGAGCTCAACGCCATGCTGAACCTGTATGGCCCTAACGGCGAGATCCAGTTCGAAGCTGACCGTGAAGCTGCGCACCAGTACTTCCTGCAGCACGTGAACAACAACACGGTGTTCTTCCACGACCTGGAAGAGAAGCTCGATTACCTGGTGAAGAACCAGTACTACGAGCGCGAAACCCTTGACCAGTACACGATGAACTTCATCCGTGACCTCTTCAACCGCGCGTACAAGAAGAAGTTCCGCTTCGAGACCTTCCTCGGCGCCTTCAAGTTCTATACGTCCTACACGCTGAAGACTTTTGACGGCAAGCGTTTCCTGGAGCGCTACGAAGACCGCGTCTGCATGGTTGCACTGCACCTGGCACGCGGCGACGAAGACCTGGCCAACCGCCTCGTTGACGAGATCATTGACGGCCGTTTCCAGCCGGCTACTCCCACGTTCCTCAACGCCGGCAAGGCACAGCGCGGCGAGCTCGTCTCCTGCTTCCTGCTCCGCATCGAAGACAACATGGAGTCGATCGCCCGCGCCATCAACTCCGCGCTCCAGCTCTCCAAGCGTGGCGGCGGTGTAGCGCTTTCACTCACCAACATCCGCGAGCACGGCGCACCGATCAAGCAGATCGAAAACCAGTCCTCCGGCGTCATCCCCGTGATGAAGCTCCTCGAAGACAGCTTCTCCTACGCCAACCAGCTCGGTGCCCGCCAGGGTGCTGGTGCGGTGTACCTGCACGCCCACCACCCGGACATCCACCGCTTCCTGGACACCAAGCGCGAGAACGCTGACGAGAAGATCCGCATCAAGACGCTCTCCTTGGGCGTTGTGGTTCCGGACATCACCTTCGAGCTCGCCAAGAAGAACGAGGACATGTACCTCTTCTCCCCGTACGACGTGGAGAAGGTCTACGGTGTTCCGTTCTCCGATATTTCGGTGACCGAGAAGTACTACGAGATGGTTGACGATTCCCGGATCAAGAAGACCAAGATCAGCGCCCGCGAGTTCTTCCAGACCCTCGCGGAGATCCAGTTCGAGTCCGGCTACCCGTACATCATGTTCGAGGACACAGTGAACCGGGCCAACCCGATTGACGGCAAGATCACCATGAGCAACCTGTGCTCGGAGATCCTGCAGGTTTCCTCGCCGTCCATTTACGCTGAGGACCTCAGCTACGAGACCGTGGGTAAGGACATTTCCTGCAACCTCGGTTCCATGAACATCGCCAAGACCATGGACTCGCCGGACTTTGGCCGCTCCATCGAGACGTCCATCCGCGCCCTCAGCGCTGTGTCCGACATGTCGTACATCAACTCGGTGCCGTCCATCGCCCAGGGCAACGCCCAGAGCCACGCAATCGGCCTTGGCCAGATGAACCTCCACGGCTACCTTGCCCGCGAGCACGTCCACTACGGTTCCGAAGAGGGCCTGGACTTCACCAACATTTACTTCTACACGGTGCTGTTCCACGCACTGCGCGCCTCGAACCGTCTTGCCATAGAGACCGGCCAGAAGTTCGGCGGCTTCGAGAAGTCCACGTACGCATCCGGTGAGTTCTTCGACAAGTACACCGAGCAGGAATGGGTCCCGGCAACGGAGCGCGTCAGCGAACTCTTCGCCGGGCACCACATCCCTACCCAGGATGACTGGCGCGAGCTGAAGGCTTCCGTCATGGAGCACGGTATCTACAACCAGAACCTGCAGGCCGTACCGCCGACGGGTTCCATCAGCTACATCAACAACTCCACGTCCTCCATCCACCCGGTGGCCGCCAAGATCGAAATCCGCAAGGAAGGCAAGATCGGCCGCGTCTACTACCCGGCGCCGTACCTGACCAACGACAACCTGGAGTACTACCAGGATGCCTACGAAATCGGCTACGAGAAGATCATTGACACCTACGCCGCTGCCACGCAGCACGTGGACCAGGGCCTGTCCCTGACGCTTTTCTTCAAGGACACTGCCACCACGCGCGATATCAACAAGGCGCAGATCTACGCATGGCGCAAGGGCATCAAGACCCTCTACTACATCCGTCTCCGCCAGCTCGCGCTGGAGGGCACTGAGGTGGAAGGCTGCGTTAGCTGCATGTTGTGATCAACCTTTAAAGGTTGATTAATGGTGGCCGCGGCTACCCTCAAAACTAAAGAGCACGACGGCGGGTTACCACCCGCCGTCGTAGGCTTACCTCAAGAAACCATCGCTTAAAGGGGATGAAATGACCGAAAAGGTCAAGCTGCTGACACACGTCGAGGCCATCAACTGGAACAAGATCCAGGACGACAAGGACGTGGAAGTCTGGAACCGCCTTGTCAACAACTTCTGGCTCCCTGAGAAGGTGCCGCTGTCCAATGACGTCCAGTCGTGGCACACACTGACGCCGGATGAGCAGCAGCTCACCATGCGCGTTTTCACTGGCCTCACCCTGCTGGACACCATCCAGGGCACTGTTGGCGCAGTCTCGCTGATCCCGGATGCGATCACCCCGCACGAAGAAGCCGTGTACACCAACATCGCCTTCATGGAGTCTGTGCACGCCAAGTCCTACTCGTCCATCTTCTCCACCCTGTGCTCCACCAAGGAGATTGACGACGCTTTCCGCTGGTCGCTCGAAAACGAGAACCTGCAGAAGAAGGCGCAGATCGTCATGGATTACTACCAGGGCGACGATCCCCTGAAGCGCAAGGTGGCCTCCACTCTGCTGGAGAGCTTCTTGTTCTACTCGGGCTTCTACCTGCCCATGTACTGGTCCTCACGGGCCAAGCTCACGAACACGGCCGACCTCATCCGCCTCATCATCCGCGACGAGGCCGTGCACGGTTACTACATTGGCTACAAGTTCCAGAAGGGCCTGGAGAAGGTTTCCGAAGCCCGCAAGCAGGAAATCAAGGACTACACGTTCGAGCTGCTCTTCGAGCTGTACGAAAACGAAGTCCAGTACACGCACGACCTCTACGACGGAGTCGGCCTGGCCGAGGACGTCAAGAAGTTCCTGCACTACAACGCCAACAAGGCCCTCATGAACCTCGGCTACGAGGCCATGTTCCCGGCTTCCGTCACCGACGTGAACCCGGCCATCCTGTCGGCCCTGTCCCCGAACGCCGACGAGAACCACGACTTCTTCTCCGGCTCGGGCTCCTCCTACGTGATTGGCAAAGCTGTCAACACGGAGGATGAGGACTGGGAGTTCTAAGCACCTCTTTATGAAAGGCGGGCAGCGAGTAATCGCTGCCCGCCTTTTTATGTCTGATCACGTTCTGGCGGGCTCGTGTCCTGGCAGGGGTGGGGCTTTGGATTGGTAAGTGTGCCCTGTGGGGGTGGTGATTTCCAGGGTGTGCACGCCGTATGCGCCCCCGTGGGTGCCCCCATGGAGCGTTGTGGTGGTCCAGCCGGGGTGTTCTTTGGTGTGGTTGCAGGCTTCGCATAGTCCTGCGCCGTTGGTGAGGTTCGTTTTTCCGCCGGACTGCCATGGGATTACGTGGTCGATATGGCGGATGGGCGCGTCGCAGTACGGGGTGCGGCAGGTGTCGTCCCGGGTTTCGATGAATCGCCTGAGCCGGCCGGTAAAGAGCCGGGCCTTGGAATCCGTGGCGAGGAGTTCACCTGTGCCCGGTGCTGTATAGAGCCGTCGCAGCCAGACGGTGAGCTCCTGTGCTGTCTGTAGGTGACTGGGGTTCGCTGGCCCTGAGCCGGTGTTCGCCCGCCCAGAGGTGGCCAGTCCGGGGTTTGCCCGCCCGGAGTTCGCTGGTCCGGAGTTCGCTGGTCCGGAGTTCGCCTGTTCGGAGTTCGCTGGCGGCCTTGAGTTTGCGGCTTGCCCCAACCCCAGGAGTTCCCTTCCCCATTCGGCCGGGACGATTCCGTATCCCTTCAGCCGGGCCGGTTCGCTGTCTCCCTGAAACAGGGTCCGGTCGGTCATGACCAGGTCCAGGTTGATGCCCGCATACCCGCCCGAGGTGCCGGTGATGCGTTCGACCAACGTGTCGGCCATGACCTGGCCGCGAGTCGGGACAGCGCTACCTGAACCGGAAGCACCACCCGAACCGGCGTCGCCGCTGGAACGGGCCGAGTCAGCGGCCCGGGTCAACGCAGCATAGACAGCCACACCCTGAGCCACCGGCAACAGTGCGGTCAGGTAGGTCATGGTGTCCGGTGCCGGTCGCAGGCTCACGGTCCGCTCAGAAGCCGCGCGACTGACACGACGCGCCACCGAGCGCGGATCACGACGATACGCAGCAGCCTTCACCGCCGCAACAATCGCCTTATCGCCCTTCCCATCAAACGTCCCGGTATCAGAAGCCAACTCCTCGTCCACCGCAGTCCGGTCCTCAACAGAGAGACACGCCGTCTCCTTCACAAGGCCGTCTCCTTCACAAGAAGGGTGGCGCGCCACTCATTCAAGAGTCCGGACTGCAACGCAGCCAACGTGTGGGGCATCTCCACCACAAGCGCCTTCGCCAAGCCAAGCAACCTGGACCCACGGTTCGGGGATTCGCGACGAGCCAACGCCACCTGAGCACCCACCCCCTGGCCACGCTCGGACACAGGAACACCGGCCTCGGCCTGCTCAGCACGCTGTGCAAGATCAAAAGCCACAGCAACCCGCGCCTGCAACGCCGTGATAGCCGACTTCATCTCCTCCAACACCCGCAACTGCTCAATCAAATCACCACTAACGGTGCCCGGCAGTGCAATTCCTCGGGAGATGGCAGGAAGATGCGCAGCGGACACCGCTGCCTTCGCTTGCGTTTCCCGAATCTGCTTCATGTCATAACTCTGGCAGGGGGCACTGACATTATTAGAGACTTCGCTCTCGCCCGGGGAGGTGCGGCAGATCTCGTTCTGAACCATCCCACCCTTGTCCGCGTCTTCACATCAGGGGAGGATATTCCACATCGTCGGGAGGTTCGCCATGGTGCAGCTTGAGAAGTTCGAAAAGTACTTGATCGAGGAGTTCTACGATGACTACCGGTCAGGGGAGATGTCGCACAAGACCTTCACCAGGCGGGTGGCGTTCATCATGGGCAGCATGACGGCGGCTGCGGCGGCCATGACGTTGGTGGGCTGTACGCCGCAAGAGGTTCCCCGAACCACGGACCCGATGCCCACGCCGTCGCCCACGTCTTCCGCGGCCTCGCAGGGAACTGCGGCGTCACCTGGGAACGCCACAACTGCAGTTCCCAATGCGAAGAGCCCGTTGTCTGTTCCGGAGGGTGCTGCCGGACTGGTAACTGCCACGGTGACGTTCACCTCGGGCGGGACTGAGATCAGCGGCTACCTTGCCCGGCCGGAGGGAACTCAGAAGGGACCCGCGGTCCTGATCTGCCATGAGAACAGAGGCCTCACACCACACATCCAGGACGTTGCCCGGCGCTTCGCCAAAGAAGGCTACGCGGCGTTGGCACTGGACCTCCTCAGCAGGGAGGGCGGCACGTCGAACATGGACCCTGATGCCGTCCCGGGTGCACTTACTCAGGCAGGCGCACAGCGACACGTAAACGACTTCAAAGCCGCTTTCGAGTTCCTCAACGGCCAGGACTTCGTCGAAGAGGGCCGCATCGCCATGATTGGATTCTGCTTCGGAGGCGGCATCACGTGGCAGGCATCCACAGACATCCCCGCCCTCAAAGCGACGTCGGCTTTCTACGGTCCCGCGCCGGATCTGGCCAAGGTGCCCACCATCAAGCCGGCCGTGTTCGGTGTCTATGCCGAGAACGACGCACGCATCACCGGCGCGATGCCCCAACTCCAGCAGGCCTTGGACGGGACACCGGTCAAGCATGAACTCAAGGTGTACCCGGGCGTTGACCACGCGTTCCACAACGACACCGGCGAACGCTACGTCGAGGCGCAGGCCACAGCAGCATGGAATGACACTCTGGCGTGGTTTAAGGACAACGTCTGACTTACCCCTGCAACCGCGCAGCTTCGGATGCCAACTCCGCTTCCAAAGTCTGGATACTCGGAAGGCTGGCCACCAATTCATCCGGCAGGGAATCCGCGAGGGAGGTCCGCCACTCGGCGATGCCCACGGGAGCGTTGAACCCACGCAGGGCATACTCCGCCACCACGCTGTTCTTTTCTTTGCACAACAACAAACCGATGGTTGGCTTGTCCTCCGGATGCGCCATGAGGTCATCCACGGCCGCCATGTACATACCCAGCTGACCAAGGAATCCAGGTTCGAACTTCACGGCCTTGAGTTCGATCACCATGTAGCAGCGCAGTTTCAGGTGGTAGAACAGCAGGTCTGCGAAGAACTCGTCGCCAGCAATCTCCAGCCGGACCTGCTCGCCAACAAACGCGAAACCCTGCCCCAGCTCCAGTAAGAACTTCTCCACATGTTTCACCAATTGCAGCTCCAGGTCCCGTTCGGTGTGGCGCTCACTCATTGCCAGGAAATCAAAGACGTAGGGATCTTTGGTGGCTTGCTGAGCCATGTCCGAGTCCGCAGGCACCATGGTGGACTTGAAGTTGGTGATCGCCTGTCCTGAGCGCTCGTGCAAGCGGGTTGCGATTTGGTGTGTGAGCACGTTGCGGGACCATCCGTGCTGGGCAGCGGCCGCCGCGTACCAAAGCCGTGTGGCGGCGTCGTCGAGCTTTTCCAAGAGTGCAATCTGGTGATACCAGGGCAATGTTGCAAGCGGCGCTTGCAACATTGGGAAGTCGGGCCACGCCTGCGCGAAGCTCTTCATATACCGCAGGTTCCTGGGGGAGAAGCCCTTCGCTTCGGGGAAACGGGACCGGATGTCCGCAGACAACCGTGTGACCACTTTGGCGCCCCAGCCTTGTTCGGATTCGCGCTCGGCGAGTTGCCGACCAATGCTCCAGTACGAATTCAAAAGCTCAGCGTTGGCGGCTGCCTGCGCTCGTGTCCTGCCTCCACGGATTTCCTGCGCAACAGTATGGAGCAGGGTGGGGTACCAGTCGGGCATGGATGAAGCAGCCGGGACACCCGGAAACGAGGCTTCGGTCGCGAGCTCTTGGGAGGGCATGTGGCTCCTGTCGGTTGCTGTTGGCATCAACTGTTGGCAACAAACTACGAGGAGGCACTGACAAAATAGTGAGGTGAGTGATGCCGGTGAATTCGTGGACTACACGCTGCAGATGGAGTCCACGTGGGAGAGAGCTGAAGAGCTCAATGAACGTCTGGGTGGCCGCCTGAAGGTCTACGGCGCGTCCGTGGGCGCCATAAGGGGAACCGTGAGGGATACGCTCAAGCGGTATAAGAACCTCAGCCACGACGACATCACCGCACTGAGTTCGGAACTGTGGGAAGAGCCGGTCTTTGAGCGTCGCCTCGCAGCTGTGGTTCTGTTGCAGACCAAGGTGAGCATCCTGGTCAACACGGACCTGACCCGAATCGAGGGGTTCATCAGGAACGCCGGCACCAGGGAGTTGGTGGACCCGCTGGCCAAGGATGTGGTGGGACCCCTGCTGGCCCGGCTTGAAGGTTTGGCGAGGGAAAGGGCCGATCGGGTTTTGGAGCGTTGGGCGAGTGATCCCGACCCTGAACTGCAACACGCCGCAGCCCTCGCCGTGGCACCCTAAGCCCTTGATAAGCACCAGCGAGGCGCCTAGCGTTTCCCTCAACACATGCCAGTGGATTGGGAGGCGGGTTGTTTGATGAAATCGCTGTGGTTGGACCGCGAATCCCCGTTCACCTCTGATGCGCTTCCCGACGAAAAGCACCATGACACGATTGTGGTTGGGGCCGGCCTCACAGGAATGGTGACAGCGCTGCTGTTGTCCCGGTCCGGCCAGCGTGTGGTGGTTTTCGAAGCCCGCACGTTGGGGGCTGTGAGTACCGGTAACACCACAGGCAAGCTCAGCCTCCTGCAGGGAGGTGTGCTCTCCGCGCTGCGCAGCCAATACTCCTTGAAGGTGGTCAAGGCGTATGTTGAGGCGAACAAGAGCGGGCAGGCGTGGCTCATGCAATATCTGGAGCAGCAAGGCGTTCCGTTCCAGCGCCGGACTGCGGTCACCTTCGCAACCTCCGACGACGGCGGGCAGCGGCTCCGCAAAGAAGCTGCGGTTTCGCGGGACGCCGGTCTCGACGTCCATTTCAGCCGTGACGCGGGGTTGCCGTTTCGCGTGGTGGAGGCGTTGGAGCTGGAGGGCCAAGCGCAGATCCATCCGATGGAAGTGCTGGACACTCTCGCCAGGGATATCCGGGCACATGGCGGGATCATTGTTGAGGGTGTCCAAGTGCACAATGTGGGCTCGGAACACCCCATGGAAGTCTCCACGTCCAAGGGCGCCTTCACCGCGGATACCGTGGTGCTGGCCACCGGATCACCTATTTTGGACCGCGGGTTGTACTTCACCAAGCTCGAACCTCACCGCTCCTACGCAGCAGCTCTCCGCCCGCACGTTGGCACGGACCTCCCGCAGAGCATGTATCTCTCCATCGATTCCCCCACACGCTCCCAGCGGACCCACCCCACTGCAGAGGGAGACTTGCTCCTGGTGGGTGGCTACGGGCACACCGGTGGCCGGGCGGCATCACCGAAACACCATCTGGACGAACTGCTCGGGTGGGCCAAACAGCACTATCCCGGAGCAGAGGTCACCCACACCTGGTCTGCCCAGGACTACCAGGCCACCAACTTGATGCCCTTCTTTGGCAAGTTGCCCAGGGGACATGGCAGGATCCTGTTCGGCACTGGCTATAACAAGTGGGGGATGAGCAACGGAGTCGCCGTCGCGCTGTCCATTACATCGGACATCCTGGGCGGCCAGTCAGACTGGGCAACCACCATCCATCACAGGGTTACCTCACCGCAAGGCGCCCTCCAAGCTATCCGGCTCAACGCCGGCACGGCCAAACGAATGATTGAGGACAGGGCAAAAGTCAGGAGCAACCCTGAAATCACGGACGAAACCCATCCCGCGGAGGGGACTGGCGTCGTCGGGCTCTACAAGGGTGAACCGGCGGCGGTCTCCACAGTCGACCACAAAGTCTGTATGGTTTCCGCCAGTTGCTCCCACCTGGGCGGCCTGCTGAGCTGGAACGATGCCGAGAAATCCTGGGACTGCCCGCTGCACGGTTCGCGCTTCACTCCAGAGGGCAAGTATCTTGAAGGCCCGGCGACGCATCACCTGCAGAAACCGGGAGGTAAGAAGGACTAACTCAGCCGATCCACACGCCGTTGGGCCTGATCCGCAGCGCGTCGTTGCTGCGCGGCGGTCCGTACTGCCAGCTTCTTTCCGGATTCGGCAGCATCGGCATCCCGGGTGAGGCCAATCAGCTCCGCCTCCAGCGTTGCCAACCGGTTCCTGGCTTCATCAATAGCGGACTTCAGAGTTGTTCGACGATCAGCCAACTCGTTGACCAGCTCCCATGCTTCGGACGCTGCTTCCTCGGCGCTTTGAGCGAGTTTGTCGGCCGCCTCAAAGTCGCTGCGGGCCTCTTCCAATGCAGCCTGTTGCTTGGCGGCCCGACGCTCGGCCAGGGATGTTGCCTCCTCCTTCGGTTCTTTTTTCTTGGTTCCTGATGCTTCCTTGGCAGGCGTCGATGCCTTCCTTGGCGGTTTGATCCCACTCTTTCCAGTGGCCTTCTCTTCGGAGTCAGCAGTGTCATCCGGCCCGGACGCTGCTACGGCACCCGTAAGGTCGACGGACTCAAACCCGCTGCCGCTCAACCCCCGTACCAATCGGCCGGTCGCCACTGCTGCTGCGGCTCCGGCGTCAGCCATCGCCGCCCTCAAGGTCTGCTCGACATCCGCTACTGCTGCCGCGCTCAACGGCGCTCCCAACCCACTCGCCAAGTCCTTGGCGGCGGCAACGGCCGATGTCAGTTGTCCCTGGCGCTGCTGCCCGAGTTCTCGAAAGGCCGCGGCGTCGGCTTCCTCCTGGGCGGTGCGCAGAGAATTGCCAAAACGCACGACGCCGTCAATCACCTCAGGCTTGTGGACGGCCAGCATGTTGATGGCCCAGGCGCCGGCGGTTGGCTTGGGGAAACTGCCAATCTCCTGTGCCAGCTCCTTATCACCGCGGTCCTTGGCCTGACGTGCCAACGCTGTGCGCCCAGACGTGAAGTCCCGGGGCATTACGGCGTAGAGCTCTTGGGCGGCATCGCGGAGATCCATGGACTCATCCTAGGGTTTGACCGGGCCGGCGTTGGGGACCGAGTCCTTGTTCTTTGGATCCTTAGGGTAGCCTAAGTCGAGTGGACCAGATCATGAGTTTGCCCTTCGGTGTCGCCCTCGCGGTGCTCTTCGCCATTGTCATGATCCGCGTCAACGTCACCTACTGGATTGGGCGGGGCGCAGTAGCCGGACTCGCCCACACCCGCTTCGGCGGATCCTTGGAGCGGCCCAAAGCAGCCCGTGCCCAGGCACTGATTCAGCGATGGGGCCCGTACGCCGTCGTACTGTCTTTTTTGACCATTGGCCTCCAGACGGCCATTAACCTCGCAGCCGGTGCCGCCCGCATGCCGCTCCGACGCTACCTTCCCGCCGCCGTAGCAGGTTCTGTCATCTGGGCACTGCTGTACGCAACAATTGGGCTTGCTGCTTTGGAAGCGTGGTTGGCGGTAGCAGCGGCGTCCCCAGTCGGAGCTGCGGTAGGTGTCGCGGCCTTGGCAGCAGTCGTAGTCTGGGTTGTCGTGTTCCGTCGGCGTCGGGCGAGGGCCAAATCAGCGGATACAGTGGTCTGAGTTCTACAGCTGGATCGGCGAAAGGCCTGGGTTGACTACTGCATTACCGGAACTGGCGGACGGCGACTTCTACTACGAATCACTGGGCGAGGGCCGCTACCGGTCCACTATTCACGCCCAGGGTGCGTGGAATCCTCACGAACAACACATGGCTCCCGCCTCGGGCATCATCGCCGATGCCCTGGTCCGTCATGAACCACGCGAAGACGTCCGCCTGGCGCGGATCAGCTACGAGATCCTCGGGCTTATACCTGGTGGTGACTTCCAGGTCACCAGTTCCACCTTGAGGCCGGGAAGAACCATTGAACTCATCCAGGCAGAGCTTTCGGCAGGTGGCCGAGTGGCCATCCGTGCCACCGCCTGGCGAATGATCACCAGTGACACCAGCGCCGTGGCCGCGGTTGAAGACGAGTCTATGCCGGCCCCCGATGAATGTAAGCCGTGGGATGGCGCAAGCGTCTGGCCCGGGGGTTACATCCGGTCCTTGGAGATGCGCATTGGCGAGGGACACCGTCCGGGATCAGGCAAGGTGTGGATCCGGACGTCCCATCCGCTCACGGATCAAAATGACAGTACTGAACTGGCCCGTTTGATGGGCTTGGTTGACACGGCCAATGGGATCGCAGCCCGTGTTCCGCCTGGAGAAAACAGCTATATCTTCCCGAACGTGGACCTACAGATCCATATGTACAGGGCGCCGTCTGGCGAATGGTTGGGCTTGGACAACAAAGTGTCCTTTGGTGCTGACGGCATCGGCCTGACCTCCACCGTTCTCCATGACCTCAACGGACCCTTTGGGCGGGCCGAGCAGATCCTGACCTTGAGGAAAAGCTGATGGGCGTCCCGGAAGCAGGTCCCCGCCAGCTAACGGCGTACCGCCAGAACGAATCCATGGGTGCGGCGGCAGACCTCGATTTCGCCTTGGAGTTGCTTCAGCGTGCCCGTAACGGCAAGCTTGGCCCGTCCCTTCGCCTGTATCGGCCGCAGCCTACCGTTGCTTTCGGTCAGCGCGACGCGAACCTGCCTGGTTTTCAGGCAGCGGAGGAGGCCTGCCGGAAGCTCGGCTTCGAGCCCCTCATACGGAAAGCCGGGGGCCGCGCTGCTGCATATCACCAAGGGACCTTGGTGATCGACCACATCGAACCCCATCCTGACGCGATCGTTCGTGCCAAGGCCCGCTTTTCGGAGTTTGGTGAGCTGCTGGCCGGGGCACTCCGCAGTGTGGGTGTTCATGCCGCCGTCGGTGAGATTCCTGGGGAGTATTGTCCTGGGGAGTTCAGCGTTCATGGCGAAGACCCCGATTTCCCTGCGCACCGCATCAAGCTCATCGGCACTGCCCAGCGCGTCGTTTCCGGAGGCTGGCTTTTCAGTTCCGTGATTGTGGTGGAAGATTCCAAACCCATCCGCGAGGTGCTGGCAGCGAGTTACTCGGCGCTCGGCTTGGACTGGGATCCTGCCACGGCCGGGGCAGCCAATGACCTGCTCCCGCATCTGGATGTCCAGACTGTGGAGGACGCCGTGATTGAGGCTTACCGCGGGTACGCGGACGTCGTTGACGGCGACTTCCGCAGTCTGATGGGGTAAGGGGCAAACCCCACCAGACTGCAGAGGTACCTCGGGTGTGTCAGTGCCCGCGGGCGATCCATTCATCCAGGTGCGGCTTCTCAGCGCCGATGGTGGTGGAATCACCGTGCCCTGTGAGGACCACGGTTTCCTCCGGCAAGGCGAGCAGCTTGGTCCGGATGGACTTGATGATCGTTGGGAAATCACTGTAGGAGCGTCCAGTCGCGCCGGGTCCGCCCTGGAAAAGCGTGTCTCCACTGAAGAGTGTTTCATCGCCGGCCAGGTGGAATGACACGGACCCGGGCGAGTGTCCGGGAGTGTGGATCGCTTTCAACGTTGCGCCGGCAACAGTGAACTCGTCGCCGTCCACGATCGCCACATCCGGATCGACGTCGGGGAACACTGCCTTCCACAACATCCAGTCTTCCTGGTGCAGGTGGATGGGTGCTGTGACGAGCTCCCGAAACGCGCCAGCGGAACTGATGTGGTCATCATGGCCGTGCGTCAGCAAGATGGCTTTGACGGTTCGGCCGCCCACGGCCTGGCGAATTGCTTCGGGGTTGTGGGCGGGGTCGATGACGATGCATTCAGAGTCGTCGCCGATGATCCAGACGTTGTTGTCCACGTCCCAGGTTCCGCCGTCGAGGGAGAACGTCCCGGAGGTGACAACGCGATCGATGGTGACGTTTCCGGTGCTCACAGCTCAACCACCGATCGGAGGACTGCGCCATCGTGCATCTTGTCGAACGCTTCTTCCACCTGGTTGATGGTGATGCGCTCCGTGACGAAGGCGTCCAGGTCCAGCTTGCCCTGCTTGTACAGGTCCACCAGCATGGGGAAGTCCCGGGAAGGCAGGCAGTCGCCGTACCAGGATGACTTGAGTGATCCGCCGCGGCCGAAAACATCCAGCAGCGGCAGTTCCAAGGTCATCTCCGGCGTGGGGACACCAACCAGGACAACGGTGCCTGCGAGGTCGCGGGCGTAGAACGCCTGCTTATAGGTTTCGGGACGTCCGACGGCGTCAATCACCACGTCTGCGCCGAAGCCACCTGTCAGAGCCCTGATTTCTTCAATGGGGTCGCTTGCGGATGAATCCACGGTGTGTGTTGCGCCGAGTTCCTTGGCGCGCTCGAGCTTCTTGGCGTCGATGTCCACGGCGATGATGGTGGTGGCGCCTGCGAGCGCGGCGCCGGCGATGGCTGCTACGCCCACTCCGCCGCAGCCGATCACGGCTACGGAGTCGCCCCGCTTGACGTTGCCGGTGTTGAGCGCGGCGCCCAGACCTGCCATGACGCCGCAGCCGAGGAGCCCTACCGCGGCGGCATCGGCGTCGGGGTCTACCTTGGTGCATTGCCCGGCGGCGACCAGGGTCTTTTCGATGAACGCGCCGATGCCGAGGGCCGGTGAGAGTTCCGTGCCGTCTTCGAGTGTCATCTTTTGGGTGGCGTTGTGGGTGTTGAAGCAGTACTGGGCCTGGCCGCGGTTACAGGCCCGGCAGTTGCCGCAGACTGCGCGCCAGTTGAGGACCACGCGGTCGCCCGGGGCTACGTCGGTGACATCGGGGCCGACTGCGCTGACGACGCCGGTGGCTTCATGGCCAAGGAGGAAGGGGAAATCGTCGCTGATGCCGCCGAGTTTGTAGTGGAGGTCGGTGTGGCAGACGCCGCTGGTGAGAATGTCCACCAAGGCTTCGCCGGGGCCGGGCTCGGGAACCAGAATGGTTTCTAGTGTTGCGGGCGCGCCTTTGGAGCGGACGACGACACCTTTGACTGCGTGGACCATGGAGATGTTCCCTTCGGGCTAACGGGGGAGCGGGTCCTGCTTTAAAGCAAAAGGGGCCCGCTACGGATTCCCATTCTGTCTATCACAGGTGGCAGACAGAGTGGGATTATTCCGTGCGGGCCCAACAGCATGGCCGCGGCTGTTTATGCGGCGAGGCGACTCTCAACCTCGGAAGCGGACGGGTTGGTGGCCGCGGTTCCGTCAGGGAAAAGCACGGTGGGGACGGTGCGGTTGCCTCCGTTGAGCTGCTCGACGAGTTCGGCAGTGCCATCTACTTCTTCGATGTTGATCTCGGTGTAGCCGATGCCCTTGGCGTCCAGCTGCTTCTTCAGGCGGTTGCAGTAACCGCACCAGGTGGTCGAGAACATGGTGATGGTGCCGGAGTCGGGAGTGAAGTCCACAGAGCTCTCCTCGGTTGTGGTTCGTTGTGCACTGGATGTTTCGTTGGTATCAACGGTAACCCGCGTCCGAATAATTCCCGTTCAGACGCGAAGCAGGGTTACGTCACATGCCTGTGCTGGTGCGTTCTGCGAGGAAAGGGCAGACTGTTGCCATGTGTGGACGTTATGTGATGGCCCGTGCGGTGGGGGATCTGCTCGCCGATTTTGACGCCGAACTCGAGAAGGAAATTGCCCTGGAGAAGTCCTGGAATGTGGCTCCGACTGATGCCGTTCCCATCGTGTTGGAGAGGCTGATTGACGAGGACGTGAAACGGCAGCTCCATGTGGCGAAGTGGGGGCTGGTGCCCTCGTGGGCGAAGGATCCCAAGGGCGGTGCCCGGCTGATCAACGCTCGAAGCGAGACGCTGTTGGAGAAGCCTTCCTTCAAGAAGGCCGCGGTGGCCAGGCGCTGCGCGGTTCCTGCTGATGGTTATTACGAATGGAAGAAGGGCGAGGGCAAGAACAAGCAGCCGTATTACGTGCACCCGGGAGACGGCCAAGGCTTGGTCTTCGCAGGCTTGTACGAGTGGTGGCGTGACCAGTCAGCTTCTGATGATGACCCTGCCCGTTGGTTGTTGTCCATGTCCATCCTGACCGCGGACACTCCTACGGCCGAGTCGGCCAGGTCCCGGCGCAGCGCTTCAGTTTTTGATGAACTGACCGCCCTCCATGACCGTGTTCCTTTGCCTATGAGCACAGAGACAATGGAAGCCTGGTTGGATCCGCGCGAGAAGGACGCCGAAGGGCTGGTGGAGCTGGTCCGCTCCAGGGCACACGATGCCGCAGCTGCGTGGACACTGGACCCGGTGGGTGCCGCGGTGGGAAATGTCCGGAACAATTCACCGGAACTCATTGAGCCGGTGGAAGGCCTCTTCTAGAGCTCATAACTCAGAACTCAGAACTCAGAGCTCAGAACTTAGAGCGCCTCGGTGACCGGTACTCCGGACTGGAACTCCCGGCCGTCCGCTTCGCTGAAGCCCGTCATGACGTGACCTTTGCTCAGCCCATGGATGGCCGACATGGGAAAGTTCCCCGTGATGACGTTGCCCGAGTGCTCCACACCCTTGATGTCATAGTTTTCCTCGGCACTGAGGGAGTGGTTGAAGGAGTAGAACGAGATCGCCTCGCCGTTCATGAATTCGATGCCGAGCCTGCGTTGTGAGGAATAGTCCTCGCTGGCAGCAACAAGGCCCACGACGTAAGCGCCGGAGCCTGGTATGTTGCCGTCGATTTCGAACCTTGCCACAAGGTTGTCTTCTTCGGCGGAGATGTTGACCTGCTTCAGGAGTGCGTCATTGGTGCTCATTCCACAATCCTGCTCTGTGGACAGGCTGCCGTCCACCCCTTGACTTTCAGCCCTCCAAGAGGCGCAGGATGGTGCGTGCCACTGCGGCGGTGTCAATGTCCTGCCCTTTCCTGGCTGTCAGCAGGTGGAGGGCCAGGCCGTCACTGTAGTCGGAGATTGCTTCCGCCCGGCTGCGTGCTTCAGCTATGCCCATCGACTCGAGCAGTTGCGCCAGGGCCTGTACCAGCCGCTCGTGCCCGGCAGCGACCACTTCGGGTTGGTCGAGGGCGAAAACGAACCGGGCCCGGGTGAGTTCGGCGTTTTCCCGCGCGAGTCCCATGACCGCTCCGGCGATCTGCTCCGCCAACGTCACTACCGACGTCGGGATGTTCGTTCCGCCTTGCTGCAGCAGGAGGCGGTCACGTTCTTCAACGCGGTCGACGGCGGCGCCCATCAGCGCGGCACGGTTGCGGAAATAGTTCGAGGTAGTTCCGACGGCGACGCCGGCTTGGGCGTCGACGGCCCGGTGGGTGAGCCCCTTGAGGCCCTTGGCGGAGACGACGGCGAGCGCGGCATCGGCAAGTTGAGTGCGTCGGTCTGGCATGGCGAAAGTCTAGCTTCACCCCCTATCACCACTACAAATGTAGTAGTACAGTGTGCTCATGGAAAGAGTGGACATCATTGGTGGAGGAATTGCCGGACTGGCGCTCGCTGGGAGGCTGGACCCGGGCAGGTTTGACGTCACCGTGTATGAGCAACGCCCCGAACTCCCGGCAGTCGGGACAACTCTGGCCATGTGGCCGGCTGCCCAAAGGGCCTTGGCCGAGCTGGGGATCCTGGGGGCCGTGAGGAGTCGTGGGTCCATCATCAAGGCCGGCGCCCTCCGCAGCCCCTCCGGGGATCCCATGCTCTCCATGGAGGGAGAGGGGCTGGTTGGGGTGTCCCGGCCCGAACTGCTGAGGCTGCTGGATTCCGCAGTTCCGGACACGGTGTCCAGGGAGACCGGGCGGGTGGACCGCCTACCGTCCGGCGCCTGGCTGACTGTAGGTGCGGATGGGGTCAAGAGTATTGTCCGACGCGACTTCTGGGGCCAGCGGAGTGCCGCCAGGCCTACCCCATTCCTTGCTGTCCGCGGAGTCATTCCCGGAACCCCGTCCGCTGAAGACGTTGGCGAGTACTGGGGGAGGGGCGAGATTTTTGGCTTGGCACCCGCGGGTGATGGAACCAACTGGTATGCCTCCTTCAGGTCTTCCCTTGGTCCGGACAGGGTTGATGTTGCAGAAGCACTTGAGGTGGCACGGACGCGTTATGCGCAGTACTCTCCAGCTGTTCGGAGTGTTCTTTCCACTGCAACTCCGGGCAATTCGCTGGCCCAGAGGATCTGGACTGCACCTCCCCTTAGGCGCTATGCGCAGGGCAACGTGGTGTTACTCGGGGACGCCGCACACGCCATGACCCCCAATCTCGGCCGGGGTGCCTGCGAAGCCCTGATCGATGCTGTGAACCTGGGCAAGCTGTTGAACGAGCAGCCCTTGAAGGAAGCTCTCGCAGCCTATAACCGGGAGCGGGTGTTGCGCACCCAACTCCTCCGGGTTGCTTCTTCGCTCATGGGTGGCGTCGCCCTCGCCCAGGGTGCACAACCGTTTCGCGATGCACTGGTGAAACAGGCGGGCAAGCGTTCCAAGCGGACCGACGCTCGGAGCGGTATGTAGGGGACCGTGGGCCGGCGACGACTTGAACCATGGATAGGTTTTGCCCGGATCGCGGCGTAAACTGAATTATTCGAACATACTTTCGAATAGTTTCCGCGTGAAGAGGTGAAGAGATGGGGCTGTTCAGTGAATCAGTAAGTGTGAGCTGCACAGACACCGGCCAGCCGCTGGAAGTCCAATGGAAAGGCACGCAGTACACAGTCACCAACGAACCTGTGCGCTGGTATGAACGACGCCAATGGTGGCTTGAAGAAAGCCGCGCACCCCTGGGAAGCGGAGCCGGCCTGGTTGACCACGAGATCTGGCGGGTACAACTGCAGCCCTCCTCCGCTGAACCGGAAACCAGCCACTCCATCACCCTCGATCTGGTCCGGCACCTGGGCAGCGGACGGTGGAGACTCCTGCGCATCCACGACGCCGCACCAGCACGTGCAGTAGAACCCGACGAAGCAGCGTGAAACCTTGAGCTTCACCCATCTGCACGTCTCCACAGCCTTCAGCGCACACTACGGCGTCTCCTGGCCCGAAGAACTCGCCCAAGCCGCCGCAGCAGACGGCGCCACGGCGCTCGCCTGCACAGACCGTGACGGCCTGTACGGCACCATCAAACACCTCAAAGCCTGCATGGAAGCAAACATCGACCCCATCGTGGGTGTTGACCTTTCAGTCTTCGACGACGACGGCGACCACCGCACCCAAGTCGCGGGCCGCGTCGTCGTCCTCGCCCACGGCAACAACAACGGTGCAGGCTACAAGGCACTCTGCCGCCTGGTCTCCGACGCACACGCAAGAACCTCAGGAAAAGCCGGGGGAACGGTCCCCGTGGCAGTAACCAGGGGAGAGCTGGCATCAAGAACCCTTGATCCCGCAACCCTCAAGCCAGTGCTGACCGTACTGATCGGACCCGACTCTGATGTTGGCCAAGCCATGGGTGGACGTAAATACCTCCGGCCCAGAACCCTTTTCAAGCAATGGATCGACGCCATGCCACCGGGAACCATCGTGGCCGAAGCAGTTTCCCACCTCAGCGCACCCGGAGAATCACTGAGTACCGCCCAGGCAGTACGAATGCTCAAGCTTGCGCTGGAACACAACATCCCCGCCATTCTCAGCAACGCCGTCCGCTACTGCGCCCAAGACGGAGCTGCAACCGCCGACGTCCTCGACTCCGCACGCACCCTCAAATCCCTACCAGAACTCTCAGCCGCACCCATGCTCCAACCGACGGGGCAGGGCTGGCTGAAAAACGCACACCACATGCTCCAACTCGGCAAAGAAATCATGAACGCGGCAGGCCAGGGGAAAGCCGACCTCAACAAACTTCTCGCCAACACAGAGGCGCTCGCCGACAAATGCCGCATCGATCCCATCCTGGACATGGGATGGAAGAAACCAGTAGTCCCGGAAGCCTCCATCATCGGCATCGACCGTGACCCCATGGTGGAACTCACCCAGCGCTGCGAAGCCGGAATCACCAAAAGGTTCCCCGGCATCAACGGGGAAACTGAGAAACGGGTGCGCTCGCGGTTGGTGCATGAGCTCGGGATCATAGCCAAACTGGGTTTTGCTTCCTACTTCCTCACGGTGGCTGAGGTGTCCAGGATGATCCTTGATATGGGTGTCAGGGTTGCTGCCAGGGGGTCCGGCGCTTCCAGCCTGGTCAACTACCTGATCGACATCAGCCAGGTTGATCCCATCAGCCATGACCTCATTTTTGAACGGTTCCTTTCGGGACGCCGGTCAACCCTTCCTGACATTGATATCGACGTTGAAAGTGCCGAAAGGCACAACGTCTACCGCCGGATCTTTGATCGATTCGGCGCCGAGCGGGTCACCCTCATGAGCATGCAAAACGGTTACCGGGCGCGGGGTGCAGTCCGTGACGCAGGGATGGCCCTGGGCATGCCGGACGAAGAGGTCGGTGAAATCGCCAAGCAACTGTGGAGATTCTCTGCCCGCAAGTTCCGGGAAGCGCTGGTGGAGAAGCCTGAGCTTCGGAATTTTGCCGGGCGGGTGGAGCAAGGTGCGTTGGAGGAGAACCAGCAGTTGGACTTGTTGGTGGATCTTACCGAAAGGCTGGATCGCCTGCCCCGGCATATCTCCATGCATCCTTGCGGCGTGATTTTGGGAGATGCCACGCTCCTGGATCGAACTCCCGTCCAGCCCAGCGGGTTGGGTCTGCCCATGAGTCAATTCGATAAACATGACATGGACCCCATGGGGATGCTCAAACTCGATGTCCTGGGGGTGCGGATGCAAAGCGCCATGGCATTTGCTGTGCGTGAGGTCATTCGCTTGCACCCCTCGAAGGCAGAAGTTGTGGCGGCGGGCAGGCATCAGGTGGAGCCGGGTGGCTCCGGACCGGACTTCATTGCCGACGACGGGAGGATCGACCTCAACGCTGTACCGTTCGACGACGAGCCCACCTATGAGTTGATCCGCAGCACCCACACACTTGGCTGTTTCCAGATCGAATCACCCGGCCAACGGGAGCTCATTGGAAAGATGGCACCCAGGGAATTCAACGACCTCATCATCGACATCTCCCTGTTCCGTCCAGGGCCCATGAAATCGGACATGGTCCGTCCTTTCCTGGAACACAGGCATGGGTTCGCACCGGAGGTCTACCCCCACCCGGACCTGAAGCCTGTGCTGCAGGAGACCCATGGGGTCACGGTCTTCCATGAGCAGATCCTGAAGACCTTTAATGTCATGACCGGCTGTGGCTTGGATAGGGCGGATGAGTTCCGTCGTGCCTTGGGTGATGAAGTGCACGAGCCTGAAGTGGAGAGGCAATTCCGCCGCGACGCGATCAAGAAATACTCTCCAGAGGTTGTGGACAAGGTCTGGGGCACCTTGAAAGCATTTGGCAGCTTTGGGTTTTGCAAAGCCCATGGAGCCGCCTTTGCCGTGCCCACCTATCAATCGGCCTGGCTGAAAACCCACCATCCGGAAGCCTTTCTTGCCGGGCTCTGGGAACACGATCCCGGGATGTATCCCAAACGACTGTTGGTGGCTGAAGCCCGAAGGCTCGGAATCCCCATCCTGCCCCTGGACATCAACCGGAGCCATGCCGAATACCGGGTTGAAAAGATCCAGGACGGGCCTGATCGAGGCAAGCTTGGCATCCGGCTGAGCCTCACTGGGATCTATGGGCTTTCGGGGGCAGAACTCAAGAGAATTGTGGCAGGGCAACCCTTCGATTCCTTGGCTGACCTCCGGGCGCGGGCGAGAGTCAGCAAACCGAACATCAAAAGGCTTGCTCAACTGGGCGCCTTTGATTCCCTGCACAAAGATTCCGGAGGGAAAGCGAACCGGGCAGACCTCGTGCAACACCTGCAGGCGCTCCAAAGCAGCCCTGCAAGGAAGCCCACGGATGTCATCGAGGGACAGTTGTCGTTCGCTCTGGGTGATGTGGAGCTACGGAATCTGGCTCCTGAACTTCCCGAACCATCCATGGTGGAGAACGTCAGGGCCGAGCTTGACCTCATGGCCGTGGATGTCAGCCAGCACCTCATGGACAGCCACCGGCCACTCCTGGACAAGCTGGGGGTCACCACGGCTGACAAGCTCCTGGGCTTACGCAACGGGACCGAAGTCCTGGTGGCTGGAGTTCGGATCGCAACCCAAACCCCGCCCATGCGTGGGGGAAGACGTGTGGTCTTCATCAGCATCGACGACGGCACCGGTTGTGTGGACTCTGTGTTTTTCCACGAGGCCCAGGAAGAATCCGGACCCTTGCTGTTTGGTACCCGGATGCTGCTGATCCGTGGAACCACCAGGAGAACAGGCCCCAAGGGAATCAGCCTGAGTGCCAACAAAGCGTGGGACCTTAGCCGTCCGGAAACGCTGCCCTACACAGAACTCCTCCCGGCCGGAGGTGTCCTTCCTGATGAATTTACTCATCAAGGCCCCCTTCACGGCATCTCCAGGAACCTCGCCATCACCGGTTTGGGCAGCTGAATCCAGCGTCGGCGCGCTGCTTTGGCCGCCTTCGCTGAAGCAGATACGATTGACGGTGGCTGGCTGTGGTCCCCGTACGCCACAAGCTATGAAGCCTTAACTATGAATAGGAGACACCCGTGTCAGATGCCCAACAGATCACCCTCATCGTCGATGGCGAAGAGACCAAGGTGACGGAAGGGACTACCGGCGCGGAACTCTTCTTCGAGCGCCGCGACGTCGTAGTAGCCCGTGTCAATGGTGTGCTGAAGGACCTCGATCAGGTCTTGCCGGCCGACGCCGAGATCGAAGGCGTCACCATCGAATCCCCTGATGGCCTCAACGTGCTCCGCCACTCCACAGCCCACGTCATGGCCCAGGCCGTGCAGCAGTTGCGCCCCGATGCCAAGCTCGGCATCGGCCCGTACATCACGGATGGCTTCTACTTCGACTTTGACGTCGCTGAGCCGTTCACCCCGGAAGACCTGCGCCAGCTGGAAAAGATGATGCAAAAGATCATCAACCAGAACCAGAAGTTCGTACGCCGCGTGGTCACCGAAGAAGAAGCCCGCGAAGCCATGGCCAACGAGCCTTACAAGCTGGAACTGCTGGGCAAGAAGAACGATGCAAGCGACGCCGCTGAGGGCGTCAACGTTGAGGTCGGCGCTGGCGACATCACCATCTACGACAATGTGGAGAGGAAAAGCGGCGAAAGTGTCTGGTGCGATCTCTGCCGCGGCCCGCACTTGCCCAACACCAAGATCATCGCCAACGCCTTCGCGTTGACCCGCTCCTCAGCTGCGTACTGGTTGGGTAACCAGAACAACCAGCAGCTGCAGCGCATTTACGGTACAGCCTGGCCCACCAAGGAAGCACTCAAGGCCTACCAGGAACGCATCGCCGAGGCCGAGCGCCGCGATCACCGCAAGCTTGGCGTCGAGCTGGACCTGTTCTCGTTCCCGGACGAACTCGGCTCCGGCTTGCCCGTGTTCCATCCCAAGGGCGGCATCATCCGCAAGGCTATGGAGGACTACTCCCGCCAGCGCCACGTGGACGCTGGTTACGAGTTCGTCTACACGCCCCACATCACCAAGGGACACCTCTACGAGGTTTCCGGGCACCTTGACTGGTACAAGGACGGCATGTTCCCTGCAATGCAGGTGGATGCCGAATTCAATGAAGACGGCACAGTTCGAAAGCCGGCACAGGACTACTACCTGAAGCCGATGAACTGCCCTATGCACAACCTCATCTTCCGGTCGCGTGGCCGCTCCTACCGCGAACTGCCGCTGCGCCTGTTCGAATTCGGCTCGGTGTACCGCTACGAGAAGTCCGGTGTTGTTCATGGCCTCACCCGCGTACGTGGCATGACACAGGACGACGCCCACATCTACTGCACACGTGAGCAGATGAAGGACGAACTCACCACCACCTTGAACTTCGTCCTGGGCCTCCTCAAGGATTATGGCCTGGATGATTTCTACCTGGAGCTCTCCACAAAGAACGAAGAAAAGTTTGTGGGCGATGACGCCGCCTGGGAAGAGGCCACGCGCACTCTTTCCGAGGTTGCGGCAGCCTCGGGCCTGGAACTGGTTCCGGATCCGGGTGGAGCAGCATTCTACGGCCCCAAGATTTCTGTTCAGGCGAAGGACGCACTGGGACGGACCTGGCAGATGTCCACCATCCAGCTGGACTTCAACCTGCCTGAGCGCTTCGAACTGGAGTACCAGGCTGCAGACGGCACCCGCCAGCGCCCCGTCATGATCCACCGCGCACTCTTCGGTTCCGTGGAACGTTTCATGGGTGTTCTCACCGAGCACTACGCAGGTGCTTTCCCGGCATGGCTTTCGCCCGTCCAGGTTGTTGGCATTCCAGTGGCCGAGACCTTCAACGACTACATGTTCGACGTCGTGGACCAGCTCAAGGCCGCTGGAATCCGGGCTGAGGTTGATGTCTCATCAGATCGCTTCCCCAAGAAAATCCGTACGGCGAGCAAGGACAAGATCCCCTTCGTCCTGATTGCCGGTGGTGAGGACGCCGAGGCGGGAGCCGTATCGTTCCGCTTCCGGGATGGCAGCCAGGACAACGGCGTGCCGGTGGCAGAGGCGGTCCGCAGGATCGTGGATGCCGTCAAGAACCGCGAGAGCTGACGGAACGGACACATAGACGGTGCAGGAGAACACAGGCGCGGCCCCCGGCATTCCCGGCGACGCCGACGTAACCGATGACTTCGGACTCGCGGGCGTTCCGGACGCTTTTCAGCGCCTGTGGACTCCGCACCGCATGGCCTACATCAAGGGCGGGCAGGATCAATTCAAGAACAAGGATGACTGCCCGTTCTGTGTAGGCCCCACACGTACTGACGAGGAATCCCTCATCGTCTACCGGGGACGGACCTGCTATGTGGTCCTCAACCTGTTCCCGTACAACCCAGGGCACCTGTTGATCTGCCCTTACCGCCACGTGCCCGACTACACGGACATCACCGTGGAGGAGACGGCGGAGTTTGCAGAACTCACGCAAACAGCCATGCGGGTGTTGCGGAAGGTATCCAACCCCAGCGGCTTCAACCTTGGCATGAACCAAGGCGTAACCGGGGGCGCGGGAATCGCCGCGCATCTCCATCAGCACGTTGTTCCGCGCTGGGGTGGGGACGGAAACTTCTTCCCCATCATCGCCCAGACCAAGGCCATTACGCAGACGCTCGATGAGGTCCGCAAACTCGTGGCCGAAGCCTGGCCGGGGGAGTCGAATGCTCAATAGGCATGCGCGCGGCTTCTTCACTTCACTTTTTACCCCTTTAGCGCGTTGGCTCCTCAGGATCGGTGTGTCTCCGGACGCCGTGACCATTGCAGGGACCGCAGGGGTGATATTGGGCGGACTCGTCCTCTACCCCTTGGGCTTCTTATGGTGGGGCTCGGTGGTGATCGCGTTCTTCGCATTCTCGGACGTGGTGGATGGAATCATGGCGAGGCTGCAGGGCCGCAGCGGTGGCTGGGGTAACTTCCTGGATTCCACCCTGGACAGGCTCGCGGATGGTGCAATTTTTGCGGGCCTCACCATTTGGTTTTTCACCGGAGGTGAAGATCCTGCGATTGCGGCCGCTGCCGTCGTCTGTCTGGTTCTTGGAATGGTTGTTTCCTACGCCCGGGCCAAGGCGGAGTCCTTGGGCTACCAGGCGAGCGTTGGAATCGCTGAACGAGCAGAACGCCTGGCATCGGTGCTGCTCATCGCCGGGCTTACGGGATTGGGCCTCCCGCCGGTTGCGTTGTTCGTAACCCTCATACTGCTAGCGCTGGCGAGCATCATCACCATCGTTCAGCGGATGTCCACCGTAAGGCGGCAGGCCATGGCCGAAGCTGACGGAACTGCTGCAGCCTAACGCCTAGGAAATATCGCAGTGCGGGGGAACTGGCAACCGACCAAAGTCGCTCTGCCCTGGTTGTGCACCTGACCTACCAAAGGCCGCTTTGTTGCCCTCCAAGGCAGTAACGAATGTACTGTCCGCATGCAAGGTGCGACTACTATTACTAGTACTTGGTCACCTTGACCTGAAACCCGGTGTGCGCTGATTGCGGTCGTGTGGCTGCGCGCGCCTCCGGCATGAAGGTCGTTTATCTACCCATAGGGGTTTTTGTGTCTACACCAGATGTAAGCAACGAAGCCGGTTCGTCCGCGAACAGCGTCACGGGCAGCAGCCGTGTTAAGCGGGGCATGGCGGAGATGCTCAAGGGCGGCGTCATCATGGACGTCGTTAACGTCGAGCAGGCCCGCATCGCTGAGGATGCCGGTGCTGTTGCCGTCATGGCGCTCGAGCGTGTCCCGGCCGATATCCGCGCCCAGGGTGGCGTGTCCCGGATGTCGGATCCGGACATGATCGATGCGATCATCGCTGCCGTGTCCATCCCGGTGATGGCCAAGGCTAGGATCGGCCACTTCGTCGAAGCCCAGGTCCTGCAGTCCCTCGGTGTTGACTACATCGACGAGTCCGAGGTCCTGACCCCGGCGGACTACATCAACCACATCGATAAGTGGAACTTCACCGTCCCGTTCGTTTGTGGTGCCACCAACCTTGGTGAGGCGCTGCGTCGCATCAACGAGGGCGCGGCGATGATCCGTTCCAAGGGTGAAGCCGGCACCGGCGATGTTTCCAACGCCACCGGGCACATGCGCAAGATCCGCTCGGAGATCGCCAAGCTCGCCGCCCTTCCCGAGGATGAGCTGTATGTTGCGGCCAAGGAGTTGCAGGCACCGTACGAGCTGGTCAAGGAAGTTGCCGCTACCGGCAAGCTCCCCGTGGTCCTGTTCACCGCTGGTGGTATTGCTACCCCGGCTGATGCTGCGATGATGATGCAGCTCGGCGCGGACGGCGTGTTCGTCGGTTCGGGGATCTTCAAGTCCGGCAACCCCGCAGAGCGTGCTGCCGCCGTCGTGAAGGCCACCACGTTCCACGACGATCCCGATGTGATCGCCAAGGTCTCCCGCGGCCTCGGCGAAGCCATGGTCGGTATCAACGTTGATGACATCCCGCAGCCCCACCGCCTCGCAGAGCGCGGCTGGTAAAAGCAAAAAGCAGTACGACGCCGGGCCGGTTACCTTCCAAGGTGACCGGCCCGGCGTCGTTCTAGCGCAGTCCACGCCGCTTGAGGAGGGGCTCCAGCTCGGCGTCGCGGCCCCGGAAGGCGCGGAAGGACTCCAGGGGGTCGCGGCTGTTACCCCGCGAGAGCAGCTCAGACCTGAACCTGTCTCCGTTGGCTCGTGTCAGGCCACCGTTTTCCTTGAACCACTCCACGGTGTCGGCGTCCAACACCTCGCTCCAGATGTAGGAGTAGTATCCCGCGGCATAGCCCGCGCCGGCGAAGATGTGCTGGAAGTAGCCCGTCCGGTACCTCGGTGGGATCAGGGGGTGAGCGATTGCTGCATCCGCCAGGGCTTTGGCCTCGAAAGCCATAACGTCGTCCGGTACCTCCGACTCGGAGATCACGTGCCATGCGAGGTCAAGGAGTGCTGCGCCCAGATATTCCGTGGTTGCGAACCCTTCTCCCCACAGCACCGACTCGTTGAGTTTGTCCACGGTGTCCTGCGGGAGGACTTCCCCGGAAGAGTAGTGGCGTGCGTAGTTGGCCAATACCTCTGGCCACATGATCCACATCTCGTTGACCTGGGACGGGTATTCCACAAAGTCACGCGGCACGGACGTTCCGGAGAACCGAGGATAAGTGACGTTGGAAAACAGGCCGTGCAGGGCATGGCCGAACTCATGGAAGACAGTGCGAACCTCGTCCAACGACAACAGTGTCGGCTCGCCGGGGGCCGGTTTGGTGATGTTGAGGTTATTGATCACCACGGACTGGGTGCCCAGCAGTGTGGACTGCTCTATGAGGGAATTCATCCAAGCACCCCCGCGCTTTGACTCCCGGGTGTAATAATCGCCCAGGAAGAGGCCGAGCCCGGTGCCGTCTTCATTCCGCACCTCCCAGACGCGGACGTCGGGGTGGTAGCCTTCCACATCGTCCCGCTCTTGGAATGTCACCCCGTACAGCTGCGTTGCCGCATGGAAGACTCCGTGGGTGAGTACATTTTCAAGGCTGAAATAGGGGCGGATTGCCTGTTCATCCACCTGGAATTTATCCCTGCGAACCCGGGCAGAGTAATACGCCCAATCCCAGGGCTCAAGTTCGTGGCCGGCTGCTTCCGCCAAGGCATCTGCCTCCGATTGGGCATTCCGCACAGCAGCGGGGGCCATCCGACCCAGCATCGCTTGGACCTCACTGAACCCGGGCGCTGTCTGCTGGTCAACCACCAGCTCAGCGAAATTGGCAAAACCCAAGAGAGTTGCCTTCTCTGCCCTCAACCGGACAGTCGCCTTCACAAGGTCACGGACGTCCAAGGGGCCACCAGTGCCTCGCGCCAAGGACGCCTCGTATAGTCGACGGCGGATGGTCCGGTTCTCCAAGAACGCCAAGGCGGGTTGATTGCTGGGTTGGATCAAGGTTAGTAAATACTTGCCTTCGTGTCCGGCAGACTTTGCTGCTTCCCCGGCGCCTGCGATCAATTCCGGTTGCAGGCCGGCGAGCTCATCGGCGTCGTCAAGAAGCAGGGCGGCGGACTTCATGGCGTCCTTGACGCGCTGTCCAAACTCGGTGCCTAATCGTGACAACTCGGCGTTGACCTCGCGCAGGCGGTGTTGCCCGGCGTCCTCAAGCTGAATTCCGGATTGCCGGAATTCTTTAAGATACTCCTGCACCAACCGGGACGACTCCGCATCCAGAACGGTGGTGTCGATCGCTGCGAACCGTTCGTAGAGCCCGCGGTTCATGTACACGGCGTCCTGATGTGCTGAGAGCTTGGGTGAAAGCTCGATCTCCAGCGCTTTGATGGCGTCGGAAGCATCAGCGGAAACGAGTGTGAAGAACGCTGCAGCAGCCCTGTTGAGGAGCAGTCCGGACCGCTCCATGGCCACTGCTGTGTTTTCCAGGGTGGCTGGTTCCGGGTTGTCCGTGATTCTGGCGATTTCACTCAGATGCGTGGTCAAGCCTGCCTCTATGGCCTCGGCGTAGTGCTCCGTTGAAATGCCGGCGAAGGGCGGAAGCCCGTAGGGCAAAGTGCTGGGGCTCAGGAGTGGATTGGTCATGAAGTGACTCTTTCACGTAAGAATCGTGTCCTCAAGAGCGGCACGCCCGGTTCCCAGGAGCTTCCACCATAGGATGAAAGTCATGGGCAATATCACATTTTCCGTGGGGCGGTTCCGTACTCACAAGGCCGCAATCGTGCTGAGCGGCATGGCTTTGGCAGTCTCCTTGGGTTCCTGCGGTGTGATCGCAGAAAACGATGACGCGAACCGCAGCAGCGCCACGTCTGCCCCCTCAGCCGAGACCCCCAGCCCAACCCGCACCCCGGCACCGAACCCCACCCCTGGTACGGGTCCCGCTTGTCCGGAGCTACGCTGCACTTCCATCACGGTGACAGGCGACATGCTGGTTCACACCCAGCTCTGGCAACAAGCCAGAGCTGACGCAGCGGCGGCGGGTCAGCCCGGCTACACTTTCGTGCCGCTTCTCGAAGGGCAGCGCCGTTACATCCGCAACAGCGACCTCGCCATCTGCCATCAGGAAACCCCGGTTGCAACTCCGGAAGGGCCGTTCTCCGCCTACCCGTCATTCAACGTGCCGCCCCAAATCATCGCAGCCTCCAAGGACGTCGGTTACAAAGCCTGCACGACGGCCAGCAACCACACCATTGACCGTGGGACCGACGGCTTGCTGAGGACACTGGATGCCTTGGACGCGGCGGGCCTGAAGCACACGGGTTCCTACCGGACGGAGGCCGCGTCCAAGGAGATACTCATGCTCCAGACGGACGCTGCCAAGGTGGCCGTCATCATTGGAACGTACGGCCACAACGGTCAGATTCCGGAATATCCTTGGCTGGTTGACGAGCTGGATCCAGCGGCCATGATCGCGAAGGCGAAACAGGCCAAGGCGCTTGGAGCTGACATCGTCCTGGGTGTCATGCACGCCGGTGACGAATACGCCAGCGAAGCCAACGCCCAGCAGCAGGAGGTTGCGCACGCGTTGGTGGACAGTGGGCAGTTCACCATGATCTACGGGCACCACACTCACTCCGTTTTGCCCATCGAGAATTACAAGGGCACGTGGATTGTCTATGGGCTCGGCAACGGTGTCACTGAATTGTCACCGTGGTATGTCCTGAATAACGAGGGACTGCTGGTGAGGGCGCAGTTCAGCCAAAACACGTCTGGCGTTTGGACTGCCTCAGACCTCGCCTGGGCTCCGTCCGTGATCGTTCGGGATCCCTATCGTTGGTGCTCCGTGGCCAGCGATGCACCACAGGGAGTCTGCGCCACCCCAGCGGCCGATGCTGAGACTCATCAGCGAACCAAAGCAGTGGTTGAGTCCATGGGCGCCGCAACCGCAGGAGCGCATGAACTGCTGATTACCAAGGAAAAGTAGCGCCTAGCGTGGCCGGCGGGCGGCGTGTTCTCGGGCAAGGCGGGCATAACCGTCGTCGGGCGTTCCGGGCACGAAGCCACCGAACTTGCGTTCGGCAGCCGTCCGGATCAGGAAATCCGCGATGGCCGGGTTCTTCGGCAGCAAAGAGCCATGCAGGTAGCTCGCTACGACGTTGTTGTAGCGCGCGCCCTCGTGTCCGTCTTTGCTGTTGTTGCCCGCGCCCTTGGTCACCGTACCCAGAGGCTCGACGCCGGGACCCAACGTGGTCTGACCACTGTGGTTCTCGTAACCCAGGATGTCGCCGAACTCGGCGGACTTCATGGTCACGTTGCCGATGAGTCGCTCGTCAGTTCCGTGGGTTTCGACGTCAAGGATGCCGATGCCGGGAATGACCGGGCCGGTGCTGGTCTTGAAGAACTTGCCGAAAAGCTGGTACAGCCCACAAATCACCAACATAGGGGCACCCCCGTCCGCCAGCTGCTTCAACGTGGCAGCGCGCGCTTGAAGGTCGTTTTGAATGACCAGCTGGCCGCTGTCCTGCCCGCCTCCACCCACAATGATGTCCACGTCGTCCGGGAATTCGTCACCCACGTTGTACTCGAGCAACTCCGGAGTATAGCCATGCCACTTGATCCGTTGCTTGAGGACCAGGGCGTTGCCCCAGTCACCGTAAATGTTCATCTCGCGCGGGTAGAGCTGGAGAACGCGGAGTGTTCCCTTGCTGGGCTGTGCTGCCGGCGTGGGCTGTGCTTCCGAGGTCATGAGACCACCTCAACTATGGTGATTTTGGACAGCTCGCGGCGAATGGCGAGCATGGAAGTGTACGTGCAGAAGACCCGCTTGGGTTTGCCCCGCGAGCCGTCAATGAAAATCCGCAGTGCCGCGGTGATGTCCGGTTCCACCACGCCGAAGTGCACGTCGTCGTATTGGAGACGGAGCGCCATGTCGTAGGCGCGCACGCCGGTCAGGACCTCCACGCCGCCTTCGCGCAGGGAATCGAACTCTACGTCCCACAGCCAGGACATGTCCCGGCCGTCGGCATAGTTGTCGTTGATGGCGATCATGGTGGCGTACCCGCCGGCGGGGAAGGACTTCAGTCCGAGCCGGAAGCCGCTGGGGTTCTTCACCAGCACGAGTTCCAGGGGCTGTCCGTCCACTGTGAGGCTTTCACCGCGGCCGAAGGCGGGTGCAACTTCTCCCAAAGCCTTCACAAGTTTGGGCGTATCAACGGGCCCGGTTCCCAGAACGGACCGCGCCAGGGACAAAGCCGCCGCCGCGTTGAAGATGTTGTAGACGCCGCGCAATTTCATCGATGTGGTGACGGTTTCGCCGTCGAACTCAAAGTCAGCGTCCTGGGCACCTACCCGGCGGAGCACGACGTCGGCAGCCGGCAGGTCTACATCGTCACCGGTCTCGGCGGCAACAGAGGTGCCGGACGGGGACGGGCCACTGCCCGTGCGCATCTCGTCATCGTTGGGAAAGGTGCTGCGCAAAGATTCGTCGAGGCCGAAGTACCGGACTTCGGGGTGGTGGACGGCGTCCAGGGTATTGAGCGCGTTGGCGATCCGGGCGACACGGGGGTCCTCCCGGTTGAGGACAACGGTGCCGGTGGTCTTGGAGGCGATGTGCTCCAGCAGCCTGGCGGTCTTGTCGATTTCACCGAAGCGGTCCAATTGGTCGCGCAGGACGTTCAACAGGAGGCTGTAACGGGGCTCCACTTTGTTGACGAAGTGCACGGCATGGGCTTCGTCAAGTTCCAGGATGGCAATGTCTGCGTGGAGCCGTCCACGCCAGTCCACGTCGCCCAGGAGGGAAGCGGCGACGCCTCGCGTGAAGTTGCTGCCACTGCGGTTGGTGAAGACTTTCAGGCCTTGGCTTTCAAGGAGTTCCACCACCATCTTGGTGGTGGTCGTCTTTCCGTTGGTGCCGCTGACTACGGCTACACCAAGGGGAAGCGAAGCCAGCGTTCGCTGCATGAAGCCGGGATCGATTTTCTCGACCACCAAGCCAGGAAAAGCTGAGCCTCCGCCCCGGAGCCGGGACAGTGTGCGGACCAGCTTGCCGAGGGGAACGCTGAAGGAAAGCATGCTCTGTAATATATCCCAGTCAAGGCATGGAACCCCGACTGGCGGACGCTTCGGGTAACTGCGGGCGGCGTCACCGAGGCTCATGGCTACTATGATGGTCGAATGACCAACCCCCTTTCCGACGCTTCGTCACGCGTGGGTTCAGGACTCCGGATCGGCGTGCTGGCTCTCCAAGGCGACTTCCGCGAGCATATCCACGCTGTTGAGGCGGCCGGCGCCACCGGCGTGGGTATTCGCCGTCCTGCAGAGCTTGACGACATTGACGGCCTGATCATCCCCGGCGGCGAATCCACCACCATCGACAAGCTGTCCCGCATCTTTGAAGTCCGTGACCCTCTTCAAAAGCGCATCGCGGACGGCCTCCCGGTCTACGGCTCCTGTGCCGGCATGATCCTGTTGGCCAATGAGATTGCCGACCCGGCAACGGACCTGGACGGAAATCCCCAGCAGACTTTTGGTGGGCTGGATATCACGGTCCGCAGAAATGCTTTTGGACGGCAACGCGAGTCCTTTGAAACCGATCTCGATTTCAAAGGCCTTGATTTCAGCGCAGGGGAGTCCGGCGTGGATCCTGTCCACGCGGTATTTATCCGTGGCCCCTGGGTGGAGCGTGTGGGGCCGGATGTGGAAGTCCTTGCCCAGGTTGACCCCGACCACGCCAGCCACACGGCCACTTTGCATGGAGTGGCTAGAATTGTTGCAGTGCGTTCCGGCCAGTTGCTGGCTACCTCCTTCCATCCGGAAGTGACGGGAGAGAAACGCGTGCATGAACTCTTTATTCGAATGATCAGAGGAGAAGCGTAAAGCATGTCAGGCCACTCCAAATGGGCGACCACCAAGCACAAGAAAGCCATCATTGACGGCAGGCGTGCAAAGTCGTTCGCGAAACTGATCAAGAACATCGAAGTTGCTGCCCGCATGGGTGGCCCGGACCTCGCCGGCAACCCTGGCCTTGAACTTGCTGTCACGAAGGCCAAGAAAACTTCGGTTCCCAATGACAACATCGATCGCGCCATCAAGCGTGGGGCCGGGCTCACCGGTGAAGTGGTGGACTACACCGAGATTATGTATGAGGCCCGCGGTCCGCAGGGTTCGGCGTTGTTGATTGAATGTCTGACCGACAACAAGAACCGCGCTGCTTCCGAGGTGCGCCTGGCGATCTCACGTAACGGCGGCACCATCGCCGATCCCGGTTCCGTGAGCTACCTGTTCGCCCGCAAGGGTGTTGTTGTCCTGCCCAAGAACGGCCTCAGCGAAGACGACATCCTGATGGCGGTCCTGGAAGCCGGAGCCGAGGAAGTCAAGGACAGTGGTGAGAACTGGGAAATCCACTCCGAGCCCTCTGACCTTCAGGCCATCCGCGACGCCCTGAAGGAAGCGGGCATCGACTACGACACCGATGAAGCCGAGTTCGTTCCGTCCATGCAGGTGGACCTGGATGTTGACGGAGCCAAGAAGTTCATGAAGCTCGTGGACGCCCTCGAAGAACTGGACGATGTCCAGAACGTCTACAGCAATGCGGACCTCAGCGAGGAAGTTCAGGCCGCCCTCGACGCCGAATAGTCGGCTAAGACGCAGCGCGCAATTCTTTCACTCAGCAGGTTTACAGCCACCAGGAAGGCCCGGACTTGACTCTTCGCGTATTGGGAGTCGATCCGGGCCTCACCCGTTGCGGCATAGGTGTAGTGGACATTGAGCGGAACCGCAGGGCCACCATGGTGGCAGTTGGAGTGGTGGGTACCTCTGCTGAGCTGACGCTGGATCAGCGGCTTCTGGTCATTGCCCAAGCCATCGATGAGTGGCTGGACCTGCACAAGCCGGACGTGGTCGCCGTCGAACGTGTTTTCTCGCAGATGAATGTCAGCACGGTGATGGGTGTCGCCCAGGCTTCAGGCGTGGTCATCGTGGCGGCCGCGCGTCGTGGGATCCCCGTCGCGATGCACACGCCTTCGGAAGTCAAGGCGGCAGTCACCGGCAGCGGCACTGCCAACAAGGATGCCGTGACCAAGTTGGTGACCAAGATTTTGCGCCTGGATGCTCCGCCGAAGCCGGCTGATGCTGCAGACGCCCTGGCACTGGCCCTCACCCATGCATGGCGCGCAGGCAGTGGAATGGGCCCGGCCAGCGGCGAGAACGGCAAGGGCGGTCTCACTCCCGCCCAGAAAGCCTGGGCTGACGCTGAAGCAAAAGCGCGCCGCAAGCGGTGATTGTCAGCTCCCCTTGCTAGGGTATTCGTAGATATGTTCGGATAGTCCGCTTCGGCCGCAATACTGACAGCAGTATTACGGCAACCAAGCAGGCAGTATTTCAGGAGCCGGGTCTTGATCAGTTTTCTCCGTGGAACCGTAGCCCACGTTGGTTTGTCCACCGCTGTAATCGACCTCAACGGTGCGGGAATGAGTGTCTTCGCCACGCCGCAGACCTTGAGCCACCTCAAAACGGGGACTGAAGCCAAGCTCTTCACTTCCATGATCGTTCGCGAAGATTCCCTCACGCTGTTCGGTTTCGCCGACGACGACGAACGCGAAGTTTTCGACGTCCTCCTCAGCGTCAGCGGGGTTGGGCCGCGTTTGGCCTTGGCCGTCCTGGCCGTCCATGAACCGGAGACCATCCGAGTGGCGGCGCACACCGGTGACAGCAAAACGTTCACCAAGGTGCCGGGTATCGGCCCCAAGGTGGCCGGCCGGATTGTCCTTGAGCTTGCCGGTAAGTTGGTTCCCCACGGAACCGGAACCGGTGCTGCTCCGGCCGCAGCCCCCAACGCCGAATGGAAGCCCCAGGTAGTCGCAGCCATGACCAGTCTGGGATGGTCAGAGAAGGACGCCAACGGCAGCATCGACAAAGCCATGGCTGACTCTCCGGAACTCGTCGACGCTGGAAATGTGGCCCAGATTCTCCGGGCCACTCTGCGCTGGCTGGGCCAGGACGGGGCGCGCGCAGGCAATCGTGTAGGCAGCCGTGGCTGAGCAGTCACTCGTCAGCGGGGGAGAGGAACCGGAAGAGCGGGTCATTGAAGCCGCGCTCCGTCCCAAGAACCTGCACGATTTCGTCGGACAGCATCGGGTCCGCAAGCAACTTGCCTTGGTACTGGAGGCCTCCAAAATGCGTGGTCGCAGTGCCGATCACGTGCTGATGTCCGGGCCTCCGGGACTAGGCAAGACCACCCTTGCCATGATCATCGCAGCGGAGATGAACGCGCCGCTGCGTATCAGCAGCGGGCCCGCCATCCAGCACGCGGGAGATCTCGCCGCCATCCTTTCCTCCCTCTCAGAGGGTGAGGTCCTGTTCCTTGACGAAATACACCGCATGTCCAGGCCGGCGGAAGAAATGCTGTACATGGCCATGGAAGACTTCCGCGTGGACATCGTGGTGGGCAAGGGCGCAGGTGCAACTGCCATTCCATTGGAGCTGCCGCCTTTCACGCTGGTGGGCGCCACTACACGGGCAGGTCTTCTCCCGGGTCCGTTGAGGGACAGGTTTGGTTTCACCGGGCACCTTGAGTTCTATTCAGTCGCAGAGCTCGAACTCGTCCTCAGGCGCTCTGCGGGGCTTCTGGACCTGAAGGTGAACTCCGCGGGCTTCACGGAGATAGCCGGCCGGTCCAGGGGAACGCCGCGTATTGCCAACAGACTCCTGCGTCGGGTCCGTGACTGGGCGCTGGTTCATGGCATTGAGCAGATCGACGCCCGATCCGCTTCAGCGGCCCTGGATATGTATGAAGTGGACGAGCGTGGCTTGGACAGGCTTGACCGCTCGGTTCTTGAAGCCCTGATCACCAAGTTCAACGGCGGCCCCGTGGGTTTGTCCACTTTGGCTATTGCCGTGGGCGAGGAACCCGAAACGGTGGAGACCGTTGCTGAGCCGTTCCTGGTCCGTGAAGGGCTGTTGGGACGCACGCCGCGTGGCCGGATCGCGATGGCATCGGCGTGGACCCACCTTGGTTATGCTGTCCCGGCCGGAGTCTTTGGCCAGGAGACACTGGCGCTGTTCGGCGAGGATGAAAACCACGCCGAAAGCGTGGATACGGTCGGTTAGCACCCTCTGTTCACCTTTTCCCTCTAGACTGGTATGACGCTCGGCACGTTCGAGTCCTCGGTCAATGCCCGCTTTGCGGATCTGCCAGGGACGTTGCCGTGAACCAAAACGTAAGTACAGAACGGAACTTCCCTGTGGATCCAATGACCATATTGCTGTTCGTCATGCTTGGACTCTTTGTCTTCATGATGTTCCGCCGCAACAAGAAGACCCAGCAGCAGCAGGCTGAAATGCAGTCAAAGTTCGCGCCGGGCGTCGACGTCATGACCAGCTTCGGTCTCTTTGGCCGCATCGTGTCCATCGACGAAGCCGAGAACAAAGTCGTGATCGAACTCTCCCCGGGTAACCAGGCCACGGTTCACCGTCAGGCTGTCACCAAGGTAGTGGAGACCACCCCCGAGGAAGCACCGGTTGTTCCTGATGACGCTTCTTCTTTGACTGCCGCGCAGACCGAAGCGCCTACCGCCGTCGAAACACCGGAAGAAACCATCGCGCGCCTCAATAAAGAGGACAAGAAGGACAACTAGCACCGTCAGTCGCGGCGACACCGCGCAAGGCAACTTCTACGGCAGCGGAGAGCCGCCGGCAGACGCTTACCAGCGTCGGCCGGCGGCTGTCCGGCGATAACAGGAAGATCGATAATGGCACGGACCGGCCCCAAAAACTCAGCCCGCAGGGTGCTGACCTGGCTTGGAGCAATTTTCGTTGTATTAACCGCTGTCCTGGCTGGCGGAGTAGTGACTGGCAACGCCAGTTGGGCTCCCAAGCTTGCTCTGGACCTCGAAGGCGGAACCCAGATGATCCTGGCGCCCAGGGTAGAGGGTTCCAGCGAGATCAATGAGGAGCAACTCAATCAGGCAGTTGCCATCATCCGGCAGCGTGTGGATGGCTCCGGTGTTGCCGAAGCCGAAATCAGCACCCAGTCGGGCCGGAACGTTGTGGTCAGTCTTCCGGGAACGCCCTCCAAGGAGACCCGCGACCTCATTCAGGCCTCGGCCGACATGAACTTCCGCCCGGTCATCACCTATGGTGACCCGGCAGCTGTTCCCGCCGAGCAGCGCACCCCTGAGGACCAGCTTCCCAAGCCCACCGCGGAGCCCGCCAACGCCAGCGACATCAACTGGGTTACTGCGGACATCGTCAAGGAATTTGAAGCCCTCGACTGTGTAAATCCGTCACCGGAGAAGCGTGATCGTTCGGATCCGGCCAAGCCGCTGGTAACCTGCGAGGCGGCCACGGACAAGACTCCGGCCATCAAATACATTCTTGGGCCCGTTGAGGTCAAGGGCCAGGACATCAGCGATTCCACGTTTACCCAGGTTCAGGGTGCCCAAGGCTCCGTGACCAACACCTGGGGCGTGAACATTGTCTTCAACGCAGATGCGACGGCGAAGTTCAAAGCAGTAACCGAACGGCTCAACCAGTTCTATGCTGCGGCACAGGCCCAGGGGACCGAAGATCCCAAGTCACAGTTCGCGATTGTCCTGGACGACAAAGTGCTGTCCGCCCCTCGCGCCTTGGCTGTTATCACCGATGGAAAACCCCAGATCACGGGTAACTTCACCCAAGCGTCTGCGAAGGCCCTCTCCGATCAGCTTCGCTACGGCGCGCTGCCCATCAGCTTTGAGATCCAATCACAAGAGCAGATTTCCGCCACGCTCGGTGGCGACCAACTTCGCCTGGGGCTGCTGGCAGGCATGATCGGCCTGTTGCTCGTTGTGGTCTACTCCCTCTTCCAATACCGTGCCCTGGGCTTGGTGACTATTGCCTCCCTCGTGGTTGCGGGTGTGCTGACCTATTTGGCGATCGCCATCCTTGGATGGACGGAAAACTACCGTCTCTCCTTGGCCGGTGTGGCAGGTCTCATCGTGGCCATTGGCCAAACTGCGGACTCGTTCATTGTCTACTTCGAACGCATCAGGGATGAGCTGCGCGAGGGACGCGGATTGGTATCCGCCGTGGAGAACGGCTGGAAGCGGGCCAAGCGCACCGTGCTGGCCTCCAAGGCCGTCAACCTCCTGGCGGCATTGGTCCTCTACTTCGTTGCTGTTGGTAACGTCCGCGGTTTCGCCTTCACCCTTGGCCTGACCGCCCTGGCCGACCTCCTGGTTGTGTTCATGTTTACGCACCCCATGCTCCAGGTTTTGGCGCGCACCAAGTTCTTCGGCGAAGGACACCGTTTCTCGGGGCTTTCTCCTGACCGCCTTGGCGCAGTTCCGCTCTACCGCGGGGCCGGCCGGCTTCGGACGCCTGCCGAAAAGCCGGCTGTAGTCCGCGCACGCAACACCGGTGCGGCTGCTGAAGCGGAACGTCGCATGACCATCGCCGAGAGGCGCCTTGCCGGGAAGGGCCAACTCACTGGTTCTTCCAACGGCACCAAGGAGGAGAAGTAATGACCACGAGCTTCGCAACCTTCGGCCATGAGCTCTACACGGGCAAACGCTCGTACAACTTCGTCAAGTCGAAAAAGATCTGGTTCATCATTGCCGCGGTCGCCGTGGCGCTCTCCATTCTGGTTCCTGTCGCCAAGGGCGGTTTCAACCTTGGAATCGAGTTCCGCGGCGGTTCGGAATTCACTGTTTCAAATGTGAGCACCACCGATGCAGCCCTCGGCGAAAAGGCCGTCCATGATGTTGTGCCGGGTGCCATTCCGCGTGTTGCCAACGTGGCAGGCAACACGATGCGCATTCAAACGGACCAGTTGACCGATGACGAGACGAACCGCATCAAGGATGGCCTCACCAGCGCCTACGGGGTGACGGAGAACGAGGTGACGTCCAACTTCGTGGGACCCACCTGGGGCCAGGATGTCACGCGACAGGCCCTCATCGGCCTGGTGGTCTTCGTTGGGTTGGCAGCTGTCTTGATGGCGCTGTACTTCCGAACCTGGAAGATGTCGTTGTCGGCACTTGTTGGCATGCTCGTCACCATGTTCACCACGGCGGGTGTCTACGCCCTCAGCGACTTTGAAGTCACGCCGTCGGCAATCATCGGTTTCCTGACCGTCCTCAGCTACTCGTTGTATGACACGGTGGTGGTCTTCGACAAGATCCGTGAAAACACCGCGGACATCTCCACGTCCACGCGCCGCACGTTCGGCGAAGAGGTCAACCTTGCTGTCAACCAAACCTTGGTCCGCTCCATCAACACCATGATGGTGGCCATCCTCCCGGTTGCAGCAATCCTCTTCATTGGTGCCGGGCTCCTGGGTGCCGGTACGCTGCGCGATCTTTCCCTGGCACTGTTCGTGGGCATCCTCATCGGAACCGCTGCCACGATTTTCATCGCGGCACCGCTGTACGCATGGCTGCGCCAGAGCGAGCCTGAGCTGGTGAAGCAAGCCAAGAAGGTTGCTCACCGCAGGACTGAAGCCACAGTCCAGGGCTGAACAGCCTCCTAAAAGACCCTTGGGTTGCCTTGAGCCGGCCTCCGCACCAGTGCGGGGGCCGGCTTTTTGACTTGCCCGTGTCATCGTCATGTGCTGCCCGGTTGCAGAAGCATTCACCTGCGGGAATAGACTGGGAGAATTAAATCGGTTGTGAGGGGTACTTCTGTGGAAGAACGTGCGACGTCGGCACCACCGGCGGGCGGGGATGACAGCCGTGAGGCTGTGGCAGTTCCGGCAACGAGTGTGCCCGGACGGACCGCAGCGGCGGTTCCGGTCGATGCTCCCGGCGTGCGTCCCACCTTCCCCGGGCGGAGGGAACGCACCCGTTCCCGGCTTGCCCGCCTGACGGGCCGGGGCATTGCCCCGTACTCGCCCATTTTGGAACCACTGCTGCGTACAGTCCGGGCAAATAATCCCAAAGAGGATTTCGATCTGATCCAACGCGCCTTCGCGGTGGCAGAGCAGAGCCACCAGGGACAAAAGCGCAAGAGCGGTGATCCCTACATCACCCATCCGGTGGCAGTGGCCACCATCCTGGCTGAACTCGGCATGACAGGGACAACCCTGGCGGCTGCGTTGCTGCACGACACCGTGGAAGATACTCCGTACACGCTGGCAGACCTGACGCGGGACTTCGGCCCTGAAGTTGCCATGCTGGTTGACGGTGTCACCAAGTTGGACAAAGTCAGTTTCGGTGAGGCTGCCCAGTCGGAAACCGTTCGTAAGATGGTCGTCGCGATGGCCAAGGACATCCGTGTCCTGATGATCAAGCTGGCGGACCGACTCCACAATGCGCGGACCTGGCGGTTCGTTTCCGCGGAGTCCTCATCACGCAAGGCCCGTGAAACCTTGGAGATCTTCGCACCCCTGGCCCATCGCCTGGGTATGAACACCATCAAGTGGGAACTTGAAGATCTCTCCTTCGCAGCGCTGTACCCCAAGGTGTACGAGGAAATCGTGCGGATGGTGGGAGACCGTACGCCAGAGCGCGAAAAGAGCCTCAGCGTCATCCGCAACCAGATCGCAGATGACCTTCGGACGGCTCGGATCAAGGCCACCATCACAGGCCGGCCCAAGCACTACTACTCGATTTATCAGAAGATGATCGTCCGCGACAAAGACTTCGACGACATCAACGACCTCATGGGCGTGCGCGTTCTGGTTGATTCAGTGCGTGATTGTTATGCCGCGCTGGGGACTTTGCATTCACGGTGGAACCCGCTTCCGGGCCGGTTCAAGGATTACATCGCCATGCCCAAGTTCAACATGTACCAATCCCTGCATACGACGGTGATTGGCCCCGGCGGCAAGCCCGTGGAGATTCAGATCCGCACCCACGAGATGCACCGGCGTGCAGAATACGGTGTGGCCGCCCACTGGAAGTACAAAGACCAGCCCAACCGGACCGCACAAGGGCCCGGCAGCCCGCGTGACGGCGACATGGGTTGGCTGCGGTCGCTGGTTGACTGGCAACAGGAGACTTCCGATCCCGGAGAGTTCCTGGATTCACTGCGCTATGAGATCAACGCCCGGGAAGTTTTCGTCTTCACCCCCAAGGGCGAGGTCATGGCTCTTCCGGCCGGGTCAACGCCTGTGGACTTCGCTTATGCCGTTCACACCGAGGTGGGCCACCGAACCATTGGCGCCCGCGTCAACGGAAAGCTGGTTCCCCTCAACAGCGAATTGAACCACGGCGACTGGGTTGAGATCTTCACCTCCAAGGCAGAAGGCGCAGGCCCCAGCCAGGACTGGCAACACTTCGTCAAATCTGCCCGCGCGCGCAACAAGATTCGCCAGTGGTTCACCAAGGAACGCCGCGAAGAAGCGATTGAGCGTGGCAAGGACATGCTCACCAGGGCCATGCGGAAGCAGAACCTGCCTCTGCAGCGCCTGATGACGCATGACGCCCTGTCAGCCGTGGCAGAGGACTTCCATTACGTTGACATCTCCGGGTTGTATGCCGGTGTTGGTGACGGGCACACGTCAGCTCAGTCCGTCATGGAAAAGCTCGTTGAGCACCTGGGCGGTCATGAGACTCCCGACGAGGACTTGGATGAAGTCAGTATCCCCACCCAGGTTGCGAAGTCGAAGTTCTCTGACTCCGGCGTCATTGTGCGGGGCGTGGGCGATGTCTGGGTCAAGCTGGCCCGCTGCTGCACCCCGGTACCGCCGGATCCCATTCTTGGCTTTGTGACCCGCGGTTCAGGAGTTTCCGTCCACCGGACGGACTGCACGAACGTCTCGGGTCTTCGCGACCAGCCGGACAGAATTGTTGAAGTGGAGTGGGCGCCTACCCAGTCCAGTGTGTTCCTGGTGGAGATTCAGGTGGAAGCCTTGGACCGAAAGTCACTTCTCTCCGACGTCACCCGTATCTTGTCCGAAAACCACGTCAACATCCTCGCAGCATCTGTTCATACCTCAAGTGACAGGGTGGCGATCTCGAAATTTGCCTTCGAGATGGGTGATCCCAAGTATCTGCACCATGTTTTGAACGCAGTGCGCCGGATCGACGGTGTTTTCGATGTCTATCGCACCACTGGCAACCGCCGGCGGAGCTAACGCGGCTCTGCCGGAGCCAGCTGGGCCAACGTTGCCAAGGCACGTCTCTTGTGCGGAACCCGTGGGGTGGCCTCGACGGCAAGAATGAGGAGCCGGAGCTTGATGCCAAGCTCTTCCCGCGCCAGCAGGCGCTTCAATGCAGGCAACGCGCGATCCGTTTCAACGTGGAGGGCGATATCCGCCGCGGTACGGAGCGGGCTGCTGACCAGCAATCCGCCCAGGCTCACGACGTCCATTTGGCCCAGCCGGACTTCGTGCAGGCTGCATGCGGTGCTTCCCCGCAGGCTGGAGATGCGGTGCTTCGCATCCACCAAAAGTGACAAGTGCTCGGGTGGTTTGGCGCAGCCATAGATCCACGCGGCAGTGAGCCGTCCGGCCACCACCTTGGTCCTTATCCGTTCCGGGACTGTCAGGGCCGCTGCACGGGCTCTCAGGCGGTGGGTGACAGCCACGCCCGGGGACGCATAACTCTTCCCGTACAGGGGCAGCAGGATGCCATCGAATGCCATACCTTGCAGCTCGTTCCACGAAAAGATGTGGCTGGGGGAGTAGAGCTCGGAGATGACCGGCTCCTGCAAGAGCGGGGCGGTGACAGCGGGGTCCATTCGTCGATCATTCCGTGTAGCCGCCCTACGAGTACAGGCTCCGTCCGGGTTATGTGGATAACCCGGACGGAGCCTGTAGTCGGTGCTTTCTTAGAAACCCCTAGGCGAGGTCACTGGCGGAACGCTGGATCTGGTCGAGCCATGCTTGACGTGCTTCCAGTGCTTCGCGGGCAGCCTTGATGCGGCGCTGGTCGCCAGCCTTTTCAGCCTTCTCCAGATCCTCCTTCAGGCCTGCGATGGCGGATTCAAGCTGTGACAAGGCACTGTTGGTGCGGGCCTTGGTTTCAGGGTTGCTCCGGCGCCACTTTTCTTCCTCGGCTTCACGGACCGCGTCTTCAACCTTGCGCAGCCCGGCTTCGATCCTGCCCATATCGGCGCGGGGAACCTTACCGGCATCTTCCCAACGATCCCTGATGGACTGGAGGGCCTTCTTGGCAGCGTTGAGATCGTTGATGGGCAGGAGTGCCTGCGCCTCAGCCACCAGCTGTTCCTTCACGACCAGGTTGGCCGTGTACTCCTGGTCGATTTGGTCGTTGGCGGCCTGGCGGTTGCTGAAGAAGACGTCCTGGGCAGCGCGGAAGCGGCCCCACAGTGCGTCATCATCCTTGCGGCTTGCACGCGGAGTGGTCTTCCACTGGTCCATCAACCTGCGGTACTCGCCGGCAGCGAATCCCCAGTCGGTGGAGGTGGAGAGCGCTTCGGCCTCTGCAATCAGGGCTTCCTTTGCGGACTTTGCCGCAGAGTTGTTGCTGTCCAGCTGGGAGAAATAGGCGCGGCGATGACGATCGAAGACCGTGCGGGCAGAGCGGAAACGCTTCCAGAGCGCGTCCTCGTTGCTGCGGCCCAGCCTGACCCCGCTCTTCTGCGCGGCCTTCCACGTTTCAAACAGCTCGTTCATTCGCGCGCTGGAAGTTTTCCACTGGATGTGAGCGGGGTCTTGGCCGGCAATGGTTTCAGCTTCGGCAACGATCGCTTCGCGGGCCGCGAGTTCACTGGCGCGCACCGCCTCGTGGGCGGCTTTCTCCGACTTTTCCAGCTCGACGACCTGGGCTGACAGGGTGTCCAGGCGTGCCTCGGCAGCGCGGATGTCGCCCACCATGTTGCGCTCCGCGAGCTGCTCACGCAGGTGCGTGACAGTCTTCTGCATGTCCGTGGCGGGTGCCTTGGACTCCACCCGGTGTTCCAGGAGGACTACCTGTGCAATGACGTCGTCGAACTTGCGGGCAAAGTAGCCAAGGGCCTCGTCGGTGCTGACGCCCGGGTACTGACCAACCGGAATCTCTTCACCGTCCAGCGTCAGGAAGACGTGGCCGTCACCTTCGGCGCGCCCCCACTTGGCTGCCTCGGCAAGTGACGCCGCAGATACCGCAGGGGCGGCAGGAACGACGGCGGCGGGAGCCTTGGGGCGAGCCGCGAAGGCGGCTGGGGACGGCGCTGCGGACGGCGTCGGACGGGGAGCAGCCGGTGCCGCGGGCGTTGCTGCTGCTGCTTCGCTGGCTGGAGCATTCTCCACGGGAGCTGGCGCCTCGGAATCATTGGCGCCGGTTGCCTCGACTGCTTCTTCGTTGGCCACTACTGCTGTTTCGTCGGATTTCTGACTGTCTGTCACCGCTAAAAGTCTTTCGCTTGGAGGGAACTGCTCAGGTAATGCACTCCGGGCCGGGCCGGGAGCTGGTTACTTCAGAGAAAACGAGTCTATCGTGACAGGTGCCACAGGGGCGCCGTCGCTGGCGTTTTCACCGGGTTTAAGGCCTGCTGCCGCAATATTGGCAACGACGTCCAGGCCGCTGGTCACCTTACCCACCACGGTGTATCCACCGGCCGTATCAGCCGGAATGGTGGTGTCCTTGTACACAATGAAAAATTGGTGGCCGTTGCCGAATGCGTTGTTTCCGGTGCGGGCCACGGCAATGGTCCCGGCAGGGTAGTTGTTGTCCGCAGGCGCGTTTTCCAGTGGACCCCATCGGTAGTTGGGATCGTCCGTCCCGTTTTCGTCGGTGGCGCCGCACTGCAGGAGCCCGAACGTTTCGGACGTCGTCAGGCGGTGGCAGAACTTCCCGTTGTAGTACCCGGCGTCACTCAGGGACTTGAAGACGGCAGCAGCCTGCGGTGCCGCAGTTCCGTTCAATTCGATGCCGAGTACGCCACTGTTCAAGGCGAGTTCGCCGGTGAAGGTCTTTCCAGCAGCCGTTTCCGGACCGGGTACGTCGGCGCTGTTCGATGCTGCCGGGGAAGCGGACGGTGAGCTGAGCCCTGCTTCGGCAGCGGCGAACTCCGCCTCGGTGGGGTTGGAGCTGAAGACTGTCAGTTGCAGCACAACGGCCAATACAACCGCCACGCCGGCTGCACTCACGGCGATGGTGTTGTCGCGTTTGCGTCGCTTGCCCTGTTCCTGCCGCAGGGCACGCTTGGCTTCCATCTGCCTGATGCGCCGTTTCGCTTCGCGGTCATCCCGCGACCTTGTTGCCAAGAGTCCTCCTGATTGTGTCCACTTTTGGTGGCTGCCGACAGGAACCGGGCATGCTGCATTAGATGTGCACGCGCGGAAAGCATAAACTGGCTGCCGCACATAGTTTATGCATGACCGGCTGGTCGTCCGCCCTGTAAACGCCGAAAGCGCTTTTAAAGCTGCGGTGTGATGCCAGCGTCAGCTTTCTTTGAGGAGACTTTCCACCATGGCACGTACCGCCTCCCTGTCCGGATTCCCCGAGTGGCTTCCCCAGGAGCGGTTGGTGGAACTCCATGTGCTGGATACGCTCCGGAAGACGTTCGAGCTCCACGGCTTTTCCTCCATTGAGACCCGTGCTGTTGAAACCGTGGGACAGCTGCTCCGCAAAGGCGAGATCGACAAAGAAGTCTACGGCCTGAGCCGGCTTCAGGATGATGAAGGTGAGGCTGCCAAGTCGGACAAGTCTGACCCGAACGCCTTGGCCCTTCACTTCGACCTGACCGTTCCCTTTGCCCGCTATGTGGTGGAGAACGCCGGCTACCTGGCGTTTCCCTTCCGCCGGTACCAGATCCAGAAAGTCTGGCGGGGCGAGCGTCCGCAGGAAGGCCGTGCGCGTGAGTTCACTCAGGCGGACATCGATGTTGTGGGCGACGGCGAACTGCCGTTCCGTTACGACGTCGAAATCGCGTTGGTCATCGCCGAGGCCTTGAGCGCCCTCCCGATCCCGGACTTCCGGCTTCGGATCAATAACCGCAAGCTGGCTGAAGGCTTCTATCGCGGCATTGGGCTCACTGACACGGCCGGGGTGCTGCGCAGCATCGACAAACTGGAAAAAATAGGCGCCGCCAAGGTGGCTGAGCTGCTGAAGAGCGAGCTCGGAGCCACGGACGAGCAGGCTGCGCTGGCGCTGGAATTGGCCGGCATCCGAACGGAAGACACATCCTTCGTGGAACGGGTGCGTGCACTTGGGGTCAAGGACGACCTCCTGGAAGAGGGCCTGAATGAGCTTCAGCAGGTTATTGAGGCTGCCGTCCAGCGGGCCCCTGGCAAGGTGGTTGCCGACCTCAGCATCGCCCGCGGCCTGGACTACTACACAGGAACCGTGGTTGAGACGGTGCTGGTGGGCCACGAGCAGCTGGGTTCCATTTGTTCCGGAGGCCGCTACGACGCGTTGGCGAGCAAGGGCAACCGCAAGTTCCCCGGCGTCGGGCTTTCCATTGGCGTGACACGGCTGGTCTCGCGCATCCTCAGCCAGGAATTGGCCACGGCCTCCCGATCGGTGCCCACGGCGGTGTTGGTTGCCTTGAACTCAGACGGCAGCTGGTCCGCGGCGCAGGACATCGCCGCCCAGTTGCGCGGCCGCGGCATTGCCACGGAAGTTGCAGCCAAAGCCGAGAAGTTCGGCAAGCAGATCAAGTTCGCGGATCGTCGAGGCATTCCGTTCGTGTGGTTCACTGACGACGACGGCAAGCACCAGGTCAAGGACATCCGCTCCGGCGAGCAGGTAGACGCGGACCCTGCGAGCTGGGCACCGTCGGAAGAGGATCTGCGCGTCAGGATCACCACCGCCTGAAAGATCGATACCTTGTCCTGCCTGGTGGCGGGAGCCGTGGCCGGGGCGGGTAAACTCGGACGGGACCGCTTTGCAGCGGTCCCTCTAAATTTCATGCTGAAAGGAATGCTGTGCTGCGCACACATGACCTCGGATCCCTTCGCTCCGAGCACATTGGACAAACCGTTACCCTGGCCGGCTGGGTGGGCCGCCGCCGTGATCACGGTGGCGTTGCATTCGTTGACCTGCGTGACGCCTCCGGTGTCGCCCAGGTGGTTGTCCGTGAGGAAGAGGTCTTCCATGGCCTTCGGAACGAGTACGTGCTGCAGGTGACGGGTACCGTCAACAAGCGTCCTGAAGGCAACGAGAACCCGGCTCTGGCCACGGGTGAAATCGAGGTTATCGCGGACAACGTTGTTATCCTCAACACCTCCGAGCCTCTCCCGTTCCAGATCGACGAGCACGTGGAGGTCGGCGAGGAAGCCCGGCTCAAGCACCGTTACCTTGACCTTCGCCGCCCCGGCCCCGCACGCAACATGCGCCTGCGTTCAGAGGCAAACCGTGTGGCACGCGAACTGCTGCACCAGCGCGGATACGTCGAAATCGAGACACCTACGCTGACGCGTTCGACGCCGGAAGGCGCCCGCGACTTCGTGGTTCCGGCTCGTCTTGCCCCGGGCTCCTGGTACGCCCTGCCGCAGTCGCCGCAGCTTTTCAAGCAGCTCCTCCAAGTGGGCGGCTTCGAGAAGTATTACCAGATTGCCCGTTGCTACCGTGACGAGGACTTCCGTGCCGACCGTCAGCCGGAGTTCACGCAGTTGGACATCGAAGCCAGCTTCGTTGACCAGGACGATGTCATTGAATTGGGCGAGGCAATCGTCAAGGCCTTGTGGCAGTTGATCGACGTCGAGATCCCCACCCCGATCCGCCGCATGACGTACCTGGACGCCATGGCCAAATACGGTTCGGACAAGCCCGACCTGCGTTTTGGTGTGGAGCTGACTGAACTTACCGAGTTCTTCAAAGACACCAACTTCGGCGTCTTCAAGGCACCCTACGTCGGCGCAGTGGTCATGCCCGGTGGCGCTTCCCAACCACGCCGTACCTTGGACGGTTGGCAGGAATTCGCCAAGCAGCGTGGACACAAGGGCCTGGCGTACGTCCTCTTCAAGGAGGACGGCGAACTCGCCGGCCCCGTTGCCAAGAACCTCACGGATGAAGAGCGCGCCGGCCTTGCTGACGCCGTTGGCGCCAAGCCCGGCGACTGCATCTTCTTTGCTGCCGGCGAGAAGACCGCGGCGCGTGCCCTTCTGGGTGCCGCACGTGTTGAAATTGGCCACCGCACCGGCTTGATCGATCCCAAGGACTGGGCGTTCGTTTGGATCGTGGACGCTCCCATGTTCGAGCCTGCTGCCGCTGCTGTTGCCTCTGGCGACGTCGCAGTGGGCGGGGGACAGTGGACGGCCGTTCACCACGCCTTCACCTCGCCCAAGCCGGAGTTCCTTGACACGTTCGACAAAGACCCGGAGTCGGCACTTTCCTACGCCTACGACATCGTCTGCAACGGCAACGAGATCGGTGGCGGCTCCATCCGTATCCACGAGCGCGAAGTGCAGGAACGCGTCTTCCAGCTCATGGGACTGGACAAGGAAGACGCCGAAACGAAGTTCGGCTTCCTCCTGGAGGGCTTCAAGTACGGCGCCCCTCCGCATGGCGGCATGGCCCTCGGCTGGGACCGCGTGGTGGCTCTGCTCGCCGGCGTGGAATCCATCCGCGACGTCATTGCGTTCCCGAAGTCCGGCAACGGCTATGACCCCCTGACCGCAGCTCCTGCTCCCATCACGGCGCAGCAGCGCAAGGAAGCGGGCGTCGACTTCAAGCCCGAGGCCAAGCCTGCCGCCAAGGCAGAGGCGAAGGCCGAGTAGTTCAACTGCCAAAGGCTCTCCACTGCGGTGGGGAGCCTTTGGCGTTCCCGCCAAAAGAAAGGTGCTGCTGAATGGTGGAGCAAGCATTCCTGGAATCGCTCATGGATAAGGCCTGGCCTGCACTTGAACGTGAAGAACTTGAGCATGATGTGTTGGGGGAGTGGGTCCTGCGTGCTTCGGGCGGAGTGACTCAGAGGGCTAATTCCGTGTGGCCAAGGAACCCTGCCGGTGGGCAGGAGGAAAGCCCTGGCATCGCGCGGTCCGTACGTGCAGCGGCGGAGTGGTACAGGCTTCGCCGGCTTCCCTTGATCTTCCAGGTCTTTGACGACTCCCGCAGCGCCGCCCTGAATGCCTACCTGGATGAGCAGCGCTACACGAGGCAGTCGGCAACGAAGATCATGGTTCGGGGCACGGCGGGGCTGCCCCTCAGCGCGTCGGGCCGGACCGTTGAAATGGCCGATGAACCGTCTGAGGAATGGCTTCGCGTGTGGTGGACCGTCGACGGCCGTGGCGGCGACGCTGAACTGTCGGTCGCTCACAAGATTCTCAGCGCCTGCCCTGCGCTGTACGCAGTGGTGAGGGACGACGACGGCGTCCCCGCCGCCGTCGGACGTCTCGCCTTGGTGGACGGCTGGGGCGGTATCTACAGCATGGCGACGTCCGGAGAGCACCGGAGGCGCGGCTATGGGACCGAGGTTCTGGCCGCGCTGGTGAACGCCGGGATCCAACAAGATCTTGAGGGATTCTGGCTGCTGGTCACGGAGGCCAATCACGGAGCGCAGCGACTTTACTCGCAAGCTGGTTTCACCGACCACGGCAGTTACCTTTACCGGCAGGCGCCACTGCGGCGTGCGCCCGGCGGCTGTTAGTTCCTGGGCTGCTACTCCCGGGTCGGATCAGTCACCGTGACGCGAACGGCGCAGGCATCGGCAGCGGCTTTCGCCAACGCAGCGGTCTTTGGAGCTTGAACATCCAGAAAGGCCAAGCGCTCCCGCCCGGCTATGGCCCTCAGTAACGGCTGGGCAAGGACCTGTTCCACCAGCACACGGTCGCCGCCGGGGACGAGGTATTCAATGCGGTGTTCAGTGAAGATGCGCACAGCGTGTTCTGCTGTGGCCTTGGCCTCCAGGAAGCGGTTGCCACTCTTCGAAGCGAGGATTGTGGACCCGCTTGCAGCGGCTATGGCGTAACCGCCCCTACGAACCAGCAGCAGGCCAAGCCCCCGTTCCTGGGTTGCCAGCGAAGCCAAGCGGTCCACTTCAGTCGCTCCGCGGCCCGGACGTCCGTCGGCGGGCCATGGTGCTTTCATGAGGGCAGTCGCACCATCGGCTGCCCTCAGAAGAACCCCGCCGTCGTCGAGGTCTTCGGTAACCGGACCGTGGCTCGCCGCGAACCGCTCCACCCAACCTTGCAACCTGGCAGCGGCCACTAAGGCGGTCCGGCTGCCGGGACTCTGAAGAGGGGCAGATGCTCGGCGATCCACGTCGATGTCTCCTTTGCTGGAACTATGAGTAGCCTATCCATGTGGAAGATCTCTTTGGTGCCGGTGCAGTGGATGACGACGACTCCGAGGATCTGCCCGTGTCAGGGGGTCCCTCCGACGCCCGCTGGATGGCTTCCCAGCGGAGTCCGCTTGCCGTCAGAATGCGCCCCCGTTCCCTTGACGAGGTAGTGGGGCAGCAGCATCTGCTGGGGCAGGGCTCGCCCTTGCGACAGCTGGCAGCAGGTGCTGAGGCTGTCGGCCCTGCAGGTCCCAGTTCGGTGATCCTTTGGGGCCCTCCCGGGACCGGGAAGACCACGCTCGCCCACGTGATCGCACGAGGGCCCGGGCGTAAGTTCGTTGAATTGTCAGCCATCACGGCAGGCGTCAAAGATGTACGCCGCGTCATGGACGAGGCATTGACAGCCCGCGATCTTTACAAGAAGACCACCGTTCTTTTCCTCGACGAGATCCATCGTTTCAACAAGGCCCAACAGGATGCCCTGCTCCCTGGAGTGGAAAACCGTTGGGTGGTGCTGGTGGCTGCCACCACCGAGAACCCGTCCTTCTCCGTGGTGTCGCCACTTCTGTCCCGCTCGCTCCTGCTTACGTTGAAGCCGCTGACCGATGACGACATTTCCGGTCTGCTGCAGCGGGCCGTGGCGGACGCCCGCGGCCTTGCCGGCCGCGTGGAGCTAAGCCCTGAGGCGTTGGACCATCTGGTCCGGCTATCCGGAGGCGACGCCCGCAGAGCGCTGACAGCGTTGGAAGCCGCCGCCGGCGTCGCGTTCGGTGACTCCGACGCCGTCGAAATCTCCGACGCCGATGCACCAGGGACTGAAGAAGACGGCGACGACGGCGAAACCGGGCTCGCGAACGACGACCTTCCTGACGCTCCCGTGCTGGTGGAACTCCGCCACACAGAGCGTGCCCTGGATGCAGCGGCCGTTCGCTACGACCGTGCCGGCGACCAGCACTACGATGTGGCCAGCGCGTTCATCAAGTCCATACGGGGCTCGGACGTCGATGCCGCCCTGCACTATTTGGCACGCATGCTTGAAGCCGGTGAGGACCCAAGGTTCGTCGCGAGGCGGATTGTGATCTCCGCCGCCGAGGACATCGGAATGGCAGATCCCACCGCGCTCCAAACCGCAGTGGCCGCAGCGCAGGCAGTGCAACTGATCGGCATGCCGGAGGGGCGGATCGTGCTGGCCGAAGCTGTGGTCCACCTGGCCACCGCGCCCAAGTCCAACGCAGCGTATATGGGTTTGAACAAGGCGGTGGCCGATGTTCGCGCGGGGTTCGGTGGCGGCATCCCCATGCACCTGCGCGATGCGCACTACCCGGGCGCAAAGCAGTTGGGCCACGGGAAGAGCTACAAGTACGCACATGACGAACCACACGGCGTGGCAACCCAGCAGTACCCGCCGGATGACCTGGTGGGCAAGGACTACTACCAGCCCACCAATAACGGAGCTGAACGCGATATTGCCGCCAGGTTGGAGCGGCTCCGCAAGATCGTGCGCGGAGAGTAGGGCCAAGCGGACGCCAGCTAGGGGTGGCGAGCCGGCCCATGGTAGGCTAGTTGCTTGTCTGGCATGGCCTGACGCACAATCCCACTGAAGATTCCTTCAATAGTGCTGTGCGCCCGGGCTAGTAGCAAGAGGCAGCGGTTGGCCGATGCTCTCCCTGATGGAGGCCAGTAACACTGACACACCGCAGTAATTGGAAGGACACAAGTGGCTAACAACACTCGTGCTCGCCGTACCGCACGCCTTTCGCGTGCACTCGGCATTGCTCTGACCCCCAAGGCCGCCAAGTACATGGAGCGCCGCCCGTACGGCCCCGGCGAGCATGGCCGTGCCCGCAAGAAGCAGGACTCCGACTACGCCGTACGTCTGCGCGAAAAGCAGCGTCTGCGCGCCCAGTACGGCATCCGCGAAGCACAGATGACCCGTGCCTTCGAAGAAGCACGCCGCACCAAGGGCCTGACCGGTGAAAACCTGGTTGAGCTCCTCGAAATGCGTCTGGACGCCCTCGTGCTCCGTGCAGGCTTCGCCCGCACCATCGCACAGGCCCGCCAGCTGGTTGTTCACCGCCACATCATGGTTGACGGCATCCGCGTGGACCGCCCGTCCTTCCGCGTTGGCGAAGGTCAGCTCATCCACGTTCACAGCCGCTCCGAGGTCATGCCCCCGTTCCAGGTGGCAGCCGCTGGTGCACACGTGCTCAACAACGTGCCGGCATACCTGGACGTCAAGATCGACGCCCTTCAGGCCCGCTTGGTTCGTCGCCCGAAGCGCTCCGAGGTCCCCGTGATCTGCGAAGAGCAGCTCGTCGTCGAATTCTACGCTCGCTAAATTCCAGCAGCGTATACAAAGAAGCCCGTGGCACACGCCGCGGGCTTCTTTGTATGTAAGGTACCGGGCCACTATAGGTAAGGTACTTGGGGAGGCCTTGCCCAAAGCCGGGAACCGGCTGGTGCGAGGCAGCGAAACGATCCAAGGAGAAGAGTTCTATGTCTGGTGGCGACATCGCCGGCCTCATCGCAGCAGGAGTGTTCGCGCTCCTCGTCCTGCTTTTGGCCGTGCCCATTTTGAAGCTGGGCGGCGTTTTTGACGAAGTGCGGACCTCCATCCGTTCCCTCAGCGACGGCGCCACGCCCCTGATGGATGAAGTGACAGCAACCGTTACCACCACCAACGAACAGCTGAAGAAGGTTGACGGCATCGCCTCCAACGTCTCCGACGCCTCGGCCAACATCTCCGCCTTGTCCTCTCTTGTTGCGGCGACGGTGGGCTCCCCGTTGATCAAGGTGGCAGCTTTCAGTTATGGGGTGCGTTCTGCGTTCGCTGGACGTCGCACACCTTCTTCCGGCCGCCGCAGCCGCTGACCTCACCAGCCACTGAACCAGCTGGCCGCGAACTACAGGGAGACCAAAACCTCATGAAAAGAATTGTGTGGATGGGCATAGGCGTCGCTATCGGCTTCATTGCGTTCCGTAAGATCACCGAAGCCCAAGCCAACCTTGGGCCTGAGGGCCTGAATCGGGCTGTTGGTCGGATGGCCGATGGCCTGTTCGACTTTGCCGACGCCGTGCGTTCAGGGATGCACCAACGCGAAGAAGATTTGCGGGCAGCGTTGGGGATGGACGACGCCGTCTCCACCCGCCGCTAGCGGGAGCGGTTCGCCCCCGGGCCCTCAACAGGGCAGAATGGAAAGCTGCGGAACGGCACCAGCCGGTTCCGCGCACATCGTGTGCAGTGAATTGAGAAGGGTAAGTAATCAGCTAATGAAGTCGCAGGAGATCACCAAGCGCTGGGTGGACTTTTTTGTCAATAAGGGTCACACCGCCGTTCCCTCCGCGTCGCTCGTTTCCAGCGACCCGTCACTACTCTTCACTGTGGCCGGAATGGTGCCCTTCATTCCGTACCTGACCGCGCGCGAAGAGCCGCCCTACAGCCGGGCAACGAGTGTCCAGAAGTGCATCCGCACCGGAGACATCGAAGAAGTGGGCAAGACAGCCCGCCACGGCACGTTCTTCCAGATGTGCGGCAACTTTTCCTTCGGAGATTACTTCAAGGAAGACGCCATCAAGTTTGCTTTCGAGCTGCTCACCACAAGCGTTGACGACGGCGGTTACGGGCTTCCTGCCGAGCGCCTCTGGGTGACCGTCTACGAAGAGGACGACGAAGCCAAAGAACTGTGGCTCAAGAACACCGGCATTCCTGCCGAGCGTATCCAGCGCATGGGCAAGGCCGACAACTACTGGTCCACCGGACAGCCCGGCCCCGCCGGTCCCTGCTCTGAGATCTACTACGACCGCGGCCCTGCTTACGGCGTCGAAGGCGGCCCCTTGGCCGACGAAACCCGCTACATCGAAATCTGGAACCTCGTGTTCATGCAGTACCAGATCGAGAACGTCCGCTCCAAGGTGGACTTCGACATCGTGGGTGAACTGCCGCAGAAGAACATCGACACCGGCCTGGGCATGGAGCGTCTGGCGATGATCCTCCAGGGTGTTGAAAACATGTACGAGACCGATCAGGTCCGTCCTGTGATCGATAAAGCCGCTGAATTGTCCGGCCGCGAGTACACCTCGGCCGAGTCCCCGGAAGACCCGCACCACACGGACGATGTCCGTATGCGCGTTGTCGGCGACCACATTCGTTCCGCCTTGATGCTCATTGCTGATGGTGTTGCGCCGTCCAATGAGGGCCGTGGCTATGTGCTGCGCCGCCTCATCCGACGCGCTGTTCGCGCCATGCGCCTGCTCGGCGTCGAAAAGGCATGCCTGCCGGACCTGCTTCCCGCATCCCGCGACGCCATGAAGGGTGTCTACCCGGTGGTGGAGACCGACTTTGCCCGTATCAGCCGGATTGCCTACGCCGAAGAGAAAGCATTCCTGCGCACCATTGCTTCCGGTACAGCCCGCCTGGAAGATGCTGTGGCGGAGTCGAAGGCTGCCGGCGTTCCGTTGTCCGGAGCCGACGCCTTTGCCCTGCACGACACTTACGGCTTCCCGATTGATCTGACCCTGGAAATGGCAGAAGAAGCCGGCCTCAAGGTGGATGAGGCAGGCTTCCGCGCTCTCATGCTGGAGCAGCGTCAGCGTGCCCAGGCCGATGCCAAGGGCAAGAAGGGTGGGCACGCCGACCTCAGCGCCTACCAGGAGCTTCTGGGTAAAGGCGAAACCGTCTTCACCGGTTACGACGAACTTGAGGGTGAAGCTAAAGTCCGCGGCATCGTCAGCGGTGGCCGGCCGGTAGCGCATGCGTCCACTGGCGAGGAAATCGAGCTGGTCCTCAACGAAACCCCGTTCTATGCCGAAGCTGGCGGTCAGTCCGCTGACACGGGCCTCATCACCGGCGACGGTTTCGTCGTTGAAGTGGTGGACGTTCAGCGTCCCATCAAGGGACTCAGCGTTCACAAGGCAATTGTTCGCGAAGGTGAGATCGCTTCCGATGCCTTGGTGCGCGCCGCCGTCGACCGTGAACGTCGTCATGCCGCCGAGCAGGCCCACACCGGCACGCACATTGTCCATGCTGCGTTGCACCAGATCCTCGGCCCGGAAGCCACTCAGCGCGGTTCCTACAACAAGGCCGGATACCTGCGCTTTGACTTCGCCTGGGGTGAAGGTCTCAGCACCGCTACCCGCTCCGAAATCGAAGAAGTTTCCAACATCGCCATCCGGAACAACTACCGGGTGGACACCAAGGTGATGGGCCTCGCTGAGGCCAAGGCGCTGGGCGCCATGGCACTCTTCGGCGAAAACTACGGCAGCGAAGTGCGTGTGGTGGAGATCGACGGCGCGTGGTCCCGCGAGTTGTGCGGTGGCACCCACGTGGCCAACACGTCCCTGATCGGCAGCCTCTCCCTGTTGGGCGAACAGTCTGTTGGTTCGGGAAACCGCCGTGTCGAGGCCTTTGTAGGCTTGGATGCCTTCCGTCATCTGGCAGCCGAGCGGGCCCTGGTTTCAGAGCTCACGGATCTTTTGAAAGTTCCGTCCGGACAGCTTGCTGACCGTATCTCCAGCACCTTGAACAAGCTCAAGGCCACAGAGAAGGAGCTTGATCGCCTCCGTAAAGAGCAGCTCACGGCAGCGGCCGCCAACCTGGTGGGAACCGCCAAGGACGCCGCGGGTGTTCGGGTTGTAGCCCACGACGCCGGTCAGGTGGGAGGCGCTGATGATCTGCGCAACCTTGCCCTCGATCTCCGTAACCGCCTTGGCTCGGAAGCTTCCACTGTGGCTGTTGCAGGTGTCAGCAATGACCGTCCCGTCATACTGATCGCCACCAACGAGGCTGCCCGCGAAGCAGGCGTCAAGGCCGGAGTGCTGGTGCGTTTGGCCGCGGGGATCCTCGGTGGCGGCGGTGGCGGCAAGGATGACGTCGCCCAAGGCGGCGGCACCGACGCTGGGAAGGTCTCTGAGGCCCTCACAGCGGTGGTGGATGCGATTGCCAAGCGCTGACGGTGGATTCCAGTACTGACAGTGGCGTCTACCCCCACGGCATCAAGCTGGGGGTAGACGTCGGTACCGTTCGGGTGGGTCTGGCCATCTGCGATCCGGACGGGATCCTGGCGACACCGTTGAAGACGGTAGGGCGGGATACCAAGAAAAACTCTGATGTGCGTGTAGTGGTCAAGCACGCTGTTGAATTACCGGCGGTGCAGATTTTCGTCGGTCTTCCCCGCACCATGAAGGGCGAAGAGCGGGCCTCTGCACAAATGGCCATGGACTACGCGGACCTGCTGACCAGCGAGCTTCTGCGCGCCGGTTTGGACGTTCCCGTGAACCTCGTCGATGAGCGACTTTCAACTGTTACGGCACACCGCAACCTGCACGAAGCTGGCATGAGCAGCAAGAACCACCGTAAAGTGGTTGATCAGGTTGCCGCTGCCGGAATACTGCAGCACGCAATCGACATGCAAAAAGCCAGAGGAACGGACGTTGGCCGCCGAGTGCAGGCACCGGTGCAGTCCGAAAAACCCAGCAGTGCCCCAACGCTGCGGGCTGCCTCCGGCAGTGAATCCGATTCTTCTAAGAGGGGACTGCAATTGTGAGCCCGGTCAACAACGACCCCTCCAGCGGTACCGCCGGCGGCGGTATGCCGCTCACCCGCAAAGAGCTGCGGGCGCGTGAACGATTCCTCGCCACGCAGAACCACAACGTGGTGCCCGTTCCCGAAGCGACCCCGGGGGAGGCGGCTCCCTCGGTGGAGGGTGAGCCCGAGTTGCCCCGACCGGTCCCTGCGGTTCAGCCTGCCCCCGTTGCACCGCCCACACCCGTTGCGCCGCCCACACCGGTGGCACCCCCTACGCCCGTAGCGCCTCCTGCACCCGCGGCGTCTCCGACGCAGCGCGAGGTACCTGCTGATGAGGCCTCGCTTCACGCGGATGAAGTGCAACGTGAGCCGGAAAGTCACCTTCAGGACCCCCATGAGCCAGACCTGCATGAGCAGGACGGCCACCTCCATGAGGACACCGCCAGTGAGCAGGCCCTCGTTGAGCACCCTGCCGCTGAGCATCCTGTCGTTGAACATCCTGTCGTTGAACATGGAGAGCTTGGCCACGGAGATCCTTCGGACGGTCACATCCACCCCGATGAGGTCCATCAGGGTGAGATGGAACACGAATTTGTTTCCGCGGGACATCCCGAAGGCCCCGCCGACGGCCATGAGTACGCCGAACACGATGCGCACTACCAGCTGGGCATCCATGAAGAACTCCACAATGACGTTCTGCTTCATGATGAGCATCCCCACGATCTCATAGCCCCTGTTGCTAGTCCGGCGTCCAAGGCCGCCGCGAAGAAGGCGCGCCGCCGTCGTCGTGTGCTGGCCCTTCTGATCACGCTGGGTGTCTTCGTCGCCGCCATCGCCATCGGTGCGCAGTTCCTGAAACCCTTGCTGGGCATGGACAGGGTCACCGACTACCCCGGCCCGGGCACGGGGTCGGTAACCATCACTGTGGCCGAGGGGTCCGGTCCCAAGGCTGTGGCCAACGACCTCGTTGCAAATCGAGTGGTGGCAGATTCTGATGCTTTCGTGAAGGAGTTCCTCAACGAAGGCGGCGAACTCTCACCGGGCGCCTTCACCTTCCGCACGGAGATGAAGAATTCGGATGCCGTGGCGGTCCTTGTGAACAAGGACGCATCCAAAGTCATGTACTTTGCCTTGAGTGCCGGCCTCCGTATCAACGAATCGCTGGAGGCCATCTCCAAGGGTTCGGGCATTCCGCTGCAAGAGCTCAACGCCCTGAACCAGGCACCCGGGCAGTTCGGTGTTCCGGCCAAGGCCAAGAACCTGGAAGGCTTCCTCGCCCCCGGCGAGTATCGGTTCGAACTCGGCACCCCCGCCAAGGACATCATCCAGAAGCTGGTGACCACCACCCTCGATGAACTCAAGGCCCAAGGAGTCACCGACCCCGCGAAGCAGTACGACACCGTGACCATCGCCAGCATTGTTCAGGCTGAAGGCGGGCAGGCGGACTACGGAAATGTGGCTGGAGCAATTTACAACAGGCTTAAGCCGAACAACATCGAGACCAGTGGACTCATCCAGTCCGACGCCACGGTGACCTACGGCCTGGGCAAGAAGTCGTTCCACCTCACCGAGGAAGAAAAGGCCGATAAGTCCAACGCTTACAACACCTACGCCAACGTGGGGTTGCCGGTTGGGCCCATTGGCTCGCCGGGCAAGACGGCGATTGATGCTGCAGCCAAACCGACACAGAACGACTACCTCTACTGGGTGACCATCAACCTGGACACCAAGGAGACCAAGTTCTCCAAGACGTTGGCCGAGCACAACACCTATGTTGAGCAATACAACGCGTGGTGCCTGGCTAACGCAGGACGGTGTGTGTGAGTCGTCGTGCCGCAGTCCTGGGGCACCCGATTTCACATTCGAAGTCTCCGGCACTGCACTCTGCTGCTTACGCCACGCTGGGTGTGGACATCGAATACTCGGCGATCGACGTCACGGTGGACCGGCTTCCTTCCTTCATGGACTCGATCCGTGGTGACGACGCCTGGTGCGGCCTTTCGGTGACCATGCCGTTGAAGTCGGCCATGGTCAGGGAAGTGGATGAAGTCCGCGGCGCCGGCGCTCACCTAGGCGTCATCAACACGGTGGTTTTCGAGCACGACGCCGGGCGGGTACGTCGGGTGGGGTACAACACTGATGTGGCTGGCATCGTCGAAGCAGTCCGCTACGCAGGTGTGGTTGCTGCACCCCACGCCGCCATCCTGGGTGGCGGTGGCACGTCTGCCGCGGCCGTGGCTGCTGCGCAGGAACTCGGCGCCCGCCACGTCGACGTTTTCGTTCGTGACGCCGGACGTGCGGGTGATGCGCAAGCCGCCGCCGACGCCGTCGGAATTTCCCTCACCGTCCGGCCGCTGACGGAAGCGGCCACCGCTGTGGCAGGGACGGATCTGGTGATCTCCACTTTTCCACCCCGTGCCGCCGATTCCTTGGCGGAAGAGCTTGCAGGGCTGCCAGGTACCGGCGCCGGCGTCCTGTTGGACGTGGCCTACGATCCTTGGCCCAGCCGGCTGGCGGAAGTGTGGCACGGCCACGGGGGAGCGGTAGTCCCGGGCCTGGAGATGCTGATGTATCAGGCGGCCGAGCAGATCAGGCGCTTTAGCGGCTGTGATGTCAACGCCGCCGTCATAGATGTGATGTGCGACTCAGTCGGGCTTCCCCGGCGAGTGTTCTAGACGCCCTACATGGCAGGATTGGTTATATGTTGCGTTGGTTGACTGCCGGTGAATCCCATGGTCCGGCCCTGATCGGAATTGTTGAAGGCGTGCCCGCCGGTGTTGAACTCACCAGTGGGCAGATTCGTGACGCGCTGGCGCGCAGGCGCCTGGGCTATGGCCGTGGTGCCCGCATGAAGTTTGAGCAGGACGAGGTCACCATCATGGGTGGCGTCCGCCATGGACTGACCCAAGGCGGCCCTGTGGCCATCCAGGTTGGAAATACGGAGTGGCCCAAGTGGGAGCAGATTATGTCTGCTGACCCCGTGGACCCCGAAGTCCTTGCCGATCAGGCCCGCAACGCACCTTTGACCCGTCCGCGCCCGGGGCACGCCGATTTCACGGGCATGCAGAAGTACGGATTCGACGAAGCCCGTCCAGTCCTCGAACGTGCCAGCGCACGTGAAACCGCCACCCGCGTGGCCCTTGGTACCGTCGCCGCCCAGTTCCTGAAGCAACTGGGCATTGAGTTGGTAAGTCACACCGTTTCCATTGCCAGTGTGACTGTCCCCGAGGGCAGGCCCCTGCCGTCGCCCAGGGACGTCATCGCGCTGGACGCCGATCCTTTGCGCTGCTTCGACCGTGAGACCTCGAACGCCATGGTGGCCGAGGTGGATGCCGCCCACAAGGAAGGCGAAACCCTGGGTGGTGTGGTGGAGGTACTGGCCTACGGGCTTCCGCCGGGATTGGGCAGCTACGTCCACTGGGATCGTCGTCTGGACTCCCGCCTGGCGGCCGCGCTCATGGGTATTCAGGCCATCAAGGGCGTAGAAGTGGGCGATGGCTTCCTCACGGCGGCTCGTCGTGGATCTGCGGCCCATGACGAGATTCTCAAGGATGACAACGGCAAGATTGTTCGCCAGACCAACCGGGCCGGCGGCATTGAAGGCGGCATGAGCATTGGTGAAGTGCTGCGTGTCCGGGCTGCAATGAAGCCCATTGCCACCGTCCCGCGCGCACTGCGGACTATTGACGTCAGCACGGGCGAGCCCGCCAAGGCGCACCACCAGCGTTCAGATGTTTGTGCTGTGCCTGCAGCGGGCGTGGTAGCCGAAGCCATGGTGGCGTTGGTTCTGGCTGAGGCTGTTGCTGAGAAGTTCGGTGGTGACTCTGTGGCCGAGACCCAGCGCAACCTGCAGGGCTACCTTGAAAGCATCCCGGCAACCTTGGACTCGGTCGGCCGCTAGTGGTCCGCGCTATCCCGGATGGCCGGCCTGTTGTTCTCGTTGGCCCCATGGCGGTCGGAAAGTCGGCGATAGGCCAGCAGTTGGCCCATCAGCTCCGTCTTCCTTTTGTGGACACAGACGCGGTGGTTGTGGCTGCTCACGGCAGCATCGCCGATATCTTTGCCGGCAGGGGGGAACACGCGTTTCGGGAGATTGAAGCGCGGGCTGTGGCCAAGGCCATCGAGTCCGCCAAGATCGAACCGGCCATTATTTCCCTCGGCGGGGGAGCGGTGCTTGACTCCGGAACCCAGCAATTGTTGGGGGAATGCACCGTGGTCTATTTGGAGTGTGACGCGGAAACCGTCGCAGACAGAATTGCGCGGAACACCGGGAGGCCCTTGCTGCAGGGTGACGCAATGACCCGATGGGAAGCGTTGTTCGCTACCCGGCGCCCCGTCTATGAGCGTCTTGCGGACATTGTCATGGACGTCCGTTCCGGATCCGTGACGGAAATCGGCCTCCATTTGGAGGAGCGGCTGCTCCAGCATGCAGCCTTGAAAGAGGAAGTTGAAAAGTGAGCAACGAAGCAACTGTCATCAAGGTGACCGGCCAATCCGTCAACGAAAACTACGATGTCGTGGTGGGTCGTGGACTCCTGGACACCCTGCCCGCCAAGCTTGGCGAACGTGTCCGGCGTGTTCTGGTCATTCACCCACGGGCCCTCCGGCTGACCGGCGATACTGTTCGGGACGAACTCGAAGCCGCAGGCTTCACTGCGCTCACGGCTGAAATCCCTGATGCAGAAGAAGGCAAGCACATCCAAGTGGCAGCATTCTGCTGGCAAGTGCTGGGCCAGAATGACTTCACGCGATCTGATGCCATTGTGGCAGTAGGCGGCGGCGCAGTAACTGACCTCGCCGGCTTTGTGGCAGCAACCTGGCTTCGCGGAGTCAAAGTAATTCACATGCCCACCAGTTTGCTGGGCATGGTGGACGCGTCGGTCGGTGGCAAGACCGGTATCAATACGGCCGAAGGCAAGAACCTGGTGGGGTCCTTTCACCCGCCGGCCGCAGTCCTGGTGGACCTTGACACGCTCCAGACTCTCCCGAAGAACGAGCTCATTTCCGGAATGGCCGAGGTCATCAAGTGCGGCTTCATCGCCGATCCTGTGATCCTGGACCTCGTGGAAAAGAACACCGACGCCGTGATGGACGCGGGATCGGACGTTATCCGCGAGCTTATTGAACGTGCCATTTCCGTGAAGGCCGATGTTGTCTCCCAGGACCTCAAAGAATCGGGCCTTCGCGAAATCCTGAACTACGGGCACACCTTGGGCCATGCCATTGAGCTGGTGGAACGCTACTCATGGCGTCACGGCGCCGCTGTTTCGGTGGGAATGATGTTTGCTGCCGAGCTGTCGCGCAGCGTGGGCCGTCTGTCCGATGCTGACGCTGACCGGCACCGCACCATTCTGGAAAGCCTCGGGTTGCCCACTACGTACCGTAAGGACCGCTGGCAGGGCCTCTTGGACGGGATGCGCCGGGACAAGAAGTCCCGCGGTGACCTACTCCGGTTTGTGGTCCTGGATGGCGTGGCGAAGCCCGGCATCCTGGAAGTCCCTGACACCTCGCTCCTGTTTGCCGCTTACCAGGAGATCGCATCATGACCGTCACACTTCGTGAAGGCGTCAGCGACTGGCCAACTGCCGGGTTCCCCGGCGTCCGGATGAACCCGGACACTCTGCTTCCGGTGATTGTCAATGAGGAAATCATGGAGTCCGCCCTTGCGGCTTCTGAGGACCCTGCGGATCGCATCATGGCCCTCTTGCTGGATAACCAGCCCAATGAGGCTGCGGAGCTTTTGGCTGAAGCGCGCTATAAAGATCCGGAGTCGTTCCGGTTGAGGATTTTTGAGGCAGAAGTCCATCGGGCTACCAACCGTTTGGACCGTGCCATCCAGTTGTTCAGGCACCTGCTGCAGGACGTCCAGGGCAGCCCCAAAGAAGCCATTGTTCACCAGTACCTGGGCCGGGCCTACTTCGTCAGCGGCAACGCCCTGGCAGCATCCGAGGAGTTCGCCAGGGCCTTGGACTTGCGCGTTGCGATGGCCGCCGATGCTGCGCTCATCTACTCCTCTGCAGTCGCCTTGCAGCGGGCCCGGAATGTACTGGAACTGGCCTCGTAGGGCCGTTCCAAAACCCCGCCCGCAAGGCACACCCGCATTTGCCGGTAGAATGGTTCTTGGATTTTTGATAAATACGCGCTGGCGGGCCGATTGGTACGCCTGCTTGGCATAGATAGCTGGCAGCTAGAACCAGTGCGATAACCAGAGGATACGAGTGGCAACCACAAACGACATCAAGAACGGGACCGTACTGAAGCTCGAGGGCCAGCTCTGGAACATCATCGAGTTCCAGCACGTCAAGCCTGGCAAGGGCGGCGCCTTCGTCCGTACCAAGATGCGCAACGTCATGTCCGGCAAGGTGGTGGACAAGACCTTCAACGCCGGTCTTAAGATCGAAACCGCTACGGTTGACCGCCGCGATTACCAGTACCTGTACCAGGACGGCGAAGACTTCGTCTTCATGGATACCCAGGACTACGACCAAATCACCGTCTCCGGTGCCACCGTCGGCGACGCCACCAACTTCATGCTCGAGAACCAGATGGTGAACATTGCCATCCACGAGGGCACCCCGCTGTACATCGAATTGCCCCCGAGCGTTGTCCTCGAAATCACCTACACGGAGCCGGGCCTTCAGGGCGACCGCTCCTCGGCAGGTACCAAGCCGGCCACAGTGGAGACAGGCTACGAAATCCAGGTTCCGCTGTTCGTTGAGCAGGGCACCAAGGTCAAGGTTGACACCAGGGATGGCAGCTACTTGGGTCGGGTCAACGACTAGTGAGCGCACGCGGTAAAGCCCGTAGCAGGGCACTTGAAGTACTTTTCGAGGCGGAGCAGCGTTCCGTTTCGGCTTTCGACGCGATGACAGCGCGCCGGGAGAAGACCGATCTTGTCATCAACCCCTACACGGTGGAAATCGTGGAAGGCGTTGTTTCCATGCAGGCAACCATCGATGAATTCCTGCAGACTTACGCCCAGGGCTGGACGTTGGAGCGGATGCCGTCGGTTGACCGCATCATCCTCCGCATCGGCGCGTGGGAGCTTCTCTACAATGATGAAGTTCCGGACGGCGTAGCTGTTAGCGAAGCTGTGGCTCTGGCCAAGACCATGTCCACGGACGAGTCGCCTGCCTTCATCAATGGGCTGCTTGGCCGGCTCCAGAAGCTCAAGCCCTCGCTCCTGGCATAAGGAGTTGTTGGCCGCTGAAGAACCCGCATCCACTGGATGCGGGTTCTTTTGTGTTTACTGGAGGACCGCTGCCCTAAGCGTTGGGATCTTCCTGAGGAGCTCAAGCTCGTCCTGCTGATGGACGTGGATGTCGCGGCCGCTGAGTATCCGTTGCCGGGTAAACGCCAATGCTGTGGCCTCCTTGATGAAGGACTTCATGGTGCTGCCGCGCCCGCGCGAGTTTGCCCAGCGAATGGCCTGCCTCCGGCCCCGGGAAGTAGCCAGCATTTCCACTTCTGCTGGAGTGAACCAGCCTGCCCGGGCATATTCGAGCAGCCGCTGGCGGGTGAGTTTGCCTTCAGCGACCCGGAGGAGGATGATTCCCACCGCTGCCACCAGGAAGATCGGTACCTGAACCACGAAGTACTCCACCAGGAAGTTCTGGCCCATGCTGTTCCATCGGTTGTGCAGGAACATCGCGGGCAGCAAGCCGATGAAGAAGGCCAGGACCGCATAGCCCGAGTGCCATTTTCGTGCGGCGAAGCCCATGATCAGTCCGGTGGTTCCCGTGAATACTGCGTGCGCGAAAGGCGACATGACGCCCCGGAGGATGAAAATCCGGATGAGGTCAGTACTTGGATCGGTGGACGAGGCTATTTCGCGGCCAAAGTAGAGGATGTTCTCCGTGAAAGCGAAACCCGCGGCGATGGTAAAGGCGAAAACGACGCCGTCAACAGGTCCATCAAAGTACTTGCGTGCTGCGAGGATCAGGACCAGCAAGCCGAGCGATTTGGTGAATTCCTCCACGATGGGGGCTTGGACCGTGGCCATGAAGTAGCTGAATGCTTCTTCGCTGGAGGTGGGGGCGGCGAGGGCGAAGAGTGGCTGGATGAGCAGCGTCCCGGCAATGGAAACGGCGGCACCCCAGGTGAAAGCGAACCAGAGGAGCCTCTTTGGTTCGGGCTCCCAGCGATCGATCAGGCGTACCGTCAAGAGCACCACGGACAGAGGTATGAGTGAGGCAATGAAGCCGATCACAAATCCGGTGACGCCGGTGTTGCCCAACAGAAACGGAACCACCAGGAACAGGCTGCCGAGAACCAGTACAACTGCACCGATGAGCAAGGGAAGCGTCCCCCAGGACGGGCGTGCTTGCGGCGCTGGTGGGATGGCCCATGTTTGACGGGGGAGCGACGTCGGATTACCAGGGGCCGGTTGATAATTCCCGGGCTGGACGCGGCCGATCCAGGTGGGGTTCGCGCCAGGTTCCAGATATGGCCGGGGATAGGGCTGTCCGCCGGGTTGGCCGTGGTGGTTCATGGTCATGGCCAAGAGCCTATTCCACAGCACGGACTGTGAGCTTAAACTCACTGGTCACAGCCGCCTCGGGTGAGGTGGAAAAGGGGCGCTGTGGTAGCTTTGAAAAGCAAATATTCCTTTTTTAATTCCGTCCCGTGAGGCGGGGAAAGGGGAGACGAGCGATGACTGAAGTCACTTCAGCGCACGTGCCGTCGCGGGTTGTTCTCAATCAGGCGGACATTGATCGTGCGCTCACTCGTATCGCCCACGAGATCCTCGAAGCCAACAAAGGCTCCCAGGACCTGGTCCTGTTGGGCATTCCCAGCCGCGGCTATCCCTTGGCTGTGCGGCTTGCCAACAAGATCGCTGCCGCCGACCCCACGGTTAACGCAGACACCATGGTTGGTCAGTTGGATGTCACCATGTTCCGTGACGATCTTTCCCATCAGCCCACCCGGCCCCCACGCCACACCCGGCTCCCGCTGTCAGGCATAGATAACAAAGTTGTTGTCCTGATTGACGACGTCCTGTACTCCGGCCGGACCATCCGCGCGGCCCTGGATGCCTTGGTTGATCTTGGCCGCCCACGCATCGTCCGTCTTGCGGTGCTGGTGGACAGGGGACACCGTGAGCTTCCCATCCGCGCGGATCACGTGGGCAAGAACCTGCCCACTTCCTCATCGGAGAAGGTCCGGGTCCATCTCGAGGAGATCGATTCCGTAGACGGCGTGCCCGTCAATGAGGTTGTTATCGAGGCCGGCAAGTGAAGCACCTTCTGTCCACCGAAAACCTCAGTCTTTTCGACGCCATCCGTGTTCTGGACACCGCGGAGGAAATGTCCGCCGTCGGCGAGCGTGAAGTAAAGAAGCTCCCGGCACTGCGCGGCCGGACGGTGGTGAACCTCTTCTTCGAGGACTCCACCCGTACCCGCATCTCCTTTGAGGCGGCAGCCAAGCGACTGTCAGCCGATGTCATCAACTTCGCTGCCAAGGGATCTTCGGTCTCCAAGGGGGAGTCCCTCAAGGACACGGCGCAAACACTTGCAGCCATGGGTGCGGATGCCGTCGTTATCCGGCACTGGGCCTCCGGCGCGCCGCACCGGCTTGCTGCCACCGACTGGATCGACGCAGCCGTCATCAATGCTGGCGACGGCACCCATGAGCACCCTACGCAGGCACTGCTGGACGCCTTCACCATGCGTCGGCATTGGTCACAGGTCAACGGCATTGAGTCCACGGGGGCAGACCTCAAAGGCATGCGGGTAGCGATTGCCGGCGATGTCCTGCACTCGCGTGTTGCCCGTTCAAATGTGTGGTTGCTCAAGACCCTTGGTGCCGAGGTCACGCTTGTGGCGCCACCCACGCTGCTGCCCATCGGCGTCGAGCACTGGCCTTGCAAGGTCAGCTACAACCTGGACGAGACACTGGAAGCCGGCATCGACGCCATGATGATGCTGCGCGTCCAGGGTGAGCGGATGAACGCCTCGTTCTTCCCGTCAACCCGCGAGTACTCCCGCCGCTGGGGGTTCGACGACGCAAGGCTCCGCGCGCTGGACGATCTCGGCATGAAGGACACCATCATCATGCACCCCGGCCCCATGAACCGTGGCCTGGAGATCTCCTCGGCAGCCGCCGATTCGCCGCGTTCAACCGTTCTCGCCCAGGTGCGAAACGGTGTCTCGGTCCGTATGGCCGCCCTTTACCTGCTGCTCTCCGGGGATTCCCGTGAAGCCGCCCCGAACTTAAGCCAGTCCAGCAAGGAGACCAACTGATGGCCGAGAACACCTACCTGATTCGTGGGGCCGCCATCCTCGGCGGCGAAGCTGAAGACCTCTTGATCCGCGACGGCGTCATTGAAGCTCGCGGCAAGGACCTTTCCGCGGAGGACGCAACCGTCATCGACGCCCAGGGCCTCGTTGCACTGCCGGGCATGGTGGACGTTCATACCCACTTGCGCGAACCCGGCCGTGAAGACGCCGAAACGGTGGAGACCGGCACCCGCGCCGCGGCGCTGGGTGGCTTCACCGCCGTCCACGCGATGGCCAACAGCAACCCGGTGGCGGACACTGCGGGCGTTGTGGAGCAGGTTCACAGCCTGGGACGGGCGTCCGGCTGGGTGGATGTACGCCCTGTTGGTGCAGTCACCGTAGGTTTGGCCGGGGAACAACTGGCAGAGCTCGGCGCCATGGCGGATTCCCGCGCCCAGGTCCGGATGTTCTCCGATGACGGCATCTGCGTTCACGATCCCGTCATCATGCGCCGCGCCCTGGAGTACGTCAAAGCGTTCGACGGCGTGGTGGCCCAGCACGCGCAGGAGCCCCGCCTGACCGCCGGTGCACAGATGAACGAAGGCGCAGTGTCCGCCGTGCTGGGACTTACCGGCTGGCCCGCCGTCGCCGAGGAAAGCATCATTGCCCGGGATGTCCTGCTGGCCCAGCATGTGGGTTCCCGCCTCCACGTATGCCACGTTTCCACTGCAGGATCCGTGGAAATTGTCCGCTGGGCCAAGGCACGGGGCATCAACGTTACCGCCGAGGTCACACCGCACCACCTGCTGCTGACCGACGAACTGGTCCGCAGCTACGACCCCGTCTACAAGGTCAACCCGCCGCTGCGCACCGATTCCGACGTCCAGGCGCTCCGTGAGGGCCTGGCCGATGGCACCATCGACGTCGTGGGAACCGACCACGCACCGCACCCCAGCGAGCATAAGGAATGTGAGTGGGCGCAAGCAGCAATGGGCATGACCGGTCTTGAGACCGCCTTGTCCGTGGTGCAGGAGACCATGATCGAAACCGGCCTCATGACCTGGGCGGATTTCGCCAGGGTTACCTCGTTCACGCCTGCAGTGATAGGACGCGTCGCGGATCAGGGCCGCCCCCTGGAGGTTGGCGAACCTGCGAACGTCATCCTGGTGGACCCGGCTGCGCGTTGGACCGTTGACCCGCATAAAATGGCAACCATGGGCCGCAATTCACCGTTCAAGGGCAAGGAGCTGCCCGGATCCGTGGTGGCGACCTTCTTCAAAGGCCACCCCACGGTCCTCAATGGTCAGCTCAACAGGCCTTACAGGTACCCGGCAGTCAGCGGCAACTAATGGACAACCAAACACTGACCGTGCTCATCACGGTGCCGTTGATCGTCGTCGTCCTGGCGATGATCTGGCTGGGATGGCGGAACCGGCTGAGGCGACAAGCCGACGTCGAACGTCTCCCTGAGGTTCCGGAGCAGCTGACCCCGGCCACCGTGGTGGCAGATGGCCAGTACGTGGCCACCACCACGGCCGGCGACTGGCTGGACCGGATCGCAGTCCAGGGCCTGGGTATCCGGACCAACGCGGAGCTGAGCATCCATGCTGAAGGCGTGTTGTTCGACCGTTCGGGTGCCGCCCCGGTGTTCATCCCGCGCTCCGCACTGGTGGATAGCCGCGAAACCAACGGAATGGCTGGAAAGTTCGTTGAAAAGGACGGACTCCTGGTCATCAACTGGAAGCTTGGCTCCCGTGAACTCGACACCGGCTTCCGATCCAGGCACGCAAGCGACAAGCAGCTCCTCCTCGATGCCCTTCAAGAATTGATCTCCGCAGCCCCTCAGGCAGATGCCGATAGTGGAAAGTAATAAAGTGACGGATAGTAAAGCAGCCACCACCCCCACCCCCTCAGCAGCAGTACTCGTGCTCGAAGACGGCCGCATGTTCCGCGGCCGCAGCTACGGAGCCCAGGGAACCGCTCTAGGTGAGGCAGTCTTCGCCACCGGCATGACCGGCTACCAGGAGACCATCACCGACCCCTCCTACGCACGCCAATTGGTGGTTCAGACTGCGCCGCATATCGGGAACACCGGCGTGAACAGCGAAGATGCTGAGTCCCGCCGCATCTGGGTTGCGGGGTACATTGTGCGCGATGCCGCACGCCGCCCGTCCAACTGGCGCTCCGAACGCAGCCTCGATGACGAACTCGTTGATCAGGGAATCGTCGGCATCCAGGGTGTGGACACGCGTGCCATCACCCGCCACCTCCGCGAGCACAAGACCATGCGCGCAGGCATTTTCTCCGGCGAGGCCGCTCAGGCCACGGACAAGGAACTGTTGGAAACCGTCCTGGCCAGTGCTCCCATGGAAGGCGCAGCGCTGGCTGAGGAAGTCTCCATTGATGAGGCCTACGTGGTGGAACCCAAGGACCACGGCTGGGACGGCGAGCCGCGCTTCTCCATCGCGGCCGTTGATCTTGGCATCAAGGCAATGACACCGGTGCGCTTTGCAGAGCGAGGCGTCCGCGTCCACGTTCTGCCCGCCACGTCCACCCTGGAAGACGTCAACGCGGTCAAGCCCGACGGTTTCTTCATGTCCAACGGGCCCGGCGACCCCGCCACTGCAGACCACCAGGTCTCCCTCCTGCGCTCAGTGCTGGACGAGAAACTTCCGTACTTTGGCATCTGCTTCGGTAACCAGATCCTGGGCCGCGCCCTGGGCTTCGGGACCTACAAGCTCCGTTACGGCCACCGCGGCATCAACCAGCCCGTGATGGACCGCCGGACCGGCAAGGTGGAAATCACCTCGCAGAACCACGGCTTCGCCGTTGATGCGCCGCTGAACGGTTCCACCGTGGCGCCGGAAGAGCGCTACGGGCGGGTGGAAGTCAGCCACGTTTCTTTGAACGACGACGTCGTTGAAGGACTCGCCTGCCTCGACATCCCCGCGTTCTCGGTCCAGTACCACCCTGAAGCCGCGGCCGGCCCGCACGATGCCGCGTACCTCTTCGACCGCTTCATCGACCTCATGGCCGACACCAAGGCCCAGGCCACAGGCGCCGTCGCCGCAAAGAACACCGACTCCAAGACTGAGGACAAGAAGTAATGCCCAAGCGTACAGATCTCAAGAGCGTCCTTGTCATCGGTTCCGGCCCCATCGTCATCGGCCAGGCGGCCGAGTTCGACTACTCCGGTACCCAGGCGCTTCGCGTCCTCAAGGAGGAGGGCCTGCGGGTCATCCTGGTGAACTCCAACCCGGCCACCATCATGACGGACCCCGAGTTCGCCGATGCCACCTACGTTGAGCCCATCACCCCGGAGGTGGTGGAGAAGATCATCGCCAAGGAGCGTCCGGACGCCATCCTGCCCACCTTGGGTGGCCAGACGGCCTTGAACACCGCCATCGCGCTGGACAAGAACGGTGTGCTGGAGAAGTACAACGTGGAACTCATCGGCGCGAACATCGCAGCGATTGAGCTCGGTGAAGACCGCGAGAAGTTCAAGGGCGTCGTGGAGCGTTGCGGCGCTGAATCTGCCCGCAGCCACATCATCCACACCATGGAGGAGGCCTTCGCTGCTGCGGAAGACCTTGGTTACCCGATGGTGGTCCGTCCTTCCTTCACCATGGGCGGACTGGGTTCAGGCCTGGCGTACAACGAGGACGACCTCCGCCGCATCGTTGGCCAAGGCCTCCAGTACAGCCCCACCACCGAGGTCCTGCTCGAAGAGAGCATCCTCGGCTGGAAGGAATACGAGCTGGAGATGATGCGCGACAAGAACGACAACGTCGTTGTTGTGTGCTCCATCGAGAACTTCGACCCCGTAGGTGTCCACACCGGCGACTCCATCACGGTTGCCCCGGCGCTGACCCTCACGGACCGCGAGTACCAGAAGCTGCGCGATGTCTCCATCGCTGTTATCCGCGAAGTGGGTGTGGACACCGGAGGGTGTAACATCCAGTTCGCCATTGACCCCGCCACGGGCCGTGTAGTGGTCATCGAGATGAACCCGCGCGTATCCCGGTCCTCCGCCCTGGCCTCCAAGGCAACCGGCTTTGCCATCGCCAAGATCGCCACCAAGCTGTCCCTTGGGTACACCCTGGATGAAATCCCGAACGACATCACGCAGAAGACGCCGGCCTCGTTCGAGCCCACGCTGGACTACGTTGTGGTCAAGGTTCCGCGCTTTGCCTTTGAGAAGTTCCCGGCAGCGGACAACACCCTCACCACCACCATGAAGTCGGTGGGTGAAGCCATGGCCATGGGCCGCAACTTCACCGAGGCCCTGCAGAAGGCCCTCCGTTCCCTGGAGCAGAAGGGCTCACAGCTGGACTTCAGCTCCGTGCCGGAATACGAGGTTGCCGAGCTCATTGAGAAGGCCAAGCGTCCCACCACGGACCGCCTGCACCAGGTGCAGCGCGCGCTCTTGGGCGGTGCCACGGTGGAAGAGGTCTTCGACGCCACAAAGATCGATCCTTGGTTCCTGGATCAGCTGCAGCTCTTGAACGAGACCGCGCAGGAGATCCGCAAGGCCGGCGTGCTCACTGAGGAAATGCTGCGCAACGCGAAGCGCCATGGCTTCTCCGATGAGCAGATCGGTGCCCTGACGCACAACAACGAAGCTGTGGTTCGCGGCGTCCGCCAGGCCCTGGGCATTCGCCCGGTCTACAAGACGGTGGATACCTGTGCCGCTGAGTTCGCCGCCTACACCCCGTACCATTACTCGTCCTATGACGAGGAAGATGAAGTAGGCCTGCACGCCAAGCCCTCCGTCATCATCCTTGGCTCCGGGCCCAACCGTATTGGCCAGGGCATCGAGTTCGACTACTCCTGCGTCCACGCCTCGATGGCCCTGCGCAAGGCCGGCTATGAGACGGTCATGGTCAACTGCAACCCGGAGACGGTCTCCACGGACTACGACGTCTCCACGCGCCTCTATTTCGAACCGCTGACGCTTGAGGACGTCCTCGAGGTCATCGCCGCGGAAGAGCGCACCGGCGGCGTCATGGGCGTCTTCGTGCAGCTCGGCGGCCAGACCCCGCTGAAGCTGGCACAGCAGCTTGCCGACGCCGGGGTGCCGATTTTGGGCACATCGCCCGAAGCCATCGATTTGGCAGAGCACCGCGGCGCCTTCGCCCGCGTGCTGGATGAGGCCGGACTGACCTCCCCGAAGAACGGCACCGCCGTTTCCTTCGAGGACGCCAAGAAGATCGCCGACGAAATCGGCTACCCGGTCCTGGTTCGTCCGTCCTACGTCCTGGGCGGCCGCGGCATGGAGATCGTCTATGACGAAGCCAACCTCTCCCGTTACATCGCCAATGCCACGGAAATCACCACGGACCACCCGGTGCTGATTGACCGATTCCTTGAAGACGCCGTCGAAATCGACGTCGATGCTCTCTTTGATGGCACCGATATGTACCTCGGCGGCATCATGGAGCACATCGAAGAAGCCGGTATCCACTCCGGTGACTCTGCTTGCGTGCTTCCGCCGATCACCTTGGGCAACAACGTGATCGAGCGTGTGCGCACGGCAACCCGCGCCATTGCCGAAGGCGTGGGCGTCCGCGGCCTCATCAACATTCAGTTCGCCCTGGCCTCCGACGTCCTGTACGTCCTTGAGGCCAACCCGCGTGCTTCGCGTACGGTTCCGTTCGTCTCCAAGGCAACTGGTGTGCAGATGGCCAAGGCGGCAGCCCTTATCGGTACAGGGGTGACCATTAACCAGCTCCGCGGTGCCTACAAGATGCTGCCGGAAAGCGGTGACGGTTCCACCCTCCCGTTGGACGCCCCGGTTGCTGTCAAGGAAGCAGTCCTTCCGTTCAGCCGCTTCCGCACTCCCGAAGGCAAGGTTGTGGACTCCCTGCTCGGCCCGGAAATGCGCTCCACCGGTGAAGTTATGGGCATTGACAAGCACTTTGACACGGCGTTCGCCAAGAGCCAGGCTGCCGCCAACAACGCTTTGCCCACCGAAGGCAAGATCTTCGTTTCGGTAGCCAACCGTGACAAGCGTTCGGTGATCATGGGCGTCAAGCGCCTCTCGGACCTTGGCTTCGAGATTGTCTCCACCGGTGGCACAGCAGATGTCCTGCGCCGCAACGGCATCCAGGCGACTCCGGTTCGCAAGGTGGCCGAGGGCAGCAGCGCCGAGGGTGAGGGCACCATCGCTGATCTCGTCATCGCCGGCGAGATCGACATGGTCTTCAACACGCCGTCGGGCGGAGAAGCCCGCAGCGACGGATACGAACTCCGTGCAGCGGCAACGTCCATCGGCATTCCCTGCATCACTACGGTTGCCGAGTTCAACGCCGCAGTGCAGGCCATTGAGGCGCTGCGCACCTATGAGTGGTCGGTGACCAGCCTGCAGGAGCACGCGGCCAACCTGGCAGCAGCAGTGGAAGCAGCCAATGCCTGAGTCTGCCGCATCACAGCAAGGGCAGCAGCCGGCCCGGGAGTCCTTTGGCTCCCGGCTGGCTGCGGCCATGGCCGCGCGCGGTCCGCTGTGCGTCGGTATCGACCCCCACCCACAGCTCTTGGCTGAATGGGGATTGAACGACGACGTCGCCGGCCTGGAACGCTTCTCGCTGACAGTGGTGGAGGCCGTCGCTTCCCTCGCTGCCGCAGTCAAGCCCCAGGTGGCGCTCTATGAGCGTCACGGCTCCGCCGGCATGGCTGTGCTGGAACGTACCCTCGCTGCCTCCGCGGAGGCGTGCGTCCTCAGCATCGCTGACGCGAAACGTGGCGACATCGGCTCCACCATGGCGGCTTACGCGGATGCCTGGCTGCGGGACGGTTCGTCCTTGGCTGCGGACTCGGTGACGCTGAGCCCGTACCTTGGCTTTGAGTCGCTGCGCCCGGCACTGGACCTCGCTGCGCAGTACGGCAGGGGAGTGTTTGTGCTTGCGCTGACATCGAACCCTGAGGGGAAGTCCGTCCAGCACGTGGGCGGGGCCGATTCCGTGGCCCGGAGAATTACCGCCGCCGCCGCCGTCGAAAACCAGCGCTACGGTGGTTCCCTCGGGTCTGTTGGCCTGGTGGTGGGGGCAACCATCGGTTCTGCCCTGTTTGACTTGGATATCGATCTTGAGGCTGTCCGCGGTCCCATCCTTGCTCCTGGCCTAGGTGCCCAGGGTGCCACTCCAGCCGACCTTCGAGCGACTTTCGGCGCTGCGTACCCCACTGTCCTGGCGACTTCCAGCCGGGGGATCCTGGCCGCCGGGCCGTCCCTGGCAGGGCTGCGTGCCGCAACGGAGGAGACACTGGACGGGCTTCGCTCGGAGTAAGTTGCGCACCCTCATTGCGCAACCGGGCCCCTGCCGGTAGGTTCAGGATCAGTCCGCGTGATCTGGATCACAATCGCGATCTGACAGGGGTTTGGCAGTGGGCCTTAAAGAGCTGACACCGCAGGAGCGTTCCGATGCCCTCGAGAAGGCTGCGAAGGCGCGGGCTGTACGCGCTGCAGCCAAGGAACGCCTCAAGCGTGGCGAGGTGAGCATTGCCGAGTTGATCTCCTCAGGTACTACCGATGAGGCGATTGCGCGCATGCGGGTGGTGGAATTGCTGGAGGCCCTGCCGGGCATTGGTCCGGTCAGGGCAGCCGGAATCATGGCTGAGATTGGCATTGCCGGATCCCGGCGGATCCGGGGGCTGGGAATTCACCAGGCCCGGGCGCTGGTAGATTTTATGGATACCCAGCAAAGCGTTTGACGCATCTCCCCGAAGGAATCCGTGAGCAAGAAACCCGGACTGACTGTCCTTGCAGGCCCCACTGCCGTTGGCAAGGGAACCGTATCCACCTACATCAGGGACAACTATCCAGAGGTTTGGCTCTCGGTCTCGGCAACCACCCGGGCTGCGCGTCCGGGCGAGAAGGATGGCATCCACTACTTCTTCAAGTCCGCCGAGGAGTTTGACTCCTTGGTCTCCGAGGGTGAACTCCTGGAGTGGGCTGTGGTGCATGGCCACAACCGCTACGGTACGCTCCGCAGCACTGTTGACGCGGCAATCGCTGATGGCAAGTCTGTCCTGCTGGAGATTGACCTCCAGGGTGCGCGGCAGGTCAAAGCAGCGGTCCCGGACGCGAATTTCGTGTTCCTGGCACCGCCCAGCTGGGACGAAATGGTCCGTCGATTGGTGGGCCGAGGCACGGAAACTCCCGAGGAACAGCAGCGCAGGCTGGAAACCGCTAAACTGGAACTTGCTGCTGAACCGGAGTTTGACCACACCGTCATCAATGACGACGTTCGCCGGGCAGCGGACGAGCTTGTTTCACTCATGGGGCTTACCCCGCACCAGCGCTAAGCGCTTGCATTTGTTGGCCCGCTAAAATTTGGAGAATTCGTGTCCACGAACCTTGAAGGCATCATCAACCCGCCGATCGATTCGCTGCTTGAGGCTGCTGATTCCAAGTACGGCCTGGTCATCTTCGGCGCCAAGCGCGCCCGTCAGATCAACGCCTACTACGCACAGCTCCACGAGGGCCTGTTCGAGTACGTCGGCCCGTTGGTTGACACCAAGCTGAACGAGAAGTCGTTGTCCATCGCCCTGCGCGAGATCAACGAAGGCTTGCTGGTTTCCACGCCGATTGAGCCCGCAGAATAATAAAGACTGCCTGTTGACGGAGGTCACGTGCGCATAGTCCTCGGAGTCGGGGGAGGGATCGCAGCCTATAAGGTTGCATCGCTCCTCCGGCTTTTTACTGAAGCCGGTCACAAGGTGACGGTCATCCCCACGGAAGCCGCTACCCGATTCGTCGGAGTGGCCACATGGGAAGCCCTCTCCGGTAACCCTGTGAGCAACAGCGTCTTTGACGACGTCGAGAAGGTCAATCACGTCCGTCTGGGTCATGAGGCGGATCTTATGGTGGTGGCTCCTGCCACCGCAGACCTCTTGGCCAAAGCAGCGACCGGACAAGCGGGAGACCTCCTTACCAACACGCTTCTCATGGCCCATGGGCCGGTTCTGTTTGCTCCTGCGATGCACACGGAAATGTGGCAGCACGCGGCAACCCAGGCCAACGTAGAGACGCTGCGCAGTCGTGGCATCACCGTGCTGGAGCCTGCCTCCGGTCGCCTGACGGGCTCGGATTCCGGGCCTGGGCGCTTACCGGAGCCGGAGGCGATTTTTGCTGCTGCCATGGCTCTTGCCGGCTCGGAAGCGTCACCGGCCCAGGGCAGCCATTCCGGTGTCCTGGCGGGACGTATCGTCACCATTTCCGCCGGCGGCACAAGGGAGGCGCTGGATCCTGTCCGTTTCCTGGGCAACCGGTCCTCCGGAAAGCAGGGTGCGGCGTTGGCCGCTGCCGCCCTGGCTGCCGGAGCCACAGTTCGTTTCCTTGCCGCACACATGGACGTCGAGCCGCCTGCCGGAGTGGAGCTTGTACGCGTTGAATCGGCCCTGGAACTACGCGAAGCCGCGCTGACAGCGGCAGTGGATTCCGACGTCGTCATCATGGCCGCTGCTGTTGCGGATTTCCGTCCCGCAGAGGTTTCGGACACCAAGATCAAGAAGGTCGACGGCGAGGACGCTCCAGTAGTGCGGTTGATCCGGAACCCGGACATCCTGCATGAGCTCGTGGAACGTCGTAATGCCGACGGCGGTCAGCAGTTGATTGTCGGTTTCGCAGCCGAAACGGGCGATGCCCAGGGCGACGTCCTGGACCATGCGACCGCCAAGCTCAAGCGCAAGGGCTGCGACCTCTTGGTAGTGAACCAGGTGGGCATCGGCCGGGTATTCGGCCAGGATGACAATTCGGTGATTGTTCTGTCCGGTCACGGTGCCGACCCCGAGTCGGCCGCCGGCTCAAAGGCCGACGTCGCGGCTGCTGTGATTGATCGGGTGGGCACCGAACTGACCCGCGTCTTCCCGGCTATGTAACTGAGCCCACACCCGAATTCTTAGCAAAGGGACACACGGCAGATCCCGCCGTCCCGCAACCCAGTAAGGTGGTCGAGTGACTTTACCGCTGCACCATGAACACCATGGCACCCCGTCCAAGCTCCGGCTCTTCACGTCCGAATCGGTCACGGAAGGGCACCCGGACAAGATCTGCGACCAAATCAGCGACTCCATCCTGGACGCGCTGCTGGCTGCTGATCCGGAATCCCGCGTGGCCGTTGAAACCATGGCCACTACCGGCTTGGTGCACGTGGCCGGTGAGGTTACCACCGACGCTTACGTGGAAATTCCGCAGATTGTCCGCGAGACCATCCTGGGCATCGGCTACGACTCGTCGGCCAACGGATTCGACGGCGCCCGCTGTGGTGTGTCCGTGTCCATCGGCCAACAGTCCAACGACATCGCCGGAGGCGTGTTCAACTCACTTGAGGCCCGTGAAGGCCGCCAGGAGGACGACTACGACCTCCAGGGTGCGGGCGATCAGGGAATCATGTTTGGCTACGCCAGCGATGAGACGGCCTCTTACATGCCTACGCCCATCTGGCTCGCCCACCGTTTGTCAGAACGCCTCACGGAAGTCCGTAAGAACGGCGAGCTGGCCTACCTTCGCCCGGACGGTAAGACGCAGGTCACCGTAGGATACGACGGCGATCGGCCGGTTTCCGTGGAAACGGTGGTCATCTCCAGCCAGCACGCCGAAGAGGCAAGCCTTGAGCAGCTTCGCGCGGACCTGGCCAGCTACGTGATCGATCCCGTCATGTCGGCGTCCAACCTGGACATCTCACATGCTGCCAACATTCTTAACCCTGCCGGCGCTTTTGTTATCGGCGGTCCTGTAGGCGATGCCGGGCTCACGGGCCGCAAGATCATTGTGGACACTTACGGGGGATTCTCGCGCCACGGTGGTGGAGCTTTCTCCGGCAAGGATCCGTCCAAGGTGGACCGCTCAGCCGCTTACGCCATGCGCTGGGTTGCCAAGAACGTGGTGGCGGCCGGCCTGGCCAAGAGGGCTGAGATTCAAATCGCCTACGCCATCGGCCAGGCACGCCCGGTGGGAACGTACGTTGAGACCTTCGGCACGGAAACGGTTGACCCGGCCCGCATCAGTGAAGCGATCGACGAGCTGTTCGACCTCCGTCCGCGCGCCATCATTGACGCACTGGACCTCAAGCGGCCCATTTATGCCAAGACGGCTGCGCACGGTCACTTCGGTCGAGATGACCCGGATTTCACGTGGGAACGCTTGGACCGCGTGGCCGACCTGAAGGAATACTTCAACGCCTGAGCCCACAACGATCGGCTGGCAGCAGACGCATCAACCTCAGGTTGTTGTATTGTCAGTGGCCCGTGATTGGCTGGTGCCAGAGAGATGCCCGCAGCGGGTCTATCCCGCTGCGGGCATTCCGGGTTAATACTGCCTGGTGTTATTCCGCGATCAGAGTTGGAGGTGAAGTGCATGGCAGGACACGAGGCCCAGCCGTCGTTGCTTCAACCCTCGTTGCTTCAAGGTTTTCCGGATCGCGCGCCGGTCAATGGGCCGCCGCTTGCCGCTGAGAATCCCGTGGCGCGGGTGGCGCTCGAATCGTCCCTGCCGCATTTGGACAGGCCCTTCGACTACAGCGTTCCTGCAGAGCTCGCCGAGGTTGCTGCGCCCGGCGTCCGGGTGAAGGTCAAGTTCAACGGCCAGGAGCTCAACGGATACATCATTGAACGGCGTGCAGATTCGGATGCTGCGGCGCCCTTGAATACCCTGCACAAAGTGGTGTCCCCGGTTGCGGTACTGACCCCGGCCACTATGGAGCTGGCCGGTACAGTGGCTGCCCGTTACGCCGGAACCCTGAGCGATGTCCTTCGAACGGCAATTCCTCCGCGGGTGGCCAAGGTGGAGAAGGAACTTCTGGCCGGAGACTTCGAGGCCGGGGTCGCTGACCTGAAACCGGCCACAGATGCTCGCGCTTGGGCTTCTTACAGCAATGGTGAGCCTTATCTGCAGCACCTTGCCAATGGCGGTTCACCAAAAGCTGTCCTCACGGCCCTTCAGGGGTTCGGTCCTGATGGCTGGCCGGCCCTGGTGGCTACGGCAGTTGCCACCGTTCGCTCGTCGGGACGTGGCGCGGTAGTGGTGGTACCGGATTATCGGGATCTGGAGCAGTTGGAGGCAGCGCTTGCCAACGTCCTGCCGTCGTCGGACATTGCCCGCCTCACGGCGGATGACGGGCAAACGCCCCGCTACAGAAACTTCCTGCGGCTTCTGAGCGGGACAGCGGGAGTGGCCATCGGCACTCGTTCAGCGGCCTATGCTCCTGTGCGCGACCTTGGTTTGGTGGTGTGCTGGGACGACGGCGATGACCTCCACATCGAGCAAAGGGCGCCTTATGCGCACACCAGGGAAGTCCTTCTGTTGCGTGCCGAGCAGGAGAACGCCGCTTGCCTTATGGCCTCCCATAACCGAAGCACCGAACTCCAACGCCTTGTGGAAATGCAATGGGCGGTGCCCATTGAGGCACCCCGAAGTACTGTCCGCGCCACGGCGCCCCGGGTCCTCAACACCGCTGACAGCTACGAACAAGAACGTGATCCTCTGGCGCGTATTGCACGATTGCCCGGTGCGGCGTGGCGGGCAGCCAAAGAAGGCCTCGAACGCGGCCCGGTTTTGGTCCAAGTGGCCCGGGCCGGATACGCGCCGTCGCTGGTGTGCGAGACGTGCCGGGAACTTGCGCGCTGCAACGCTTGTCAGGGGCCGCTGGCAGTGTCCAGCAGTTCGGCCATGCCAGCGTGCCGGTGGTGTTCCACGCCAGCCCCACAATGGCGCTGCATGCACTGTAGCGGAACAAGACTGCGCCGGGGGGCGGCAGGAGTCATGCGGACGGCAGAGGAGCTGGGGCGGGCCTTCCCCGGCAAGGCCGTAGTCACGTCATCCGGTGAGCACATCAAGGCAACTGTCCCGGATGCCCCTGCGCTGGTGGTCGCAACGGTCGGTGCTGAGCCGGTTGCGTCCAACGGATACGCGGCAGCGTTGTTGCTGGACGGCAACTCGTTGCTCCGGCGTGAGAACCTCCGCGCAGGGGAGGATACCGTCCGCCGGTGGTTCAATGCCGCTTCCCTTGTGAAGCCGGCCAGCCAGGGGGGACTCGTGGTGATCACTGCGGACGATACCGCGGCGACGGGAGCACTGTTGCGGTGGGACGCCGCCGGATTTGCATCACGGGAACTGGCGCTGCGGAAGGAACTACAGCTGCCCCCGGCAGTCCGGGTGGCTTCCGTGACCGGCCCCAGGGCCGACGTCGTGCATTTCAGTGACGCCTTGGAAGCCAATGCCGAGCTGGCCTCGATAGCCAGGCTACGCAAAGCCGGACCTGCACCCGTGCAACTGTCCGGCAGTAATCAGGTCTCCGCCAGCACGGTGGAGAGCCATGCGGAGGTCCGGACGCTCTACTTCATTCCGTACGCAGACGCCGCCGAGACCACCCGGGCCATGCGGGCCGTTAAGGTGGCCAACGCCGCCAAGCGGACGTCGGGCCCGGTGCAGTTGCGTTTGGATGGCGTCGACGTCCTCTGACCCCGGCTGTCCCCTCGGCTACGCCTTGGGTCGACGCCGAGCCATGACTTCTTCGGCCGCGGCCAGGAGCTGACGTGCCGACTCGTCCCAGTTGAATTTTGCAGCGCGTTCCACCGATGTTCGGGAGCGCTCCTGCCACAGTGAGTCCTCGCCCAGTGCAGTGACAGCCGCCGCGAACTCGGCCGGAGATTCAGGGTGGACGTAGCTGACGGCGTCGCCGCCCACCTCACGGAAGATGGGAATATCGCTCGCGATGACGGGAGTACCCAGGGCCATGGCCTCCACCAGCGGCAAACCGTATCCCTCGGCTCGTGAAAGGCTGGTCAGGGCAGTTGCCCGCAGCAGGAGTTCGTCGTACTCGGCGTCCGTGACACCGTTGTGGAACACCACCTTGGCTCCGTCGGGAACCAGGGCCTCCAACTCAGCTCTGCGTTGCGGGGTGATCCTGCTGAGCAAGTGCAGGGTGTACCCGGACAGCCCGGACATGCCCCGGATCATGGTTTCCACGTTCTTGTACGGCATGAACGAACCCATGTAGAGGATCGACTTGTCTGCCCCTGCTTCAGGGTTGCGAGGTGTTTGACCTGGTTGGGGTGCGTTCCCCACTATGCGTACGGGGCGCTTCGTCAGCGTGTACTTGGCCATGAGGGCTTCGGTGGTGCGGCTGATGGTAGCCACGATGTCAGCGCGGTTGAGCAGGAGCCGCTGCGGCCAGAACGCCTTGTGGTAAAGCCTCCACAGCAGCCGCACGGGTGCGGGCAGGAAGCCCGGGGGAGTCGGGTGTTCGTAGTAAATGAGGTCGTGAAGGGTCAGCACCAGCCCGTATTTGCGGCCAAGGGTGCCCATGGTCTGCATGGGACAGACCACCACGTCGGCACCAAGGGGGTTGACCTTGCGGGCCACGAACAATTCCATGGGCGACAGTGGGCTGTTGATCAGTACGTACGGGACGTCGGGGAGGAGGGCCAGTTGGCGCTTGTCGCTGATCAGCATCGTGACGTCGGCGATTTTGGACGTTGCGGCTATGAGGCTGGAACCGTAGCGGCTGATGCCATCGTGATGGTCCGTTCGGGTAAAGCGGGCGTCGATGACAATTTTCACGCGGGATGTTCCTCCAGGAAGGTGCGGATTGCTTCGGCGGCCGGAACCGGCGTCTCGTAGTGGATCAAATGCCCGACGTCGGGAATCACTTCCAGCTTCGCCTCGGGTAGTCGCTTCATGAGTTTGTACTGGTTGGGAAGAGTGGCGATCTCGTCCTTTTCCCCTGCGATCAGGAGCACGGGGAGAGTCAGTTCCTCCGCTACCTGGGCGACGTGTCCCGAGACAGAGGCTTTGAAGGACTCCAACAGGCTTTTCCGGTCTGCGAAGGCACTGAAGTAGGCATCGTGTTGGCCGTGGATGAAACGGCGCAGGTTTTTGTCTTTGGTTTTCGCCATGGTGATGCTCATGACGCGGACAATCACGCGATTCCGCAGGACCGCCAGCCCCAGAGGGCGGGGAAGCTTCGCCGAGGCCTGGTAGTACAGCACGGCAAGTTTGGTCATGATTCCCTTGGGACCCTCAAGTGCCGGTGCGGCTATGGGATTGATGAGGATCAAGGGAAAGACGGCGCCCGGATGCGAGGCGGCAAAGTGACTGGCCACGATCGACCCGAAGGAGTGGCCCAGGAGTACGGTCTTGGGGCCCAAGCCGAGGGCGCTCATGAAGCCGGTGATGAACTGGCCGTAGCGTTCAACAGAGTGCTCGCCATCGACGAAGGGTTCGGAGCTTCCGAAAGCCGGCAGGTCCGGCATGATGATGCGCATCTCCGGAAGCTGGTCCGCTACACGCAGCAGGCCGTGGTGGTCGCCCCGGAACCCGTGGATGACCAGGATGGTCCGGGTCGCGGGCGTGGCGGACACGGGCTCGTACGTCCAGTAGGCAACATTGCTGCCGTCCACGTCCACATCCGAGGCGTGCGTGCGGCCTGGCAGGGCTGTGCTGAAGAATTGGCTGGGGGCCTGCGCTCCGTCAGGTGTGTGCGCGGTGTCCACTGTTTCCATACGGATGGTCCTACTTCACGTTGTCCGGGTGCGACCCGGTCCGATGGTGGCGTTCGAGTCCTGCGATGCCGTCCATGTCGGCAGCATCCAGTTCGAAGTCATAGACGGCAAAATTTTCCTTGATCCGCCCGGCAGAGCTTGCTTTGGGGATGACCAGATTTCCCACTTGGAGGTGCCAGCGGAGAATGACCTGCGCGGGTGTCCGGTTGTACTTGTCCGCCAGTGCGGTAATGGCGGGGTCGGCCAGGACCTGTCCGCGGCCCAGCGGACTCCAGGCTTCTGTGGCGATGCCGAGCTGTTCGTGCAAAGTCCGCAACCGGGTCTGCTGTAGCCAGGGGTGCAGCTCGATCTGGTTCACCGCCGGAACAACTTCAGCCTTCTGCATCAGCTCTTCCAAGTGTCCGGGCTGGAAGTTGGACACGCCGATGGCCCGCACTTTGCCTTCCCGGTACAGGGTCTCCAGGGCTTTGTATGTCTCTGCAAAGAGTCCCCGCCCGGCACAGGGCCAGTGGATGAGGTAGAGGTCCACAAAGTCCAGCCCAAGGTTGGAGATGGAGGTATCGAACGCCCGGAGTGTGGCATCGTAGCCGTGGTCGTCGTTCCAGACCTTGGTGGTGACGAAGAGGTCCTCCCGTGCAAGTGCGTTTACGGATTCGCCGGAGCCGCCGGTGCCTCTGTTCGCTTCGGTGGCGTCTCCGATCGCACCGCCAAGCGCCCGGCCCACCCCCACTTCGTTGCCGTACATGGCGGCTGTATCAAATCGTCTGTAGCCCTCGCCCAAGGCCGTGGCAACCAAGGCTTCTGCGTCGGTGGCAGGAACTTTATAGAGTCCGTATCCCATGCGGTCCATCTGTACGCCGTTGTTAAGCGCCAACTTGCTCGATGTCAGCTTGGAAGGGGATCTCATAGCAACGACTCTACCCATTCCTTGCACGATTACTTCAGGAATGGCCGTTGAAACTCACCAGGCGTCGGGCTGAGGCTTCGTCCAGAATAAGGTCAGTTGCCAGCCCGGCTGCCAGGGCTCCTTGGAGTCCATTGATCTTGGATGCCCCGGAGACCACACAGATCCGGCGCCTGACTTGACGCAACTGTTCATGGCCGGGACCGGTTGACCTCTCGTTGAGGGTGATGCCGTCCGAGGACCCGTCACTCCTGAAGAAGACCGTTGCGACGTCGCCAACCACGTCGTCGGCGGCCAGCATGGTGAGGTCGTGTTCATCGAGGTATCCACCGGCGTACACGTGGCTCGGGTAATCGGAATCCACCGATCCGACGCCGAAGATGGCGATGCTCATGCGGGCCTGCAAGTCCAGGATGCGTTGAACGCTGCGCTCATTCCACATGGCCGTCTTGGTGGAGGCATGGTCAAAAAATGCCGGAACAGGGAACTGCTCCACACGGGCACCGTAGGCGCTGCCGAAGCGCCGCATGATGTCACTGGCATAGGTAATGCCGGTGGTTTGCATGTTTCCGGCTCCGTTGAGTTGAACCACGATGCTGTCGTGCGTCACCTTGCGGGTGAGGTGCCGGCTCACCGCGCTCAGCGTCGCGCCCCAGGCCACGCCGATGATGGCATTGGAGTCCACCAGGGGGCCGATTGTTCGTGCAGCCTGCATGGCGACGCGGTCCAAGGTCTCAGCCTCGTTGAGAGTATCCAGTACCGGGACCACGTGGACGTCCACGCCGTATTGGTTCCTGATCTGGCTCTCCAGCTCAGGACCGGTATCAAACGGGCTGCGAATCTGGACCTGAACCAGCCCAGTTTCCCTCGCCGAGGACAGCAGCCTGGACACCGTGGATCGGGACGTGCGGAGCTCTCGGGCAATCGCATCCATGGTCAGGTCTTGCAGGTAATACATCTGTGCAGCCCGGAGCGCATCAGAGTGACGTGATCGTGCCATCTCATTTCCTTCCTGCACGTTTGTGCAAATAGCTTGACTCCATTTTCCACCTTCGCAAGATTAGTGGTGAACGGTGCAGCAGCGAGTGGCGCGGCGCACGAACCAAGCCCAAGGGAGCAGTTTTGGGACACAACAAGATTTCCGGTACCTCACAGCACACTCAGCGCGACTCCGTCGTTGCACTGCAGGAGCGGCCCTCGGCCAAGGTGCTCATCATTGGCGGAGGCATCAACGGTGTGGGAACGTTCCGCGATCTCGCCCTCCAAGGCGTGGACGTCGCACTTGTTGAACGCGGTGACTACTGCCAGGGCGCCAGTGGAGCTTCGTCCCACATGATCCACGGCGGCATCCGCTACCTCGAGAACGGTGAGTTTCGGCTGGTCCAGGAATCCGTGGTTGAGCGCAACAGGCTCCTGCGGATCGCTCCGCACTACGTGAAGCCCCTGCAGACCACCATCCCGATCTTCAGCACGTTCTCCGGAATTCTGTCTGCGCCCATGCGGTTCCTCACCCACAAGCAGGGTAAGCCCAAGGAACGTGGAGCGTTCCTCATCAAGGTGGGCCTGAGCATGTACGACTTCTTCTCCCGTGACGGCGGGAGCGTTCCCCGCCACCAGTTCCGTGGCCGGACGAAGGCCCTTGCTGAGCTCCCCAAGCTGCACTCCGGAATCAAATACGCGGCCACCTACTTTGATGCTTCCGTTCACAACCCGGAACGCCTGACCCTGGACGTCTTGCAGGATGGCGAGAAAGCGGGCCGTGGTGGCGGACTTCCGGGAGGAAGCGCCCGGGCCAGCAACTACGTCTCGCTCGTCTCCATGGGCTCGGACGGAGTCCGGCTCCGCGATGAACTGACCGGCAAGGAATTCGACTTCCAAGCTGACGTGATCGTCAACACCACGGGCGCATGGGTGGACCTCACCAACCAGGCCATGGGCGCCGTCAGCAAGTTCATGGGCGGTACCAAGGGATCGCACATCGTCCTGGACCACCCGGAACTGCTCGCGGCCTGCAACGGGCGCGAAATCTTCTTTGAGCACACAGACGGTCGCATCGTCCTGATCTACCCCATGGGTGACCGGGTGCTTGTTGGCACTACCGACGTGGACGCCGATATGTCCGAGGATGCTGTCTGCACCGACGAAGAGATCGACTACTTCTTCGACCTGGTTGGCCACGTGTTCCCCACCATCAAGGTGGAGCGCGAACAGATCGTCTACAGTTTCGCCGGTGTCCGTCCCTTGCCGCGCCACGACGAAACACAGCCCGGATTCGTCTCACGCGACTACCGCATTGAACGCAGCGTCCGTTCCGGCAGCGACGCCGTCGCAACCCCGGGCGGTAAGGCCGCCGTCGTCCTCAGCTTGGTGGGTGGCAAATGGACCACGTTCCGCGCTTTGGCCGAGCACATGACCAACGACGTCCTGCGCGAACTGGGCATGGACCGCAAAGTCTCGACGGCGAAACTCGCCATCGGCGGCGGTGCCGGCTTCCCTGCCACCGAACAGGGCGAACAGGAATGGATCAAGAAGCACATGGGGCCGGGCCTGGACGCTGACCGCGTAGCCGTCCTGCTGACCCGCTACGGAACCCGGGCAGACGCCGTCATTGAGTACCTCAATGCCGGACACGACGCACCGCTGCGTTCCACCCGCGAGCTAAGCGTCCGGGAACTGGCCTTCATGGCTGAGCACGAGCAGATCGGGCACCTGGTGGATGTGCTCATCCGCCGGACGTCGCTCGCATTCCGTGGCTTGGTTACCGGGGAGCTGCTCAATGAGATCGCCGCGGCACTGGCAGAACCGCTCGGCTGGGACGCGACTGCCCGCGAGGCGGAAATCCGCCACGCCCAGGAAGTCCTGCAGAGGTTCCACAAGGTTGACGTGCACAGTCTCGTAGCCTGACACCAAGCAGCGGAAAAGCTTGACCGTCCCAGAGTGCGGTGGGGGCGGAATGGGGTAGGTGGACCCGCCAGGGGAACACCACACCGGGACGGTTCCGGAGACAACGGAACCGTCCCAACAGCCTCTTCACCCGCGAGGGGGCTGACAACAGAAAAATGAGGAGTCAAAGATGTCTCTTGGAATTGTTTTCCTTTCCGAAGTATTCGGAACCATGATGCTGACCCTGCTGGGTTGCGGTGTTGTGGCAAACGTTGCGCTCAAAGGCACCAAGGGCAACAACGCTGGATTCTTGATGGTGACGTGGGGCTGGGGTATTGCGGTCTTCGCGGGCGTTTTCGTGGCCGCAAAGTCCGGCGCGCACCTTAACCCGGCCGTCACCCTGGGCTTGCTGGTCAACGGCAAAGCAGAATACGCTCCCGGCGTCCCTGTGGATTTCGCCTCCACCCTGACGTACTTCGGTGCTGAACTGCTCGGCGCCTTCCTGGGTGCGGTCGTCTGCTGGCTCGCCTACAAGCAGCACTTCGATGAAGAACCCCTTGCAGCAAACAAGCTGGGCACCTTCTCCACCGGCCCGGCCATCCGTTCCACTCCCTGGAACCTCGTTACCGAAATCATCGGCACGTTCGTCCTGGTCTTCGTCATCCTGACCTTCGGCGGCACCCCCTCAGGCCTCGGCCCGCTGGCAGTAGCACTGCTTGTTGTCGGTATCGGTGTTTCCCTCGGTGGCCCCACCGGCTACGCCATCAACCCTGCACGTGACCTTGGCCCCCGCATCGCCCACGCCCTCCTTCCCATCAAGGGCAAAGGCTCCAGCGACTGGGCCTACTCCTGGATCCCCGTAGTCGGCCCCCTGGTAGGCGGCGCCCTTGCCGGTCTGGTAGCCCTGTGGGTACCGGACATCATGCCCGCCATCGCCGGCTGATTCTGCACCACACCCAACCGCACATTCGACAAACACTGAATAGCTAGCAAACTAAGACAAGGACGTCACCATGAATCAATACGTCATCGCCATCGACCAGGGCACCACCAGCTCCCGCGCCATCGTTTTTGACCACACGGGCAACATCGTCTCCACCGGCCAGATGGAGCACGAGCAGATCTTCCCTCAGGCCGGCTGGGTGGAGCACAACCCCGCCGAAATCTGGAACAACACCCGGGAAGTTATTGCCTCAGCCCTGTCCAAGGCGAACCTGACGCGGCACGACATAGCCGCCGTCGGCATCACCAACCAGCGCGAAACCGCCGTCGTCTGGGACAAGAACACCGGCGAAGCTGTCTACAACGCCATCGTCTGGCAGGACACCCGCACGCAGCCCATCGTCGATGAACTGGCACAGGACGGGGGAGTGGAGCGTTTCAAGCAGAAGGTGGGCCTTCCGCTGGCAACATACTTCTCCGGCACCAAGATCAAGTGGATCCTGGACAACGTGGACGGCGCCCGCGAACGCGCCGAAGCCGGTGACCTCCTCTTCGGCAACACCGACGCCTGGGTCCTCTGGAACCTGACCGGCGGCGTGGACGGCGGTGTGCACGTCACCGACGTCACCAACGCCTCCCGCACCCTGTTCATGGACCTCGAAACGCTCCAATGGGACCAGGAAATCCTGGACGTCTTCGGTGTTCCAGCCTCCATGATGCCTGCCATCAAGTCCTCTTCCGAGGTGTACGGACACGTCCACACCTCGCAGTTGCTTCGCGAAACGCCAGTAGCCGGCATCCTCGGTGACCAGCAGGCAGCAACTTTCGGTCAAGCCGCGTTCCAGCCGGGCGAAGCCAAAAACACCTACGGCACAGGCTGCTTCCTGATCTTCAACACCGGCGAAGAGATCGTTCACTCCAAGAACGGCCTGCTCACCACCCTCGGATACAAACTGGGAGACGCCAAACCGCACTACGCCCTCGAAGGATCCATCGCCGTCACCGGGTCCCTGATCCAGTGGCTCCGCGACAACCTTGGCATGATCAGCTCCGCCCCCGAGGTAGAGGAACTTGCCGCCGGCGTTAAGGACAACGGTGGTGTTTACATCGTCCCTGCATTCTCGGGACTGTTTGCACCGTACTGGCGTGCAGACGCACGCGGAGCAATCGTTGGCCTTACCCGCTTCGCCAACAAGGGCCACATCGCCCGCGCAGCCCTGGAAGCAACTGCTTTCCAGACCCGCGAGGTGCTCGACGCCGTCAACGCCGACTCGGGTGTCCCGCTCACCGAGTTGAAGGTCGACGGCGGTATGGTCGCCAACGAGGCACTCATGCAGTTCCAGGCTGACATCCTGGGCGTACCCGTAGTCCGTCCTAAAGTAGTCGAGACCACGGCCCTCGGCGCTGCCTACGCCGCCGGCCTCGCCGTCGGCTTCTGGAAAGACCTCGGCGAGCTCAGTGCCAACTGGAACGAAGACAAGCGCTGGGAACCGCAACTGCCGGCAGAAGAGCAGGAGCGTCAGTTGCGACTCTGGAAGAAGGCCGTCACAAAGTCCATGGACTGGGTCGACGAGGATGTGAAGTAGTTCAAAAAAGGGGCCGATGACTCCCGCCTGCCCGCTTCGCGGTGCCCACCACACCATGGCGGGGAGTCATCGGCCCCTTTTTCGATGTATGAGGGGACGTCTCAGACCATGGGTCTTGTCGGCGGGAGGATGGGTAGACGTGCGCTATTGTAGATCTATGCGTGCGATCCTTCTGCTTAGCTAGCCGCTCGGCTTTCACTAGCCGTGCGGCCGCCCCTCCATTGTTGAGGGGCTTTTGTGTGTCCGGGACATTCCGGTGCCAAGCAGGAGTCAAAACCGCCATCGAAGAACAGAAGAGGGCAGCAGTGAGCGTTCAGCCGGAGACAGAGACCGGAACAGCACCAACAGCCGCAGCCGAAGTGCCTGAAGAGGGCGTCTACAGCTTCGCTGCGATGGAAGCCAAGTGGCCGCAGGTGTGGGAGGACCTCAAAGTCTTCACCCCTGCCGACGACGGTTCCAAGGAACGCCGCTACGTGCTGGACATGTTCCCCTACCCCTCCGGCGACCTCCACATGGGCCACGCAGAAGCGTTCGCCATGGGAGACGTCGTAGCGCGCTACCTGCGCCAGAAGGGCTTCGACGTCCTGCACCCCATCGGTTGGGACTCGTTTGGACTTCCCGCGGAGAACGCCGCGATCAAGCGGAACGCCCACCCCAGCGAGTGGACGTACGCCAACATCGACACCCAGGCTGCCTCGTTCAAGCGATACGCCATCTCTGCCGACTGGTCCCGCCGCATCCACACCTCAGACCCCGAGTACTACCGGTGGACCCAGTGGCTGTTCAAGCGCTTCTACGAGCGTGGCCTGGCCTACCGCAAGGACTCGCCCGTTAACTGGTGCCCCAAGGACCTCACCGTCCTGGCGAACGAGCAGGTAGTCAACGGTGCTTGTGAGCGCTGTGGCACACCTGTCACCAAGAAGTCCCTGAACCAGTGGTACTTCAAGATCACCGACTACGCCGACCGTCTCCTTGAGGACATGGACCAGCTCCAGGGCCACTGGCCCGAGCGCGTTCTGGCCATGCAGCGCAACTGGATCGGCCGTTCAGAGGGCGCCCACGTGCGCTTCGTCATCGAAGCCACGCAAGACCGTGCCGAGCGCGAGGTCACCGTGTTCACTACGCGGCCGGACACTCTCTACGGCGCAACGTTCTTCGTGGTCGCAGCGGATGCGCACCTGGCGCTGGACCTGGTGACTCCGGAACAACACGATGAACTCATGGCCTACCGGGAGAAGGTCAAGGCTCTCTCCGAAATCGAGCGCCAGTCCACCGAGCGTGAGAAGACCGGCGTCTTCACCGGCCGCTACGCCGTCAACCCGCTCAACGGCGAAAAGCTCCCGGTGTGGGCCGCCGACTACGTCCTGGCCGACTACGGCACAGGCGCCATCATGGCCGTGCCCGCACACGATCAGCGCGACCTCGACTTCGCCAAGGCCTTCAACCTGCCTGTCCGGGCAGTACTGGACACCGGCGCCGAAGATCCGGCAGAGACTGGTATCGCCAGTGCTGGCGAAGGCACGCTCAAGAACTCCGGCGAACTGGACGGGCTCACCAAGTCCGAAGGCATTCCCGCAGCGATTGAGATCCTCGAGAAGCTGGGAACCGGAGAGAAGTTCGTCAACTTCCGGCTGCGTGACTGGCTGCTGAGCCGCCAACGTTTCTGGGGTACCCCCATCCCCATCATCCACTGCGGTGAATGTGGCGAAGTCCCTGTCCCCGATGACCAGCTTCCGGTCAGGTTGCCGGACAATTTGCGCGGTGAGGCGTTGTCGCCGAAGGGCACTTCCCCGCTGGCCTCCGCCGTCGAGTGGGTCAACGTTGAGTGCCCCAACTGTGGACGGGCTGCCCAGCGTGATACAGACACCATGGACACCTTTGTGGACTCGTCCTGGTACTTCCTGCGGTTCGTGTCGCCCGATTACACCGAGGGCCCGTTTGATCCCGAAAAGATCAACAACTGGATGCCGGTTGGACAGTACGTGGGCGGCGTGGAGCATGCCATCCTGCACCTGCTCTACGCACGCTTCTTCACCAAGGTCATCAAGGACATCGGCCTGATTGAAGCCAACGAGCCGTTCTCGGCCCTGCTCAACCAGGGCCAGGTACTCAACGGCGGCAAGGCCATGAGCAAGTCCCTCGGCAACGGTGTGGATCTGGGCGAGCAGTTGGACAAGTTCGGTGTCGACGCCGTACGGCTCACCATGGTCTTCGCCTCCCCGCCGGAGGACGACGTCGACTGGGCGGATGTTTCGCCGTCGGGTTCGGCCAAGTTCCTGGCGCGTGCCTGGCGCCTCGGCCAAGACGTCAGCAGCGAGCCCGGTGTTGATCCTGCTACGGGTGACCGTGCCCTGCGCACCGTGACGCACAAGACCATTGCCGACGCCGCTGATCTCCTGGACAACAACAAGTTCAACGTTGTGGTTGCCCGCCTGATGGAACTGGTCAATGCCACGCGCAAGACCATTGATTCGGGTGCGGGTGCCGCAGATCCAGCTGTTCGTGAAGCGGTGGAAGCCGTTGCCGTGATCCTGAGCCTTTTTGCGCCCTACACCGCTGAAGACCTCTGGAACACCCTCGGCCACCCTGCCTCCGTAGCAAATGCTGGTTGGCCGAAGCACGACGACGCACTGCTGGTGCAGGACACCGTCACCGCCGTGGTTCAGGTCCAGGGCAAGGTTCGCGACCGCCTGGACGTTTCGCCGGACATCACTGAGGACGAGCTGCGTGAGCTCGCCTTGGCCTCGGAGAATGTCCAGCGGGCCTTGGATGGCCGCGGCATCCGTACGGTCATCGTGCGGGCACCTAAACTGGTGAACATCGTTCCTGCCTAGCAGGAATTGTGCGGCCGCCGGCACTTTGCCGGCGGCCGGCCATCATCTTTGGAGGTCGCGTGCCTGAGCGAGAACCACCCGCATGGATTTGGCTCAAGGAAAGAGTGGCGCGTCTCCGCCAGCCCACCGCACCGGTTGCTGCCGCGGACGTGCCGCTGGCCGCCGTCGTCAAGACAGCAATCGTCACCGATTCCGCAGCTGCCCTCCCACCGGATTGGGTGTCGGCCTTTACGGCCGACGGACGCCTCGCTGTTGTTCCCATGCCTGTAATGGTCGGGACTGAAATCTACGGCGAGGGTGAAGACGACATCACGCAGACCCTGTCCTTGGCTCTCGCTTCCGGTGCCCCGGTGAAAACGTCGCGGCCGTCGCCCGGGCAGTTTGAGCAGGCTTACCTCGCTGCGCAGCGGCACGGCTTCGAGTCTGTAGTGTCCATCCATATTTCGTCCGAACTCTCCGGGACCGCTGACGCGGCCAGGCTGGCCGCAGCGAGGGTCACCATTCCGGTCGAAATAGTGGATTCGCGCACAGTGGGAATGGCCCAGGGAATGGGCGTGCAGAGTGCCGTTGTGGCGGCAGCCGATGGCCAAATGGCGGCTGAAGTCCGCGGCTTCGCCGAAAAGCGCATGGAGCGCACCAAGGTCTACTTCTACGTACCCAGCCTCGAACAGCTGAGGCGCGGTGGCCGCATTGGCGCGGCGGCTTCCCTGTTCGGTACCGTCCTGGCTATCAAGCCCATCCTGGCGGTCGACGGCGGCAAGATAGTACCGCTGGAAAAGGTCCGTTCCACTGTGCGCGCCATAGCCCGCCTGGAGGAGATCGTCGCCGACGACGTAGCCTCCCGCCCCGCCGGCCAGCAACGATTGGCGGTGCACCACTTTGGCAACCAGCTGGAGGCCGAAGCCTTGGCGGCCCGGTTGAACGAGAAATTCCCGGATTGCCCTCCACCCCAAATCAGCGCCCTCCCGGCTGTTTTGGCGGCACATGCCGGATTGGGAGTGCTCGCAGTCATCGTGGGTGAGAGCAGTACACCTACGGGCTGAGGCTTTACTCCCCTTATCCACATAGAGCATCTTGTCGCCATCGTTACCGTGGAGGAGCCATAGGCTCGAAAGATGCCACGCCGGAACCGGGACGCCTCCCAAGATGCCGCAACGCAGGCAGCCCGGCAGCGCTTTGCCTCCCGTCTGGGCACCGGCCCCCAATCCCCGCCGCTCTTGGAGTTGCCTCCCGAGCCTGGCCCTTACCCTGAGGATTCAGATCCGGAAACCCCTGCGAGTCACCCGCGAACCAGGTGGAGGACCCCGTGGCGGGTTGCTGCCCTCGTGGCCATCGTAGGAGTTGGCATCATTGCATGGCACTTTTGGCAGTCTGCTGTTGGGCAATCGCGTTCCGAACCCCTCAGTCCTTCATCTTCCTCCGGCCCCGCAGTTTCTTCCGGCCCTACAGTTTCTTCAGGCTATACAGTGCAGGAGGCCCCGGTATCTCCGCAGGCAGAAGCCACAGGCGACGGCGGGAGCGTGGTGGTGCACGTCGCCGGTGCCGTGCAGAAGCCCGGTGTGGTGTCCCTCCCGCAGGGCAGCAGGGTCTTTCAGGCAATAGAGGCAGCCGGGGGTGCTGGGCCCAACGCGGAACTCAATGGGCTTAATCTTGCAGAGGTGCTCAGTGACGGCGTCAAAATTCACGTACCGGTGATCGGGGAGGTGCAGCCCCAGCCCAGCCCGCTGGCCGAAGGTTCTGGTAGCTCCGATGGCGCCGCGGCCCCCGCGGCCAAAGGAGCGAAGGTCAACATCAACACTGCGTCACTGGAAGAATTGGGCACTCTGCCCAGAATCGGGCCCGTGACTGCACAAGGAATCATTGACTGGCGGAAAGAGCATGGCTCCTTTGCTTCTGTTGATGAACTCGATGCCGTTGACGGCATCGGGCCCAAGCTCATGGAGTCCCTCAAGGATCTCGTGACGGTGCAGGGTGGCTAAGTCGGCGGGGGCGCCTGCTCGTGCGGGCGGCTCAGCGTCGCCGATACGCACGGATTTGAGGCTTGTCCCTACTGTGCTGGTCACTTGGTCCGTTGCTCTGGTCGGGTCCTTGATCGACGCAATGTGGTCCGCAGCGCTGGCGGGAGTCCTGGCCCTGGCGGGGCTTCTGCTGCTGGCAAGGGCACGGCGTCATAGGTCAGCCGCGCAACGGGCAAGGACGATTTCTGCAACCCTCGCCTTGGCAGCCGTCCTGGGCGCGGCAGTGGCGGTTAGTTGTGCCGTCACGGCCAACACGCGGGAGCTGGGCCCGCTCGCTGAAGCTGTGTCAGGCGGAAGCGGTGTCCTGATTGAAGTGCAGATCACCGGAGTTCCTGCTGAGGTCCCTGTGCCGGGACACTCCGGTGGAAATCGGTGGTCCGTTGCTGCGGGTTTGATTAAAGTCACCTCCAAGGGTTCCGTCACCCAAGGCACCGCAGACGTGATGGTGGTCGGTGGAAATGGCTGGCAGAACGTGCGGCCGGGGCAGCACGTCAGAACGTCAGGAACGTTGAAGGCTGTTCGGGAAGGACAATCGCAGGCGGCACTCCTGTCCGCTTCCTCTGCTCCCGTTGTCATCGGCTCCGCTTTTGATGTCCGGCAGTCAGCCTTCGATGTGCGGAGGCAATTCGTCGCAGCATCGGGTTGGTTGCCTCCGGACCCGGCCGGTCTGATGCCGGGGATGGTCACCGGAGACACCAGCGCGCTGCCGGAAAGTCTTGAGGCAGATATGAAGACAACGGGAATGACTCATCTAACTGCGGTCAGTGGTGCCAACTGCAGCTTGGTCATGGGAGGTTTCGTTCTCTTGGCGAGATGCCTCAGGTTGACCCGCCCGCTGGCCGGAGCTTTTGCGGCATGCGGTCTGACGGCTTTTGTTGTGATGGTCGGTCCCGATCCGAGTGTTCTACGAGCCGCTGTCATGGGGACCGTGGGGTTGGCTGCCTTGGTTGGAGGCCTGCGGGGTCGATCCCTGACCTTCCTCTGCCTCGCCACCATCATTCTGTTGCTGCTGGATCCGGGCATGGCTGCAAATCTCGGCTTCCTCCTGTCCGTCCTGGCAACCTTGGGTATCGTCTTGCTGGCCAGCCGCATGGCGTCGTGGGTACCTTCCGTCGTGCCGCGCTGGCTGGCTGCCGGATGTGCCGTACCACTGTCCGCCCAATTGCTGTGTGGCCCGGTCATCGTGGCCCTCCAACCGCAGTTCACACCGTACGCTCTGATCGCCAACGTGGTGGCTGGTCCTTTGGTAGCGCCGATAACGATCTTCGGAACCGTTGCCGTACCGCTGGCGGTCGTCTTTCCTTGGCTGGCGGTGGTGCCCGTGGCTGTGGCCGGGGGATGCGCCGGAATTGTGGCCGGCATAGCCCGGTTCTTCGCCCATCTGCCCGGGGCTGCCCTGCCGTGGGCGGAAGGTCCAGCGGGGGGTGTCAGCCATGGTGGCCCTTTCACTCCTATCCGTCCTCGTGGTCTGGATGTTGCTGCACCCGTCAGGAGTGATGTATCACGTCATGACGTTGCATCGCGGGGTAATGCTGATACTGGAGCACGGCGGACGGCGTAAACATGGCAGACTTGAAGCCTGCAAAAAAACGTCCGGAAGGAACCACCTGTGGCTGCTGCCCAAAACACCCGGGCCAAAAGCGTCGCGGCGAACAACGTCAGCTGGCGGGAGGCGACGCCGGCCGCCGTAGTCCTGATCATGGGCCCGGAAGAGTACCTGGGTATCCGCGCCATGGATAGCATCCGCAGCCACGTACGGGCCGCTACTCCGGACGTCGAGCTCAGCCGGTTGAATGCGGGCTCCTACGAGGCCGGTTCCTTGGCTATGGCCGTCACGCCCTCCCTCTTCGGGGAGGACAAGCTCATTGAGGTTGAGGGCCTTGAAGCCATGAACGATGCTTTTCTGGCCGACGGATTAGCCTATCTTCAGCATCCGGACCAGGACGTTGTGCTCGTCCTGCGCCATGCCGGGGGAGTGCGTGGCAAGAAGCTGCTCGACGCCGTGAAATCCGCCGGCTGGCCCGTCATTGATTGCCAGCCCCTGAAGAAGGACTCGGACAAGACCGCATTCGTCGTCTCTGAGTTCAGAGCAGGTGGGCGCCGCATAGAAGGAGAGGCTGTCCAGGCGTTGGTCAATGCGGTGGGCGCCAACCTCTCAGAACTCGCTGCGGCCTGCAACCAGCTCATTGCCGATGCCACCACTGCTGTCACGGCTGAAACTGTGGAGCGCTACTACGGTGGCCGGGTTGAAGCCACGGCATTCAAGGTTGCCGACGCTGCCATGGCCGGCAACGGACCTGTGGCATTGTCCACCCTTCGTCACGCCCTGGCCACTGGCGTTGATCCGGTTCCCTTGGTTGCGGCACTCGCGGCCAAGCTGCGGACGCTGGCCAAAGTTGCCGGTGCCAATGGTTCTCCGGCCACCATCGCCAAAAATCTGGGAATGCAGCCCTGGCTTGTGGAGCAGGCACAGCGTGACGTGCGCCGCTGGACCCCTGAAGGTTTGATCCGCTCCATCCAGGTCATCGCAGAAGCGGATGCCCAGGTGAAGGGCGAGTCGCGTGATCCGGTTTACGCAGTGGAGCACGCGGTCACGGTGATAGCCACCTCGGCCAGCCGCCGCTGATGTCGCTCAACGTCGTTGTCGCCCAACGCTGACTCGCGCAGGCACTGAGTGCCCTGCTAAATCACGGAATTGCTTGTTAACCCAAAGGCCGGCGCCTTAAACCCAAAGGCCGGCGCCCCATGGGCGCCGGCCTTTTGATCAGCTCAGTCGAACTGGAAAACCTTAGAGTGCGTTGACCTTCTTGGAGATCGCCGACTTGCGGTTTGCAGCGTTGTTCTTGTGAATAACGCCCTTGCTGACAGCCTTGTCCAGCTTACGGCTGGCAGCAACAAGTGCAGTTCCAGCAGCATCCTTGTCGGCAGACTCAACGGCGGTGCTGACGGCGCGGATGGCCGTCTTCAGCTCAGACTTGACGGCGTTGTTACGCAGGCGAGCCTTCTCGTTGGTGAGGATGCGCTTCTTCTGGGACTTGATATTAGCCACGTATGAACTCTCTTTTTAATGCGGAAATGGTCTAGAGGGTTTTCAGGTTGGCCATCGACTGAGCGGCGTGGGGATGCCTATGGCAGCCAACCATGCGTGGCCGTCGACCTGCACGGACACACAGCTATAAAGGATAGCAGAAAGTCGGGGCCAGCGCAGACCCCGGGGCTCAGCCTCGGTGTCCCTGCTCTTGAAGGGCACGGACCACCTCTTGGAATTGCGGCTTTCCCAGGACGGCGCCCTCGCGACGGACAGCCTGGGGATCCAGGCGGATGATGCGGCCGACGTTGATCTCACTGGGCCGGCCTTGTCGATCCCAGGAACCCGCACCAATGTCGACGTAGTCCCGAGCCCTGTTGCCGTTGTCATGGTCCTTGGACGTCAGCATGAGGCCTAGGAGCCACGTGTCGTCCCGGCCAATCAGAAGGACGGGCCGGTCCTTGCCTTGCGTGTGGTCCTCTTCGTACGGGACCCAGCTCCACACGATCTCTCCGGGATCGGGCTGGCCATCCGGCTTGGGGGAGTAGGTGACCTTGACCGAACCGCGAAAGTCGCCCGGGTAGGAGCCGGGCTGACGCCCGACGGCGGCCTGCCGGGTTCGCTGCCTGGACGGGGCCTGCCTGGACGGGGCCTGCCTGGACGAGCCTGACGGGGCTCCGGCTTTGGTGGTGCTGCCTCGGAGCGCCTTGAGTGATCGCAGGAGGAGTTTGCCAACGGGGCGCAAGTCGAAAGCCATGTGACAACGCTACAGCCGGATGCTGCCAGAGCCGGATGCGCAATGTACGGCGAAGCGCCGGTTCATGGGAGACTAGAGGATCAGATGCGCGGCGTGTTCCGGCTGGCCTATGCCCAGTTACAGGAATTGCCGTGTGAGTGTCGACAGTAAGGATCCTGCGTGTCTCCCATGGCCCGCACCGCACCGGTGCCCGCCGCAACAGATCCGGCCATCATCCGGAACTTCTGCATCATTGCCCACATTGACCACGGTAAGTCCACCTTGGCCGACCGCATGCTGCAGTACACCGGCGTCGTTAAGCAACGCGACATGAAGGCCCAGTATCTGGACCGCATGGATATCGAACGTGAGCGCGGCATCACCATCAAGTCCCAGGCTGTCCGCATGCCGTGGGAACTGGATGGCAACAGCTACGCGCTGAACATGATCGATACCCCTGGCCACGTCGACTTCACCTACGAGGTTTCCCGCTCGCTGGCGGCCTGTGAAGGCGCTGTACTGCTGGTGGATGCTGCCCAGGGCATCGAGGCCCAGACTCTTGCCAACCTGTACCTGGCGATGGAAAACAACCTCACCATCATTCCTGTGCTGAACAAGATCGACCTCCCGGCTGCCCAGCCCGAGAAATATGCGGCAGAGCTTGCCAATCTCATTGGCGGCGACCCCGAGGACGTCCTCAAGGTTTCGGGTAAGACCGGCGTGGGCGTGGAAGCGTTGCTGGACAAGATTGTCCGCGATCTTCCCGCGCCCGTTGGCGATCCCAATGCTCCGGCCCGCGCCATGATTTTCGACTCCGTCTATGACACCTACCGCGGCGTGGTGACCTACGTCCGCGTGGTGGACGGCATGCTCCACCCGCGCGAACGCATTCAGATGATGTCCACGCGGGCCACGCACGAGCTCCTGGAGATTGGTGTCAGCTCCCCGGAGCCCACGCCGTCCAAGGGTCTTGGTGTGGGCGAGGTGGGTTACCTGATTACGGGTGTGAAGGATGTCCGCCAGTCCAAGGTTGGAGACACTGTCACTAACCTTGCCAAGCCGGCGTCGGAGTCGTTGAGCGGTTACGCCGACGCCAAGCCGATGGTGTTCTCCGGTCTTTACCCGTTGGACGGCACGGATTACCCGGTACTCCGTGACGCCCTCGAAAAGCTGATGCTCAACGATGCCGCACTGGTCTACGAGCCCGAGACGTCCGCGGCACTGGGCTTCGGTTTCCGTGTAGGGTTCCTGGGTTTGCTCCACCTCGAGATCACGCGTGAGCGCCTCGAACGGGAGTACAACCTTGACCTCATTTCCACGGCTCCCAACGTGGAGTACGAGGTAACGCTCGAGGACAAAAAGGTCATCCACGTGACCAACCCCAGCGAATACCCCACGGGCAAGATCTCTGAAGTCCGCGAGCCGATGGTTTCCGCCACCATCCTGGCGCCCAACGAATTCGTGGGTTCCATCATGGAGCTGTGCCAGAGCCGGCGCGGCCAGATGCGCGGCATGGACTATTTGTCCGAGGACCGCGTGGAGCTTCGTTACTGGATCCCGCTGGCCGAGATTGTGTTCGACTTCTTTGACCTCCTGAAGTCCAAGACCCGCGGCTACGCCTCGCTGGACTGGAAGGCCGACGGCGAGCAGGTGGCTGACCTCGTCAAGGTAGACATCCTGCTGCAAGGTGAACAAGTGGACGCCTTCAGCGCCATCACCCACCGCGATAAGGCTTACGCCTACGGTGTGATGATGACGGGCAAGCTCCGTGAACTTATTCCCAGGCAGCAATTTGAGGTGCCTATCCAGGCCGCCATCGGATCCCGCATCATTGCCCGCGAGAGCATCCGGGCCATCCGCAAGGACGTTCTTGCCAAGTGCTACGGCGGTGACATCACCCGTAAGCGCAAGCTGCTCGAGAAGCAGAAAGAGGGCAAGAAGCGCATGAAGATGGTGGGTCGCGTGGAGGTGCCCCAGGAGGCATTCATCGCAGCCCTGACCACCGATGAGTCCAAGGACAAGGCCAAGAAGTAAATGCCCAGCGTCCTACCTTTGGGCGACCCGGCACCTGCGGATGGCATCTTGCCTCCGCAGGTGTTGGCCGGCGTCGAGCACCGCAAATTCGGGCTCTATGTCCACATACCGTTCTGTGCAGTGCGATGTGGCTACTGCGATTTCAACACCTACACAGCCACGGAACTCGGTGGCGGCGCCTCTCAGGACACGTACGCCACTACGGCGGTCTCTGAACTGGATTTCGCTTCGCTGGCACTGGACGCCTCAGGGTTGCCCCGACGTCCCCTCAGCACTGTGTTCTTTGGTGGTGGCACTCCCACGCTTCTCCCGGCAGAGGACCTGGCACGGATCCTGAAGGCCGCAATCGGCCACTGGGGTCTTGAACCCGGCGCCGAGGTCACTACCGAGGCCAATCCTGATTCTGTGACTCCGGAATCCCTGCAGGTTCTGGCCGATGCAGGCTTCACCCGGGTCTCCTTTGGCATGCAGTCAGCCGTCCCGCACGTTCTGAAAGTGCTGGACCGGACCCACACGCCGAGCCGGGTGCCCCTTGTTGTGCAGTGGGCACGTGAAGCAGGCCTTGCTGTGAGCCTGGACCTCATCTACGGCACACCCGGAGAGTCCATGGCTGACTGGCAGCTGTCACTCGAAACGGCGTTGTCCTACCAACCTGACCACATCAGTGCCTACGCGTTGATCGTGGAGGAGGGCACCAAACTTGCCGCCCAGATACGTCGCGGTGAGGTACCCGGCATTGACGACGACGACCACGCCGCCAAGTACGAGCTGGCAGACTCATTGATCTCCGCAGCGGGCTTGACCTGGTATGAGGTCAGCAATTGGTCACGTACGCCGGAGCAGGCTTGCCGGCACAATCTTGCCTACTGGCGGGGAGATGACTGGTGGGGCATCGGGCCGGGCGCGCACTCGCACGTGGGAGGCGTCCGCTGGTGGAACGTCAAGCACCCCACGGCGTACGCCTCAAGGCTTGGAAGTGGAAGCTCTCCGGCTGCCGGGCGGGAAACTCTCGACGCCGAAACCCGGGAAGTCGAGCGGATCATGCTTGAAGCCCGGCTTGGCACAGGATTGTCCGTGGGTGCTTTGGGCGCGATCGGACGGCACGCGGTAGCCGGGCTCATTGCCGACCAACTGGTGGACCCTGTACAGGCGTTCAAGGGCAGGCTCGTCCTGACGCTGAAGGGTCGGCTCCTGGCTGACGCCGTAGTCCGAAGGCTCCTGCCCGACTGACCGCTACTTAATCCAGCGGAGGTTGATTTTATAGCGGTGAGGCTGCCCGTGGTTTACGCGGATGCCCGCCGAAACGGAGAAGCACGTCAGGGCCACCCAGATTGCGGTAGCGATGACGGCGAAGATGTTGCCAACAACAGGCAGCAAAACCAGGATGTTTGCCAGCACGGCGGCAATGGTGGGAGGCAACGTGAAGTTCAGTGCTTCTTTGGATTCCTGCGCTGTGAACGGTCCGCGATCCTTGAAAATCAAGTAGATCAAAAGGGACGGCAGGCACCCCAGGATGCCGCCAAAGTGGGCCAGAGTGGCCCATTGCCTGTCCTCGCCGGCCGTCAACGGTAGTGCGTTGGCAGGCGCGCCGTGGTACTGGGGCCGGCCTGCGGCGCTGCCCGGTTCTTCAGGAGCGTTATCTGCCACGGTGTCTTCCCTTTGCTGTAAAGATGCTGCGGTGTTGCTGTCCCAGAATACCGGCCCCAACGCTCTTCCCGGGACAAACGCCCCGTTGACACGGTACTTGCTGATACCGGAGGGTCTTCGCCTCAAGGAACAGTCAGGAAATCAATGACTTCTTCGACGCGGCCCAACAGTGATGCCTCGAGGTCTGCGTACGTGCGGACTGCCCCCAGGAGCCGTTGCCAGCCCAAGCCTACGTCCTCTGCGGTTTCGTGAGGCCAGCCGAAGGCCCTGAGGATTCCCGTCTTCCAATCGATTCCTCGAGGCACGGCGGGCCATGCGTCAATGCCCAGGACTTTGGGCCGGATTGCCTGCCAGACATCCACGTAGGGGTGTCCAACAATGAGGACGTTTCCTGCAGCCCCCGGCACTGTCATGGCGTCGGCGGCGATGCGGGACTCTTTGGAACCGGGGACAAGATGATCTACGAGGATGCCAAGCCTGCGCCCTGAGCCGGGATTGAAATCGGCGATGGCGGACTTCAGATCATCAACGCCATGCAGTGGCTCCACCACGATGCCCTCCACCCGGAGGTCGTCTCCCCAAACTTTCTCGACGAGCTCGGCGTCGTGCTTTCCTTCCACCCAGATGCGGCTGGCCTTGGCTACCTGTGCCCGTTGCCCCTGGACCCTCACGGATCCTGAAGCCGTCCGGCCGGACGGAACGGCGGACGCGGCAGCGCGTGGGGCGGGAGGCATCAACCGTATGGCCTGCCCTTCAAGCAGGAAGCCAAATCCCAGTTGGAATGACTTGGTCTTGCCCCGCCGGTCTTCGAGGGTCACCACGTGCATGCCGCCCGATTTCTCTACACGCGTGACTTCGCCCACCCAGCCCGACTGCACGTCCTCGAGGACCATTCCACGTTGGACGGCGACTTCCGGCAGCTGCTTTTTGGCCGGAGCGGACAGATCCTGCGGACCCCAATTGTTCAAAGCCAAGGGATTCCTACCTTTTGTGCTGGTTTGTGGTGCGGGCCGAAGCCGGCCGCGGCAGGTTTCAATGCTAACAACGGGGTGGCTCATACTAGACTTGTTAGCACTTGGGCATGTTGAGTGCTAAGTGTGGAGTCCGATTGAGATCCCGCGTTGACCGGTCGAAGCGACCATGGCAGTCGTCAGGAGGTGGTGCTATGAGTGAGCCGCGCAAGCTCGAAGTGCTGCGTGCCATCGTTGAGGATTACGTACATTCCAGGGAACCTGTGGGGTCGAAGGCCCTCGTGGAGCGGCACCATCTTGGCGTTTCCAGCGCCACCATCAGGAATGACATGGCCGTCCTGGAAGAGGAAGGCCTGATCGCGGCGCCTCACACCAGCGCAGGGCGAATCCCCACCGACAAGGGCTACCGCTTATTCGTTGACCGCATTTCGCAGGTCAAACCTCTCTCCGCGGCCGAACGCAGGGCCATCCATTCGTTGCTTGAGGGCCCGGATGATGTTGATGACATTCTGGAGCGGACCGTAAGGCTCCTGTCGCAACTGACCAATCAGGTCGCCGTCGTGCAGTACCCGCATTCCAACCGCGCTTTGGTCCGGCACGTGGAATTCGTCCAGTTGGCCCCTCAACAGATCTTGGTGGTCCTGATCGCGGACACCGGCAGTGTTGGTCAGAAGGTTATCGACGCTGGCTCAGACGTCAGCAATGAGGCCTTGATGCTCCTCAGGTCCCGCTTCCTTGGCAACATTGCCGGCACCCAATTGGCTCTTTTGCCACAAGTGCTTCCCTCCGTTGTTGCCCTGTGTCCGCCGGAACTGCGCAGCCTGGCGCAGACGTTGGCCCAGGGGCTCCAATCGCTGAGTGACACCAGCCGGGAAGAGCGAATCCTGATGGCGGGAACGGCAAATCTGGCCCGCTCCAACGTGGATTTCCCCCTGAGCATCGGACCGGTGCTGGAAGCACTTGAGGAACAAGTTGTGATGCTCCGGTTGTTGTCTGACATGGGGGATGATCCCCGCGGCGTCACCGTGAGCATTGGACGTGAGAACCCATACGACGGCTTGGCGGAGGCCTCCGTCGTGGCTACGGGCTACGGCTCCGGTGCCAAAGTGGGAATTCTTGGCCCCACCCGCATGGACTATCCCACCACCATGGCAGCCGTTCGCGCCGTGGCCCGTTACCTTTCCCGCATTCTCGGCGGCTGAACGCCGGTCCGAGGAAACATCCGCAGTACAACAAGGAAGAGATACCGACTTTGAGCAGCCACTATGACGTTTTGGGAGTCTCGCCGGAAGCCACCGGGGAAGAGATCAAAAAGGCGTACCGCAAGTTGGCGCGGAAACTGCACCCTGACGTAAACCCCGGTGAAGATGTCGCGGAACAGTTCAAGGCCGTGACGCACGCCTACGAGGTGCTGTCTGATCCCCAGAAGCGGCGCGTTTACGATGCCACGGGCAATGAGAACGGCACGGACAACGGTTTCGGTGGAGGTTACGCCGGCCAGGGTTTCGCGTTCCAGGACATCTTCGACACCTTCTTTGGTGGAGGCGGCGGCCACGGTGGACCAGCCTCCCGTGTCCGTCGCGGCCAGGACGCGCTGATCAGCGTCCGCATCGACTTGAAGGACGCCGTGTTCGGCGTCAACAGGAAGCTCGAAGTGGACACTGCCGTGATCTGCCCCACCTGCGATGGCAGTTGCTGCCGCCCGGGCACCCACCCGGAACGCTGCGACATTTGCGGTGGCAGCGGCCAGGTCCAGCGCGCTGTCCGTTCCATCCTCGGCCAGGTTATGACCGCTGCCCCTTGCGGATCCTGTGAAGGCTTCGGCACGGTCATCAAGGACCCCTGCAACGAGTGCAATGGACAGGGCCGCATCCGCAGCCGCCGTTCCCTCACCATCAAGGTCCCCGCCGGCGTTGCCACTGGTACACGCATCCAGCTGTCCGGGCAGGGTGAAGCAGGACCCGCAGGCGGCCCCGCAGGCGATCTCTATGTGGAGATCCGGGTCAACAACGACTCCATGTTCATGCGTGAAGGTGACGACCTCCACGCCACGCTGAGCGTGCCCATGACCGCGGCGGCACTGGGCACGGAACTGCAGTTGGACACTTTCGACGGCGCACAGCACCTGGACGTGAAGGCCGGTACCCAATCCGGAGAAATCATTACCCTGCGCGGCTTGGGTGTTACGCACCTCCGGGGGTATGGACGCGGCGACCTCAAGGTGCACTTGCACGTGGAGACCCCAACCAAGCTCGACCCCGCCCAGGAGGAACTCCTGCAGCAGCTCGCCAAGCTGCGCGGTGAGCAGTTTACCGAGGGAAAGCTTGTTGCAAGCGGCGGAATGTTCGCGAAGCTTCGGGACAAGCTCGGTAACCTGTAGCGGTGAGCAATCCGGTTTTCTTTACACCGGCGGGAAGCCTTGACCAGCTGATCCCCGGGGCCACGTTTGTGTTGGAAGGTGCTGAGGCCCGGCATGCCGTCACCGTCAAGCGATTGGCCGTGGGGGAGCCCGTGGATATCGCTGACGGTTCGGGCATGCGGTTGACTGGCACTGTGGTTGACGCCGGTTCCGGCACCCTCACAGTGGAGGCATCCGAGGTATTCCTCGAGCACCAGCCGGAGGTCCGCCTGGTGCTGGTTCAGGCCCTTGCTAAGGGCGATCGGGATGAACTTGCCATCGAGACTGCCACGGAGCTCGGAATAGACGCCGTCATTCCGTGGCAGTCCGAGCGGGCGATCGTGCGTTGGAAAGGCGATCGGGCCGCTAAAGCGCATGCGAAATGGCAGTCGGTGGTCACTGCGGCCGCCAAACAGGCCAGGCGTGCTTGGATTCCTGAGGTGCGGTCCATAGTGGACACAGGCGCTTTGGCGAAGGCCGTCGCGGCCGCTGATGTGGCCATCATCCTGCATGAAGACGCCAAGAACCCCCTGCGGACTGTCCTTGAAGAGTCAGTTGCGGTCCGGACTGGAGAGGATGGGACCCCTCGCGAGGTCCTCTTGATCGTTGGGCCCGAGGGTGGAATCTCACCACGCGAGGTAACGCGGCTCAGCGACGCAGGAGCCGTAACGGCGCTTCTGGGTCACCACGTTTTGAGGTCGTCGACGGCGGGACCTGCCGCCGTCGTTCTTGCCAGTGACGTATTGGGCCGCTGGTAGTCAGCCCCGCACTTATCCGACCCCGGACTTATCCGATATTGAACAAGCGGGTGTCAGTGCTCGTCTCGATGGTCGCCCCGGCTTCGTCGACTTGTGAGACCCGCAACTCATACTTTCCGGCCTTCAGCGTGGCGGTGAAGGTGAAAACTCCGTACTGACCCGGCTCGCCGGTTGCTTGGGTTTGTCCCGTGAACAGGCCGGTCTTTTCGCCCTTGCTGTTCTCTTGCAGGATCTGCCAGCTGACGGGCCTTGAACTGTCGGTGCTGCGGCCATTGAACTTGACCACACCCACCGGCAGGGTTGTTTCCTCCTGCGGATCGATGATCCACAGAGGTGCCACCAAAGACGCGTTCCGTTCCATGGGTTGGCCAAGTTTTACCTGCCCGAAGGCCATGTAGTCAGTGTGTCCGTCAACCAGGATGACAACCTGGATTTGCTGGCCGGAGTTGATGAGTCCCGAGGACGAGGCTGCCGCGGTTGCTGTGTAGACCAATTGTTGGACGGCGCGCTGCGCCATTCCGGCGTCGAGGTTCGAATTGAAGGCATCCCGCGAAATATCAACGGTGATGACGTTCTTGCCGGAGATGGACGTTGCCAAGCTCTCCGGGGCCTGCCACGGCGTGAAGAAGTCGTGGTCCAAGGGTTTTTCGGACATCATGATCCGGAGCGCGGTGGTCACGGGGTTTCCGTCGCTGGAGATGTCCCTGAACTCGCGGTAGAGGTAAACCTCTTCCTTGCTGCGTCCAATCCAGTAGACCGGGATCTTGGTGGAGGCCTGCGTGGTTTCCAGCGGTGCGTGGCTGGCCGGGGCGTCCTGAAGCGTGACCGGTGGCGGACTCGTGGTGGCTTGGGTGCCGCCGCCGTTGGCTATACAACCGGTCAGAAGCAGGACAGCAAGCATCGCAGGCACGGCGATGACGGACTTGGTCCGTCTGCGCGCGCCATCTCCGATGCTTACTGGCTCTGAAATGGGTGTCCTGCCTTACCATGTGTTTCGTGGCGGCCCCTGCCGCAGAGGCGGGACCGCAAGGGTGCCGATGCCACCCGCTATGCCAGCTTGGCACATCGCCGACGCCGGTCGGCCGGGATTGGGCGGACCGGCTCCAACTGAAACATGATTGATACCCGCTTGATGCCGAGTTGAGACAAAATGTATGACATGGCTCTGAGGCTCTGATGGTGGCGACGCTTTCAGTTCCGCGGACGCAGGGCTGGCGTAGGATTGAAGAAATTCCGGCATCCGGACAGGCGCTTTAGTGGCCGCGAATGTCGAATCGATGGCGTTAATATGACCAACCGGAGGAGAAAAGGCCCTTAGGCCAGCACTATGAGTGAATCTTTGAACGGGCGTCTCAGGACCGGAAACGGCAACCAGCCGCCCACCGAGTTCCCGCACACACTACCGGGTACGCGCACGGAAGTTGTCACGTTCGACAACTCCGACCAGATGGTTCATTCGTTGGGCAGCCACGACGAAGCCTTGCGGTACATCGAGGAGCAATTCCAGGACGTCAGTTTCCATGTCCGGGGCAACGAGCTCTCCATGACGGGTCCTTCCACCGTTATTCCACGTGTCATGCGCCTTTTGGAAGAAGTCCGTGGGCTTGTGTCGAAAGGGACCGTGGTCACTCCGGACATCCTTCAGCAGCTCGTGTCCCTCCTGAGGGCCCAGTCCGTGCAGAATCCGGCCGATGTCCTGACGCACAACATCCTCTCCAGCAGGGGTAAGACCATACGGCCCAAAACCCTGAACCAGAAGAACTATGTTGACGCCATTGATGACAACACTGTGATTTTTGGAATAGGTCCGGCGGGTACTGGCAAGACGTATCTGGCAATGGCCAAAGCAGTGCAGGCCCTGCAGACGAAGGAAGTGAGCCGGATCATCCTGACCCGGCCTGCCGTGGAAGCGGGGGAGAGGCTGGGCTTCCTCCCCGGCACGCTGAGCGACAAGATCGACCCCTATCTTCGCCCGCTCTATGATGCGTTGCACGACATGATGGACCCCGAGTCCATCCCGCGTCTGATGGCTGCAGGGACTATCGAGGTAGCTCCCTTGGCTTACATGCGCGGACGCACTCTGAACGACGCCTTCATCATCCTTGACGAAGCACAGAACACCACCCCGGAGCAGATGAAGATGTTCCTCACGCGTCTGGGTTTCGGTTCAAAAATGGTGGTGACCGGCGACGTCACGCAGATCGACCTGCCGTCCGGGTCGACGTCCGGCTTGCGGATTGTCAGGGAAATCCTGAAGGGAATTGACGACGTCAACTTCTCCATCCTGGAAGCAGCCGACGTAGTGCGCCACCGGTTGGTTGCCGACATCGTCTCCGCCTACAGCAAGTGGGATGACGCGCACAGCAGCGATGTCGCAAACAAAGCCGGCGCACAGTACAACCGTGGAGAACGTAAATGAGCATTGAAGTAAACAACGAGTCCGGTGTAGCGGTGGACGAAGCGCAACTGGTGACGTTGGCACGCTTCATCTTTGAGCGTTTATTCATCCACCCCCAGGCGGAACTGTCGATTCTCCTCGTCGATGAACCGGCCATGGAGAAACTGCACATTGAGCTGATGGACGAGCCCGGCGCAACGGACGTCTTGTCCGTCCCCATGGACGAACTTACGCCGGGCACTCCGGACAAGCCCACACCGCAAGGCATGTTGGGGGACATCGCCATCTGCCCGCAGGTGGCCGAGGTTCAGGCGCGCAACGCCGGCCACGCCACGCAGGACGAGATGCTGCTCCTGACCACCCATGGCATTCTCCATTTGCTTGGCTTCGACCATGCCGAGCCGGAGGAAAAAGAAGAGATGTTCGGTTTGCAGCGGGAACTGCTGTCTGAATTCCTGGGCAAGGATGCCCCCATGGAGACCATGCAGTGACCTCGATCATCCTGGTCGGCATGGCGCTGGTTTTCCTCAGCTTCGTTGCACTGCTGACCGCAGCTGAGGCTGCTTTTAACTTCCTGCCCCGGCATGAGGCCGAGCAGTCCATTGTGCGAAGCAAGGGCAAGGCGCTGGGGGGCATCCTCAAGAACCCGATCGCGCACATGCGCGCTCTGCGTTTTTGGCGCGTGTGGTTCGAAATGGCGGCAGCAGTCGCCGTCGCGGTTGTTCTGCACAGTTTGCTGGACAGCGTATGGCTCGCCGGTCTTGCAGCCACGGGCATCATGGCGGTGATCGGTTTCGTCCTGGTGGGCGTTTCGCCCAGGCAGCTGGGCAGGGCGCATTCCGGCCCCGTTTTTCGCTTCACCGCACCGCTTATCAGGTTCCTTTGCTGGATACTGGGGCCCATCCCCGGCTGGCTGGTGGCTTTGGGGCAGGCAGTGGCACCTGGCGCCCCGAGCGGTGACGATGCTTTTGTCAGCGAAGAAGAGTTCCGCGAATTCGTCGATCGTGCCGCGGAGTCGGACATGATCGAAGACAACGAGGCAGAACTCATTCATTCGGTGTTCGATTTCGGTGACACTTTGGTGCGTTCCGTCATGGTTCCGCGCACCGACATTGTCAGTATCGGTACGGGCTCGAATCTCGAAACGGCGATGGGTCTTTTCCTCCGGTCCGGCTACTCCAGGATCCCGGTGATCGGGGAGAACACCGATCAGATCCGCGGAATCCTCTACCTCAAGGACGTGGCTGCCGCCATGCATCGGAGGGAACCCGGACTACAAGCCCACGACGTCGACTCGCTGGCACGCGACGTGCGTTATGTCCCGGAGTCCAAGCCGGTGAGCGATCTCCTCAGGGAACTCCAGAAGGAGTCCACTCACGTGGCCATAGTCATCGACGAGTATGGCGGTACCGCCGGGCTGGTCACGCTGGAAGACCTGATCGAGGAGATCGTTGGTGAGATCGTGGATGAATACGACGCCGCCGCCGAAGAGGCAGTCGATCTTGGCGATGGCACGTACCGCGTCAGTGCCCGCATGAGCATCGATGACCTGGGTGAACTTTTCGACATCGATCTTGACGACGACGAAGTCGACACAGTGGGTGGCCTGCTGGCCAAAGCCCTTGGTCAGGTTCCCATTGTGGGCAGCGCTGTTGAGGTGAACGGAATATCGCTCCGGGCCGATAGGCTGGAGGGTCGCCGAAACAGGGTCAGCCACATCATTGCGGCAGCCATGCCAAAGGAAGACACTGACTTTGAAGACCTACTCGATGACGCCGACTCAACGCAACAGGGAGTTCCACGTGAGCAAGCAAGATAAGAAATTCGACGCCGACGCAGATTTCGGTGGCTTCCACGCGGGCTTCTCGGTGCTTGTGGGCCGGCCCAATGCGGGTAAGTCAACGCTGACCAATGCCCTGGTGGGGCAGAAGGTGGCCATCACCTCGGCAAAACCGCAAACAACACGGCACACCATCCGCGGCATTGTCCACCGCGAAGATGCCCAATTGATCCTTGTGGACACCCCGGGTCTCCACCGGCCCCGTACGCTGCTGGGGAAGCGCCTCAACGAACTTGTGGCCGATACTTTGGCGGAAGTGGACGCCATTGGCTTCTGCCTGCCGGCGAACGAGAAGATCGGCCCCGGCGACAAATACATCGCGGCCCAGCTGGCCGCCGTCGGACGTAAGCCAATCGTGGCATTGGTGACCAAAACCGACCTGGTGGACCGTCAGGCGTTGACTGAGCAACTCCTCGCGGTGGCCGCTTTGGGACGCGACGTTCTTGGTGAGCAGGGTTGGGCGGATATCGTGCCTGTTTCCGCCGCCGATGGTTTCCAGGTTTCCACTGTTGCAGATGTTCTGATCAGCCACATGCCGTCGTCGCCGCCGCTTTATCCTGACGGCGAGCTGACTGACGAGCCCGAGGCCGTCATGATCGCAGAGCTGATTCGCGAAGCGGCCCTCGAGGGCGTGCGCGACGAACTTCCCCACTCCCTTGCAGTAGTGGTGGAGGAAATTGTGCCTCGTGAAGGCCGGACCGAGGACAACCCCCTGTTGGATGTTCGAGTAAATCTCTACGTCGAGCGGCCCTCGCAGAAGGCCATCATTATCGGCAAGGGGGGAAGTCGCTTGCGTGAGGTAGGGACCAACGCCCGTAAGGGCATTGAAACGCTGCTCGGCACGCGGATCTACCTCGATCTCCACGTGAAAGTCGCCAAAGACTGGCAGCGCGACCCCAAGCAGTTGGTCAAACTCGGGTTCTAATTGGCACTACTGGATCCGGCGTGGTTTCGGGCCCGATAAGGAACTTCCCAGAATCGGCAACTATGATTGCGGGGATCCAGCTGTTTGATGAAAGGTAAACCAAATAGTGCGACGTCGTGACGCCCGCCCGCAGGGCACCGGCACCGCTGGCCCCGCCGGGGCACGCCATGGAGAGGATGCCGACGGTACCCCTCGCCATATGAAGGTGCCCAAAGGCCTGCCACTGTGGTTGAAGATCGTTACTGGCGTGGTCTCCGTAGCGCTGGTCGCCGGTGTGGCCTTTGCTGCTTTTTGGTTTATCCGGCTGCAGACCAACATCACCAAGGCACCGTTGAGCGCCGCGGAAACGCGCAATGCTGGTGACCCCTTGGTCAATGACAAGACGGATCGCTTGCAGATCCTGATTCTCGGCTCCGATACACGCGACGGGAAAAACGCCGAGTACGGCAGTACTGAAGACTCCACCGGGTACGGCCACTCCGACGTCATGATGCTGCTGGACATCTCCGCGGATAACAAACGCGTCAATGTCTTGAGTTTCCCCAGGGATCTATTGGTGGATGTACCGCAGTGTACTGACCGTACCAACAACCAGACTTTCCCCGCCCGCAGTGGCGTCATGATCAACGAGGCCATGGCTGAGGCGGGAATCGGTTGTGCCGTGGATACGGTCAACAAACTTACCGGCTTGGAAATTGACCACTTTATGATGGCCGATTTCAACGCAGTCAAGGAGCTTTCCCACGCTGTGGGCGGAGTCAATGTCTGCGTCAGTGATCCTGTGTTTGACCCGGATTCCCGGCTCCGCTTGGCCAAGGGTGATTCCCTGGTTGAAGGCGAGCAGGCTTTGGCGTTCCTGAGGACCAGGCACGCTTTCGGCGATGGAGGTGACCTCGGGCGCATCAAGGGTCAGCAAGCGTTCCTTTCTTCCCTCACGAGGAAGCTCAAGGACGAGGGAACACTCGGCAATCCGCAGAGGCTGTTGCAGATCGCAGATGTGGTTACCCAGAACCTGACAGTCGATGAGGGACTGGCGTCCGTTCCCTCACTGCTCACCATCGGTGGGCGACTCAAGGACATTGACGTTTCCAAGGTGGCCTTCGTCGCGGTGCCCACTCAAGCTGCCGCGGTTGACCCGAACAGGTTGGAACTCATCGAGCCCCAGGCCTCACAGTTGTTTGCCGCGCTTCGTGCCGACCTTGACCTCACAACGCCGGGTGCAACGTCTACTCCCGCGCCCAGCGAAAGCCCGGCCCCGCAGCCCACGGCTGTGGCACCGGCATATGACAAAGCGATCCAACCAGTGGCTGTTGCCAACGGCAGCGGCGTTGCCACCAGGGCCCAGGAGCTCATGACGGTGATTACCGGGAACGGATTCGCGCAGGCAGTGTCCTACTTGGCCAACCCCGTGGACCAGACGGTGCTCTACTACGGGCCTGGGTTTGCGGACGTGGCTGCGGACGTGGCTGCACTGTTCGGCATTCCTGCCGCGCAGGTCCAAGAAGCACCGGGCGTAGCGGGCGTGCAACTTTATGTCGGTACCGACTTTGGAACCGGAACCACCTACGGTGCAGCCTCAGTACCGTCCGATGTGGTTAACCAGACAGCCAATGACGCCGTGTGCCAACAGGTGAATCCCCTGTACATCGACCAGTAACGTAGCTTCAGCTCTTGAGGCGCAAGCTAAAGGCCGGGCCAGTTCTCACTGGCCCGGCCTTTGCGTTTCCAGGAACTACCAGATGCTGACGCGTTCCCCTGGTTCCATCCACATGCCGTCGCCAGCATTTACGGCGAATGCCTCATGGAACGCGTCGAGGTTGCGGGCAATGGCGTTGGTGCGGAACTCGTTGGGGGAGTGGGGGTCGGTAGCCAGCCTTCGGATGGCTTCTTCGGCGCGGATCACCTGGCGCCAGCCGGCAGCCCACGACATGAAGAACCGTTGGAATCCCGTAAATCCGTCAATAACTTCCGGCTCGGCTCCGTTCAGGCTGAGGAGGTAGGCCTTGTAGGCAATCGTCAGGCCGCCGAGGTCGCCGATGTTTTCACCCAGGGTCAGCTTGCCATTGACCTTATGGTCCGGCGCCGCATAAGGCGACAAAGCATCGTACTGGGCAACCAACTTCGCCGTCAGTTCCTCGAAGGCCTTCCGGTCGTCCTCTGTCCACCAGTTGCGAAGCGCGCCGCTGCCATCGAACTGGGATCCTTGGTCGTCGAAGCCATGGCCGATCTCGTGGCCGATTACCGCCCCGATGCCACCATAATTCACAGCATCATCAGCATCCGCGGTGAAGAACGGAGGTTGAAGGATGGCCGCAGGGAAGACGATCTCATTGAGCATGGGATGGTAATAGGCATTGACTGTCTGAGGCGTCATGAGCCACTTTGTCAGATCAACCGGCTTACCGATTTCGTCCAGATGGCGGTCAACATCTGCGTCATGGGCGCGCTCCACGTTTCCGAGGAGATCCGCGGGGTCGATCTCGACGGCGGAGTAGTCGATCCACTTTTCCGGGAAGCCAATCTTTGGCCGGAATGCGTCCAGCTTCTTGAGCGCCTCTTTTTTGGTGTCCTCGCCCATCCACGCCAGGGAGGAAATACTCTCCCGGTAAGCTTCGATCAGGTTTGAGACCAGCGTCTCCATCCTTGCCTTGTGTCCCGCAGGGAAGTGCCGGTCAACATAGATCTGGCCCACGGCCTCGCCGAGGGCTGCTTCGACCACTGCCACCCCCCGCTTCCACCGCTCCTTGTTCTGTGGCGTACCGCTGAGCGTGGTGCCGTAGAAGTCGAAGTTCGTGGAGACGAACCCTGATGACAGGTACGGGGCGGCCGAGCTGAGAACCCGGAGTGTCAGCCATTCCTTCCAGGCTTCCAGTGACTCGGATTCCAGCAAAGCCGCAGCGCCCGCAAAGAAGTCCGGAGTGCTCACCACTATTTCACTCCGCTTTGCTGCGTCTACCCGTGCTGCCTGGAACCACGTGTCGAGCAGGGGGAAGATTGCCACTGCTTCATCTGCGGACTTGAGGTTGTAGGTCTTTTGGGGGTCGCGCAGCGTGACGTTGTCCCAGTGGTGGGACGCCAAGGCGGTTTCCAGTGCGACGATGCGCTGTGCGGAAGCTTGCGCGTCCGCGATACCCGCGAGATTGAAAAGCTTTGCAATGTAATCGCCGTAGGCAGACACGATGCCCGCGAACTTTTCTTCGCGGTAGTAGGACTCGTCCGGCAGGCCCAGGCCTCCCTGCCCGATATACAGGAGGATGCGTTCGGGGTTGCCGGCGTCCGGAGCAGGGTAGATGGAGAAGAGCCCGGAGACGTCTGAGCGGAACAAACGTCCCATCAAGGCAGCCAGTTCCTCCACAGAGCCCACCGCTTGAACCTTTTCAAGGCGGCTTCGCACGGGGTCCATGCCTTTTGCTTCGGCTGCTTCTTCGTCCATGAAGCTGGCGTAGAGACCGCCGACTTTCTGTTCGACGCCGGTGGCTGACTCTCCCTTGGCGGCCGCTTCTTCGATGATCGCCTTGACGGCCAATTCGGCGCCATCCCGCAAGGCGGTGAAGGTACCTTCCAGCGGCCTGTCGTCGGGGATCGTTGTGCTGTTGAGCCACGCGCCGTTGACGTGCTGATAAAGGTCGTCCTGGGGCCGGACGCTGTGATCGATATTCGAAAGAGAGATCCCCGATTGTGGCACTGTGGCTCCTTGTGTGGACACTGCAGCCGGCGTTGCCACCGTCGCGGCGTCTGCATAGTGGACGTTGCATGAGGTGTTGCACTGTCATCATACGCATCGTGTTACTGTGAATTTGTGCGTACGGCGATGCTTCTTCTTAGCTGCCGCGGCGAGGCCTGAAAGCTATCTGAAGCTGGGCCATCCTCGCCGCGGAGTTCCGTTGTGTCCGGCTAAGCTTTCACTTAGTTCTTAGAGAAAAGGCCACACGTCATGCGTAATGCACAAAAGCCCTCCGGTATGCCGATTCACCGCTACCTGCCGTTCCAAGACCTGATTAACGTCGAGGTCCCGGACCGTACTTGGCCCGACAAAGTCATCACCAAGGCTCCGCGCTGGTGCGCAGTAGACCTGCGGGATGGCAACCAGGCGCTGATCGATCCCATGAGCCCGGCTCGCAAGCTGAAGATGTTCCAGCTGCTCGTCAAGATGGGCTACAAGGAGATCGAAGTTGGTTTCCCTTCAGCGTCGCAGACCGACTTCGACTTTGTTCGCCAACTCATTGAGGGTGGCCATATTCCGGATGATGTCAGCATCCAGGTTCTGACGCAGGCACGTGAGCATTTGATCGAACGCACTTACGAGTCTCTGGTTGGAGCCAAGCAGGCGATTGTTCACCTGTATAACTCCACCTCGGTACTGCAGCGTCGTGTGGTGTTTAACCAGGACGAGGACGGCATTCTGGACATTGCCCTGCAAGGTGCTCGTTTGTGCAAGAAGTATGAAGAGACCCTGACGGACACGCATATTACCTATGAGTACTCGCCGGAGTCCTTCACCGGAACCGAGCTTGAGTACGCGGCTCGCGTGTGCAACGCCATTGCCGACGTCTTCGAGGCATCGGCTGACAAACAGGTCATCATCAACCTGCCGGCCACTGTCGAAATGGCAACGCCCAACGTCTACGCAGACTCCATCGAGTGGATGCACCGAAACCTGCACCCTCGCGAGGGAATCATCATTTCCCTCCACCCGCACAATGACCGCGGCACCGGCGTCGCTGCTGCTGAACTCGGTTACCTGGCCGGTGCCGATCGCATCGAAGGCTGCTTGTTCGGCAACGGCGAACGTACGGGCAACGTGGACTTGGTAACGCTGGGCTTGAACATGTTCGTCCAGGGTGTGGACCCCATGATTGATTTCTCCGACATTGATGAAATCCGCCGCACCGTGGAGTACTGCAATCAGTTGCCGGTTCCGGAGCGTTCACCCTACGGCGGCGACCTCGTCTTTACCGCCTTTTCCGGTTCACACCAGGATGCCATCAAGAAGGGCTTCGAGGCGTTGGAGAAGGACGCTGCTGCAGCCGGGAAGCCGGTTGACGACTTCACCTGGCAAGTGCCGTACCTGCCCATCGACCCCAAGGATCTGGGCCGCAGCTACGAAGCCGTGATCCGGGTCAACTCCCAGTCCGGCAAGGGCGGCGTTGCCTACCTGCTGAAGAACGAGCACAACCTGGATCTGCCCCGCCGTGCCCAGATTGAGTTCTCCGGAGTCATCCAGCGCCGTACCGACGCCGTGGGCGGGGAAGTAAGTGGCGCCCAGCTGTGGCAGATCTTCCAGGACGAATACCTGCCCTCTGACGAGGAGCAAGCTCAGTGGGGTCGCTATGGATTGGGCAGCGTGAGCACTGAGACGGACGAGTCCGGTGCAATGACCATGAACGCAAACCTGCGGATCGACGGCGTGGAAGTCCGCCGGACCGGCCACGGCAATGGTCCTATCGCGGCCCTCTTGGACATACTGCACCATGACGGCGTTGACGTGCGGGTGCTGGATTACAGCGAGCATGCCCTCTCCGAAGGCGGCAGCGCAAGCGCGGCAGCATATGTTGAATGTGCCGTTGGAGAGCGAGTCTTGTGGGGTGTGGGTATTGATCCCAGCACCACCACGTCGTCCCTGAAGGCCCTGATTTCGGCTGTAAACCGGGCTGTTCGGGACGCCCAGGCGTAAGCACCCGTCGTGTGGTGACGGGAATTCCCGTCACCACACGGTCCGGCGAACACTGCCGGACCCCGGCATAGTGCGAAGATTAGTTGTGGCCAATCCGTCGTTTGCAGCACGCTCCTATCGGGACGATGCCGTAGTTCTCCGCACCCATAAGTTGGGTGAGGCGGATCGAATCATCACGTTGCTGACCAAGCACCACGGGCAGGTTCGTGCCGTTGCCAAGGGCGTCCGGAGGACCAGCAGCCGCTTCGGAGCCCGCCTGGAGCCGTTTATGGTGGCGGATCTGCAGCTTGTTCAAGGCCGGACCTTGGACATCGTGACCCAGGCCGTGGCGAAGGGCGCGTACGGAAGCAGCATCGCTGCCGATTATGGCCGCTTTACTGTGGCCGCAGCCATGACCGAGACTGCCGAGAAGCTCACGGATGCCGATACTGAGTCAGGCACCGCACACTACAATCTGCTGGTTGGGGCTCTGGCTGCGCTGAGCCGTTCGGACCATCCGCCGGAGCTCATTCTCGATTCTTATCTATTGCGGGCTTTGGCTACCGGTGGCTGGGCGCCAAGCTTCACCGATTGTGCACGTTGTGGCCGTCCCGGTCCTCACACGGCATTTGCCGCTCCCGTAGGCGGCATGGTGTGCAGCGACTGCAGGCCCCCGGGTTCGCCGGCGCCGGCGCCGGAGACTGTGGTGCTTCTCGGTGCCCTGCTGACCGGTACATGGAGCGTCGCCGATGCTTCAGACCCGCGGCATAGGCGGGAGGCCGCGGGCTTGGTGGCAAGCTACCTTCAATGGCACCTCGAACGGGCCTTGAAATCACTCAAACACGTGGAGCGAAGCTGACAGTGGTACTTGGAAAGAAAAGTAAGTCAATCGTGGCAAGGACCACTCCCGTGGTGGCCCCCTATGGACACCCTTCCGGGGCGGTACCGCCAAGCATTCCAAGTGAGCTGATCCCGCAGCATGTGGCGATAGTCATGGACGGCAACGGGCGGTGGGCCAATCAGCGTGGCCTCCCGCGGATAGAGGGGCACAAGGCGGGGGAGCCAGCCCTCCTGGACGTCATGGCCGGGGCTATCGAGCTGGGAATCAAGTACGTCAGCGTCTATGCGTTCTCCACCGAGAACTGGCGCAGGTCGCCTGAAGAAGTTCGATTCCTGATGGGATTTAACAAGGATGTACTACGCCGCCAGCGCAACCAATTGGATGAGTGGGGTGTCCGGATCCGCTGGGCCGGCCGCCGCCCCCGCCTGTGGGGATCGGTGATCAAGGAGCTGGAAGAGGCCGAGGAATATACCCGCGCCAATGACACCTGCACGTTGACCATGTGCGTTAATTACGGCGGCCGCGCGGAAATTGCCGACGCCGTCTCAGCCATCGCGCACGACGTCGCCGCCGGCCGGATTAAGCCAGGTTCGGTCTCGGAGAAGACGATTCAAAAGTACCTGGATGAGCCGGACCTACCCGATGTGGATCTCTTTCTCCGGAGCTCGGGGGAGCAGAGGTTGTCCAACTTCCTCCTGTGGCAATCCGCATATGCGGAGTTCGTCTTCATGGACACGTTGTGGCCGGACGTGGACAGGCGGACCCTTTGGGACGCCGTCGAGATTTATGCAAAACGCGACCGTCGCTACGGAGGGGCCGTCGATGCGGCGCCGGCAGCTAAGTAGCATGCATCAGCTAAATAGAATGCGCTTGTGAACTCAGTAGGGATAAGCCGCCAGCCATACAGCTACGTCACGATAGGCCTGTTGGCGGACGGTGCGCCTTGAGAGAAAGACGTCGTGCAGGGCGCCGGGATAGCGGAAGACGGCAGTCCGCCGGGCAAGGCCGAGTGCCCTTCGTGCGGTTTCCTCGACATCAATAACCGCATCAGCCCGCATCAGGTCAGCAGCCCACTCGGCCTGGATACGGGTCCGCCCGGACAGGAGCACCAGCACGGGAGCATCGATGGTGAGCTTGCGCTCCACTGCTGCGTGGCCCGCCAGAACCGCTTTTGTCCAGCCGGCCCGGATGGGAAAAGAAGCCCGCGGCCGCCACACGGGATCCAAGATCCATTCGCCATGTCCTTCATTGCTGACGCTTTCCCAATACGCCGGCATTTCCGGGAATTTGAACGGACGCTTTGGATCGGTCCGTGCAAAGGGTTCCACCAGGTGCATGGCAATACTTCGGACCAGACTGCTTCCCTGAAGTTCAAGCCACGGCGAATTCAGTATCAGGGTACCCAGCCGGCCGGGATGACGGTCGGCCCACAAAGCCGCGATTAATCCGCCCAGGGAGTGGGCGAGCATGTGGATTGTGGGCGGAGTGGCGTTTCTGGTTCTTAGTGCGATGTCCTGTTCGATCTCACGGATGGCCGCGGCGAGGTCTTCGTCGTAAACACCCAGATCCGAGGTGTAGCCAGGGGTCTGTCCCGGCAACAGGCTGCGACCGAACTTCCGCAGATCCAAGGCATAGAAATGAAAGCCCGACGCCGTCAGGTACTCGGCCAGTTCGGTTTGCAGGAAGTAGTCAGCCCACCCGTGCAAGTAGAGAACTACTCTCGGTGCGCCGCCGGGGTCAGCTGGTGCGGGGCGGCGCGTGCGCTTGGTAAAGGACGCTAGAAAATCCAGCACGCCTTGCGGAGACGGATGGGCCGCTGGCGGTGCATGCCGGATGAGGGTCGCTTTGACCGGCCCCTCTTCGTCGGCTTTCAAAGGCAGATCCATGCACTCGTAGCCGTGGCCGAGAACGTCGGGTTGCCACAGTGAAACCGACTCCTCCGTGGTGGTCATGCGTCTCCTTCCCGCCAATGTTCAGGCTCGTTGTTATCCATGAATCCGTTGACCCACCGCGCAAGTCGTGCATAGGCGTCTTTCCGCACGGCTGGAGCCGAAAGGAAGACGTCGTGGAGGGCACCATCGATGCGTTCCAAGGTAACTGTCCGTCCCAAGGCCATGGCTCGCAAGGCGATGACGCTGACGTCCAGCACGGCATCCGAACGGCGCATCGATTCCTGCCACACCATGCCATTGGCGCTGGTGGTAGAGGTCAGTACAAGGACCGGCATCTCCAGCTTCAGGCCTCGGGCAACTTGTGAATGGCCGGCAAAGACAGCACTGAGCCAGCCGGCGCGGACCGGGAACGCAAGCGGAGGCCGATAGTTCTCATCCAGGGTCCATTCCCCTTCGGCGGTGCTGCTGATGCTGCGGAAGTAGAAGCCACGCTCCGGCAACCTGAGGACAGCCTCGGGCCGGATTCTTGCGATGGGGGACACCATGGCTTGCGCGGCGCGGCGCACCAGTGAACTGCCGTGCATCTCCAGCCACGGGCTGTCGAGAACCAGGTATTGGACCTCCTTTGGATGACGGCTGGCCCACAGCGCGGCCACCAACCCTCCGGTTGAATGGCCCATCAGTGTCAGGCTCCCCTTCGGGGAGGCACCACGATCGCCATGGATGATGTCGATGGCTTTTTGAATCTCGGCGTCGTAGTCGGTCAGATTCCCTACGTAGCCACCGGGCGAATCGGAACGGAGGCTCCGGCCATGGTTGTGCATATCCAAGGCGTAAAAGTCGTAACCATGCCCTGCCCAGAAGCCGGCCAGCTCGGTATTGAAGAAGTAGTCGCTCCAACCGTGCAGGAAGAGTATGGCGCCGTAACGCTTCGGCGGCGGCTGGCCGTCGTCGTTGCTCTGCCTCTTGGGGTGGGCATCGTGCCGGATCAAGGTGGCGTGCCTGATCACACCATCCGGTCCCGTGGCGTCAACGCCGCAGGATTGGAAGTCGGGTCCAAGTATGTCAGCGGTCCACTCCATGGCTTCAGCTTAGACACTGGCAGCGGCGTGCCGGCCCGCAGCCCTCCCGGTGAACAGGCAACCCCCCAGGAAGGTTCCTTCCAACGCCCGGTACCCGTGGATGCCGCCGCCTCCGAAGCCGGCCGCCTCGCCTGCAGCATAGAGGCCCGGGACAGCCATACCCTCGCCGTCCAGCACCCTTGAGTGTAGATCCGTGGTGATGCCGCCCAGGCTTTTCCGCGTCAACACCGAGAGGCGGATGGCCATCAGGGGTCCATGCTGTGGGTCCGTCAACCGGTGCGGGGGAGCAACCCGCATGAGCTTGTCCGTAGCGAATCGACGCGCCGCCCTGATCGCAGCCAGTTGAGGATCTTTGCCCAAGCCGCTGCTTACTTGGCTGTCCCGTGCCAGGATCACCACCTCAAGCGCGGCGGCGTCAATCAAGGAAGTTCCAGTGAGTTGATTCATGCGTGTTGCTAGACCAGCAGGCGTTGATGCCTGAAGGAAATCGACGCCCTGGTCCATGAAGCGCTGAATGGGGGAGTCCGTTGTGGGTCGAAGACGCGATGCGAGCAGCCGGACATCCTTACCCGTCAGATCCGGGTTCTGCTCGGACCCCGAGAGCGCCAGTTCTTTCAAGGCAATGGTGCGGTTAAGGACAAACCAAGAGTATCCGTGTCCCGTACCCACTATGTGCCTCAGTGCACCCTGAGAGTCGAAGCCCGGGAAGAGTGGCGCCGGCAGCTGACGTCCGTCTGCGTCCAGCCATAGTGAAGAAGGCCCGGGCAGAATTCGGATTCCATGGTGGGGCCACACCGGATCGTAGTTGTGGATCCCTTCGGGGTAGTGCCACATTCGGTCGCCGTTGATCAAGGAGGCACCGGCCGACTCAACGGCGGACAGGAACTCGCCGTCAACGGACGCGGGAACGCCACTGAGCATGTAGTCGGGTGCAGTGTCCCCGGGCCATTGCCGGCGCACTGCTGCGTGATTACCACCGATGCCGCCGGTCGTCACCACAACGGCATCTGCCCTTGCCTCAAAGCTCCCGACGGCGCCGCGCCCGGTCGCTTGGCCCCTCACCGCCGTCGACCGTTCCAGTACTTCGCCGGAAATACCGGTGACCCTGCCCGCAGTGGTGGTGAGGGAGAGCGCCCGATGCCGGAAGTGCACGCTGACCTTGCCCGCCCTAATGCCTTCATGGACCTTGGCGAGGAACGGTTCAACAAGCGCCGGACCGGTTCCCCATGTGACGTGGAATCGGGGGACAGTGTTGCCGTGGCCCTGGGGCCCGTAGCCACCGCGTTCAGCCCATTGCACCAAGGGAAAGATGCCAACGCCCAGACTCCGCAGCCAAGCCCGTTTCTCACCAGCGGCGAAGTGGACATAGGCCTCAGCCCATTCCCGGGCGGTGCGGTCCTGGGACCGATCGAAATCTGCCGACGCAAGCCAATCGGACAGGGCAAGCTCAACGTTGTCCTTCACACCCAATCGCCGTTGCTCCGGCGTGTTCACCATGAAAAGGCCACCGAAAGACCAGTGCGCCTGGCCACCAACAGAAGCCCCCGGCTCCTGGTCCAGGATGGCCACTGTCTTGCCGGCGGCATACGCTGTGGCTGCGGCAACCAGTCCGGATAAGCCTGCACCGACCACCACGATGTCGGCAGTGACCTTGTGGTTCCCATGATGTGCGTCACGATTCTCCATCGGCATGCCTACATGCTAGCGGCAGCTATGGTCACGGGTTTGGTGAGTTGTCGGTAACCGGGAAAACTAGGACCATGCGTGTTTACCCCACATTCTTCAAGTTGGCCTTCTCCTGGATGGATGCCGAGAAGGCCCACAAGATCGGATTCCAAGGAATCCGGGCGGCCCACCGTTCCGGCGCCGGGAGGATCCTTGCCCGGATCACCGCTCCTGACGCTTCCCTTCGCACGGAGGCTCTGGGGCTTGTCTTTCCCTCACCCTTCGGCTTGGCGGCAGGCTTCGACAAGGAAGGGCACGGCATCGAAGCGTTGTCCGAGCTCGGTTTCGGGCATGTGGAAGTTGGCACCATCACCGGCCAAGCGCAGCCAGGAAATGACAAACCGCGCCTTTTCCGCTTGATTGAGGACAAGGCGGTCATCAACCGCATGGGATTCAATAACGACGGCGCCGCAGCAGTCGCGCCGAGGCTCAAGTCAGCACGGGCTGCATTACAGCGGCTGCACCCGGACGTCCGGCCGATCATCGGGGTCAATATCGGCAAGACCAAAGTGGTTGAGCTCGATGACGCTACCGAGGATTACCTGGTCAGCGCCCGCAGCCTGGCGCCGGCGGCCGACTACCTGGTGGTCAACGTGAGCTCGCCCAATACCCCTGGGCTTCGTTTGCTGCAGAACGTGGAAAGCCTGCGGCCCCTGCTCCGGTCTGTTGGCGACGCTGCCGATGAAGCCGCCGGACGGCACGTTCCCCTGCTGGTCAAGATTGCGCCCGACCTCTCCGATGAGGATGTCGACGACGTCGCACGGCTTGCGTTGGACCTGAAACTTGACGGCATCATCGCTACCAACACCACGATTTCCCGTGACGGGCTCGTCTCGGACGCAGCAAAAGTGGAGTCTCTTGGCGCCGGCGGCTTGTCCGGTGCGCCCCTTAAGCAGCGGTCCTTGGAGGTTTTGCGCAGGCTCAAGGACTCGGTAGGGGACCAGCTTGTCCTTATTGCGGTGGGTGGTGTTGAGACCCCGCGGGATGTTCAGGATCGCTTGGATGCCGGGGCCACGTTGGTGCAGGGTTACACAGCATTCCTCTACGAAGGCCCTTTCTGGGCTTCCCGGATCAACAAGGGGCTGGTGAAGCTTCGCAAACAGGCATCCCGCTAAGGCCGGCCACAACAAGAAAGACCCCGGACCAGCGGTCCGGGGTCTTTCTTGTTGCATAAGAGTCTGTAGCGCTTAGTCGGGGTACTGTCCGCGCTTTACCTGTGGTTTGGGAAGGCGGAGCTTGCGGAATTGAAGGGCGCGCATGCAGCCGTACCAAATCGAGCCACGTTCCACTTCGCCGAACTTCTCCGTCAGGCGCTTACGAAGTTTGCGCGAGAGGATGAAGACGTCCACGAAGACCGCGAGGAACATGATCCAGAAGCCAATGAGAACGTAGCTGATGCCGGCGCTGGTGGGCGGAATGATCAGGGAAATCACCACGAACAGCAATGCGCCGAACATGAGGTACTCACCGAGGCTGAAGCGGGCATCGACGTAGTCACGTGTGTACCGCTTCTGAGGGCCCTTGTCCCGAAGGGGGAGGAATTTCTCGTCGCCTGTGTCCAGGGCCTGCCGCATTTTCTGCCGCTGATCCTGAATGGCTACCCTTTCGGCTGCCTTGGAAGCCTTGCGGTCGGTGGGAACCAACGGGCGCTTGCGGGCCGCTTCCTGGTCCTTCCGCTTGGGCGTTGGGGCGCCCTTTCCTGCACCGGGCTCCGGTGCGGTGGCGTAGGCCTGATCTACTACTGATTGAGCGCTGGGCTCTTCCTTTTTGCGTCCGAACACCCATACAGAATACCCCTCTGGAAGGTGGTGCACGTTACGTGTCCGGTTTACCGGTGCCCTGTGACCTGCGTGCGGGCCCGTGGTTCCGGCTGTGCCTGCTTCGGAGGGAGAATTCCCGGCGGTAAAGTGTGGCCCATGACTTCAGCACATGCGGAGATCCCGCAGAACAAGCAAGGGCATCCAGGCTCAACTCCGGTCGAGGCACTGACGGCGGCGGTCAACGAATCCTTCGACGCCACGCTCGCGTCACTGGAAGACCTGGTGGCCATTCCGGGGATTGCGTGGGCAAGCTTCGATCCCAAGGACCTGGATCGGAGCGCCGACGCCGTTGCTTCCTTGGTTAAGGAGGCCGGCATGGAGGACGTCCGTATCCTTCGCTGCAACAAGCCGGACGGTACGCCCGGTGGTCCTGCCGTCGTCGCGCGCCGACCTGCCGCCCAAGGCAAGCCGACCATCCTCCTCTACGCCCACCATGACGTCCAGCCCCCGGGAGACCGAAGCCTCTGGAACTCGGAACCGTTTGTCGCCGAAGAGCGGAATGGCCGCCTGTACGGTCGTGGCGCCGCCGACGACAAAGCAGGCATCATGGCCCACCTTGCCTCTTACAGCGCCGTGACGAAGGTCCTGGGGGAAGACTTCGGGCTGGGCGTGACCTTCTTCTTCGAAGGCGAGGAAGAAGCGGGGTCGCCCACTTTCCGGGCGTTCCTTGAGGAGCACCAGGAACTTCTCCGGGCCGATGTGATCGTAGTTGCGGACTCCAGCAACTGGAAGGTGGGAGTGCCGGCCCTCACCACCAGCCTTCGTGGCCTGGTGGACGGGACGTTCGAAGTGCGTGTCCTGGAGCACGCCGTCCATTCGGGAATGTTTGGCGGTCCCGTACTCGATGCTCCCACTCTCCTGTCGCGGCTTATTGCGACGCTTCACGACGACGACGGCAATGTAGCAGTGGCCGGCCTCGTCAGCCGGGACGAGGTGGCTGTGGACCTTACCGAAGCGGACTACCGGGCTGATGCTTCAGTGCTCGACGGCGTGAGGCTTGCCGGCAGCGGAACCATCGCCTCGCGTTTGTGGACCAAGCCCGCACTGTCCATCATTGGAATGGACGTGCCCGCCGTTGACGTCGCATCCAACACCCTTATACCGGCGGCCCGGGCGAAGTTCAGCATGAGGTTGGCGCCGGGCCAGGACCCCGAAGCCGCAATGGCCGCCCTGAAGCAGCACCTTGAATCCCATGCGCCTTTTGGTGCCAGGGTCACGTTTACACCGGGGGAGAGCGGCAATGCCTTCTCCACCGATACAACATCGGCCGCGGCACGGATGGCGCTTTGGGCACTGGGGGAATCGTGGGGTGTCAAGCCGGTGGAAATGGGAATTGGTGGCTCCATTCCCTTCATCGCCGATCTCCTGGAGATGTATCCGGATGTCCAGATCCTGGTGACCGGAGTTGAGGATCCCGATTCCCGTGCGCATAGCGCCAACGAATCGTTGCACATCGGAGACTTCCGGCATGCCGTGCTGGCTGAGACCCTCATGCTGGCCCGGCTCAACGCCGAAGGTTTGGCGGAGTAAGCTCCGGCGGCGCGCCGGGAACAACCAAATGCTCTCCGTGGTTACGTCAGAAGTTATAGCTAAGCGTCTGCGCGACGTAGCATTAGCTGTAACCCGTACGTAATTGGGTAAGGGCAGGCAGCGTTCCGGCGCCGCCGCCAAGAGCTTCATAAGAAGGTAGGCCAATGAGCACTGCAACCAACGAAAACAGCACCGGAGCACAGCTCGTCACCAACGACGACGAACTGGCCACGCACGAGGTCAATCTGACCGACGTCGCCGCGGGCAAGGTCCGCAGCCTCCTCGAGCAGGAAGGGCGCACAGACCTTCGGCTGCGCGTTGCAGTCCAGCCTGGAGGATGCTCGGGCTTGATCTACCAGCTTTACTTCGATGAGCGCCTGCTCGACGGAGATGCTGTGCGCGACTACGACGGCGTTGAGGTCGTAGTGGACAAGATGAGCGTTCCTTACCTCAGCGGCGCAAGCATCGACTTCGAAGACACTATTTCGAAGCAGGGCTTCACCATTGATAACCCGAACGCCGGCGGGTCTTGCGCCTGTGGCGATTCATTCCACTGATGTGAGCCATCGCCGCATGTCGGCGCCCCTTCGAACGTGTTTGAAATCGTTCGGAGCCACGGCGCTGACATGTGCGCGAAAGCCGCCTGATAGCGGTAAGCTCTACATCGGGTAGTAAAACTTTTAGTGTGCCCGGTGAGCCTTCGGCCTGCCGGGAGACAGCAACAAGAGGAAGGGCCGTCTGTGAGTTCGCAGAACCGAACCGGCAGCCGACGCATAAAGATCACATCGATCACTGGCTTGGCACTAGCCGGCGCGTTGGTTTTGACCGGATGTTCACCAGAGGTAGAGAAGGGTTGGCTGCCTACAGAGCGCGGCACGACCAACCACACTGACCGGATCATGGACCTCTGGGTCAACTCATGGATCGCCGCCTTGGCAGTCGGTATCATCACGTGGGGCCTCCTGGTCTGGTGCATCATCGCTTACCGTCGCCGCAAGGGCACCACGGGTTTCCCGAAGCAGCTCAGTTACAACCTGCCGCTCGAGGTCTTCTACTTGACCATCCCGCTGTTCATGGTCTTGGTGTTCTTCTACTTCACCGACCAGGACCAGCGTGCAATTGATGACCGTTCCCAGCCTGCCGACGTCGTTGTTGACGTCCGTGGCAAGCAGTGGGCATGGGACTTCAACTACAAGCAGGGTGAGGTCATCAATCAAGATCTCCACGAGGCCGGCGTTCAGGCTCACCTGACCGGCAATGAGGTCGACAAGGAACTGCTTCCCACCCTGTACTTGCCCGTTGGCAAGTCCGTGGACCTGGAGCTGAACTCCCGCGACGTCATCCACTCATTCTGGGTACCCGCCTTCCTTCAGAAGCGCGACATGATCCCGGGCAAGACGAACTACATCAGGTTCACCCCCACCAAGGAGGGCACCTTCGATGGCAAGTGTGCCGAACTCTGCGGTGAATACCACTCCGAAATGCTTTTCCGCGTCAAGGTTGTCTCCGAGTCTGAATTCCAGGCCCACATGGACAAGCTTCGCCAGGAAGGCAACACGGGCCTCCTCGGTGCGGAATATGACCGCAACCCGAACCTGAACGAATCCAAGTAAGGGAAGCGACGTGGCTACGTACACTCAATCCGCACCGGGGGTCCTCGAAGCTCCGGTAGTTCCTAAATCCAAGGGGCGCATCGTCGTCAACTGGATCACCTCCACCGACCACAAGACCATCGGGTACATGTACCTGATTGCGTCCTTCGTGTTCTTCTGCCTCGGTGGCGTCATGGCGCTGTTGATCCGCGCTGAACTGTTCGAACCCGGCATGCAGATCCTGCAGACCAAAGAGCAGTACAACCAGATGTTCACCATGCACGGCACTGTGATGCTGCTGATGTTCGCAACGCCGCTGTTTGCCGGCTTCGCGAACGTCATCATGCCGTTGCAGATCGGCGCACCCGATGTCGCCTTCCCGCGCCTGAATGCTCTGGCATTCTGGTTCTTCCTCTTCGGTTCCACCATCGCCGTGTCCGGCTTCATCACCCCTCAGGGTGCTGCATCCTTCGGCTGGTTTGCGTATGCACCCTTGTCGAACACGACGTTCAGCCCCGGCGTGGGTGGTGACCTCTGGGTCTTTGGCCTTGCGTTGTCCGGCTTCGGAACCATTCTTGGTGCCGTCAACTTCATCACCACCATCATCTGCATGCGTGCTCCGGGCATGACCATGTGGCGTATGCCGATCTTCACCTGGAACACGCTCGTTACGGCGATCCTGGTCCTGATGGCCTTCCCGCCGCTGGCAGCTGCCCTGTTCGCACTTGGTGCCGACCGCCGCTTTGGTGCCCACATCTTCGATCCCGAGAACGGCGGTGCGGTCCTCTGGCAGCACCTGTTCTGGTTCTTCGGACACCCTGAGGTGTACATCATCGCCCTGCCGTTCTTCGGTATCGTGTCGGAGATCTTCCCGGTCTTCAGCCGAAAGCCGATCTTCGGTTACAAGGGTCTTGTCTACGCAACGATCGCCATCGCCGCCCTCTCCGTTACCGTGTGGGCCCACCACATGTATGTGACCGGATCAGTGCTGCTGCCGTTCTTTGCCTTCATGACCATGCTCATCGCAGTACCCACAGGCGTGAAGTTCTTCAACTGGATCGGAACCCTGTGGCAGGGCTCCATCACGTTTGAGACTCCCATGCTCTGGAGCATCGGCTTCCTTGTAACATTCCTCTTTGGTGGCCTCACCGGCATCATCCTGGCCTCACCGCCGCTCGACTTCCACGTGTCCGACTCGTACTTCGTGGTGGCTCACTTCCACTACGTCGTCTTCGGTACCGTTGTGTTCGCCATGTTCGCAGGGTTCTACTTCTGGTGGCCCAAGTGGACGGGCAAGATGCTCAACGAACGCCTTGGCAAGATTCACTTCTGGCTCCTGTTCCTCGGCTTCCACGGCACCTTCCTGATCCAGCACTGGTTGGGTGTTGAGGGTATGCCGCGTCGTTACGCCGACTACATGCCGCAGGATAATTTCACCTGGATGAACCAGTTCTCCACCATCTCCTCCTTCGTCCTGGGTGCTTCGCTCCTGCCGTTCTTCTGGAACGTCTACATCACCTGGCGCAGCAACAAGAAGGTTGAAGTGGATGACCCGTGGGGCTTCGGCGCTTCGCTCGAATGGGCAACGTCTTGCCCGCCGCCCCGCCACAACTTCACCTCCTTGCCCCGTATCCGCTCCGAGCGCCCGGCCCTGGACCTGCACCACCCTGAGTTGGCCCAGGTTCACACTGCCGAGGCTCCGTCACCCGCAGCAGCCGTTCTGGGTAACGCCGACCAAAGGGACGTCAGCAAATGAAAATTGAATCGTGGCTCTTCGGAGCCGGAGTCTTCTTCTTCGTCCCTGTAGCCATCGCTTATGGCTTCCTGACGGAATGGAACGAGTGGGTGGGTGTCCTGGGCATCCTCCTCGTCGGTGGCCTTGCTGGCATGATCGGCGCATACCTCGGCTTCACGGGTAAGCGGATCGGTCTGCGGCCCGAAGACCGCCCCGACGCCGAGGTCCACGAAGGCGCCGGCGAGCAGGGGCACTTCAGCCCTTGGAGCTGGTGGCCGCTGGTTCTTGGTTTGGCTTGTGCCGGTGGATTCCTCGGCCTTGCGATTGGCTTCTGGGTGACGTATGTCGCTGGTGGCCTCGCCTTGATTGCTTTGGTTGGCTGGGTTTTCGAGTACAGCCGTGGCGACCACGCACACTAATTAACTGCTAACACAACGATGGGCCCCACCTTTTGGTGGGGCCCATCGTTGTTAAGATCCGGGGGAGAGGCAGTTACCAGAACGAGCCGGTCCTGCCTTGTGGATTTCCAGAGGCGGCTCTCAGTGGGCCTGTGTGCCCTCCAGGACGGCCGAAAGTGCGAGGAGTGCTGCCTGTGCCCGTCGGAGGGTTTGATCGCCACTCAGGGCGTCTGGGGCCACTGCCAGGAAGACCTCGCAACCCTGCTCAAAGTCTTCTGTCATGACTTCGAGGAGGGACCGGGCGTCAACCGGAGGACCGTCGTGCTTACGAATGGTTACCGGAAGGCCGGTTTCAGTGACGGCACGAACAAACACTGCGGCCGCCCGCGCGTGCAAGCCGATTTCGGCGGCAACGAAGGTCTTCTGTTCCGGCAACCCTGCTCCTTTGATACGCGACGGATTCCGTCTCTAAAAATCTTCCACACCAGCGTAGCCGCGCGGCTGGGCGTCTTCCACATTCGGCATGGGTGGTCTAGACCTGTGGTCTTGCTGATTTATCCTTGAATCATGACTCAATCGCTGGAAGTCTGCCGTGGCTGAGGCAGCAAGCATTGCCGGTGAGATTGACCGCGCCAGCAGCACCCCCATCTACGTTCAGCTCCGAGAGATCCTTCGGACGTTCATTGCACAGTCCTGCCCACCCGGGTCCGCGCTCCCTTCGGAAAGGGACCTATCCGAACGATTTGGGCTTGCGCGCATGACCGTCCGCCAAGCAATTGATGCTTTGGTTGGTGAAGAAGTCATTGAGCGGGTTGTCGGACTAGGAACCTTCGTCAGGAAGCCCAAGCTGGATCTGCAGGTGAAGTTGACCTCCTATAGCGAAGAGATGCAGCGTCGCGGGATGGTGCCTGCCGCCAAGGTCCTGAGCTTTGAGCAAATTGCCGCCAGCGCGTTCCTGGCCAGGGAACTGCAGCTGGACGAAGGCACACCGCTGGTGAGATTCCGTCGTCTTCTCCTGGCAGACAATGAGCCCATGAGCGTGGATGAAAACTTCATTCCCGCCCACCGGGTGCCCGGGCTGCTCGATGAAGCACCTCCAACCTCGTTGTACAACGTCCTGAGTGAGCGCTTCGGGCTGGTGATGGAGTGGGGTGAGGACATGATCGAGGCCACTGCGGCATCTCCCTCCACCGCCAGGCTCCTCAACGTTGACGTCGGCTCACCTCTGCTCAAGATTCAACGCCACGCCTTCGTTGCCCGTGCAATGGTGGACTATTCCGTCTCTTACTACCGGGCCGACCGATACAAACTGTGGGTGCCCCTGCAGCGGCCGGGCATTCGCCCCACACGGAACTATTCCTCGGGGTATCGCACGCACTAGTCTCTGGAGTTTCTGAGTCGCAGGAGTTTCTGAAAGCGTTGGAAGCGTTCAGCAGGGCTTAGACGAGATAAGGGAAGGGCCCGGTCCATGCGGACCGGGCCCTTCCCTTATGTGTGAGTGCTAAACCGCTAGTGGCTCAGGCTCTTCTGGTCTTCGTCAGCTGCAATGGCCTCGTGGTGGCCATGAGCGTGCGCTGCTTCGAGTTCCGCCGGCGTTGCGGGGGCAACACGGTCTTCGAAGAACCAGCGGGATAGCGCCGCGCGACGCTTCTCCTTGCCGGTGACGACGCCATGCTCGTTCGGCTGTGCCGGGATGGGTGCGGGTGATTCAAACCCGACGAGCTTGTAGCGCTTGTACTCATCCAGCGGGGCGTGAACCTCGATGAACTCACCGTGGGGGAGTCGGACGATGCGGCCTGTTTCGCGACCATGAAGTGCGATTTCGCGGTCCTTGCGCTGAAGGGCCAGCGCAATTCGCTTGGTCACAATGAACGCGATAATGGGGCCGATGAAGAACAGCGTCCTGAGCCAGTACGTCACATCGTTCAACGACACGTGGAAGTGCGTTGCGATGAGGTCGGATCCTGCCGCTGCCCACATCACGCAGTACCAGGTGAAGCCAGCAACACCAATCGCCGTACGGGTGGGGGCGTTGCGCGGACGGTCCAGGACGTGGTGTTCGCGGTTGTCCTTGGTGACCCAGCGTTCAATCCAGGGGTACATGAACAAGACGGTGAAGATAATGCCAGCCGGCACAAGCGCCGGAAGCAGAACGTTCAGTGTCAGGGTGCGTCCGAAGATGACCCATTCGAAGTGGAAGTCATTGATGACACCAGGCATAAGGCGCAGGGCACCGTCAACGAACCCGATGTACCAGTCAGGCTGGGTACCAGCCGAAACCGGTGAGGGATCGTAAGGGCCATAGTTCCAGATCGGGTTGATCGTGAACGCTGCCGCCATGAGGGCCAGGACACCGAAGACGATGAAGAAGAAGCCACCGGCCTTGGCTGCGTATACCGGGCCGAGAGGGTAGCCAACGACGTTGCCGTCATTGCGTCCGGGGCCGGGGTACTGGGTGTGCTTGTGGACAACCACCATAAAGAGGTGGATGACGATCATCAGGAGGATGAGGGCCGGTACCAGCAGGATGTGCAGGACGTACAGACGGCCGATGATGGCCGTACCCGGGAATTCTCCACCGAAGAGGAAGAACGACGTGTACGTTCCGATGACCGGAATGGACTTGATCACACCATCGATGATGCGCAGGCCGTTGCCGGACAGCAGGTCATCGGGGAGGGAGTAGCCGGTGAAGCCGGCGGCCATTGCCAGGATGAGCAGCACGCCGCCCACTACCCAGTTCATTTCACGGGGCTTGCGGAAAGCGCCCGTGAAGAAAACACGCAGCATGTGCACACCGAGGGAGGCCACGAACAGCAGAGCTGCCCAGTGGTGAACCTGGCGCATGAACAGGCCACCGCGGACGTCGAACGAGATGTTCAGCGACGAGCTGTAGGCAACGGACATTTCGACGTTGTACAGCGGCGTGTAGGAACCCTGGTAGTGGGTTTCCGCCATGGACGGATCGAAGAAGAAGGTCAGGAAGGTACCTGACATCAGCAAGATGACGAAGGAGTACAGCGCCACCTCACCGAACATGAACGACCAGTGGTCGGGGAAGACCTTCCGGCCGAACTCGCGCAGGATGCCGGAGCCGCCAACACGCTCGTCCACGAAGTTGGTGAAACTACCAACCTTGGTCTTCGGAACGAAGGGGGCTTCAGCTGTTGATGAGGCGCTCATGCTCGTCACGCTCCCAGTAACTCGGTCCTACAGGTTCTCTGAAGTCGCTGGTGGCGACGAGGTAGCCCTCTGCGTCAACTGCGATGGGCAGCTGGGGGAGCGGACGGCTGGCCGGTCCGAAGATGACCTTGCATTCCTGCGTCAGGTCAAAGGTGGACTGGTGGCAGGGGCACAGGAGGTGGTGCGTCTGCTGCTCGTAAAGAGCAACCGGGCAACCAACGTGCGTGCAGATCTTGGAGTAAGCAACGATGCCGTTGTAGCTCCAGTTTTCGCGGCCCTCGGAGGGGTTCAACGAATCCGGGTCCAGGCGCATCAGGAGAACGACGGCTTTTGCCTTCTCGTTCAGCTTGCCTTCGTGGAGTTCGTTGAGTCCTTCGGGGATCACGTGGAAGGCCGAACCGATGGTGACATCCGAAGCCTTGATGGGGGTGCCATCCGGATCACGGGTCAGTCGCTTGAGCTTGTCGCCCTCAGGCGCCCACATGGTGTGTGCCAGGGCATTGTCCGGCCGTGGACCCAGATCGCCGAAGATGGCGAGGGCTGGCAGGGGAGCAAGTGCAACGGCACCAAGAAGGGTGTTGCGGATCAACGGGCGGCGCTTAATCCCGGTTTCGTCCACGATGTCGTCGACGATACGCACAGCAGCCTGGCGATCTTCTTCAGTACGGATAGCGTGGCGCTCTTCCGATACTTCGTGATCGGGCATCAGGGCCTTGGCCCAATGCACGATTCCGGTGCCGATTCCCAGCATTGCGAACGCAGTGCCCAGACCCAGAAGGAGGTTCTGGGTGCGGATGGTCGCAATGGAGGTGTCGTCGCCCAAATCGATGGCAAAGTATGCCACCAGGAACACCAGCGTACCGATGACGGAGGTGCCAAACAGAATGGCTACCTGACGCTCGGCTCGCTTTGCGGCTACCGGGTCCGTGTCAGCCAGGCGCAAACGATGCGGAGGGAGTCCAGGATCCTGGAACTTCTCCACCTCATTCTGACCAGCCGTAGCTACGGTGCCCGAGTGGTTCGGACTGCCGTCACTATGGTTGCCCATAATTCGCCTCATCCTTCTCTCGTTGTCTCGGCCGGGGCCGAGTTATTTTCAGTTTCAAACTGCTGACCATGCAGCAGAAGTTTTGTGTGTCCGGGCTAGGACGTGCGGGACGTCAACCAAATCGTGAATGCGATGATGACACCCAAGCCGGCAACCCAAACGAACAGACCTTCAGATACCGGACCAAGTGAACCCAGATCGGCACCACCGGGTGAACCGTTGGCTTCGATGGTCTTCAAGAAGGTGATGATGTCGCGCTTGTCCTCAGGGGTGACGTTTGAGTCGCTGAAGACGGGCATGTTTTGCGGGCCGGTAACCATGGCCTCATAAATGTGCTCAGCGCTTACTCCTGCCAAGGCGGGGGCAAACTTGCCGCGGGTCAGGGCGCCGCCTGCAGCAGCAGCGTTGTGGCACATGGCACAGTTCACTCGGAAGAGTTCGCCACCGTTGGCTGCGTCTCCCTTTCCGTCGAGGAGGTGTTCCTCGGGAATGGCCGGGCCTGCGCCGAGGGATGCAACATATGCAGCGAGCTGCTTTGTCTGCTCCGCATTGAACTGGGCGGGCTTCTGCTGGGCCTGCGGGCCGCTCATCTGCATGGGCATGCGGCCGGTGCCAACCTGGAAGTCAACTGCAGCAGCACCCACGCCGACCAGCGAGGGGCCGTCCTGGGTTCCGCTGGCACCCATGCCGTGGCAGGTGGCGCAGTTGGCGGCAAAGAGCTTGCCGCCTTCCTCTACGTCACTTGCACTGAAGCTTGTGGTGTCGGCCTTGGCCTGGTTGACAGTTGTGGCAACGGCGTACAGCCCACCAGTGAGGAGGAGGCCCATCAGCAACAGCGCAATGGCTGCCAGTGGGTGACGTCGCTTCTGCGATAGTGCCTTCACGTGGTGGTTCCTTTATTCGATCCTGCGTCGGCTCCGCGAGCCGCTTCTTGAAATTCTGCCTCTTGTAGAAAAAGAGTCAAAGCCGGGCTTACTTGAGGACGTAGATGACCAGGAAGAGGCCGATCCACACAACGTCGACGAAGTGCCAGTAGTACGAGGTGACGATCGCCGAGGTCGCTTCAAAGTGACCGAACTTCTTGGCTGCAAACGCGCGGCCAATGATGAACAGGAACGCGATCAGGCCGCCGATGACGTGCAGGCCGTGGAAGCCGGTGGTCATGTAGAAGGCGGAGCCGTAAGCGTTGGACGACAGGGATACATGCTCAGAGACGAGCATGGCGTATTCCATGGTCTGGCCGGCAACGAAGAAGGCACCCATGACGAACGTCAGGGAGAACCATTCGGTCATGCCCCAACGTGTGAACTGCAGGAGCCCACCCGTACGGCGCGGCTCGAGCCGCTCGGCGGCAAAGACGCCCATCTGGCAAGTGAAGGAACTTGCCACAAGGACGATGGTGTTGACGAGCGCAAACGGGAAGTTGAGCTTGGCCGTCTCCTCGGCCCACATCGTTCCGGATGTGGAGCGCAGGGTGAAGTACATGGCAAAGAGGCCGGCGAAGAACATCAACTCACTGGACAGCCAAACAACGGTTCCAACAGAAACCAAGTTGGGGCGGTTCAGCGTCGGGTGCGCCGGGGTACTGGGGGCATGGGTCGCAGATGTCACAAGGACATTATGTCTGTAAAAGTCCAGACTTCCCAATGCAAACCACCGATTCGGGAGACTTTTTCTACAAAGACGCGAATTCGCGCGGAAAAGTTCCCGGTCGCGTTCACATTGGTCATCGGCGTGGCTGGCTCGATAGCATCAGGGAGTGACTTCTCCGGTAACGGCACCTGCAGCCAGCAATACCTGGCCAGGGCTCATCTCAGCACTGATCAATGGCGACGACCTTGCAGTGGGCAACACAGAGTGGGCCATGAACACCATCATGTCCGGTGAGGCGACACCGGCGCAGATCGCCGGCTTCCTGGTCGCGCTCCGAGCCAAGGGCGAGACGGTCGAAGAGCTGGCCGGACTTGTTGAGGCCATGGTCCAGCACGCTAATCCGATCGAGATCTCGGGTGAGAAGCTGGACATAGTGGGAACCGGCGGAGACCGGCTGAACACTGTGAACATCTCCACCATGGCCGCACTCGTGGCAGCCGGGGCCGGGGCCAAGGTGGTCAAGCACGGCAACAGGGCTGCATCCTCCACGTCGGGTTCGGCCGACGTTCTGGAGGCCTTGGGCGTGCGGTTGGACCTGTCGATCGAGCAGGTGGCCCGGAACGCCGAAGAGGCAGGGATCACTTTCTGTTTTGCCCAGGTCTTCCACCCCTCGTTCCGGCACACCGCTGTCCCGCGCCGTGAGCTGGCTGTACCTACCGCCTTCAATTTCCTTGGCCCGATGACCAACCCGGCGCATGTGCAAGCCTCGGCTGTGGGCGTAGCCAATGCCCGTATGGCGCCGTTGGTGGCGGGGGTACTGGCACGCCGCGGGAGTCGGGGACTGGTGTTCCGCGGCGATGACGGCTTGGATGAGCTGACCCCCACGGGGCCATCCACCGTCTGGGAGATCAGGAATGGGACGGTCAGGGAGCAAGTCTTTTCGCCTGGGGATCTGGGAATCCGTGCTTCCACGGTGGCAGACCTTCGCGGAGGTGACGCCGCCGCCAATGCAGCGGTAGTTCGAGACATCCTCGATGGCAAGCCGGGTCCGGTGCGCGACGCCGTACTGCTGAATGCGGCCGCTGGTTTGGTTTCCATCGATCTCGACGCCGACGGGAGCCTCGTGGACCGGATGCGGACCGCTTTCGCCCGGGCGGCGGAATCCGTTGACTCCGGCAAGGCCGCCGAAGTGCTCGCCAAGTGGACGGCTCTTAGCCAAAGCTAAGGACCAGCCCTCCCCCTGCTACTCGAATCCGAGAGCGAACGCTGCATCCAGGTCGTGCTGGGAATAGGCACGGAAAGCTATGTGGGTGGTGGTGTGAACCACTGAGGCAACCTTTGACAGGCGGTCTGCGATCACGTCGGCAAGCTCGTCATGTTTGCTTACCCTGGCCACTGCGATGAGGTCCCACTCGCCGGTGACGGAGTACACCTCACTAATGCCCTGAATGGCCGATATCTGTTCGGCCGTCTCCGGGATGCGCGAGGCGTCGGTCTTGATCAGGACGAAAGCGGTGATCACGTGGGGCCTTTCCGGAAATGCATCGTTGCGGTCGATTTCCAGCCTAGTGCATCGCCGCGGGCGGGGACTTGATCACGCTCCGCGTTGCCGTTTGCGCGATGCCCGCAGCAGCAGCGCGGCGATGAGCCGGTACCCGAGCAGGAAAACGCCGAGCGTCACCAAAGCCACCAGCACAAACGGCAGCACGACGGTTTGGCCGGTGACTGCCCTCAGCAGCATTCCCACGGTCACTGCGCCAATCCATATGCCAACTCCGGAGGGCCATGCAGCCAGGGGCGCCCTCCAAGCACGCGTGAGCAACCATGCGAAGCTCGCTCCAGCCAGGAACGGCCAAGCTGTGGCAAGAGCTCCCGCGATGACGTCACCGCGGGCGTGCGCGTCCCGCCCTATGGCGGCGAAAAGAACAATTAACAAAAGATCGGCGATGGCTGCGGGAATCCATAGTCGTGAGGGTGAAGACATACTCATGACACTATCCGGGTGCTTCCCTCCTGCGCGAAATCCCAACTGCCGTAGCGGTCATGGTTGGCTTCGCCGTCGACCGTTGTGTGAGCGATGTCTCGGTATTAGCCTCTGACGGGGGACAAGAAGTTCCTGTTTACCTCGAGGAGCGGCAGATGCAGAAGATTTCGACCTGTTTGTGGTTCGACGGTCAAGCGGCGGATGCCGCCCAACTCTACACATCGATTTTCGATAATTCGTCCATGGGTCCGGTAGTGCCCGGGCCCGATGGCAACGCCATGACCGTTGAGTTTGAGATTGAGGGCCGGCAGTTCATGGGCCTCAATGGGCGGCCGGCATTCGCGTTCAACGAGGCTGTCTCGCTGGTGGTGAACTGCGACTCCCAAGAAGAAGTGGACAGGTATTGGGAAGCGCTGCTCGTTGGGGGACAGGAGAGCCAATGCGGTTGGCTGAAGGACAGGTTCGGCTTGTCATGGCAGATCGTTCCCACTGCCCTCTCCGGTCTCTTGGCTGGTCCGGATCCCGCAGGTTCACAGCGGGCCATGGAGGCGATGTTGAAAATGCGGAAACTCGACGTCAACGTTCTTCAAAGGGCGTACGACGGCGACTGAAGGCATGGGGGACAGGCGCCCGGTGGCGCTGTTAGCATTGCCGCACGGTGATGCGTGACCATCTCGACAATGAGGAGAACCGACCAATGACAACCCGCCTTAATCCCTACATCTCCTTTCTGGACAACGCCCGGGAAGCAATCACTTTCTACGAATCCGTGTTCGGCGGTGAACTGAACATCAGCACTTTCGGCGACTACCAGGCCAGCGATGATCCAGCCGAAGCTAACAAGGTCATGCATGCCATGTTGGAAACCCCCAGTGGATTGACACTGATGGCGGCTGACACCCCGGGCGGCATGGCGTACAACCCCGGTGACAATATCTCCGTCTCCTTGAGCGGGGACTCTTCGGATGAAGCGGAACTCCGCGGGTATTGGGACAAGCTTGTCGACGGCGGCACGGTCACGGTTCCGCTGGAGATGGCGCCTTGGGGTGACACTTTTGGTATGTGCATTGACAGCTTTGGGATTGGCTGGCTGGTCAACATTGCAGGAGCCCAGCAGCAGCAGTAGTCGTTCCGGGACGCCGGAAATACATAAACTGCCCTGCAGAAAAATTCTGCGGGGCAGTTTCGTGAGATTGGGTGCTCACAACGCGGTGATGCGCCTTCCGTCAGGTGTGAGCCGGTTGCCCATGTGCTTGGGAGTGCGCAGTACTATGCAGCGGTCCATGATTTCCGCGAAGGGAAGTCTCTCGCCGAGCTGCCTCTCCAGCACCGTCATATCCTCAACCCGACGAAGCCATACCAGCATCAGGATTGAATACAGGCCACCGGTAGTGGCCACCAGGCGGACCTCGTTCAAGCCAACGAGCTTCTCTGCTACGGACTCCACCTTGGTGGCCGGAACGCGCAGGAAGTACCACACGGCGACAGGCCAGGGGGAGTAGGGGCGCGCCATCTCCAAGCGCAACACCAACCGCTTCTCGGCAAGGATGGTGGCCAGCGCATTCCTTGCCTTGGTGGTGCTGATTCCCAGGGTTTCGGCAATTTCGGCAACTGAAGCCCGGCCGTTGGTTTGTAGAATCCCGGCAAGCTGGTCCTCTGCGTCGGCTGAGACCCCTCTGGGTGCGGCCGCGGGCAGGGGGAGGCTCGACTCCAAGTGCAACGCCTCCTCATCCTGGAGGGAACGCAGCCGCCAGAGCTGCGCATCGGCGAGGAGCCGTATACCGCGGTGTGTTCGCGTGCGGGTCACGCCGGCGATGTTGGAGAGCCTGTCCAAGACAAACCCGGCCAGTTCGGCATCTGTCCGGCACAGCAGCGTCACCACCATGTCACGGCCGCCGATTGTTTGGTCAATGGAGAGCACTTCGGCGTCGCGGGCAAGATCCTCCGTAGCCTCGGAAATGCGTGCAGGTGTGCATTCCACCTCCACGATTGCGCCCACATACTTCGCTCCTACGCCCCTATAGCTTGCCAACCAGGCCAGCCCTTGATCCTGAAGAGCAGTCCAGCGCCGTGCGAGGGTAACCGCGTCAGCTCCGACTACCGGCGCCAGGACAGCCCAGGGGGCGCGTGGCCGAATCTGAAGGGCATGAAGAAGCCTCAGGTCACGTTCATCCAGGTCGTATTCCTGCATTTGGCATCCCCTTCCCGGCAATTGGCTGCATTTTCCGTGGGTACTTTGTCTCGCTGCCTAGATTCTAGGGTCCGCGAAGATCACTGACGACCATGAGGGGCCATGACTGCTGCGAACCCGTTCCACCCGGAGATGGTCTCCGTAGGAGCGCCTTGTGACGATCCCGGGCAATATGATGACCGATGGCAGGGGAGTGGGGCGCCCCTAAAGGACCCGGCACCGGGAGTGGAGCTCGACGAACCGCCCGGGTGGTGTGACGCATCGCAATTGTCCATGGTGCGAGCGGGGCGTATTTCTGCTTTTGCCGAACTCTTTCGGAGGTACAGAAACCTTGCCGCGTACGTGGCGCGGGTGGAGTCCGATAATCCATCCGACGTGGACGATGTCGTGGGAGAAGCGTTTGCGTCTGTCCTCCAGGCTTTGGTCGTTGGCGGGGGACCCGCGGAGTCTTTCAGGGCCTATCTCCTGACCACGGTGCGGAGAACCGCGCATCGTCGAAACGTACAAGCCAGGCGCGCCGGCTTTCAGAGCGATTTCCCCGTCATGGACATCGGGGTGGGCTATGACGACCGCTACCTGGACGCCTTGGAGGCTACTGCCCTCGTTGAAGCCTTCAGGTCCCTGCCGAATCGTTGGCAGGCAGTGCTTTGGTATAGCGAAGTGGAAACCATGAAACCAGCGGCGGTAGCGCCGATCATGGGATTGACCCCGAACAGCGTTTCGGCGCTGCTCATCCGCGCGCGCAAAGGTCTACGGCAGGCCTACCTCCAGGTTCACGTCCGGGCGGCATCCATGGATTCGTGTACGGAAGTGTCACGGAACTTCGGCAAGTTCGTCCTCAATGATGGGCACATGGCAGGGGCCGCCAAGATTCATCGCCACGTCAATCAATGCTCTTGGTGCGAGGAGGCGCTGGCTTCCTTGCACGAGATGCGAAGGGCTATGAAGGGAGTCGTGTGACCGGCCGGGAGAGGCTCAACAAGCAACTACTTTACATAATGTAGATTATCGGCGTTATGTAGGAGCGCCTGGGAGGGGTGCTGGGTTTGGCGTCAGTGCGCATCGCTACCCAGGCGCGCAGCTGCTTTCTTCTGGATTTCCGCGGCCTTCGCTGAGTAGTCGGCGATGACACGTAGTTCGTCGTCGCTGTAACCCTCCAGCAAGCCGGTTAGTCCGCTCATGAAATCCACGAAGTATGGCGTCGCGGCGGTTACTTGGTCGCCGATCAGCTCTATCAGGACCTTCCGCTTATCCTCGTCATGCCGGACCCTGCGGGCTACACCTTTGGTTTCCAGTCGCTGCATCAGGCCGGTCACCGAGGCTGGCGCCAGCCCCGAGTGCTGTCCAAATTGTCCTGCTGTCATGGGTCCGAAGCGCAGCAGGATATCAATGGCTTTGCCTTCCGTTGCAGACAATCCGCGGAGTTCGGAGACCTTCGCGTGGAACATCACGGCCGCCGTCGAGAGTTCCCGCCCGGAGGCGAAAACGTCTTCCACCAGGGCCTTTCTGGCGTCCGATTCACTGTCTGGGTGCATGAACAGAGGCTAGCAAGTTATTTCGCGATTCCGAAAGGATTGACCACCCGGATTCTTAGCGATATATTTCGTTCGACCGAACGAAATAGTATCTGAACGAAATAGTATCTGGAGGTTTCGATGATGAACTGCATGGTTATTGGCTCCGGTATTGCCGGACTCTCGAGTGGCATAGCGCTGCATAAGGCCGGTCATCGACCTGTCATCTTTGAAGCCTACGGAGCGCCGTCAGACGGCATCGGCGGGTTCTTGACGGTAGCCGTGAATGGTTTTGATGCTTTGGACACTCTCGGCCTCAAAGGGGCGGCAGCAAAGCTGGGTTTCAGCACTCCCCTGATGTCCATGTACTTGGGAAGCAACGGCAAACACCTCATGGACTTCGAATTCGGCGGGTCCCTGCCCGACGGCACCACCGCCCGCACCATGACGCGCTCCGAGCTGTACGGCATGCTGCGGGAAGAAGCCCACCGGCGCGGGATTCGCATTGTTTACGGCAAGCTGCTGACCACTGTGGAAGAAAGCCACCATGGCGTGAGGGCGGTTTTCCGCGACGGCACCTCTGAGCATGGGGACATTGTGGTGGGTGCCGATGGCCTTCATTCACAGGTCAGAAGGTTGATCGACCCCACATCACCGGCTCCCAGGAACATTCCGCTGCTCAACACAGGCGGCATAGTCCCTGCCGGGGTTTTGGCGCCCGGACTGGTTGACGTCGAACCCGGGCGGATGAAGATGGTGTTTGGTAAGCGCTGCTTCTATTGCTATATGCAGGATCCAGAAGGCCGGACCTGGTGGTTTGCCAATCCACTGCAGCGGTCCTCTGAAGATCCCTCCACCTTGGACTCAGGGGCCCGAAAGGTTTGGTTAAGCAAACTCGTCGCCGGGGACCGCACCATCATGGCGGCCATCGTGGGCGCCACGAAAGACATCATCAGGCCCTACACGACCTCGGATTTTCCCAGCATTCCACGCTGGCAGCGCGAGAGGCTCGTTCTGGTGGGCGATGCCGGGCACGCAGCTTCGCCGTCGTCCGGGCAGGGAGCTTCCATGGCAATCGAAGACGCAGTCACGCTGGGTCGTTCGCTCCAAGGGCTGCAGCCGGACTCAATATCGGAAGCATTGGCCCGTTATGAGGACGAACGCAGGACGCGGGCGGAATTGGTGGTCGAATGGGGACGCAGAAATGCGGCGCCAAAAGCCCGCGGCCAGTTCAAGCGTGTTATTGAGGACCTGGTGCTGCCCGCGGTCTTCCGCGGAATCGCCCGCAAGTCGGAAGACAACTTTGATTGGGTCTACCGGCATCACATTGAGTGGGACACGGCAAATGGTGAATAAGCCACCTGGCAACGGAACTGCGGGCCGGCATTGACTGCCGACCCGCAGCGCGTGCGCGAGTCAGACACCGACGTACGCAGCCAAATGTTTGCCCGTCAGCGTCGACTTCCCGGCCACCAGCTCAGCCGGCGTTCCGGCGAAGACGATCTTGCCGCCGTCGTGACCGGCGCCGGGGCCGAGGTCAATGATCCAGTCCGCATGCGCCATCACAGCCTGGTGGTGTTCGATGACAATCACGGATTTCCCGGACTCAACCAGACGGTCAAGCATGCCCAACAAGTTTTGGACATCGGCGAGGTGCAAGCCGGTGGTTGGCTCATCGAGGATATAGATGTCGCCCTTTTCAGACATTTGCGTCGCCAATTTCAGACGCTGGCGCTCACCGCCGGACAACGTGGTGAGCGGCTGGCCAAGCGTCAGATAACCCAGCCCGACATCGGCCAGGCGATCGAGAATTTTATGGGCCGCAGGGGTCCTGGCGTCACCGTCGCTAAAGAAGACCACAGCCTCGTCAACGGACATTGCAAGCACCTCTGCAATATTGCGTCCCCCCAGCCGGTACTCCAGGACGGCGGCCTGGAATCGCTTTCCCTCACATTCTTCACAGGGCGATTCCACGGTTGCCATCACTCCAAGATCCGTGTAAATAACACCCGCGCCATTGCACGTGGGGCATGCACCCTCGGAGTTCGAACTGAAGAGCGCAGGTTTGACCCCGTTGGCTTTGGCAAACGCCTTACGGATAGGCTCCAGCAGCCCTGTGTACGTGGCCGGATTGCTCCTGCGCGATCCCCTGATTGCGCCCTGATCGATTACCAGGACGCCGTCGCGCTTGGCAGCTGAACCGTGGATCAATGAGCTCTTGCCGGAGCCGGCTACGCCGGTCAGGACGCAGAGAACGCCAAGGGGAATGTCGACGTCGACGCTCTTGAGGTTGTTTGTTGAGGCGTCCCGGATCTCCAGATGGCCGGCAGGCGTACGCACGCTGTCCTTAATGGATGCCCTGTCGTCAAGGTGGCGCCCGGTGATGGTGTCGCTCCCCCGCAATCCCTCCAGGTCACCCTCGAAACATACTGTGCCGCCGCCGGTACCGGCACCAGGTCCAAGGTCGACCACGTGGTCGGCGATCGCAATGGTTTCCGGCTTGTGCTCCACCACCAGCACAGTGTTTCCCTTGTCCCGAAGCTGCAGCAGCAGCTGGTTCATGCGCTCGATGTCGTGGGGGTGCAAGCCAATGGTGGGTTCGTCGAAGACATAGGTGATGTCGGTGAGTGACGAACCCAGATGCCGGATCATCTTGGTCCGCTGGGCCTCTCCCCCGGACAACGTGCCGGCAGGCCGGTCCAGGGACAGATAACCCAAGCCGATTCCAGCGAACGAGTCCAGAAGATGCTGGAGTCCCTTGAGCAAAGGGGCTACGGAGGGTTCATCAAGCTCGCGGACCCATTCCGCGAGGTCACTGATCTGCATGGTGCAGACGTCAGCAATGCTCTTACCGTTGATCTTGGAAGACCTGGCTTCAGGGCTCAGCCGGGTACCGTCGCACTCCGGGCACGTAGTGAACGTGATGGCGCGCTCAACGAACGCACGGATGTGGGGCTGCAGGGCATCCACGTCCTTGCTGAGCATCGACTTCTGGATCTTCGGGATGACGCCTTCGTAGGTAAGGTTGATGCCCTCCACTTTGATTTTGGTGGGCTCCCGGTAAAGGAGATCGTGGAGTTCCTTCTTGGTGAACTTGGCGATGGGCTTGTCCATGTTGAAGAACCCTGAGCCGCTGAAAATCCGTCCATACCAGCCGTCCATGGTGTAGCCGGGAATGGTCAGGGCGCCTTCGCTCAGGGATTTTGTGTCGTCATACAGGGCCGTGAGATCAAAGTCATTAACAGCCCCCATGCCCTCGCAGCGGGAACACATGCCTCCGAGGCGATTGAACGAGGCTTTCTCGGTCTTGGTTTTGCCTTCGCCGCGTTCCACGGTGATGGCGCCACTGGCCTTCACTGTGGGCACGTTGAAAGAGTAGGCGTTGGGCGAGCCGATGTGGGGTTGGCCAAGGCGGCTGAACAGGATCCGCAACATGGCGTTGGCATCTGTGGCTGTACCCACGGTGGAGCGCGGGTTGGAGCCCATCCGTTCCTGGTCCACGATGATCGCGGTAGTCAATCCTTCAAGAACGTCGACGTCCGGCCGTGCCAGGGAGGGCATGAAACCCTGCACGAAGGCACTATAGGTTTCGTTGATCATTCGCTGCGACTCTGCGGCAATGGTTGCGAAGACCAATGAACTTTTCCCGGAGCCGGAGACACCCGTGAAGACCGTGAGCCGGCGCTTCGGGATCTCGATGCTGATGTCCTTGAGATTATTTTCACGTGCACCCTGGACCCGGATCAGATCGTGGGTGTCCGCAACGTGGGACCCCGGAGATTGCGTGTCCGTGCTCGCGGCAATAGTCATGATTTCTCCATCTGTTAGGCGGCGCTGCCCAACAGTCCCCCGTCGGCGTCGCCTGCTCTCACTGGCCAGCCTCGGCCAGTAGCTTCGATTCTGCCATTGTCTTCCAAGGTTTACTCGCTAAGAATGAAGCATGCCGGTATACATGAGGTCACTTGAAACCGCAGTTCCGCAAACAATTCTTGTCCAGCAGCAAGCCCGGGACGTCTTCGCTTCACAGCCAGGACTGACGCGGCTGGGAACCCGACTGGTCAATACCTGCTTCGACTCAGCAGCCATAGACACCCGATACACCGCCGTGGCCGAGCTCAGCCTTGACTCCCATCCCGAAAATCCCCAGTTCTTTGACCCCGAAACCAACCGGGTACTGAGCCCCAGCACCAAGGTCCGGAACGAGATCTTTGCCACCGAAGCCACCAAGTTGTTCGTCGAAGCCGGCAAAGCCGCAGTAGCCCAGGCACCGGGGATCGATCTGGATGACATCACGCACGTCATTACGGTGTCCTGCACAGGATTCTTCAACCCCGGTCCGGACTACAAGGTAGTGAGGGCTTTGGGCCTCAATCCCGCTGTGCAGCGGTACCACCTCGGATTCATGGGCTGCTATGCGGCTTTTCCCGCGCTCAAGGCAGCCAAACAATTCTGTGTTGCTGATCCCACTGCGGTTGTCCTGGTGATCTGTGTTGAACTCTGCTCGCTGCATGTCAGGACGTCGAATGACCCTGACACGATCATGGGGTCGGCCATCTTCGGCGACGGGGCGGCGGCGGCGGTCGTGAGTGCCCGTGAGCTGGAAGGGCCGGAGCCGGCCTTCAGGCTCGATCACTTTGAGACTGTCCTGACGCCGGTTGGCGAGGAAGCCATGGCCTGGAACATCGGGGACGAAGGATTCGAAATGGTGCTGGGCTCTTACGTCCCCCACATCATTGAAGAACACATCACCGGTGCCTTGGAGCCGCTGCTCGCCAAAGATCCTTCCCTGGCGGGCCTGCCCTATCGGGACATCACCCACTGGGCCATCCACCCCGGCGGCCGAAGCATCCTGGACAAGGTGGAGTCCAAATTGGAACTGACGCAGGAGCAGCTGGTGCCTGCCCGCGAGACCCTGAGGGACTACGGCAACATGAGCAGCGCCACCGTGCTGTTCGTCCTCAAGTACATGCTGGAGAAGGGGGCAACTGAGCAGGAAGAACGGATCTGTTCCATGGCATTTGGCCCCGGCCTGACGGTGGAAACGGGACTCTTCACGCTGGTCTCGCCTGCTCTGTGAGTCCATGGGGGTCCCTCCAAACGAGGGATGTGCAAGCTGTTGAGGAGATGGACAGGGCCGACTGCGACCCCAGGCGACTCCACAGGACCTACGCACGCTTTCCTGTGGTTAACGGGTTGTTGTCTGGATGGCACGGGACGTACCGTCAGCGGCTCCGCCCACTGCTGGCTGCGAACAGCACGGCGTCAGTGCTGGACATTGGATGTGGCAGCGGGGATGTGGCACGGAGCCTGGTGGGGTGGGCGCGGCAGGATGGTTTCCGTCTCTCTGTGACGGCGATCGATCCGGATGAGCGAGCCTTCGCTTTCGCATCCCAAACACCTCCAATGGAAGGTGTTGGTTACCGCAAAGCGCACAGCTCCGAGCTGGTAGCTGAGGGCCGGACGTTCGACGTCGTCATTTCCAACCACATCCTTCACCACCTTGATCCCGGGCAACTCGCAGCTGTCCTGCGTGATTCCGAAGCGCTGAGCCAGGGCCTGTGCCTCCATAACGACCTCAACCGCAGCAACGTCGCATACCTGTTGTTCCTGGCAGGTTTCTGGCCTTTGGGCGTGGGCTCGTACATCTGTGGGGATGGGTTGACGTCCATCCGGCGCAGTTACACTGCGCCGGAGCTAACGGCTGCTGTTCCGGACTCATGGTCGGTGGAAAGAAACGGGCCTTGGCACCACCTGCTCGTTCATGACTCTCGGGAGAATGATGCCTGACGTCGTGATTGTTGGCGCTGGGCCCGTGGGCCTGTTCATGGGTTTGCTGTTGCTTCAGCGGGGGCATCAGGTCCGAATCCTGGAGCGCCGGAGTTCCAGGAGTAACCGTTCAAGGGCCATCGGAATCCACCCGCCGGCACTTGCAGGGCTGGCGCGGGCGGGAGTTGCCGATCCCCTGATAACAGCCGGGGTCCGTATCAAGCGGGGTGTCGCTTACAGCCGGAGGCGTCCGGTGGCCGAGCTGGCGTTCGACGGCGACCCCGGCTTTCCCTTCATCCTTGCCGTCCCCCAGCCGGTTACGGAGGAAGCCTTGGAGCTGGCTGTGCAGAATATGGACGCAGATGCCATCGTCCGGGGTGCCGACGTTCGGGAGGTTGTGGAAGAACTCGGTCACGTCCGCACCATCGCGCATTGCCCCGCAGGTGTTCAGGAGTTCAGCAGCCGGTTAGTGGTGGCTGCCGACGGCGCGCACTCAACCATCCGCAGGCACCATCTGCCGGGCCTGACGGCGCGGAGCTATCCGGACAGCTACATCATGGGCGATTTCCCGGATAACACCGGCCACGGCTCCAAAGCCGTCTTGTACTTGGAACCCGGCGGAATCGTTGAGTCCTTTCCCCTGCCGGGAGGTGTCCGCAGATGGGTGGTGAGACTGGGTGCGCCGGCAAAGGGGCCGACGGCGGATAAGCTGGCCGACTTGGTCCTTGCCAGGACCGGTGAGGTGCTCCATGTTCCGGGCAACTCAATGCTGAGCGCATTCGAAGTAAGGTCGCGGTTGGCTCAACGCATGGTTCACGGCAGAGTGGTGTTGCTGGGGGACGCAGCCCACGAAATCAGCCCCATCGGAGGGCAGGGCATGAACCTTGGCTGGTTGGATGCTGCGGCGCTGGCCCCGATCATCGATGCTTCTTTCCGGGGTGCCGACGTCGGGCCCGACCTGGCAGGTTTTGAGAAGTCCCGCAGAAAGGCGGCGCTACGCGCATCGCGCCAGGCGGGACTCAACATGGCTCTGGGAAGACCTCTCCCGCCTCCAGCGATGTCAGCCAGGAACGCAGTTTTCGCAACCGCGTTGGCAGTACCGGCAATTTCAGGGCTGGTGGAGCGGCGCTTCACCATGCGTTAGGTGAGTTGGGCTATTCGGCGGTTGTGTAATAGCAGTCGTACGTGTCCTGGCTGATGATCAGTCCGTCCCGCAGCTCGAAGACCGCCGTGCTCCTGGCTCGGATGGTATCGCCGCGGTCCCAGTACGGAAGGTCCAGCAGCAAGGTGGCGGACCAGTTCATTTCCAGCACCACACGGTTGTCCTGGCTCGTTGTGCGGACCACGTCAAAGCGCTGATCAGAGACGATGTCCTTGCTATGGTCTGCGCCGGCCAGGGTCTCGGCAAGATCCCGTGTTGAGCCTGCTTTGGACAATGCGTGCGGCCATTCCGTGAGCTTGAAATCGTCAGCGAGGAAGGGCCGGATTTCAGCAGCTCCGCCGCCGGCTTCAACCGTTCGAACAAACCCGAGTACACAATCCAAAGGGGTGGAATCGATCATTCATCGAGCCTAGCCCACACTCGGCGATGCCCGATTGCGCGTTAGGCTCACTGTATGACGCACCAACCTCATCCGGAGGCCACGAGCCCTGCTACGGACTACAACCCCATCCGCATCCGTGATGCTGTTCGCCGGCTGCTGGATGCTGAAGAGCTGCCGCCCATTGTGCAAGCCGGGCACCCTGTGTTGCGTCAGCTCGCCGCGCCTTACGACGGCCAGGTTGATGACGCTGAGTTGGCGGCTTTCATAAACCGAATGAGGGATGTCATGCATGACGCCCCGGGCGTCGGCCTGGCCGCTCCGCAGCTGGGCATCCCGTTGCAACTGGCCGTGCTGGAAGACAAATACCCGGTGGAACCAGAGTCAGCTGCGGTGCGTCACAGGGAACAGTTGGAGTTCCTTGCTGTCATCAACCCCCAGTACCGCCCGCTCGGAACAGAGACGGCCTCGTTCTTTGAAGGGTGCTTGTCCGTCAGTGGGTACCAGGCCGTCGTGACGCGCCACCGGAACGTGGAATTGCGCTACACCAGTCCTGCGGGCGAGCCCACGGAAGCCTGGTTCTCAGGATGGCAGGCCCGCATTGTGCAGCACGAAACGGACCACCTCCATGGCGTCCTGTATTTGGACCGGGCCGAGCTGCGCTCATTGTCCAGCAACGCCGAGCATTCGGCCCGCTGGTCCGCTCCGGAGATTGACGAGGCCCGCCGGGCTCTTGGCTTCCTTCGCTGACGCTGAATGCGGGCAGTACAACCGGCAGGAGAACTAGTCCTGCAGTCGATTGACGTCCGTAGGAAGGTAACGTGCCCACCAGCGGAGGATGTGCTCAAAGCGCTGCCTTCGGTGATGGGGCGTGCCGGACCGTGACAACTCATGATCCTCCCCGGGGAAGATCAACAAGGAAGTTTCCACGCCCTGCGCCTTCAGGTGCGCGTAGTAGCGCTGACCCTGTTCGATGGGACACCGAAGATCGTTCTCGCTGTGAATCACCAGGGTGGGTGTATCGACGCCTGAGACTACCGCCATGGGACTTTGGGCGGCCATCTGCTCCGGTGTTCCTCCGGTGTACTCGGTCCCGAAGAACCACCCGATGTCAGCCGAACCTGCAAAGCTGACGGGGTCCAGGAAGCCACGCTCCACAATTGCACCCTTGAACCGATGGTGGTGGGCAATGGTCCACGCGGTCAGGTAGCCGCCGTAGGAGCCCCCCATGATTCCCACACGGTTTTCATCCAGGGCATCAAACGTGGCCAACGCAGAGTCGAGGAACGCCAGCACGTCCTGCATGTCCACGGTCCCCATGCGCTCCTTGATGGCGCGGCCGTGGGCTTGTCCGTAACCGGATGAACCCCGTGGATTACACATGACAACGGCGTATCCGGCGGCGGCATAGACCTGGGCTTCGTCGAAGAAAGCACCTGTGTATTGGGCGAAGGGGCCGCCGTGAATGGAGAGAAGAACCGGGTGGGGGCCGGGGCCGTCAGGGAAAACCACCCAGCCGTGGACAGGATGGCCATCAGCGGATTCCGCGTCGAAGTCCAGGGGCTCCGTGACCCGGGTGTTGTTGCGCAAAGGGGCGGAGAAGTCCGTGAGGAGGCGGATCTCGCCGTGTTCAAGGGAGGCGACGTCCCCCACCGTGGAGGCGTCGGAGAAGCTCACCGCAATTTCCCCGTTGGCAGCCACCGTAGCCCCATTGACCACCTTGGCTCCATGTACCAGGGGTGAGATCTCACCGTCAGCCGTGACATCGAGCAGTTCGACGCTTCCCAGCGCTGTGTTCAGCACCAAAACGCTGGCCGGTCCGCTGGGCTCCAGTGGTCCCGAAACGTCCAGGTGCTCGACGTCGGTCAAGCCCGTGGCCTCTCCCCCGGTAATCGGCATGGTGTACAGAACGGAATTTCGTGCCACGAAGTCCTTGCCGGTGTCACCCAGGTCCTGGGCGACGTAGAAGAGCCAGCGGCCATCCGTGGAGGCCCGCACAGAAGTGACGGTTTGCGGCTTTCTGTTGGAAGGTTCGACGGCGGTTGGCTGGCCGCCGCTGGCATCCACCCTGTAGACGGAGGTGACGAGGTCGTCGTCGTGTCCTTCATGGAGGGCAGCGATGAAGTAGAGGTTCGTGCCGTCGGCTGAAAAGCATGGTGACTCATGGTCTGAGTCTCCGAACGTGACCTGCCGTGCAGAGGGGATTCCTGCAACAGGGCGTGCGGGCTGTTCGTGGGCGGCCCTCCCGCGAAGAGTGACTGCCGGCTCGCCACCCAATTCAGGCACGTCAAGGACAAACAACTGCTGGCGTTGGTCAGCGGTATAACCGATGCCATTCATTCTGTACTGGTTGCCCGTGACCATCCGGGCGTCTTCTCCCCCGGACGTGACGCCGTCCACCGTGCCGTAGCGGCCCTGTTCCGGTACGCGGGCCTCGAAGGCAATGCGGTGGGAATCAGGCGCCCACACAAAGCCACCCACGCCGGCATGCTGATCGGTGATCTGTTGCGGCTCGCCGCCTGCGGCTTCCACCACGAACAGTTGTGGCTTACCGTCCGGATCGCTCCTCAGGAAGGCAAGAACCAGGCCATCGGGAGAGAACGCCGGGGAACTATCCCTGAATCCGCGGGTGATGCGCCGGGAATACTTGGTGGGATCCAAAGGGATGCTCCACAACTGACCCACATAGCTGTCTGCATCAAAGTCCGGTCTGGTGACGGAAACCACCGCCTTGGTGCCATCGGGGTGGATAGCCGGGGCGGACACGGAGTTCAGCAGGTGCAATTGCTCGGGTTTCACGTTGGTGAGCCTAGCCCGGCAGCTCGGTCCCCGGCACCAGACACTCCGTCCACCGTAGGATTGGAGCCATGTTGTCCGATGCTGTTGCTGCCCTCCGCTGTCCTGTTTGCCGAGGGGCGCTTCAGCTCAGTGAAAGCCGGCAGCAGACACTTGCCTGTGAAGCCGGGCACCTGTTCGACGCCGCCAAACAAGGCTACTTCAACCTTCTGACGGGCAAAGGTACGGTCTTCGAAGCAGACTCTGCAGAAATGGTGGCCGCCCGGTACCGGTTCCTGGAGGCCGGACACTACTCCGCCCTCGCCCGGACCGTTGCAGACGCAGCTGCCGGATCACTTCAGCGCCCCGACGCCCTGGTTCTCGACGCCGGCACCGGCACGGGCCACTACCTGCAAGCGGTGCTTGAGAGGTCCGGTGCTACGGGAATCGGCATGGACATCTCCAAATTCGCGCTAAGGCGAGCCGCACGTCTCAACCCGCAGGCAGCCAACCTCGTATGGGACATTTGGCGCCCGCTGCCAATCGCAGATAACACCGCGGACGTGGTCACAGTAGTCTTCGCCCCGCGGAACCCCGCTGAGTTTGCCCGGGTGGTTCGGCCCGGCGGCTCCTTGATTGTTGTGACGCCACGTCCGGGCCATCTTGCCGAGATCGCAGCCCGGACAGGCATGCTCGGCATTGAGGAGGGGAAAGAAGACCGTCTGGTGGACTCCATGCGGGAATACTTCGACCCCGGCACAAGCAAGAGCCTCGACCTTCCCTTGATGTTGTCCGGCTCCGAGGTTGCCGACCTCGCCTACATGGGTCCGGCCGGACACCACCTGAAGCGCGAAGAGTTGGCCGACATGGCCGCGTTGGAAGGTCCAGTGGCCGCAACCGCGAAGTTCAGGATCAGCGAATTCGCCGTGTCCTGACGTGGGGCGGAACCTCGGGCTAGGATGGAAGAACAGCGACTGTGATCCTGCTTGCGGGATCCGGGACCAAGGGGGAAAAGATGTTCGAATGGCTCGGCGAAAATTGGTGGGCACTCTGGCTCACCGTCTTCCTCGCGTTCGCGGTGGTGGAGATGCTTACTCTCGACCTCTTCTTCATCATGCTGGGCGGCGGTGCCCTGGCCGGACTGATAGCTGACTTTGCAGGGGCCGATTTCTGGCTTCAAATCGTGATTTTCTCCGTGGTCTCCCTCCTGATGATCGTCTTCGTCCGTCCTGTCGCCATGAAGCACCTGCATAAGGGGCCGGCAGAACAGCGCAGCAATATAGACCGGCTTATCGGTCAGTCCGCCCTCGTCATCGAAGCCGTGAGCGGAACCAGTGGGCTGGTCAAAATCGGCGGCGACGTCTGGAGCGCCCGCAGCACAGCCGGTGTCCTCGACGCCGGTGCAACAGTCCAGGTCACCAGAATCGACGGCGCGACGGCGGTTGTAGCCTCGCCTGCCGAGAACAGCCCGCGCTAAGGCGCGCCCTTGAATTTCAGCGGTTGCCGGTGCGGGCAGCCTGCCCGCGTTCAGCCGCATCACACCACGCAATTGGGGAATGAAGGAGATGTATGGACGGCTTAGGAGGAACAGCAGCAGCAATTGTGCTGATTGTTCTCGTCATTTTTGTCATCATCGTGTTGGTCCGTTCGGTGAGGATCATCCCGCAGGCACGTGCCGGCGTCGTTGAACGCCTGGGCAAGTATCAGCGGACACTCAACCCGGGACTAACCATCCTGATACCGTTCGTCGACAGGCTCCTGCCGTTGCTCGACTTGCGCGAACAAGTGGTGTCGTTCCCGCCGCAGCCGGTCATTACCGAGGACAACCTGGTGGTCTCGATTGACACCGTCGTTTACTTCCAAGTGACCGATCCCAGGGCCGCAACCTACGAGATCGCCAACTACATTCAGGCCGTGGAGCAGTTGACCACCACCACGCTTCGCAACGTGGTGGGTGGGCTCAACCTTGAAGAAGCCCTGACATCCCGTGACCAGATCAACGGCCAGCTGCGCGGCGTCCTAGACGAAGCAACGGGTCGTTGGGGAATCCGGGTATCCCGCGTGGAGCTGAAGGCGATTGATCCGCCCCACTCCATTCAGGACTCCATGGAGAAGCAGATGCGCGCAGAGCGGGATCGCCGCGCAGCTATCCTGACCGCTGAGGGCACCAAGCAGTCGCAGATCCTCACCGCCGAAGGCCAGCGCCAAGCCGCCATCCTTGCAGCTGAGGGTGACGCCAAGGCAGCCATTCTGCGGGCAGACGGTGAAGCCCAAGCCATCCAGAAGGTCTTCGATGCCATTCACAAGGGCAACCCGGACCAAAAGCTCCTGGCATACCAGTACTTGCAAACCCTCCCCAAGATCGCAGAGGGGAGCTCAAACAAGCTCTGGATCATTCCCAGCGAAGTCGGCGAGGCACTCAAAGGCATCGGAGGCGCGCTCGGAGGTAACAACGGGGACTCCCCCGTTGGCCTCTTCGGCGGCTCGGATGAGTCCAAGTCGTCCGAGCCGGCGGGAACACCCGCCCAGCCGCGGCCCGCTGAATAAAGCAACGTGCAGTGACTCCGAGCGGTCAGCCATCCAGGCTGGCCGCTCGTTGTTTCTCCCTCCTTTTGAGTAGTGGGCGAGGATCCGCGTATAATGGGATATTTGTCCGGCTGGTTCAGTGTGGATGGAACATTAAAGCTTTGCCAGGCGTTGCAATTAGTGATGCAAGGTGTGCAGAAGTAGTCCGTAAGGATCGTGAAAACGGCTTACGGCTAGCGCGGGGTTCCTGCTCCGCGAACAGACAGAGGGAGTAATCATGAGCGATCGCAGCCTGCGGGGTATGCGTCTTGGCGCCCAAAGCATGGAAACAGAATCCGGCGTTGAACCGGCACCGCGCCAGCGGGTCGAGTACCGTTGCGAGGATGGCGAGCAGGTCTTCGTAACCTTCTCCTCAGAAGCCGAAATTCCCCCCGTTTGGGTATCCAAGACTGGCAAGGAAGCGCTGCTGGTTGATGGCGAGCGTCCCGTGGACGCCAACGAAAAAGCCGTCCGCACCCACTGGGACATGCTCTTGGAGCGCCGCAGCCTTCCCGAGCTGGAGCAGATCCTTGAGGATCGTCTGAACATCCTGCGTGAGCGCCGTGGAGAGCGCCGCTCCGCATAGTCGGTAGTCCGGTGTACAGTCGGGCATCGATGTAGCGAAAAGGCCGGGTCCGGCTCCCCTCTTGGGAGCCGGACCCGGCCTTTGTCGTTGTCTTTGAGAAAGCTTAGGCGTTAATTGGCAACTGCCGGTGACTTGCGGGTGAGTTTGGCCCACCGCGCCGCGAGTCCCCACTTGGTGACGTTGATCATGGCCTCAACCACAATATTGCCGCTCATCTTGGATGCCCCGAGCTCGCGCTCGACGAACGTGATAGGGCGCTCTTCAATGCGCAGCCCAAGCTTGGCTACGCGCCATGCCAGGTCAACCTGGAAGCCGTAACCAACCGACTCCACCTCGTCCAGGTTCAGAGCCTCCAGCGTGCTGCGGCGGAAGGCCCGGTAACCGCCGGTGACGTCCTTGATCTTGACGCCCAGCATGATGCGGGCGTAGGTGCTGCCGATGCGGGAGATCGCCTGACGGTACAGCGGCCAGTTAACTACGCTGCCACCCGGAACCCAGCGGGAGCCCATGGCGAGATCTGCCCCGGCCTCCACGGCATCGAGGAGGAGCGGCAACTGCTCCGGCTTGTGCGAACCGTCGGCGTCCATTTCCACCAGGACGTCATAGCCTGCGGCAAGTCCCCACTTGAAACCTGCGATGTAGGCAGCTCCGAGGCCTTCCTTCCCCTTGCGGTGAAGGACATGTACCTGGCTGTCCTCAGCGGCGAAGTCGTCGGCCAGCTTTCCCGTACCGTCTGGACTGTTGTCGTCCACTACCAGGACATCGGAGTGCGGCACTGCTGCGCGCAGCCGTCCCAATGTCACGGGGAGCGATTCCAGCTCGTTGTAAGTGGGAATGATCGTCAGGACACGCAAGAAGAGGCCTTTCCTTGATGGAGCGGTCAGTGTGCCGGAGCAGCCTGGCGGCTGGCATTCTGGCGCAACTCTCCATTATAGGACGACGACAGGGAAGCATTTGGCGCCTGTGGTGGCGGTCACAAGGCGCGGTTTGCGGCCGCTCGCCTTGGACTGCGGTGACTTTAGACCCTCAGGGACTCGTGAGCGAACAACTCGTGGCCCTCGCGCACCGTCTGCAGGCAGCGGGGGTCGCTGCCGGTGTCAAGGGCCGGCAAAAGTGGCGTCCGCGCCCGGGGATCCGTACTCCAGGACTGCACTCTGCTATCAGCTACCTGCACCATTAGTTCGTCCACCTCCCACACGGCGAAACTTGCCGGAGCGCCCGGGACCAGTTGTCCCATCAGGGGGTTCCGGTGCTTGGTAGCCCGCCACCCCGCACGGGTGTGCCCCAGGAACGCCGCCCGGGCCGATATTCTCTGGTCCGGGCTGCTGTGCTCCAAGCAGGCCCGCACGCTGGACCACGGGTGGAGAGGGGTTACCGGGCTGTCACTTCCGAAGGCTATGGGTACCCCGCTCGAGTAGAAGGACGCGAAGGGGTTCATCGTCTGGCTGCGGCCGCCCAAGCGCTGTTCGTAGAGACCACCTGCGGCACCCCACGCGGCGTCGAAGCCAGGCTGAACACTGACCGAGATGGAGTACTTGGCCAGACGGTCGATGGCGGACTGGTGGGCCATTTCCACGTGTTCAAGGCGATGGCCGGCTGCCCGGATACGCTGCTCCCCCACTTCGGCGGCTGCTGCGTCAAAGGCGTCCAGCACAGCGCCGAGGCCTGCGTCGCCGATGACGTGGAATCCTGCTTGGACTCCCAGCAGGGACGTGGCAACAAGATGTTTGGCGGCGTCGTCCACCGAAAGGTACAAACTGCCGCGTTGGCCCTTTGCGTCGGAATAGTCGTCCATGAGGGCCGCCGTACGGGATCCGATGGAACCGTCCATATTGAGGTCACCAGCAAGGCCCAGGACCTTGGTGCCCAGGCCGTCCAGAATGGCTTGCGCGTGCTCTTGTGAGGTGGCCAGCTCGCCCCAGTACGGAAGAACCTCAGGCGTGTACAGGTCCTCGTTCCATGACGCGGCCATCCTCAAGTCCTCAGGACCGCAAATGTGTGGCGCAGACATTTCGGCGACGGCAACATAGCCATGGGAAGCGGCCTCCCTCAGGGCCGATGCCTGGTAGCTTCGCCGTTCTGGCTCGGTGAAATTCCGGGCAGTCAGCCGGGCAGCGGTATGTGCCGCCCGGACCACGTGGGCCGTCCCGGAGAACCCGTCGAGGTTGTTCAGCCCTGCTGCCGTGGCGAGCGATGATGAAACAAGAGCTGAATGAACGTCAATGCGTGAGAGGTAGACGTGCCGTCCGGCAGCTGCCCTTTCGATCTCTTCCAGGGTAGGGAGTGTGGGATCGTTCCACATCGTTTCATCCCAACCGTGGCCCAAAACTGCGCCCGTGCCGCCAGCAGCAGCAACGGCGTCGAGCAATTCCGTTCCTGAACGTACCCCGGAGAGCTGCAGCCCGGACAGGGCAAGGCCCGTCTCAGTCAGATGCGCATGAGAGTCGACAAAGCCCGGGGCGAGCAGCGCACCCTTGAGGTCGATGATGTCCATGGAGGAATCGGCAATGGAGGACGCTGCCTGCTCGGAGCCAACCCAAGCTACGGTATCGCCGTCCACCACCATGGCTGTGGCAAAGGGATCTGCCGCGGTATAGATCGAACCATTGCGGTACATCGTGACCTTGCGGTCTGTGGTGTTGCGGTCCGGGCCGGCTTGCACGCCTGGCTGGTTCATGCGTTGTGCTCCTGAGCGTTGAAAACTATCTATCTGAAAAGGGACGGCCTAAGCCACGGTGGAGTAAGCCACCACACCGCGGCGGACCAAGTCAATGGATTCCCGGCACACACGAACCAAACGTGGGTCCAGTTGCGGGATTTTGGCCAGCTGGTCAAGGAGGTCCACCACTTGTTTGGCCCACCGAACAAAGTCTCCGGCCGCGAGGTCGGTTCCGCTGAGCACGTCCTGAAGGTGGCGCCCCCTGGCCCACTTGTACATGGGCCACACGAGCCCCAGTTCCGGTTCACCGGTCAAAGGCAACCTGTTGCGTTCCTCGGTATCTTCGAGCTGTGACCATTCGCGGATCACGATGTCTACGGCCGATTCCAAGGAAACGGAAGGCATCTTGGGCCGAAGCCCCCGGTCTTCCCGTTTTGCCTGATACACCAAGGTGCTCGCCAGTGAGGCCAGTTCAGCGGCGTCGAGGTCGTTGATGGCGCCGCGACGGACCGTCTGGGAGATGAGAAGGTCCTTCTCGCCATAGATCCGGCGAAGCCTTTGCCCGTCGGCGCTGATGGTGACGTGTCCGGCGTCGTTGGTTTCCAGGTAGCCGTAAACCGAAAGAACATCGCACACGCGGTCGAACGTCTTGGCAATGGTGTTGGTCCTGCTTTGGATTTGCCGGACCAGGCCGTCTGTCTCCCTGCGCAGCTTCCACCAACGCTCGGACCACCGCGCATGGTCCTCGCGTTCGCTGCAGCCATGGCAAGGATGGGCCCGCAGCGCCCGCCGGAGGTCCGCGATCTTCTTTTCCTGATCCGGTAGACGGGCTCCGAGACCGAAGTCCTCGTGCCTGCTGTTGCGCCGGCTGTGGGGGGCGTCCTCGCTGATAGCGTGCCGCATGGACGAAGCAAGGTCCCGGCGTGCTTTGGGAACCTTGGCGTTGAAGGACTTCGGAATACGGATGCGCGTCACCGGCGACACCGGACCATCGAGGTCGTGGACGCCGATGCGTCGCAGCTGGTTGTCAGAGGTGAGCACCGAGGGCCGCGGTTCGCGGGCGTTGCGGTCCACCTCCAGCACCACGGCATGTCCTGCCAGCCGGCCGCTGTAAATGCTGATCACATCGCCGGGGATCAACCGTGTGAGGGAATCCGCAACATGGGACTTCCGGGCGCGTTGGTGGTCGCGGGCGGCGAAATTCTCGGCATCGCTGAGTTCACGCCGGAGTTTTCCGTATTCTGTGAAGTCACCCAGATGGCACTGCATGGATTTGGCGTAGCCCGCCAGCGACTCTTCACGCCCACGGACCTGCCGGGCAAGGCCCACTACGGAACGGTCAGCCTGGAACTGGGCGAAGGAGGACTCAAGGATTTCACGGGCCCGGACCCGGCCGAACTGGGCAATCAGGTTGATGCTCATGTTGTACGTTGGCCGGAAACTGGAGTTCAAAGGGTAGGTGCGTCGGGAGGCAAGCCCGGCCACGGCGGCGGGATCTGTCCCTGGCTGCCACAGCACCACGGCATGGCCTTCGACGTCGATTCCACGGCGGCCGGCGCGGCCGGTCAGCTGGGTGTACTCCCCCGCAGTGATGTTGACGTGCGCTTCACCATTGAACTTTTCCAGCTTTTCCAGGACCACACAGCGTGCGGGCATGTTGACCCCCAGGGCCAACGTCTCCGTGGCAAAGACGGCCTTGACCAAGCCATCGGCAAAGAGTTTTTCCACCACTTCCTTGAAAGTGGGGAGCATGCCCGCGTGGTGGGCGGCGAAGCCCCTGATGAGTCCGTCCCGCCAACCCCAGAATCCGAGGACGTCGAGGTCATCCGCAGGAATTTCGTGGCTGGCCTCATCCACACGCTGGGCAATCATGTGCTGTTCTTGCTCGGTGGTCAGCCAAAGACCCGATGCTGCACACTGCGCTACGGCCGCGTCACAACCAGCCCTGGAGAAAATGAAGGTGATGGCAGGCAGGAGATCCTGGCGCCTGAGGCTCTCAATAACCTGGGGGCGGCTGGCTTTCCGGACGGGACTACGCTGCTCGGACTGTTGCCGCTCATCACGATAGCGGTCTTGACGCCGCCGGCTCCTGCCACCGTGTCCAAAGCGCCCACTCATGTTCATCCGGCTCTCCGAGCGGGCCATGGCCAGCAGGTCCGGGTTGACCTCGAATTCGGGCCCGGTAACTGCCTGACGCGCCGTGTTCGCCGATGAACGTTTGGCTGAGACGCGTCGTTCAGGGGTGGACGGCTCCGCCAGGACCTCGTCTGATTCGGAGAGGTCGGGCACCTCGGTTTCCTGTGCTCCAGGGGCCTGGGGTGCAATTTCGTCGAAGGTGGTGTCGCCGGCAAAAAGATCCACTATTTCCCGGCCCACCATGACGTGCTGCCACAGCGGCACGGGGCGGTGCTCAGAGACGATCACGTCAGTATCGCCGCGCACGGTGTCCAACCAGGCGCCGAATTCTTCGGCGTTGGACACCGTTGCACTGAGCGAGGCAACCTGCACTTCGCTGGGCAAATGGATGATGACTTCTTCCCACACGGCGCCGCGGAAGCGATCTGCCAGGTAGTGGACTTCGTCCATCACCACAAAGCCCAAGTCTCCGAGGGTCTCAGAATCGGCGTACAACATGTTCCGAAGAACTTCGGTGGTCATCACCACCACAGGAGCTTCACCATTGATGGTGGTGTCGCCCGTCAGCAGGCCGACGTTGGCCGAGCCGTACTTTGCCGCCAGTTCCGAGTACTTCTGGTTGCTCAACGCCTTGATGGGCGTCGTGTAAAAAGCTTTGAGTCCCCGTTCCAGGGCAAGATAGATCGCGAACTCGCCAACGATCGTCTTTCCGGCACCAGTGGGAGCTGCTACCAGAACACCGCGGCCCTCTTGGAGCGACCTGCACGCTTCCCGTTGGAAGTCGTCCAGTTCAAAGTCCAAGGAACGCGCGAATGCACCAAGGTAAGTTTTGGACTCAGCTGCCCGCTGGGCTGCCGCCTGGTAACGGTCTGATGGAGATGAAGACCCGGAAATGGAGGACATGCACCAAGCCTAGTGGGCCAAGGTCTAGAGATTCTCCAGATCCGTGGCCGGGGTTGCGATGTCTGCAGTGGCTTCCGTCTCAGCTGCCCGCTTGATGGCCCGGCGTTCACGACGGCGGTCGTTCAAGAGGCAAACGCCAATGGCCGCGAAGAACAGGATCAGCATGGGCGCTGCAAGGTAGAACATGCTCATGGCGTCAGCGCCGGGAGCGGCCATCGCAGCAAAAAGGCACACCAGGAAGATGGTGATTCTCCAGCTCTTGATGAGCTGTTTGCCCTTGATAATTCCGGCAAGGTTCAATCCCACCAGGACCACCGGAACCAGGAAGGCAATCCCAAAGGCCAGCAGGAGCCGCAGGACGAAGGCCAGGTAAATTTCAGCGCTGATGAAGTTGGAGCCGCCCACCGGAGTGAAATCGGTCAGCACACGAACGGCATTGGGCAACACCAGCCACGCAAGCAGGACGCCACCGATGAACAGTGGCACCGCGGCTGCCACGAAGGACAGCGCCAGGCGACGCTCCTTCTTGTGAAGCCCGGGAACTATGAAGGCCCAAAGCTGGTAGATCCAGACGGGGCTTGAAAGGATCACTCCGAGAAAGACCGAAACCTGGACCATCAGGTCGAAAGAACTGGCTACGCCATCAAAGTTCAGTGTGGCAGCGCGTCCCTCTTTTTCGTTGAGGTCCTTGATCGGCTTGATCAATGCTTCCAGGAGAGGCTGGTAGACGATGAAGCCCACCACTGTTCCCACAATGACGCCGATTGCAGCCTTGAAGAGCCGGTTACGCAGCTCCCTGAGGTGATCCAGGAGCGCCATCCGGGCTTCGGGGTTGGCCTTGCGCCCCTTCGTTTCTACCACTTCTCTTTAGACGCGGTTAGCGGGCGGTACGTCAGTCTCGCCGTTGTTCTTGGTGTTGACGTCCGGGTGGCCCACAACCTTGCCTTCAACGGCGTCGGAAGCGTCCTGGGAGTCCTTGGCCTCGGAAGAACCATCCTTCTTCATCTCCCGGACTTCAGACTTGAAAATACGCATCGACTGCCCAATGCTGCGCGCCATGGACGGCAGCTTCGGCGCTGCAAAGAGCACCAGAGCTAGAACGATGATGATGATGAGATGCCAGCCTTCGAGCCTCATGTGGGGAGGTCCTTTCCTTTTGGATACATCCTACGTCTATCTGAATTCAATGTCGTGCAGGGATTGTGGCTGCCCCCGCTCGGCTTTGCGCTTGACGCGCCGCTGACGACGAACTTCCTGCCGGGAGGCTTTGGCCGTCAGGTAATCATGACGCATCTGATCCGGGGAGGCAAAAACTGCGGACCCTGGCTCAGGGCGCGGTTCCGCTGCCTCAACGTCGGAGGTTTCCGGGGCCGGTGAAAGATTGCTGAAACGTTTACCCGCAGCAGCCAGCTCATGAACAGTTGACATGAATTTCCTGTACAAGCGGTAACCCAGTGTCAGGTGAAGGAGCAACGAAAGGGCTATGAGCGCGATCCACAACAGGATCCAGAACCACCAAGGCATTTGAGTAGTCTAGCCAGCCTTGGTGCCCGAAGGTGAGTCGTACTGAGCCAGGGCCGCGTCAATCCACCTGCGGGTTTCCTCCCGCGCGGCGCGCGGTTCGAGAATCCGGACGGCACCCCCATGCTGGGACACAAACATCGGCAACCATCCGGCGTCGCCAAACCGCACCTCGGCGAGCAGTCCGCCGTCGGGGAGTTGGGCGGTGCGTTCGGCGTAGTAGTCATCGGCAAGCCCGGCGCCTTGGCGGGTCAATTGGAGCGTCACCAGTACGTCGTCGTCTCCGGGCGTGAACAACCGCGCCGGAAAGTCCGGCCCTGCTGTGGCTGCTCCGGAGACAGCCCGGCCATTGGTCTCCAGGGTTTCCACCCGGTCCAGCCGGAAGTTTCTGACGCCGGCCTTGCTGTGGCAATAAGCCTCGAAATACCACGTGCTGTCCAGGGAGTAGAGCCGCAGGGGGTCGACGTCGCGCTCGGTCACTTCGTCGCGTTGCAAGGAGAAGTACCTGAGCCGCAACTGCTGGCCTTCCCTGATGGCCTGGGTTACGGCGGCAAAAGCCCGTGACTGTTCCGGCGCCACGGATTGGCCCGACACGGAACCGGCCAATCGTGCTGCCTGTCCCGCCGCGCCCGTCAGCTTGATGGTGACAGATTCCAAGGCACTGCCTGACTCGTCCTCAGGCACGCCGGCCAGGGCAGGCAGGTCCCCCAGCATCGCCAGGCCGGTCAGCAGCGCCGCCGCTTCATCTTCACTGAACCGCACCGGCCGGTTCAGGTCCAAGTGCTCGGAGATGTACACGTGATCGTTTTCCCACTGGATGTCCAGAAGGTCGTCCGGATAACCCTCGGGCAGGCCTGAACAGATGAGGATCTTCAGGTCATCGATCAGGGCCTTGCGGCTGATGCCGAAGTGATCAGCCACCTGCTGGATGTGCAGGCCTTGGTGGTGGACCAGGAACGGCACCAGTTGCAGCATCCTGGCCAACTGGTCTTCGGAGGTGCGCTTGCGCGCCCGGGGCGCGCGGGCCGCCTCGGGAAACTCGATGGGTACCGGCGGGGCGTCATCAAAGTCTGCGGCAGCTTTGAGGCGGCGTACGACGGCGGCGCGCAGTTCCGCTGGGCCAGAGACTCTCAGATGGGGTCCATAGGATGCCAGCTCTTCGCCCAGTTGCTCCGGATCCCGGAAATCCACCGTCAGGCGGTCACGGCCACTTGCATCCGGGGACTCTTCGAGGGAGGTGGCCTTCTTGCGCAAGGCAAGCAATCTGTCCTTATCCACGTCCAAGGTGGCTTGCCGGACGGGGAGCTCGTTGAGTTCGTCCAGCTCAGCCCGGGCGTTGAAGCCTTCCGGCGGGTGGAAGCTGCCCGTGGTGACCACTTCTACTGCCGTGGTCATCCTGGAGAGCCTGAACAGCCTCTTGGCCCCTCTCCCCCGGTCCAAGCCAACGAGATACCACTGACCGAAGCGACTACCCAGGCCCCAAGGTTCAACGTCGCGGACTTCTTCCCGCCCCGTACTGACCGCAAGGTAGCCGAACCGGACCGGGTGCTTGCCGTGCATCGCTGCAACGACGTCGTCGAAGGCCTGTCCTGCAGGCTTGATTCGCGGTTGGACGCCTGCGGGGAGGTCCACGTCCGTAAAGCCTCCGGCCGCCTGCAACTTCCGTACAGCGTTGGCGGCTGCCGTGCCTAGGGCTGCGCGTTCCCAGAGCTGGGCAGCGAGCAGCAGGACGGTGCCCTCTGCAGGCGTCAGGTTCACATCAGGAAGCCGGTTGGAGTCCTTGCCGATCCGGTAGCGCGCCGAGGCGGGATCGTCCGCACCGAAGTTTCGGGGGTCCATCACGGTTTCGATGTCAAAACCGAAATGCTTCAGATCCACTTTGTCGCGCTCGAACATCCGCCCAAAGGCGACATCGTTCTCCGCGGAATCGTGGTAAACCTTTTCGCGCAGCACAGCGCGTGGGAGGCCCACTTTGGTATTGAGCAAAGCCAGGAGAAGGTTCAGGAGACGTTCAGTGCGGGATGCGGACACGGTTGCTACGTTACTAAAGACCAGCCCGAAAGCAGCAAGGCGCGTCACCGACCGGCAAAAACCGGAAGGTAACGCGCCTTGCGAAAAGCTGATGTCCTAGCGAACAGCTACGAGGTCCACCACGAAGATCAGGGCCTCGTTGGGCTTGATGGCTCCACCGGCCCCGCGCGAGCCGTAGGCAAGCTCGGAGGGAATCTCCAGGCGACGTCGGCCGCCCACCTTCATGCCCAGCAGGCCCTGGTCCCAGCCCTGAATGACCTGGCCGACACCCACACGGAAGTCCAGAGGTGCTCCGCGACCCCAGGAAGCGTCAAATTCTTCGCCAGTGGACCAGGCAACGCCCACGTAGTGGGTAGACACGGTGTCCCCGGCCTTGGCCTCGGGGCCGGTGCCCTCAATAAGGTCCGTGATGACGAGGTCCGTGGGGACGTCGCCTTCCGGGAAGTCGATTTCGGGCTTGGTACGGTCAAAGTCACGCTGACCAAATGACATGGTTACTCCTTGGGTTTTGGGAACGGAGAAGTTTTCAGGAACCAGCTTAGCCAGAACCCGCGCAAGGTTTTACTTTTTGCCGGTGATCTCAACGACGAAGACCAGTGGGCCTGCGGGCTTGCCCTGGGCGGCGGCGCTTGCACCATACGCGAGATCCGTGGGAATCGTCAGGAGGACCTTGGAGCCAACTTTCTGGCCCGTAAGTCCGAGCGTCCAGCCCTTGATGACCTGGTTCAGGCCGAAGGTAGCGGCTTCACCGCGGTCGTAGCTGGAGTCGAACTTTGTGCTGTCTTCCCAGCGCCAGCCGGTGTAGTTGGCGTCGATCGTGTCAGTGTCTTTGAGTTCCTCGCCGGTGCCCTCGGAAAGGACCTTCACGGAAAGGCCGGCAGGTGCATCAGTCTTGGGAATCTCCACGGACGGAGCACCCTTGTCATCAAAGGTCACCTTGGGAAGCTTGCCGTCTTTGTCCAGCTGATCGGTCTCTTCCTTGCTCAAAAGACCGGGTGCGTCCTTGGCGGAGGCAATCTTGAAGATCACCAGCTGGGAGGAGGCCGGCGCCGAAGCGGAGGCGCTGCCCGGAGCAGCAATGGCCACATGGCTGCCTACCTTGGCGCCGATGATGGCGTCGAAGATCAGCTCGTTGCCGGATTTCATCTGCTCGGAGAGCTCGATCGGCTGGGGTCCCTTGGTGTAGCCGTCCTCAAGCGTTTTGCCATCGGTACCATCAACCGCTACATACACAAGTTCGGCGATTTGACCCATTTTGACCGTTTCCCCGTCACCTTCGCTGACAACCTTGACGGTGGGTCCTGTCACGGCGAGGGGCTTGGAGAATTCAATTCCGGGCGCTTTGTCATTGCCGTTGTCCGTCACCTTCAGGGAGTCGAGCTTGGAGACGTCACCTACTGATTTGCTGGTGGGCTCGGCGGCCGGAGTGTCTCCGCCACCGCATGCGGTCATCAGCAGCAGGGCGGGAAGGAGGATTGCTAGGAGTCGGCGCACAAAAAGACACTTTCGTCGGGGCAAGGGGGCACTCGGAAAGGCGCGTAGCGCATCCAAGCGAGGCGAGTCTCGGGAAGAGACCACTATCCAGAATAGCTCGCGAAGCTGGGAGCCAGCTTATAGAGCCCTCTAGCCCATGGATTCGAGGAGGGCATCCACCCGCTCGTCGACGTTGCGGAACGGATCCTTGCAAAGGATGGTCTGATGTGCGCGGTCATTGAGCTTCAGGTGTACCCAGTCAACCGTGTAGTCCCGGCCCAGCTCCTGTGCCCTTCGCACAAAATCTCCGCGCAACTTGGCTCGCGTTGTCTGGGGCGGGGCATCCACGGCGTCCTTGACGTCGGTTTCAGTAACCAGCCTTCGCGCTGCCCCACGTGCTTGGAGCAGGAAAAAGATACCGCGTTGCCTCGAGATGTCATGGTACGTGAGGTCCAGTTGCGCTATCCGGGGCGAATCAAGGCTGAGATCGTGCCGGCGCATGTAGCCATCCATGAGCTTCTTCTTGATAGCCCAGTCCACTTCAGTGTCGATGGAGCTGGTGTCGCCACTCTCGATAGCGTTCAACGTCCGCTCCCACAGATCCAGAATGAGTGGAACGTGGGCGTTATGGGCGCCATTCGCGGCCACGAACTCGGTGACCTTATTGAGGTACTCCCGCTGAATGTCCAGGGCGGTCAGCTGCCGTCCGTTGGCCAAACGGACCAGCGCACGGCCGGTGAGATCGTGGGAGATTTCGCGGATGCTGCGGATGGGATTCTCCATGCGCATATCACGCATAATGACGCCGGCCTCGATCATGCGGAGGATAAGGTCCACCGTGCCGACTTTGAGCAGCGCCGAGGTCTCAGACATATTGGAGTCGCCCACAATCACATGCAGGCGGCGATAGAACTCAGCATCCGCATGCGGCTCATCGCGGGTGTTGATGATCGGCCTTGACCTGGTGGTGGCCGAGGACACGCCTTCCCAGATGTGGTCGGCCCGCTGGGAGAAAGCGAACGTGGCGCCGTGGGGCGTCTTCAGAACTTTTCCGGCACCGGCGATCAGCTGCCGGGTGACCAGGAAAGGAATCAGGATCTCGGCAAGGCGCGAAAATTCCCCACGCCGCGGTATGAGGTAGTTCTCATGGCTGCCGTAAGAATTTCCCGCCGAATCGGTGTTGTTCTTGAAGAGGTACACCGTGCCGTTGAAGCCCTCGGCGGCCAGCCTTGCCTGGGCCTCATCCACGAGGTCGTCCAGGATAAGTTCGCCGGCCCTGTCATGGGCGATCAGCTGGGCGAGGTCGTCGCACTCCGCGGTGGCGTACTCCGGGTGCGAGCCCACATCGAGGTAGAGCCGTGAACCGTTGGTGAGGAAAACATTGGAGGACCTGCCCCAACTGACCACCTTGCGAAAGAGGTAGCGTGCCACCTCCTCAGGCGCCAAGGGGCGGGAATCAGGGCTGGAATAGGAAATTCCGAACTCGGTTTCGATGCCAAATATCCGCTTATCCATCTCAGCTCTCCTCTGTGAGCAACCGGGTCATGTCTTCCGGCAGCAGCCGGCGAAATGCCCTGCGGGACCCGCGGTTGCTTTCCGAAGCGCGGTACAGCACGGCAGCTTCGACGGCGGTGGCGGGCAATTCGTCAACGTCCTTATTTGTGGCCAGAGCCCGCAGAGCCAATTGCATGGCCCCCGCCAAGGTGAGCTCCGATTCCCAAGCCCCGCTGACGACGTCGGAAATCTGGTCAGCGAGACCGCCCATGACGACGAAACCGTTCTCATCGGCGATTGATCCGTCGAAGGTCAGGCGGTACAGGTGATCCTGCGCCTGGGTTAGACCAACCTCGGCAACTGCCAATTCCACCTCGAACGGCTTCTGCTCAGCTGTGAACACCGCTCCAAGGCTCTGAGCATAGACACTAGCCAAGCCGCGGGCCGTTACGTCCTCGCGATCGTAGGAGTAGCCGCGGACGTCTGCGTAACGGACTCCTGCTTGCCTGAGGCTTTCAAACTCGTTGTATTTGCCCACCGCGGCAAACGCAATTTTGTCGTAGATTTCACCGATCTTGTGCAACGAAGGTGAAGGGTTTTCGGCGATCAACGCGATGCCATCGGCGCAGCTGATCACCACAACAGAGCGCCCACGCGCAATGCCCTTCCGCGCAAAGTCCGCGCGGTCCTTCATCAACTGCTCAGGTGAGACATAGAACTGCTGTGTCATATCAGGCCTCCCGTCCGGCGGCAGTCCGCGATTCGACGATTGCGCCGGCGATCGCAGCCAGCTCCCGTTCAGGGACACGGCGGTTGCCGGATCGATCGACGGTATATACCACCGGCCACAATTGGCGGACGGGATCAGGGCCACCGGTGGCGGAGTCGTCATCGGCGGCGTCGTACAGTGCCTCAACAGCAACCGCCACGGCGTTCTCTTCAGACAAATTAGGCTTCCACAGCTTCTTCAGGGCACCACGGGCGAACACTGACCCGGAACCAACAGAGTGATGCTCCTGTTCCTCGTAGCGGCCGCCTGTGACGTCGTAGGAGAACAAGCGGCCCACGCCGGAACCGAGATCGAATCCTGCGAACAAGGGAACGACTGCCATCCCCTGCATCGCCATCGGCAGGTTTCCACGGATCATGGCGCCCAGACGGTTGGCCTTGCCTACCAAGCTGAGGAGGGTGCCCTCGATTTTTTCGTAATGCTCCAGCTCCACCTGGAAAAGCCGTGTGATATCAATTGCCAGGCCGGCGGTACCGGCAATGCCGAGGACCGAATACTCGTCAGCCGGAAACACTTTCTCGATGTGCCGGCTGGCGATGATGTTGCCCATGGTGGCACGGCGATCTCCAGCCATCAGCACGCCACCGGCGTACGTCAAAGCAACGATCGTGGTGGCATGTGGGGACGCCGGCACCATGCCGGCGGGTAACGATTGATTATAAGGAAGAAGTTCGGGACGCGAGCGTTGAAGATGCTCCGTGAAAGAAGACGTTGCCTGGGTGGCCAGGGGGCCGGTTGATGGGTCCTGCATTGCTGCACTCCTTCGACTCTGCATTCCGATGCCCGGCGGCCTCACGCTTGCCGGGCAGTACATCCTCTGGCGGGTCTGCCTACTGGCCACCCTTTTGGACAAACGCCCTGACAAACTCTTCAGCGTTGGATTCAAGAACGCCGTCGATTTCGTCAAGGAGGTCATCCACGCCTTGGGTGGCGTCAGAGGCCTGTGCCTCCGGTGCTGCCGGTGGTGCCTCCGGTACGTCCACTTCGGTCTCGGTTTCCCGTGACTGTGGTTGTTGCTGCTCCTGTGCTGCCATTTTCTTTCTCCCTACTGTCAGTCTCCGGAAGACGGAGACTTCCTACTGCCATATTGCCACGCTGACCGGTGCTGCGGACGGCTTTGGCCGACGACGAATAATACTGTGGCGGGCGTCCCTCAGCTCCTGGCAGACGGTGGCTTCTGACCCAACAATTCAGCCAGGAAAGAGGCCGCATCCGTGTGACGGTCAAAGAGGGCGCCGGTCAAAGCCCGGGTTCCCCTCAAAGGCTCCCGCGTGGGCACCCGCTGCAGTTTCCCCAGCCCCGGAACATCAAAAATCACCGAGTCCCAACTGGCGCCCACTACGTCCCTGCCGAACCTGGAAACGCACCGCCCGCGGAAGTATGCCCGGGTGTCCGACGGCGGTTCGGTCACCGCCCTGGTGATGTCGGCGTCGTCCACTATGCGCATCATCCGGTCCCTGGAGAGGAGCCTGTAATAGAGGCCCTTCTCTGGGCGGATATCGGACCATTGAAGATCTACCAAGCCCAGACGGGCGTCGTCCCAGGCGAGTCCGTCGCGGTTTCGGTAGCCCTCAAGAAGAGACTTTTTGGCCACCCACTCAACTGACGAGGCGGCAGCATCAGGATCAGTCCCCAGAGTTGTCAGTGTGGACTCCCAATGAGCAAGGACCTGGTGAGTGTGGCCATCACCGGTGACCGAATCAGCCACCCCTGTCTCCTGGGCCAGTTTGGCGGCTGCCTCGAAATACATCCACTGCAGATCGAGGGCGGTCACCCGCCTTCCGTCAAGGAGCCTGATGGTGGTGGTGAGCGTGGTGTCGTGGCTGACTGACTGGAGCGCCTGGACAGGTTCATGAACCTCAATTTTGGGAGCCTGCCCCGCCTCGATGAGGCTCAGGACCATGGCTGTGGTTCCGAACTTCAGGAAGTTGGAGGCCTGGCTGAGGTTGGCGTCCCCGATGATCACGTGCAGGCGGCGGTACTTGTCCGCTGTAGCGTGTGGCTCGTCCCTCGTATTGATGATGGGGCGGCGGATGGTTGTCTCCAGCCCCACTTCTGCTTCGAAGAAATCCGCCCGCTGGCTGATCTGGTAACCGGGCGTCGAGCTGTCCTGTCCCAGCCCCACCCGTCCTGCACCACACATCACCTGGCGGGTGACGAAGAACGGCGTGAGCCCACGGATGATGTCGCCAAAAGGCACCGAGCGGGGCATGAGGTAGTTCTCATGCGAACCATAGGACACGGACTTGTTGTCCGTGTTGTTCTTGTACAGGTTGATGGGCGGCAGGGAAATGTCCGCTGCCACCTTCCGGACGGTGGCCAAGGCAACCAGATCGCCGGCCGCATCCCAGGCCACGGCATCGCGGGGGTTGGTGACCTCCGGGCTGGAGTACTCAGGGTGCGCATGGTCCACGTAGAGGCGTGCACCATTTCCGAGCACCATGTTCATCAGCAGGGAACCGGACTCGTCCGCACCGTCCAGTTCCAACTCCTGGCGGCCATAGGCCAAGGCCACCGCTTCGGCGTCGAGCACTGGCGGTTGGTCCGTGAGCTGGCTTGGATCCGCCGCGGCCCTGTCCACGGTCCAACCGCGGGCATCGTGCAGCGGTTCCTCGTCCGTGTAGTCCCACCGGGTCTCCGCACCGCCGGCCGCCCGTTGCCGGGTAACAGTGGCATATGCCTGAATGATCCGGGCAGACATCATGGTGGCGTTGGCCCCCGGAGCTGACGGCGCATGGATCCCATATTCAGTTTCCGAGCCCATGACGCGCATGGCGCCGCCTGGGGGAAGTTTCTCTGCGGGTACACCCTCGGGCCTTGCTGTCACAGGTACTGACCCGTGTTCGCAGTGGTTTCGATGGACTTGCCCGGCTCCTGGCCCGCCTTACCCTGAACGATGGTCCTGATGTAAGTGATCCTTTCGCCCTTCTTGCCCGAAATTCTTGCCCAATCATCCGGGTTGGTGGTGTTGGGCATGTCCTCGTGCTCACGGAACTCATCCACAACGGCCCGGAGCAGGTGATCGATCCTCAGACCCTTCTGTTGCGTGGTCAGCAAATCCTTGATGGCGTACTTCTTGGCACGATCCACCACGTTCTGGACCACGGCACCGGAGTTGAAGTCCTTGAAGTACAGCATCTCCGTATCGCCGTTGGCGTAGGTGACCTCAAGGTACTCATTGGACTTCTCGGTGGAGTACATGGCCTCCACCGTGCGCTGGACCATGGCATCCACAGTGGCCTGCACATCACCGCCATACTCAGCCAAATCCTGGGGGTGGAAGGGCAAGTCAGTGGTGATGTACTTGGCGAAGATGTCCGCTGCGGCTTCGGCGTCGGGCCGTTGGATCTTGACCTTCACATCGAGTCGACCGGGACGAAGGATGGCGGGATCGATCATGTCCTCACGGTTGGAGGCGCCAATGACGATCACGTTGTCCAAACGCTCCACGCCATCGATCTCGCTCAGCAGCTGAGGCACGATGGTGGTTTCGACATCCGAAGAAACACCGGTGCCACGGGTGCGGAACAACGAGTCCATTTCGTCGAAGAAGACCACCACGGGGCTGCCATCTGACGCCTTCTCGCGGGCGCGGGAGAAGATCAACCGAATGTGGCGCTCAGTCTCACCCACATACTTGTCCAGGAGTTCGGGACCCTTGATGTTCAGGAAGTAGCTCTTGAGATCGGTATTGCCAGCCCGCTCTGCTGCCCGGGCAGCAAGGGAATTTGCCACTGCTTTGGCAATGAGGGTTTTGCCGCAGCCTGGAGGGCCGTAAAGCAAAATGCCTTTGGGGGCCTTCAGGCCATGCTCCCGGTAAAGGTCAGGGTGGAGGAACGGCAACTCGACGGCGTCACGGATCTGCTCGATCTGCGGGCCAAGGCCACCGATATCCTGGTAAGTGATGTCCGGAACTTCTTCAAGGACGAGGTTCTCCACCTCGGCGCGCGGGACCTTCTCCAACGCGTAGCCCGTCCGTGAATCGAGCGACAACGCGTCGCCCACCTTCAGGTGGACGCTTTGGAGCGCACCGGACAACCGGACCACACGCTCTTCATCGGCGCGTCCAACCACCAGTGCACGGTCCTTGCCCAGCATTTCCTTGAGCGTGACCAGTTCACCGGCGCGTTCGTAGCCGAGTCCCGCTACTACCAGCAGGGCCTCGTTAAGCAGGACTTCCTGCCCGACGGCGAGCTGGTTGAGGTTCACGAGCGGGCTGACACCCACACGCATTTTGCGGCCCGCGTTGAAGATGTCCACAGATTCCTCGGTGGCTGCCTGCCCTGAACTGCCGGCGGCGGGCTGCTTCCGCGGGTTGATCTGCACCACGGTACCGAAGCTGTAGGGAGGTTGGCCCTCCTGCTCCAAGGCGCCCTTCAAGCGAAGGATCTCAGCTTTCGCCGTTTCCAGCATGCTGACTAGTTTGCTGTTGTTCTGGGTGGCGGCTGCCAGCTGGCGGTCGATGTGGCGGAGCTTGTCCCGAAGGATGTTGATCTGCCGTTCGGCAACAGTCAGTTCACTTGAGGTCTCCGGCGGCTGAACTGCGCCAAGCCTCCTGCCAGCCGTATTCTCCGCTGCGTCGTTTGCATCTTCCGGCGTTGGCCGTCCAAGGTCGTTGTTTGACGTATCCACGATTCATCAGCCCCTTCCTGCGCTTAACAAGACCTTAGTCCCGAAAAGCTCAGGGTGCCGGGTGACATTCGGAATGCGAACCCTATTGTGACCTTTGTCAGTTTGTGACCGGGGGATCATCCTGAACGTTGGTCCCGGCGATTGCGTCACGTGCTGCACGCCGCAGTTTCTTGTCAGACACGGAGCGCTCCCCCACTGCTGCAGGGGTCCAGGCGTTGAGGTCCTCTTCGCTGAATTCAGTCTTGGACGGGCGGCGCTTCACGGAAATTCCAGTGACGCCGTCAGCGAGACGGCGGGTAACCAGGAGGAAACCCGTGTGGGCAACCATGCGGTGGTCCGGACGGACGGCCAAACCTTCAAGGTGCCAGCCACGAACCATCGATTCCCAGCCGTCCGGTTCAGTGAAGCGGCCGTCAGCGCGGATGGCCTCGGCGGTGCGGGACAGCTGCGTTACGGTGGCCACGTAGTTGATCCAGACACCGCCCGGAGCCAGGACAGTGGCTACGGCATCCAAGCACTCCCACGGGGCGAGCATGTCCAGAACAACCCGGTCAACCGAACCCGGGGCTTCAGCCTTGACCACCTCGTCCTGGAAGTCGCCCAGGGAGATCTGCCATGCGGGATGGGGACCGCCGAAGATGGTCTCAACGTTTCCGCGGGCAATGGCCGCGAATTCTTCGCGGCGCTCAAACGAGTGGAGGTAACCGTCGTCGCCGACCGCGCGCAACAGGGAAATGGAGAGTGCCCCTGAACCCACGCCCGCTTCGACAACCCGCGCACCGGGGAAGATGTCCGCCATGGTGACAATCTGGGCGGCGTCCTTGGGGTAAACCACTGCCGCGCCACGGGGCATGGACAGGACGAAGTCAGAGAGCAAAGGTCGCAAGGTCTGGTACTGCTGGCCAACGTTGTTGCTGACCACCGAGCCATCCACCTTGCCGATGATTTCATCATGGTTCAGGAAACCGCGGTGGGTGTGGAAAGCGCCGCCCACTTCCAGCGTGATGGTGTTCATCCGCCCGCGCTCATCAGTGAGCTGGACCCGCTCGCCCACACGGAAAGGCCCGCGGCGTCGTGCAGAGCCCGTCGGCTGTACAGCCGAGCCGATGGCTGGCCCGTCAGTGCCTGTGCTTGCTGCGGGGGCGGCGGTTTCGCTGCTCATGTGGTGTTCCTCGCTCCTGTACGGCTGGGCCGCGGTGTGTGACCGGCTGGTGGGCGCCAAAAAATCGATGGGTCTCTTTTGTGTAACCGCCGGCATGTAACTCTACCGGCAACGCGGTCAGGAGCGCCCGCTCCTGCGTGCTTCCTTACCTGTTATGGCAGTCACTACTGCTTGCTGCCGAAGCAGCCCGGTGACGATTCCGTTGTGGTCAACCACAGCGTATTCGCCGCCGTCCAGCCGAGCCAAGTACTGGATCAGCTCCTGCCCCTTGGACCATTCCGGGACGTAGGCCCCGGCCGCCAGGGCATGCGCAACGGCCGTGACTGGAGTGGTGGTCGCGTTTGCGGCGGGCACGCCGAGCGTTGCCTCGAAGTCCACCACTCCCTGAGGCTTGCCGTCAGGACCGCAGATGACGACGGCGGGACTACCGGCCGGGGAAATGTCCAGGACGTCAGCCACGGTGGCCGAGTTAGGCACGCCCACTGCGCGTTCAGCCAGGCCAGCGGCGCTCACCAGGTAAAGACGGCTGCGCAGCTTCGCGTGGTGGATGGAACTTGAGGCGCCCATCCAGAGGAAACCGCAGACGAGGACGGTGATAAGGATGAGGCTGATGTCCAAGGGCGTGCCGTTGAGGACCGGCAGGCCGATGACCCAGATCACCAATGCGACGACGATGGTGCGGCCGGACCAGCCTGCGGCGATGGTGCCTTTGTCCTGGCTGCCTGTGGCTTTCCACACTGCGGACTCCACCAAGCGGCCGCCATCCAGGGGTAAGCCGGGAAGGACGTTGAACAGGCCGATCAGGAGGTTGGCCCACATGAGGATGTTCGCGAGGGTGTCCGGGACACCGCTGAGGGCGCCGGTGGAAAGCACGGCCCACATCCCGGCGGCCAAGACGAAGTTGGACGCAGGTCCGGCCAATGCCACCACTACTGAGCGACCCGGCGAAGCGGTGAAACTCTCAAACTGAGTGTGGCCGCCCCAAAGGTTGAGCACAATTTTTTCCGTAGGCCAGTTGAAGGCCTTTGCACTCAGTGCATGGGCGAGTTCATGGACCAGCACAGACACGGCAAGAAGGAGGGCGTATCCCAAGGCCACGAAGTACGCTCCGATGCCGAGTTCGGGTGTTCGAACCAGGAGCGCCGGACCATAAACGATGACCGTGAAGCCAGCAATGATGAACCACGAATACGCCAGGTAGACCGGAATACCGGCGATCTTACCGAGCGGAATGCCTTCGCGCTTCTTGCCTTGCGAGTGATGCGGTGTGGAGGGGCTGGTCACCTAGTTGGCCCCTTCAAACAGGTTGGCCGTGGCGAAGCGGTCAGCCACCAGCTGTTGCAGATCCGGTGCTGTCCGGCCAACCAGCGTTGGCCACATGATCATTCGGGGGTCTTCGGGAAGGGGCACCTGATGGGGAATTCCCACAGTGATCACGCCCGATGCAATGGCCGCCGTGGCACCAGGGATGGAATCCTCTAGGGCGACGCAGTGGTGGATGCTCACCGAGGGGTCTTCCAATTTGAGCCGTTCCACCGCCGTGAGGTAGGCCTCCGGATGCGGTTTTCCATGGGTGACGGTATCGCCAGTGACCAGGAATTCGAAGTAAGGCTTCGGAAGGCTCTCCACGACGACTCCGGCCAGAGGGCCCTCGGACATGGTCACCAAGGCGCAGCGGATTCCTGCCTCGTGGAGCTGATCCAGCAGTTCGCGGGCGCCGGGCCGCCACGGGACCTCTTTACGGACCTGGGCGATGACCTGGGCGCTCAAAGTGTCAACGATTTCACGGGCCTCAAGCTTCACGCCTGCGTGCTGGAGGACTGCCGCTGAATGCAGCAAGGACTGCCCCACCAATTGCATGGCCTGCTGGTGGGACCAGGTCCCACCATGGGACTCCACCAGCGCACGCTCGGCCGCGATCCAATAGGGTTCGGTGTCCACGAGTGTGCCGTCCATATCCCAGAGCACGGCTTTGAGGAGGGGCTGGCTGGGTGAGGAATGCATGGTTTCCAGTCTACGTGGAACCTGGCGGGCGGCTGTCCGCGGGTTGCGCTGTGGGCGAATCGCGGACACGCTTCGGCGTGAAATGCCATGCATCCATCAGGGTCTTGGACGTAGGGTGAGTGGATGAACAGTGTGGACGGGACCCCCGAAGGGCAGGACATCACAGCGGAGCCCGAGCGTTTCCTCAAGGAACCCGCGGACGGCCAGCGTGTCACCGTAATGCTCGCCGCGTTTGAGGGCTGGAACGACGCCGGTGAGGCCGCCAGCGATGCGCTGCACTACTTGAACAAGCTCTGGGACGGCAAGAAGGTTGCCACGGTGGACGCCGAGGAATATTACGACTTCCAGTTCACACGGCCCACGGTGCGGCGTACGTCCTCGGGTGGCCGAAAAGTGAAATGGCCGTCAACACGGATTTACAAGGCCGAAGTTCCTGACAGCAACGTGGATGTGTTGCTGGTCCTCGGTACCGAACCCTCCTACCGCTGGCGCGCCTACACCACTGAGCTGCTGGTGCATGCTGAAGCGCTCAAAGTGGACTCAGTGATTTTGCTGGGCGCACTGCTTGCCGACGTTCCGCACAGCCGGCCCATTCCGGTGAGCACCACCACCGAGGACAATTCCTTGCGGGAGCGCCTCAATTTGGAGGCCTCCCAGTATGAAGGACCGGTAGGCATTGTGGGTGTTCTCGCCGAGTTCGCACTGCTGGCGGGTCTGCCGACAGTCTCGTTGTGGGCAGCGGTTCCGCATTACGTTGCCCAACCGCCCTCCCCCAAGGCACAGCTGGCCATCCTGCACAGGATCGAGGACCTCTTGCAGGTTCCCATGGACAGTCAGGCATTGGCTGAAGAGTCTGAGGCATGGGAACGCGGAGTTGACGAACTCGCTACCGAGGACCCCGAAATCGCTGCCTACGTGCGGCAATTGGAGGAAGCAAAAGACACTGCAGATCTTCCGGAGGCGTCCGGTGAGTCCATTGCCCGGGAATTCGAACGGTATTTGAAGCGGCGCGGCAAGGAACGGCCCTAAGAGGTCGAGCCCCGCTAACGAGCAACGGCCCTGACGTGAAGTCAGGGCCGTTGCCGTTTTTCTGGATGTTGCTTAGAGCTCAACCCCGAGCAAAGCATCGATTGCATCGTTGACAAGCGCAGTATCCTGCGCTGAGTTGTCCTCGGCGGAGCGAATCGCTTCTTCCGCCCAATGGTCGACGACGGCGATGGCGCCGGGAGCGTTGAGGTCGTTGGACAGCTCATGACGCATGGCGGCCACCAATGGCCCCGCCGAACCGGCCGGCGCGCGATCAATGGCTTCACGCCACCGAGCAAGCCGGTCCTTGGCTACGGAGAACTCCTCATCGGTCCACGACCAGTCCGAACGGTAATGGTTGGCGAGGATGGCAAGGCGGATGGCTGCAGGATCCTCACCGGCAGCACGGAGCTTGGAGACCAGAACCAGGTTGCCCTTGGACTTGCTCATCTTTTCCCCGTCCAGGCCCACCATGCCTGCATGTGCATAGTGGCGTGCCAGGGGTACGCCGGAGAGAGAGTACGCGTGGCCGGCACCCATTTCGTGGTGCGGGAAAACGAGGTCCGATCCTCCGCACTGGACCGTGAAGGGCGCGGGCAGGTACTTCTGGGCGATGACCGTACACTCAATGTGCCAGCCCGGCCGTCCGTCGCCGAGGGTCGCTCCGGGCCAGTTGGGTTCGCCGTCACGGGCGACACGCCAGAGCAGGGGGTCAAGGGCATTGCGCTTTCCCGGCCTGGCGGGATCACCGCCACGTTCGGCGAAGAGTGCAAGCATTTCCGTTTCGCCAAGCCCGGATACGTCGCCAAGGGTCCAGGCATCGGTGGCGTCGGAGCGTTTGCCGGCCATTTCGACGTCGTAATACACGTCGCCGTCCGGCTCGCCATCGCTCCCTTGAACGCGGTAGGCAACGCCGTCGGCAATGAGGCGTTCAATGGCGGGGACAATGTCCGGAATTGCCTCTACTGCGCCGATGTAATGATTTGGCGCCAGGACGTTGAGCGCGTCCATGTCTGTCTGAAAGAGGTCGATCTGGCTCTGCGCCAGTTCGCGCCAGTCCACACCGGTGGCCGTGGCCCGCTCCAGGAGCGGGTCATCGACGTCCGTCACGTTCTGGACATAGGACACCCGGATACCTGCGTCGCGCCAGACCCGGTTGAGGAGATCGAACGCAACGTAACTGGCCGCGTGGCCCATGTGCGTCGCGTCGTAGGGCGTAATGCCGCAGACGTACATTGACTGCTCTGGTTGCCGTTCAACCTCCACCACCCGGCCAAGGGCGGTATCGAACAACCGTAGTTGCGGCATGCTGCCGGGCAGCTCAGGAACAGGGCGGGAGATCCACGATTTCACGACTCAACCTTAGTGCTAGGCGCTGATCACATTGAAACCGAGCAGGACATACAGGGCCAAGCCGAGCAGGATGCGGTACCAAACGAAGAGCCGGTAGCTCCTTGTGGAGACAAACTTCAGGAACCAACCAATAATGACGTAGCCCACCACGAACGCTATGACTGTAGCCAGCGCGGTCTCCGGAAGGCCGTAGGGACCGGACAGGCCTTCATTCGACACTGTTTTGTACAGCTGGTACAGCCCGCTGCCAAACACGGCAGGAATGGCCAGGAGGAACGAGTACCTGGCAGCGGCCTCGCGGGTGTAACCCATGAGCAGGCCGGCCGTAATAGTGCCGCCGGAACGCGATACGCCCGGAATCAAGGCCATGGCTTGGGCGAAGCCGTAGAGGATGCCGTGCTTGTAGGTCAGTTGGGTGAGGTCCCTCTCCTGCCGGCCAATGGCATCGGCAACAGCAAGGATCATGCCGAACACGATCAGCATGGTGGCAACGATCCACATACTGCGCAGTACTGACTCGATCTGGTCCTGGAATAACAGGCCGAGGACGATGATCGGCAGGCTGCCCAGGATGACCAGCCACCCCATGCGGGCGTCCGGATTGTTGCGCTCCACTTTTCCGGTCAAGGACCCGAACCACGCGCGGACGATGCGAACGATGTCGCGCCAGAAGTACACAATGACAGCGGTCTCGGTCCCCAGCTGCGTGATCGCAGTAAACGCGGCGCCGGGGTCTGCTGCCCCCGGAAGGAATGAGCCGACGATCCGCAGGTGTGCGCTCGAGGAAATCGGGAGGAATTCGGTGAGGCCCTGCACCAGGCCCAGCAAGGCTGCTTCTATCCAGTTCACGTGAATAGACCCTACGTCATGAAGTCCTCTAACTCCCCGTAAGCTAACTGCTATGCAGCAGCGTTATGTCGGAAACAGCGGGTTCCGTGTGTCCTCATTGTCCCTCGGAACCATGTCCTGGGCCCAGGAGACCGACGAACAGGACGCTGCAGAAGTGCTACACGCTTTCGTTGCTGCCGGAGGCACCGTGGTGGACACCGCAGCGTCATATTCCCAAGGCCGGGCAGAAGCAATGTTGGGCTCCATGCTGGGTGATGTGGTTGCCCGTTCGGAGATTGTGATTTCCACCAAAGCCGGCGTGTCGTCGTCGGACTCCCGGCGAAGCGTCAACGCATCCCGGGGCGCGATGCTGTCCGCCCTTGATGCCAGCCTCGCCAGGCTTGGCACTGACTACATCGATATCTGGTTCGCTCATGAGTGGGATCCGAACGTGCCCCTGGAGGAGACTCTCTCTGCCTTGGAACTCGCCCAGCGGAGCGGACGTGCCCGCTATGTGGGGATTTCCAACTACAACGGCTGGCAGACGGCCAAGGCAGCGGCCGTGGCAGGTTTCACCCTCGTGGCAAACCAATCCGAATATTCCCTCGTCCAACGCAAAGCAGAGGAAGAACTCATCCCTGCAGTGGAAGACGCCGGACTGGGGCTGATGGCGTGGGCGCCGCTGGGCCGTGGGGTACTCAGTGGCAAATACCGTGGACAGATTCCTGCTGATTCCCGTGCCGCGCAAAGCCGGCTGGCTGGTTATATTGAGCCGTATCTGGAATCGCGGGCATCCCGCGTGGTGGAAGCCGTGGCGATGGCAGCGCGCGGACTGGGCCGGACCCCGATGGATGTATCCCTCAGCTGGCTGCTCTCCCGGCCGGGTGTCGCCACCGCCATCGTAGGACCAAGAAACGCCGTCCAACTCAAGGAACTGATGGACGCGCAGTTGACGGTTCTGCCGGCTGAGATTGCTCGCGCACTCGAAGACGTCTCGGCCGCTTAGCTTCGCCTATTGGCGGTCCAGGATGTCCAACAAGTAGCTTCCGTAGCCGCTTTTGGCGAGCTTGGCAGCTTGCTGGCGGAGCTCATCGTCGTTCAGGTAGCCCATGCGCCACGCCACTTCCTCGGGCGCACCAATCTTCAAGCCCTGCCGGTTCTCCGTGGTGCGGACGTAGTTTGAAGCATCGTTGAGGTCGCTGAACGTACCGGTGTCCAGCCAAGCTGTGCCCCGCGGAAACTTCTGTACGTGCAGGCGGCCAAGCTCCATGTATTTCCGGTTGATATCCGTGATCTCCAATTCCCCTCGGGGAGAGGGTTGCAGGTCCTTCGCCATGGCGACCACGTTGTTGTCATAAAAATAGAGCCCTGGAACGGCATAGTTGCTTTTGGGGACTGCGGGCTTTTCCTCAATGGAAACGGCCATTCCTTGATCGTCGAATTCCACCACACCGTAGGCGGACGGGTCCTTGACCCAATAGCCAAAGATTGCACCGCCGTCGACGTCGTTATAGTGCCGGAGTTGGTTGCCCATGCCGGGTCCGTTGAAAATGTTGTCACCCAGGATCAGCGCCACGTTGCCCGTTCCGATGTGGTCCTCCCCCAGGATGAAAGCCTGGGCCAGCCCGTCCGGCGTCGGTTGTTCTGCGTAACTGAGGTTGATGCCGAACTGTGAACCATCTCCGAGGAGCCGCTGGAACTGCGCGGCATCTCCGGGCGTAGTGATGATCAGAATGTCGCGGATTCCTGCCAGCATCAGGGTGCACAGGGGGTAGTAAATCATCGGCTTATCGAACACCGGAACCAACTGTTTGCTGATTCCGAGCGTGATGGGGTGAAGCCTTGAACCCGTTCCACCTGCAAGAATAATTCCTCGCAAACCTGCCGTCCTCACCTGTGCCCAGTAGCGCCGCGGGCGGTTACTCTAGGGCCATGCAGAGAATCCTTGTCACCGGCGGGGCCGGATTCATCGGATGCAACTTTGTCCACTACATCATGGAGCACACCGGCCTCCATGTCACGGTGTTGGACAAACTGACTTATGCCGGAAACATCGAATCCCTCTCCGGGCTGCCGCAGGAGCGCTTCACCTTCGTCAAGGGCGACATTTGTGATGCCGGGTTGGTTGACGGGCTGACGGAATCCGTTCATGCGGTGGTGCATTTCGCAGCAGAGTCACACAACGACAATTCGCTGCAAGATCCCCGCCCGTTTCTTGACACAAACCTTTTGGGGACGTTCACCTTAATCGAAGCGGCGCGAAGTCACGGCACGCGCTTCCATCACATTTCCACCGATGAGGTCTATGGCGACTTGGCTCTGGATGACCCCCACCGATTTACGGAGAACTCCCTTTACCGGCCAACGAGTCCCTATTCGGCAACGAAAGCCGGCTCCGATATGTTGGTCCGCGCATGGGTGAGATCATTCGGCCTTAAAGCGACCATCAGTAATTGTTCCAACAATTACGGCCCGTACCAGCACGTGGAGAAATTCATTCCGCGGCAGATTACCAACATCCTGGACGGGAACCGGCCCCACCTCTACGGCAAGGGGAACAATGTTCGTGACTGGATCCATGTGGAAGACCATTCCTCCGCAGTCTTGGCCATTTTGGAGGGCGGCAGCGTGGGCGAAACGTATTTGATCGGCGCAGACGGCGAACGGAACAACCGGGAGGTGGTTGAGATGCTGCTTTCCCTCACCGGCCAACCCCGCGACGCCTACGACTTGGTGACGGACAGGCCAGGCCACGACCTCCGGTACGCCATCGATTCCAGCAAACTCCGACGCGAGCTCGGGTGGGTTCCCCGGTATTCGGACTTCGACGCCGGACTGGCTGACACGGTCCAGTGGTACAGGGACAACGAACACTGGTGGCGACCGCAGAAGGCGGCCACGGAGTCCAAATACGCCGGTCAGGGGCACTAGAGGGTGGAACAGGAACGTCAGCTAATTTCGAGAACCACGCCCATCCCTGGCCTGTTGCTGTTTGAGCTTCCTGTTCACGGGGATGACAGAGGCTGGTTCAAAGAGAACTGGCACCGCGCCAAAATGGTGGCTGCCGGGCTGCCGGACTTCGGCCCCGTGCAGAACAGCATTTCCTTCAACGCAATACGCGGAACGGTTCGCGGGATACACGCAGAGCCATGGGACAAATTCGTTTCGCTGGCCTCGGGACGGATCTTCGGGGCATGGGTGGACCTGCGCAGGGGGCCAACATTCGGCACGTCATTCACCGCGGAACTGACCCCTGGCGAGGCCGTCTTCGTCCCGCGTGGTGTGGGCAATGCCTTCCAAACACTGGAGGATGACACCGCCTACACCTACTTGGTCAACGACCATTGGACCGCGGGATCACAAAAGGACTACACGTTCCTCAACCTTGCCGATGAAGACGTAGCGGTGCCGTGGCCGATTCCCTTGGAGCAGGCCATTGTCTCGGCACAGGATAGGAAACATCCGCGGCTGGGGGACGTTGTTCCCATGATCGGGAGGCGTACGCTGGTCCTCGGCGCGGACGGTCAGTTGGGAACCGCCCTTCGGCAAGCCTTCGAGGGCGACCCGACGGTAGAGTTCGCCGGCCGCGCGGACTTCGACATCACCGCCGGAGACTCGTACAAGGCAGTGAACTGGCACGAATACTCCACGATCATCAACGCGGCCGCTTTCACGGCGGTGGATGCCGCCGAAACCCAGGAGGGCCGGGCGGCTGCCTGGAGCATCAACGCCGTTGCCGTGTCCCGGGTGGCGCGTGCTGCGGTGGAGCATTCCCTGACTCTGGTCCACATCTCCAGCGACTACGTGTTCGACGGCACAGCTGAGGTTCACTTCGAAGATGAGGTTCCCGCTCCCCTGGGCGTTTATGGTCAAAGCAAGGCCGCCGGGGACCTTGCGGCGGCCACCGTGCCAAAGCACTACATCATCAGGACCAGTTGGGTGGTGGGTGAAGGACGGAATTTTGTTCGCACCATGGCCTCCTTGGCCGGAAAGGGCGTTTCGCCGTCGGTGGTGGATGACCAGTGGGGTCGGCTGAGCTTCGCGTCCGACATCGCCGCGGGCATTCGTCACCTGCTCCTCAGTAAGGCCCCATACGGGACCTACAACCTCAGTAATAGCGGGAAGCCACAGTCCTGGCACCAGATCGCCCGCGAGGTGTACCGGCTTCTGGGCGCAGATCCACACTTGGTGCGAGCCATCAACACTGCGGACTATGCCAAACCCGGCACTGCTCCGAGACCGCGCAGCAGTGTCTTGGATTTGTCCGGAATCCGAGCCGCCGGATTTGATCCACCCGAGGCAACCCCGCGCCTGGCTGAATACCTCAAAGGCCTGGAACTCTAGCGGAGTCCGTCGAATCGTCCTAAAGTAGCCGTACGGCAGCCTCTTGCAGGAGGCCGGGAGACAACTCAAATGAACATGTTGACACGGCGGCACAGGTCCGCCACCGACGATCCAGGCAGTGCAGCAGCCTCGGATCGTCGGCCACATGGTGATGCCTTGAGTTGGAGCCGAGAATGCTGCTACCGAAAATCATGCCCACGGGAGATCTCCTCCACAGGGTAGTCCCCCACCTTTACCCCCGACGCGGTGTGCCGGTGGAAAGCCTTCGTCTCCAGCCACACCAAAGTGTGGCCGGATCCGGTGAGCCAGAGTCGGAGTCGCCGTGGGTGAATCTGGGTGGGGTCCCGGTGAGGCTCATGGAGGCCGATGGCGCACTTCGGGAGATTCTGGATCGTGCCAGTTCCCCCGGCGGGCCTCCTTTGGGCGTTTGCTCCGCAAATCTGGACCACGTCCGGCATTTTGGAGCGGGAAGCCGCTGGATTGGCACCTTGGACCAGCCAGCGCACGTTGAATGGTTGACCCTGATCGACGGCGCACCCTTGGCCACCGAGGCCCGGCGCCTCACGTCGAAAACGTGGGCCCGGCTTGCCGGCAGCGACCTCATACACCCCTTCCTGACCGGCGCATCGACGCGGGGATTGCGCCTCGGTTTCCTGGGAGGTTCCGAGGAAACCCAGAAACTGATCGCCGGGAAATTGGAGACAGAGCGGCCCGGGCTGGCAGTAGTGGGATGGTGGGCTCCTGCCAGGTCCACGCTGGGCGACGCCGCAGCCTCCCGCAAGCTCGCCGAGGAGATACGGGAGGCAGCCCCTGACGTCCTGGTGGTGGGCTTGGGGAAACCCCGTCAGGAATTGTGGATAGCCGAGTACGGTCACCTGACCGGGGCCAGGGTCCTGCTGGCGTTCGGTGCTGTGGTGGATTTCCTGGCGGGGAATGTCCGTCGCGCTCCCCAATGGGCCAGTTCGCACAGCCTCGAATGGGCATGGCGACTCATGCTGGAGCCCCGCCGGTTGGCGCGGCGCTACCTGGTGGAGGGGCCTGAGGCGTACGTGAAGTTGCGGACCTCAAGCAGTTGCGACATCGAGCCAAACAGTCCGATGTCCACCGCTGCCTACACCGTCCCGGAACCCGAGCCCAGCCGGGCTCCGGGATCATTTGTTCCGGTCACCGAAAGGGCGGACGTCGCCGTCGTGGTTGTCACCTACAACAACGCTGAGGACGTCGGGCCTCTGGTGGCGAGCCTGCGCAAGGAAGCGGCTGATGTTTCGCTCAAAGTGGTGGTGGCGGACAACTCCCCGGACGAAAGCACCGTGCTGGAACTCGCGCACCACCCCGACATCACATCCGCACGAACCGGAGGAAATCTCGGCTACGCCGGCGGAATCAATGCCGCGTTGGCTGTGGCCGGAGAAGCCGACAGCTACCTCGTCCTGAACCCGGACCTCCGGGTGGAACGGGGTGCAGTGGCCGCCATGATTAAGCGCATGAAGGACCATGGCGCCGGTGTGGTGGTACCGGTTTTGTTGGACGATGACGGCAGCATCTACCCGTCACTGCGCCGCGAGCCGGCCGTACTGCGAGCGCTGGGAGACGCGGCTTTGGGAAGTCACGTCAAGGGCAGGCCGGGGTGGTTGTCGGAGATGGATTTCGACCCCGAAAGTTATGTGCACGGTCACCGGGTTGATTGGGCTACGGGTGCGGCTTTGCTGATCAGTGCTGCGGCTGCGAAAGCGGTGGGTGCTTGGGATGAGCGGTTCTTTTTGTACTCGGAGGAGACGGACTATTGCCATCGGGTGAGGGATTCAGGCTTTTCCATCTGGTTTGAACCCGCTGCCCGGATGTGGCATGAGCGTGGGGGGTCGGGGTCCTCGCCGCAGTTGGCTGCTTTGATGTCGGTCAACAGGGTCCGGTATGCAGTGAAGTACCTGGGGCGTGGGCGGGCGCTGGCTTTCCGGGGTGCTGTCCTGGCGGCCGAGGTGGCCCGCTTGAATAAGCCCGGGCATCGGGATGCTGCTTTGGCGGTTCTGAGCCAGCGTCGTTGGGAGGCGCTCCCCCATGCGACGCGGACTACCTCGGACGTCGTGTCATGACAGTGACCCATCCTTCGGGTGCCGTGATCATTCCGGCGCATAATGAGGCCGCTGTTATCGGCAGGACGCTTGAGGCGTTGAGGGAGGTTATCGAGTGGGGCACCGTTGATGTTGTGGTGGCCTGTAACGGGTGCGTGGATGCCACGGAGGCTATTGCGTCCAGGTGTGAAGGGGTTCACGTGGTTCGCGTGTCCGAGGCGTCCAAGATTGCTGCCTTAAACGCTGCCGATCAGGCGACGCATCGGTGGCCGCGCCTTTATCTGGATGCTGATATTGAAGTCAGTGCCCCTACGCTGCGCGCGGTTTTCGTTGCTCTTGAAGGGGACACTTTGCTGGCTGCCCGTCCTGCTTTTCGATATGACACCCGGGGTGCGTCGGCCTTGGTAAGGGCCTACTACCGAGCCCGTTCCCGTATACCGGGTAACGCCGAGGGCCTGTGGGGTGCAGGTGCCTACGCGCTGAGCTTCTCCGGGCATCAGCGGTTGGGGACATTCCCTGCACTAACCGGTGATGACTACTACGTGGATCGGCTGTTCTCACCCCAGGAGAAAGCAGTGCTTCCCACTGAGCCCGTGGTGGTGCGGACTCCCCGCTCGTGTGCGGCGTTGTTGTCTGTTCTCAGGCGGACGTATCGGGGGAATGCGGAGCAGGATCGGGTGTCCGGGGGTGCTTCCACGGCGCGGACCTTGCGGCAGTTGTTTGCCTCGGTGAGGGGGCCTGTGAGCGTTTTTGATGCCGTTGTCTACGTCGCCTTTGCCGGTGCGGGCCGCCGTCGTCCGCTGTTTGGCCGTCAGGCCCCGCCTGCTTGGGAGCGGGATAACAGCAGCCGCTAGTCAGTGGCCGCAGCTGGTCCCGCCTTCGATGCTGTACAGGTGGACTGCGTTGCCGTCGGCGAAGGTATCGGTGAAGGTTCCGTCGACTACGGGAATGGTCCGGTTTTCGTTGATGACGACGGCGGTGCTGCCGCCGCATTTTACGGTGAAGGTGACCGCTCCGCCGGTGTTCTTGTTCGCTCCCGCGAAGAGGTAGACCTTGCCGTTGTGGAGTTTTGTGGCGACGTCCGCGGCTCCGGTGACTGTGGTGGCGCCGTCGAGGAAGGGGGCGTTGAGGACAGGGGCGAGGTCTTTGAGGTGTTTGTTCAGGTCTGTGACGGTTTGCCGGACGTCGCCTTTGCAGTCGCGGAGTACATGTTGGGTTGGGCACTGTCCGCCGAAGCTGTGATTGAAGTAGATGATTCCGCGGGCGCCGTGGATGAGGCTGCTCCAGACGGCTGCACGGATTTGCGGGCCTGTGATGGTGGTGGCGTCGGGTGCGTTTTCAAAAGGGTGTCCCACCTCAACGAAGGCCCAGACGGGTGAGGCAGCGTTGTTCAGCTTCCTGATCCTTTCCACGGTCCAGCCGTAGTTGGCTGCGAGCCTGCATTCTTCTTGTGTGAGGTCGCGGGTGTAGCCGATGACTGCTCCGCCTTCGGTCCGGGCGCAAATGTAGGGGTCGGTGAACCAGTAGGTATCGGCGGAGACGAGATCCTGGGTTCCGTTGAAAAAGCCCAGGGCTTCCTCGTCGGATTCCCAGAAGGCAACGCCCTTTCCGTAGTTGGCGTAGAGCATGGTCCCGGGGGTGGCGGCTGCTCGGCGTTCCTTTTGGATGGTGTAGCCGCACTCTGTGTTCTCTGCCGGGCAGATGGGTCCCTCTCCCGGGTACTTGCCGGACCAGGCTGCATTTCCGGGGCCGGCCCACATGTCCACTTCGTCGCTGAGGACGAAACCGGATGCTGATGGGTGGGCAAAGGCGGGGATGGCGTACATTCCGGAGTCGCGGGCCAGTTGAACGTCGGAATCGGCGGTGAGTTCAACATAGGTGTTCAGTCCGGCCTCGACGTCGAGGGTGACGTTGCTGCGGTCCACAACGCTTTCCAGCCAGACTCCAAGGGGGAAGAATGCCGAATCCGTTGGCAGTCCCCCGGTGAACCGGGAGTAGTAATCAGGGCCGCCATCTACGGGGCGCAGGGTGACTCCGGTTGGGCTTGGTGCTGTGGACGACGGTGCCTCTGATGCAGAAGCCGTGGCGGTGGGCCCTGTCATGGGCACTATGCCGCTGGCTGCGGCTGCGGCAGCGGCAAGGATGCCCACCACCACTGCTGCACCGGCCAGTGCTGTCCGGGTTTTCATCATTTACCCACAGGGCTCTTCATTCCCGGGTAGCGTTTGGCATCCAGAACACCGCGAGGTGCTTCTTGGCCTCTCTCGGTGTTTCTTGCCGGTGATTCATTGTTGGCCTCACTGTGAGGGAGAGGGCTTACGGCGAGTCCTTCGAGTTCCTCGAGGCTGACTGTGGGTGGCTCCTTCTTGACGGCGTCTTCAGTGGCGCCCCGCCGTGCCTTGCGGTTCTCCCGTTTGGGGCGGCCATCCAGGCGTGATTTGTTCCGGGCTGTTTCCAGGGCCCGTGCGGCGGAGACAGCACCGAAGGTCAGGACCAGGCCTCCGACTACGACGACGATCAGTGAGCGCAACCTGCTGGAGAACAGCTCGGTGGCGTTATCGGGTGACGTCACCAGTATTGAGGTGAAGAGGAACCGATCTGCTGCTCCGTTGACCAGTTGGATTTGGCGGAGGTCCTCTTCCATTCTTGTGCCCAAGGCGCGCACTGTAGCGGTGGCGGTCTCCTTGTTCTCCGAAACAGCTGAGACGTCTATGAGGAAGGAGTTCGGGGGCCGTTCCACGGAGTAGTCGGTACTCAGGGATTGCCGTAGCAAAGCATCGCCAGTGGAATCATCCTTCAGCCGTGTGGCGACAACCTGTGCGATCAGGGATGAGTCCGAGGACCGGAGGTAGGGGTTGTCTGAGTTTAGTTCCAGGAGTTGGGGGTCCCGCTCCAGGTCGCTGGCGCTGGGTACTTTGGGGTTGACGATCGCGTAGGTTGCGCGGGCCTCGTATGACCTCGGAGCGAACGAATAGACGTAGACGGCGGCAAAGGCCGTCAGGATCAGGACCGGCAGGACCACCAACTTGTGGTGCCAGAGTGCCTTGATTACTGCGAGCGGGTCCATTGCGTTCCCTCCATTCCATGGATTGTGGGTTTGGGGTTGTTTCCGGACTGATAGGGACTGCTGGTGTTGTGGACGGGTTCTTCTGCTGGCCGGAGTTCCAGTTCGCGGTGGACCATGATCCACGTCCCCCCGGACAAACCAACAATGAAGGGGTACAACAAAGCGAAGACGGGGAAGGACATGGAATCGAACGTCAGCGAACACGCGGCGGCTACTGCCCCTGAGGCGGCAAGTGCGCCGGCGAGGGCACGCAGGGCGGGTATGCGGGAGGCCCGGGCGGCGAGCAGGGCCGAGATGGCCGGCAGCGTCAGGTAGGCGATGATCCCCAGGAGCCCGACGAGGCCCAGTGTCACCAAGGAGTTCAGGTACTGGTTATCCAGGATTTGCAGGGCATCTGTTGGCCGGTAGTTGCCTGGACCCAGGCCGAGGAAGGGCAGCTCGCCAAAGAGCCGGGCCACCCTCGGATAGTTATTGGTCCGTGTACTGACCGAGAGGTCGCTGCTTCCGGCCGCGAATTGTGAGGTGAGGGTTCCGATCAGGCCCGGGACTGTGAGGAACAGGGCCGCGAGCGCTGTGGGGGCCATGACCAGGGCCCAACGGCGTGCCGCTTTGGGCAGGAAGGGAGTGAAGACCACCATGCACACCACCAGCCCCAGCACCCCGGAACGGGAGACTGTGGAGGCGATGGCAAAGACCAGTAGTGCGGTCCCTGCCCAATGGATCCATTTCCGGCCGGTTGTGTCATAGATTCCGCGCCAAATGGACAGTGGAAGCAGCATGGAGCACACCACTGCCAGCTCTATGGAATGGAAAGTGCTGCCTGCAACGCGTGTGAGGAGGCCGCGGACTTGGAAGGCGGTCTCACCGCCGTTGTCAGTGAATCCCACCATGATTTCCTGTATCCACAGCATGGGATTGATGCGCAGGACGAACTGGACCGTGGCCACGAGGCAGCAGAATAAGGCTCCTGCAAGAAGCGCTCGCACCAAAGCCATGGCGTCGTTGAGCGTCCGGACGGCTTCTCCCACAGAGAGGACAATTCCGGCGCTGGCCAGGATAAGAACGAGCCAACGGTCAGCTGAGGCTTGGGAAGCGATGCTGGTGTTCCCGGTAAGCCCGGAGAACATTGCAACGTAGGAGGCACACGTTCCCAACCACAACAAACCGATTCCCAACCGGCCCGGGTGCCTTGCCGCGAGGGGATGGTGCAGGCCGAACAGTACGGAGCACAGCCAAAGCCCCAGAAGCAGGAGGGCAAGCATCAAGGGGACGGTGCCGATTGCCCCGAGCGGCTTCAGGACCATGTTTGCGGGGAAGAAGAAGATGCTGAAGGCCGCAAACCTGACCAGGAGGCTGACTGTGGTCCCCTTGGCTGGCTGGATCTCCAAGTCGACGGCATGGATTTCGGTGTGTGGCCGCATGATCAGCGTTTTGGCCCCGAGTGTTTTCATGGTTGGCTGACCCTCCTCCGTGCACCGGCACAGGTGGAGTGAAGCACATCAGCGAATGCCTCCCCGGAGACGTCCCAATCCAACCGCTTCCTGTTGGCTATGGTGGCCGCGCGGCCGTTGATGTTCGGAGCCCTGACCACTGCGGTGAGTGCAGCGGCGAGACCCCCCGGAGTTGAAGGCGCCCATACAGCGTCCGGGTCTGTGAGGAGACCTGAGGCGAAGGGAGCCTGGTTGAGGACCGGGACGTTGCCGGAGGCGAGCAATTCCCCCGGCACCAAGGAGATGTTGGTGAACGAGATCGCCAGTCCTGCAATGGTGTGGTTGTACAAGGCGTTGAGTTGCCGGGGTGGGAGGTTTCCGTGGTTGATGACCGGGACCGTCCAGCCCGTGACGACGTCGCCGTATACGTGGATCTCTTGTTCGGGACATTGTTCATGGAAGAGTTCCAGAGCCATTTTGGCCAAGAGGTAGCCCCTACGGTCCACGTTCTTCTTCGCGTAATAGACCACTCCTGATCGCGGGATCTCCTTATCACCGCGGATCAGATGGTACGTGGAGGTGTCGCAGCCGTAAGGGACAACAGCCTCAGGTGCTTGTCCCAACTCGAACTGCATCACCTCGGCAATCATCGCGCCCAGGGCAATGTTGGTGAATCCGAAGCGGTAGCTGTCCTCAGCCAAGGCATAGAGGGCTCCCCGCGGATAAAAATAGGGTTCGTAGTCCTGGATGAAATAGAAAGGATGGACACTGCGAGGTGCCCGCGAAGCGATGACGTGGGCAGACGCCCAGGAACTCGCCACGAGCGCGTCAACCCCTTCGAGCCCGTGAGTGGCGCTTCGCACATCAGCGTTCATGTCCGGCCAGTGCCGCCTGATGGTTTCGACGTGTCGCGAAGAATCATCTGAGTTGCGGTCATAGAGAAACAAGGTGCAGTGGTGCCCGCGGGTTTCCATGGCACGGACCATACGAAACAAGGTGGTATGCCCTCCCGAACCGGGGCCGGGGGGCGCACACACCCACCCAATATTCAGCGGTCCTGTTGCCGGGTCCGGGTAGTAGTCACGGCTTTCCCGGGAGGAATCAACAATGTCCCCGGGGCGCAGGGGAAGCTCAGGCTCGGCCAAGGCCCACTTGTCCAGCAGAAGGCGCGCAGCTTTTCGCGTTGCCTGCCGGCCCGCGGAAGCCCAACCGTCCTGCTGGATCCTTTGACCGATGTGTCGCATCGTGGCCTGGGAGATGATCATTGCTCGGCCGTCCTGCTGGTGTCACTGAGTTGGTCCAGGAATTCCTGGATTGCCTGACGCCGGGTTGCCAGGGGAATTCCGGCTTTAGCTGACAGCATCACCAGCAATTTGTTGCCTGGAGCGGAATTCAGCAGATCCCTTATCTGGGGAAGGTTCAATGCCACTTCGTCGCTATGCACAATCCCCTGCATCTGAGTGAAGGTGGCATCCTTCCCACCCAGGACTTCATCGACGTAGACGCCGTAAAGCATCATTTCGGAGAAGCGCAACTGCCTGGCAACAGCCGTGGTCCACCGCATCCCCGTGGTTTCCTCAATGTGGTCGATGAGGCCACGCACAACCGCAGGCTCCCAGAGGCAGGGCCAGCAAATGTAGTCAGCCAAATCCCCCTCCGGCGGCGGGGCAAGGCCAAGGAGCTCACGCGCCGAGCCGTGCCACAAGCGGTGGCCGGGAAGGGACCGGTCAACTCCTGCCGGGAGGCGGTACATGCCGATCCGGCCGTTGATACGGAAACTATCCAGTGTCACGGGCCTGATGAGGACACTGTCCGAGTCCAGCAACAGCGCTCCTTGGACATCGAGGCGGGCAACAATGGCCAGTTTGACCACCTGCTGGGTGATCCACCCCCGCACGGGCGGCCACGGCCTCGCGGCGTTGACCCAAACGTTGACGCCAGGGGCCTTGAAGAACGTGCGGGGCAAGAACTCCCTGACGTCATGAATCTGCGTACGCCCATTGGCCAGATGCCGGAAAGCTGGAAGATCCTTTGCCGGGACAATGATGTGGTGCGTGACCTCCGTAGCGGTCATCTCCATCACTGAACGGTTCAGGTCCTCGCATAGCTCCAGGTCAGGCAGATAGCTCGGCGTGACAACCGCCAGGTCCGCAACCGTGCCGCTGTTCATAGTGCACCTTCCCCGGCCGGCTGCTGCAGGGCAGGATGGTGTGGCTTCACAAGGATCCGGACCTCTGCCGCCAGTTGCTTTCCCTGACGGAAAGTCACCAGGCCGTACACGGCTGCTCCCAGCAGGAGGCCGGCTCCGAGGGCAGCCCAGGGCTGGTCCATCCAGTGAGTGCCCATCCATGCCGCCGCTCCGGCCAGAGCCGCGCCAAGCAACGACCGGAGACTGCCTTTGAGGAGACTCCACGAACTGATGTGCAGTACTAAGGTCAATGCCCTTACATAGAGCGGAATGACCACCAGGGATGCCACCACGGCATGGGCTACACCGGCTCCGGCGATCCCCCACCACCGGATACCGAAGTACAGGGCGGGTGTCAGGGCAACAAGCCAGGCCACTTGGACCCAGAAGAGCCATACCGTCTTGCCGGCGCCCACGCTCAGATCGGCGAAGAGTTCCACCAGAATGCGGGTTGCGCCGAAAACCCCCAGGGTGGCCAGCGCGATGCCCGCCGGGGCCCATGCCTGCCCGTAAGCGGTGACAATCAGCGGCTGGGCAAGTGCTATGACCATTGCCGAAATAGGGAACGCGCAATAGCAAACTCCGGTCACAAACCGTCCGGCCAACTCCCCCAAGGTGCCTTCGGCGAAGAGCCTGCCAAACGTAGGCACGGCGGTGGCCCGGATGACCGCAGTGATCACCGAGCTGGGAAGGCCCGCCAGGTTGAAGGCGAGAAGGTATAGACCCAGCGCGGCCGGATCCATCATCCGGCCGATCAGAAGGTAATCCACATTCAGGGTGACAAACACCACCAGGTTGGCCATGGCGAGCGGCATCCCAAGCCTCAAGATCTCCACCGCCAGGCCACGGTCAAACCCGGGAGCGTATCTCGCCGGGGTGATGATCCAATACCCCACCAAAACAACAACCTGCCCGCCGACCCTGGACCACGCCAACGCCATGGCACCCCAACCATCCAGGGCCATGGGAACCACCAATACCAGCACTGTCACCAAGCCGCACAGGTCAACCACCACACGCGGCTTCTGCAGGAACTCACGCCACACCATAGTGGACGGAACAGCACCAATACCTTGGAGCAGGATGGTCAAAGAGAGCACCTGGATCACAGGAGTCGCAGCGGGGTCGTCAAAGGCTGCGGCCAAGGCCGGAGCCAAGGCAAAGGCTCCCGCAGTCATCACTGCGCTGGTCACCAAAGAAATGGTGAAAACAGTCGGTGCTATCCGGTTCGGATCACCATTGCCCCTGGCCAAGGCCGCCGTAGCGCCCAGCTCAGCCATGTTCGTGGCAATGGTCTGCACCACAATAGCCACGGCGAGCGCACCGAAATGCTCCGGGGCGATGAGCCTGGCCACGATGATGGTGGTAGTAAACTGCACCACTCTTCCGAGCGCCATGTTCACCCCGCCCCAGAGCGTCGCGCTCGCGGACCGCGCGCCCAGAGTAGTCCCGCCACTGGCCGTCGTCATGAAATTCCTGTCATGGCCCACACACGCCAGCGGACGCGCTCAAGTTGGCTCCGCACATACTCGGCGGCAGACTGTGCCGGCCCGGGCCTGCCGCCACGTGAGACACGGGTGATCCTGGCCTGAAGCGCGTTCGCCCTATGGATGTTCCCGGGGACATCCTGCAAGCACTCAATGAACTTGCGGAGTTCAACGGCCGTCTCCAACGAGCCACCACGGATGACTTCCCTGGCCCCCAGATGCGAGGCTTCCTTGCTGAGCGCACCTTTGGCCCGACGCAACTGGCGTACCCGCTTCTCGGGGTTGATCGGAAACCGGGCGTCTTCAAGAACACGGAAAGCCTCAAGCCGATGCTGGAGGTCCACTGCCGCCGCAGCGAACTCAGTTTGGTGCATGTTGCTCCCGTGAACCCGGTAGAACGCCTGCACAGGCCCGTTGATCCGCCCGACATCCCAGGAAGCAGCCGCACGCAACCAATACTCCAAATCCCCGGAATGCGGCAGCGAAGCACTGTAAGCACCAACGCTCAACACCGTCTCGGTCCGCATCACCACCTCGGGGGAAAGAATGAAGTTCCGCCCGCGGGCACAAGCCAGTGCGATCCACCGGCTCCCCTCCCACACCGTCCACGTGGTGGGCCCACGCAAGGCAACCGGCGGAGGCTGATCCACGAAGTCCTTCGGTAACCCGTAAACCATCCCCACCCTGGGGTTAGCCTCCATCAAAGCCACAGCACGGCCCAGCGCGCCGGGAGCGATCACATCATCGGCGGAGAGCAACGTCACGTAACGGCCCTTGGCCCGTGAAAGCCCGTCATTGTAGGTGGCAATATGCCCCTGGTTCTGCCCGTGATGGACCACCGAGATCCGTGGATCCGCCGCCGCGAGCCCCCACGCAATCGCCGCGCTGCCATCCGTGGACGCGTCATCCACCACGATGACGTCCACGTCCACCATCTCCTGCGACAACGCACTGTTCACAGCCTCCGGCAAGTACCGGCCGTAGTTGTAGCAAGGAATGACCACCGTAACGCCCGGCCTGTTCACCAGAGGCCTTGGCCGCATCACTTTCACTGGACACCCTCCAGTTCCGGACTGTTTCCCCGCCGGATCACCCTGGCGGGCACACCCGCCCAGGTCTCATCCTCAGGAACATCGGCCAGGACAGCAGCCCCCATGCCAATGGTCGCTTTCGCGCCAATGCTCAGGCGCTCGCGGACACTGGCGTTCATTCCGAGGTAGGCGGCCCTGCCGATGCGGACGTTGCCTCCCAGGGATACGCCGGAAGCCAACGTGGCGTAGTCGCTGATCACGTCATCGTGGGTGAAAGTGACCCCCGGCATGGCGACAACATGGTTGCCGATGGTCACGGACGCTGTAATGCTCACGTGGGCGAGGATGATGCTTCCCCGGCCAATCACGCAGCCCTCGGGAACGTACACCGACGGGTCCACCGCTGTGGCATAGCGGTCCTCAGCCAGACCCAGGGCACGAAGCCTCATCACGACGCTTTCCCGGCCGCTGCCTGATCCAATGCAGATCAGCAGCAAAGCGTGGGGGTAGTTCATGGCCTCACGGACCGGACCCAGGACGTGGGCCCCGTCCACGACGCGGCCGAGCTTGTCTTCGTCGTCGTCAAGGATCCCTACGACGTCGAAGGGCCCGCTGCTGCGGACCATGGCAAGTACCTCCCGAGCCAGGCCGCTTGCAGCAATGAGGAGTAGCTCGGTCATGGCTGTCCCGCGGCGCGCAGCACGGAGTCGATGACGCGGACTTGGTCGTGCAGTGCCAGCTCGTGGTACAGCGGGAGGATAAGTGTGTGATCGGACAACCATTCAGTAACTCCCAGCTCAGCGGTCCCCGTGTCCGTTCCGGCATATGCAGGTTGCCGATGCGCCGCCATGATCCCGCGACGGGCGGAGATACCGTCCGAGGCCAAATGTGCCATGAGAGCTTCACGTCCCAGAGGAAAAGCCGGACCCACCTCCAGCCAGCACGATTGGAAGTTGCTCATGCCGTACTCCGGATCGCCCACCAGACGGAGACCCTCCACGCCGGCAAAAGCACTTGCGTAAGTGGCGGCGAGTTCCCGCCGCCGACGGACAGCCGTTTCGAGGCGGCCCAGCTGGACGATTCCGACGGCGGCCTGAAGATCGGTCATGCGGTAGTTGAACCCGATTTCGAGGTACTCCTCCGAGGGGGCGAGCAGGCTGGCGTGCCGGTCAGCGGCTGAAACGCTCATGGCATGTTCGCGGAGCCGCCGTGCCCTGTCACCGAAGTCCTGACGCGCAGTGGTGAGCATGCCACCTTCCCCGGTGGTCAGGATTTTGCGCGGGTGGAAGGACCACGCAGCCAGCTCAGCGTTGGAACCCACCGGTTGTCCGCGGTACCTTGAACCGATAGCGCATGCCGCGTCCTCCACCACCATGATCCCGAGCGGATCGCAGAGAGCCCGGATGGGTTCCAAGTCAACCGGGACTCCGCCCTGGTCAACAGCAATCACCGCCCGGGTAGCGGGAGTCAGGGCAGCTTTGATGGTTGCCGCGGTGACGCAGCCCGTATGAAGATCGACGTCGGCGAAAACCGGCCGTGCGCCCACGTAGGCAGCTGCATTCGCAGTAGCAATAAAGGAAAATGACGGCACCACGACGTCATCGCCCGCTTGAACGCCGGCGGCGACGAGCGCCAAGTGCAATGCCGAGGTGCAGCTCGAGGTTGCGACGGCAAATCCAGCATGTTGAGTGGCCGCGAAGGCTTCCTCGAATTCCCGCACCTTGGGACCCTGTGCAACCCAACCGGAGGCGATCACGTCAGCGAGCGCTTGTGCCTCTTCTTCGCCGAGCCATGGCTTCATGACATCGATGCGGTCCATCCGGGTTTCGGAGATGGTCATCGCGCACCAACTGCCGGTGCTGTCGGCCGACCTGCGGCGATCTCTTCCCGAAGCGGACTCCACCAGGACACCAGCGAACGCAACCCGTCTTCCAAACCGACTGCAGCCTCGAACCCCAGGTCTTCGCGTGCCGCCGTGACATCAGCCAGGCGTCTGGCAACACCGTTAACGGCCCGTTCCGGGCCATGTTCCAGATGAAGAGGTGAGTCCATGACCTTGAGCAGCGTTTGTGCCAGTTCAGCGAGGCTGGTTTCGGTACCACTGGCCACGTTATAGGCGCCTTCGCGTACATTGCTGACGGCAGCGAGGACATTGGCCCTGGCAACATCCGCGGTATGGATGAAGTCCATGGTCTGCTGACCGCTTCCGAAAATCAGCGGGGGCCGGCCATCAACTATCCGCTCCATCCAGCGGACCAGGACTTCGGTGTAGAGGCCGTGCACGTCCATGCGGGGACCGTAAACGTTGAAGTACCTCAGCAGGACGTAGTCCAGCCCTGACATGGCGCGGAAGCTCCTCGCCATACCTTCATTGAAGGACTTTGCCGCGCCGTAGAAGGTGTCGTTGTTGTGGTGGTGGTGGCCTTCCTTGGTGGGAAATTCCTCGGCCATGCCATAGACGGAGGCACTTGATGCTGAGATGAGCTTGTCCACTTTGTGGGCCGCGGCCGCCTCGTAGACGTTGAAAGTCCCATCCACCAGTACTTCAAGGGCCAGCCGTGGTTCTTCCGCGCACTGGGTGATGCGGATGGCCGCCTGATGGAAGACCAGATCCTTGCCCCGGGTGAGATCGTTAACGAGGTCGCGGTCACGCAGGTCGCCTTCAACCAGCTGGACCCTTTCAGTGGCGAGGGCTTCGTCCAGGTTTGCGCGGCGGCCGCGGACGAGGTTGTCCAGTACGTCTACGTGCGCCGCGCCGGCGTCGAGCAGTTGGTCAACCAGCGTAGATCCTATGGTCCCGGCGCCTCCGGTCACCAGAACGCGTGCCCCTGGAAGCTCGTTCATCGTGCAACCTGGAGAGCGACTTCATTCCCGGCCACAATGGTGGATTGTCCGTCAGTACTCAGGCTTTGGGTGACGGCTTCGAGGACGGACAACACCCGGAGCCCGGACTCGCCGCTGGTCCGTGGCGTGGTCCGGTTGCGGATTGAGGAGGCAAGTTCGCTGACCACCTGGCCCAAGGGCTCCCGTTCCTGCAGAGCCGGTGACCAGGTGTCCCCTAGCCGGTAGGAGATGGCTGAGGTCCGCTTGTCGGCGGCAGACCGGGGCTGGTGCTCCAGACTCACGCCACGGTCGTACACGCTCAGGCGCTGTTGGGGATTCAGGTCGTCCCACACCAGGGTCCTCTTGGACCCGCCGATGATCATTTGCCTGATTTTGGTGGGGCTGAGCCAGTTCACGTGAATATGGACCATGGCATCGTTGGGCAGGCCGAAGGTGAGGTGTCCAACGCAGTCCCTACCGGTTCCCAGTGGATCAGCGCCGTGGGCGGATATTTCAGTGGGGTGCAGGCCGCCGGGCAGGACGAAGTCCAGGATGGACAGATCATGCGGGGCCAGGTCCCAGAAAACGTTGACGTCCGGTTGGACCAGGCCAAGGTTGATGCGGACGGAGTCGACATAAAGAATGTCGCCCAGTGCGCCGCTCGCTACCAATTCCTGGATCTTGAGGACAGCTGGCGTGAAGCAGTAAGTATGGTCCGCCATGAGCACCAACCCTCTGGCCTTTGCTTCCTCCACCATCTCCAGGCCCTTGGCACGGCTGTCAGCCAACGGTTTCTCCACCAGGACGTGTTTGCCTGCCCGCAGGGCCGTCATCACCACCCCGTGGTGGGTGTGGGCCGGAGTCGCGACCGCTATGGCGTCCAGGTTGTAGGTGTCCAGAAGTTCGTCCAAAGATTCGACGACGGCCACCCCGCCGACAGTCTCGGCGAGCTTCATTCCCCGCTCGACGTCGAGGTCGCAGATGGCAACGAGGTCCCAGTCCGGGCTGGCTTTGAGGTTCCGGGCAAGATTGGGGCCCCAATACCCTGCTCCCACCACAGCGATGCGGAGCCTGGGCTGTAGTCCGTGGCCGTTCAGTTGTCCTGATGGAATGGTTCGTATGGTCATTTCCCGCTCTGCTTCTGTGTTGAGAATCCGATTCGTTGGGTGTGCTTCAGCTCTTGGCTAGTAGGCTCCGGTCGGTTGGATCATTGCCCTGAAAGTCCGCCACATGATCATGAGGTCTCCAGCAATGGACCAGTTCTCGACGTAGTAGAGATCCAGCCGGACGGCTTCGTCCCATGGCAGGTCGGATCTCCCGTTGATCTGCCACAGCCCGGTGATACCGGGTTTGATGAGGAGCCGGCGATGCGTGTGGCGTTCGTATCCGCTGACTTCCCGGGCCAGCGGCGGACGCGGCCCCACCAGGCTCATATTGCCCACCAGGACATTCCAGAACTGGGGTAGCTCATCGAGGGAGTATTTGCGCATCCAGCGTCCGCATCGGGTGATCCGTGGATCCCCGCGGATCTTGAAAAGGACGCCTGCTCCCTCATCCTGGGTGTTGAGCTCCTCCAAGCGGGATTCGGCGTCCACCACCATGGAACGGAATTTCAACATGTGGAAGGTGGTGCCTCTCCGGCCAACCCGTTCCTGCCTGAAAAGTACGGGTCCGGGGCTGTCGTAGTGAACTATGGCGGCGAGGAGCAGCAGGATCGGCGACAGGATCAGCAATGCTGACGCCGAGACTGTAAGGTCCATCAATCGCTTAAGCGTGTGCTTCCCCCCGGAGTAGTGCGGAATGTCGACGTGCATCAAAGGAAGTCCCTCGACCGGCCGCCAATGGATTCTGGGGCCGGCAACGTTGGTCAGGGCGGCCGCAAGGACAAGTTCGGCGGCATTCTCCTCCAACCGCCAACCAAGCTCCTGAATGAACTGGTTTCCCCCGGGCACAGGGCCAGCCACAATCACTGCGTTGGCTCCTGTATGCCGGACCGTCTCGGCAATGCCGTAGATCGATGACAGGACAGGAACGCGGAGGTGGTCCACTTTCAAGACAGCACCACGCCGGGCGCCCGGGAGGCATGCTCCGAGGATGTGGTAGGCGGTGCCTGACTTTCGATTGATCTGCTTGATGACATACCGGACGTCTTGAGGTTCACCCACAACGATCGCGCGGGAAAGACAGCGGCCACGGGACTTTTCGTGGCTCAACCACCGCCGGAAACTCCACCGGCTGCCGGTCAGCGCCACCAAGCCAAGTGGCAGGGAAACGAGAACGAATGAACTGACGGCATCAAGCCGGAACACCACGGCCACAATGCCCAGGAAGCCAAAGACGCGGAAACTGGCTGACAGGACGCGCTTGTACTCCTCCGGCCCAACGCCGAGGACTTTGGGATCCCGGGTGCGGTAGACCTCCAATGACCCCAACCAGAGGAGCCCCAGTACCAAGCCCATCGCCACGTGGCGTGTGTAACCAGGACTTTCGGCGGACAGGGACAGTCCGTCGGTGTTGAGAACAAAGCCCGCGAAGACCGCGGCGGCTACGAGGGCAGTGTCCGTCATGCGGAGACTGTTGGTCAGTGAGTGCGTCCAATCGGAGCGGCCACGGCGGGCGGGCGTGTTCCGCGGAGCCTTGCGGGTGACTGGCGGCACGAAGTCCAGGGTTACCTCTGACCTTGGTGCCGCCAGTCCCGCCTTTTCAGCCCGTTGTGCAGCAACGGACTTGTCAATCCAGGGAGACGCCGGCGGATTGACGTTGACGATGGCAGTTTTTGCGGGAAAGACTGACTGCGCCGGGGCATGGTCCGCACCCTGGGGTGCTGCTACCTTGCCCGTACGCAAGACTGGAACTTTCACCATGTCAGCCTTCTTTGCAGACCTGTCATTGCCTACTCATCAGTGAACCGGCGGGGCTCTGGTGGCGCACCAGTAGTCGGTACTCAAATTTGCGCAGGATTACCCATCACCCCTACGTGCGAGTACCTAGCCGGCGACTGTGGGACTACGTGTTTTTGTACCTGTCCAGGAGGGGAAAACAGCCGAACCACGGGCTGGAAACGGCACATGTTCTGCCGGGGAAAGGGCACAAAAAAACCGGCCACCCCAGGGTGGCCGGTTCATCAGGTGTTCAGTCCTCCACGATTTCCAGATCTTCGTCCAGGACGTCGTCTTCTTCTTCATCCTCGTCATCAAAGACCTGCAGCGGAGTAACCTCGGAGTAGGCCTCGTAGAGTGCATCTTCATAAACCTCGAAGGCATCAGCGACGGCGAAGAATGCCGCCTCGACGTTGGGGTCACCTTCACCTCGTCGGGCCGATGCAGCAGCCAGATGTTCTTCCAGGGCGGCGGTCAGTGATTGAAGCGCGACACGCGGATCGATGCTCATGACTTCACGTTAGCCGGAAAAAGACGAAAATGGAGAGGGATGAGAGAACAATTTCCGGGCAGCTCCGTTGAGCGCCAAAGAGACTATGCACGTCAGTACGAGTACCTCGTTCTGACGGTGGCCCCTGACGATTCGTTGCCGGAAGCCCGGCGCCGGCTCGCCGAACATTCCGAATACGGTAAGTGGGAACTCGAGCGCAGTGTGCTCTACCTCGGAGGCGGGCGGCGCTTCTGGCTGCGACGCAAGGTTTATTCCGTCCAGCGAACCGTCTGACCCCGCCGGCGCCACCTGGCCGGGGTGGAGCAGCTAATCCTCCAGAGGTCCCAGCCAGGCACTCGCCACAGTGTTATGGGCGGATTCGTCGTTGGAGGGGTGGAAGATTCCTGCCAGGACATCGCGGTACAGCCGCTCCAGCTCAGAACCGCGGAAGTAACTGGATCCTCCCGTGACGCGGATCGCCAAATCCACCACCTGGCGTGCGTTCTCCGTAGCCCGGGATTTGAGTCCCACAAGTTTGGGGAACCACTGGGCGCCGTGGTCCACCAGGTTGTCCACGTCCCGGGCCAGCGAAGAAATTTGCGGTGAGATCCCGTCCATGGCCAAGGCAGCATCCGCCACCTTCCAGCGGATATCAGGGTCCTGGGCGTAGCTGCGGCCCCCGTGCTTTGCCGAAACCCTGCGCTTGACGTTGGCCACACCAAGGGTGAACGCGCGCTCGGCAACGCCCGTGTACACGGCTGCGAGCAAGGTCTCAAAGCACGCGAAGATCGCGAAGAACAGCAGGTCCTTGCCGGGACCCACGGGCAGCTTGCGGAAGATCCGCTCCGGCGGGATCACGGCCCCGTGAAGGAGGGTGGTGTTGGACGCACTGGCCCGCATTCCCAAGGTGTCCCAGTCGCTCAGGGTTTCATGGCCCGGCTCATCACGCCGGAGAAAGCCAAAGACGAGCTCACCCTCGCCGTCCCGGGCGTCAGCATCCTTGCCGAACGTCCCCAGCCGGGTCCAGCCCCGGGAGAGGCTGGTGAAGATCTTCCGGCCAGTGAAGCGGTAGCTTCCGTCAGCCAGCGGCTCGGCAAGCGTGCCGGAATCGAACAGCATGGAATCGTTGCCGGCCTCGGAAATTCCGAAAGCGAAGACCTCGCCCTGCCCCGCCTCTTTCAGCACGAAATCCAGGGACGAGTCCCCGCGCGCGGCCATGACCTGCGCCACGCCGGTCCATACCAGGTGCATGTTGACGGCCAACGCCGTGGCGGGCGCCGCCGTAGCGAGACGTTGCTGCAAGGCAGCCACCGATTCGAGCCCAAGCCCGAATCCGCCGTCGGCCTCCGGCACGAACAGTTTCAAGTAACCGGCGGCGGCCAGCTCTTCAAGGTCTTCATGGAAGAACTGGTTATTGCGGTCGTAGCCGGCGGCGCGGCCACGGAGCCGTTCGAGCAGTTCATCGGGAAGGATCTCTTCGGGACTCACGGCGGGAACCTCCTTGTGCTGTGTAGTTGCTTATCCCTTAGTAGTTGCTGAGCAGGGTGTTCAGGACCCGGGCGCCGAACTGGAGGGACTCGGCGGGCACGCGCTCGTCAACCCCGTGGAACATCCCCGTGAAGTCGAGCTCATCGGGCAGCATCAGGGGGGCGAAGCCGTATCCGGTGATCCCGATCTTGCTCAACGACTTATTGTCGGTGCCCCCCGACAGGGTGTAGGGAAGGACCTTCGCGCCCGGGTCTTCGGAGTGCAGTGCATCGATCATCGAATCCACCAGGTTCCCCGCAAAGGGCACTTCCAAGGAGACATCCTTGTTGACGTAGCTGATCTCGATGCCGTCGCCGGCGAGTTCCTTGATGGTCTCGAACACCAGCTCCTGCTGGCCCGGAAGCGTGCGGCAATCGACGAACGCCTCTGCCGACTCCGGAATGACGTTGTGCTTGTAGCCAGAGCGAAGGAACGTGGGGTTGGAGGTGTTTTGCAGGGTGGCACCCACGAACCGGGCTACTGTACCAAGCTCTTTCAGAAGGATGTCCGGGTTGTCGGCGTCGAATTCGACGCCGGTCAGTTCAGTGACGCCGTCCAGGAACTGTCGGGTGGTGGGTGTCAGTTCCACAGGCCATTTGTGTTCCCCGATCCGGGTGACGGCTGCTGCCAACCGGGTAACAGCGTTGTCAGTATTGATTTGTGAGCCGTGGCCGGCGCGTCCATGCGCGACCAAACGCAACCACGACAATCCCTTCTCGGCGGTCTGTAGCAAGTAGGTCCGCTGACCACCGATCGTGGCGGAGAAGCCACCCACTTCCGAGATCGCTTCGGTAGCGCCGTCGAAAAGTTCGCGTCGGTGTTCGACGGCGTACCTCGCGCCATAGGTGCCACCGGCCTCTTCGTCGGCGAAGAAAGCAAAAATGATGTCGCGCTTGGGCTTGCGGCCCGTCCTGGCGAAGTTGCGCATGACTGAAAGGATCATGGCGTCCATGTCCTTCATGTCCACGGCGCCGCGACCCCAGACCAGGCCGTCTTTCAGTTCGCCGCTGAAGGGATCAACGCTCCATTGATCCTTGAGGGCAGGAACAACGTCCAAGTGCCCGTGAACTACCAGCGCGTCGGCCGAGGGATCCTCGCCGGCCATGCGGGTCACCACGTTCGCGCGGCCCGGAGCGGACTCGAATATTTCGGCTTCGAGTCCCACTTCGGTGATCAGCCCGGCCGTGTACTCTGCTGCTGCCCGCTCCCCCGGGCCGGTGTCGTCGCCAAAGTTAGAGGAGTCGATCCGGATGAGCTCCTGGCAGATCCGGACAACTTCGTCTTCGGGGCGGATGACAGACATGGAAACTCTCCTAGCGTGGCTGGGCTGCAGGTCCGGGGGACGAAGGCTGCGGTCTTCGCGGCGCCTGATGTCCCCTTTTCCATCAGCCTACCCATCAGTGGTCGCCGACGTCCGGTAGAGGCACTCCCGCATTGGTCCGGGGGCCTGCAATGGACGCCCGGACGAGTGCCGATTTTTCAGCGACCTGAAACCGTGTTAGAGTTTTTCTCGCTGCTTCGGAGGAAAGTGAAGCGCCGCAAGGTGCAAAACCAATCTTCTGAACACCACCTGCGCGGGTGGCGGAATGGCAGACGCGCTAGCTTGAGGTGCTAGTCCTCGAAAGGGGGTGGGGGTTCAAGTCCCCCTCCGCGCACCATCGCAAGGCCTGGAATCCATGGATTTCGGGCCTTGTTTTGTTTGTAGGCATCGAAGCGCCCCCAGGGCGGTGCGAGCTTCGTCACATCTGTTTCTTCAGTTGTCGTTAAACACTGTTTCTTCAGCTGTGGTTAAGAAGGAATGGCGGCGATCACCCGATGGTGGTCGCCGCCATTTCCGGCCTTGACTCAGGTCAAGGCCGCCACAGTTCCGGTGAAGTGCCGTCTGCCGCTGCGGGGATTCCACGCGACGTAGTCCGAACGTTCCCAGTTTCCCGAGTCCGCCTGCACGGTGGTGATGTCCAGGGCAACACGTGCTGGAAGGAAGACCGGCGCTTCGAAAGTAACGTTCCAGGCGAACGATTCCGCTTTGACGGCTCCGACGTCGGCCAGCGCCCGCGAGGCCAGGTACATGCCGTGGGCGATGGAGCCCCGCAAGCCCAGGGCCTTTGCCGAGAGGACACTCAAGTGAATCGGATTAAAATCGCCGGAAACCGCCGCATAGTTCCGGCCTGCGTCCAGATTCAGTTGCCACAATGCGGTGGGATTCGGCGGGACAAATTCACTGGCCCCTGTGGCGCCGTTAGGGCTGCCCGGCTTGTCGATGCCTGGCAGGAAGACGCCTTTGGCCAAGTAGGTGGAGACCCCGCGCCACAGCAGGTCTTCGCTGGAACCGGCCCGGACTTCGGATACAACGTCCAGTTGCGTTCCGGCTCTGTGCCCGGCAAGATTCTCCGCCCAGGATCGGACGTCCAGTTCTTGGGCGAACTGAATGGGCACCAGCTGTTCAATGCGGTTTCTCAGATGGATCATGCCAAGAAGCGGCAGCGGAAAGTCTTCGCGGTTCATGACGCTCATGGACACGGGAAACGCCAGGGAATGCACATAGCCGGCGGGGAGGGTATCGCTGGCTGTCTCCCCTACCAGATGTTGGTAGGCGGTGAGATTTTCGACGTCGGCCCGCACTCCCCTGACTTCGTGGCTGACAGCGGGAAGCCGCTTCTTGCCGCTGGATGCTCCGAGGAGCCGACGGCGGGCTGCCGAGGCTGCTGCATTGACATACAGCTTGGAGAGAGATGGCATCTCGCCCAGGACAACAGCTTGGGAATGGTTCATGCCCCCACCAGTTGTTGCCCGCACACGCGCAATACTTCTCCGGAGATCCCGCCGGCAGAGTCACTTGAAAGGAATGCGATGGCTTCGGCCACGTCCTCGGGTTGGCCGCCCTGCTTGAGGGAGTTGAGCCTGCGGGCAGCCTCGCGGATGGCAAAGGGCATCTTGGCAGTCATCTCCGTTTCAATGAAACCCGGGGCTACAGCGTTGATGGTCCCGCCAAAAGGTTCCATCAGTGCCGCCGTTGACCTCACCATGCCGATGACGCCACCCTTGGATGCACCGTAGTTGGTTTGCCCCCTGTTGCCGGCAATGCCGCTGGTGGAAGCAACTGAAACAATGCGGGGCGAATCCTTGAAGTGCTCCGACGCCAAAAGAGCTTCGTTGATTCTCAATTGAGCTGCGATGTTGACGGCGATGACTGACTGCCAGCGGCCCTCGTCCATGTTGGCCAGGAGCCTGTCCCGGGTGATTCCTGCATTGTGGACCACGATGTCCAGCCGGCCATGGCGTTCCACTGCGTGTTCGATGATGCGGTGTCCTGCGTCGTCACGGCTGATATCCAGCTGAAGGGCTGTCCCGCGTACTTCGTTGGCTACAGCTGCCAAGTGATCCCCGGCTGCCGGGATGTCCACGGCCACGATCCTGGCACCGTCGCGGTGCAGGGTCCGGGCGATCGCTGCACCGATCCCGCGGGCCGCGCCGGTAACAACTGCCACTTTGCCGGCGAGAGGCTTGTCGGCGTCGTTCGGCAAGCTGCCTGACGCTGAGCCGATGGTGAGGAACTGTCCGTCCACGTAGGCGGATCGGCCCGAGAGGAAGAACCTCAGGGCACCCAGCGCTGATGGACTGGTTGTTGCCAGGTGCTCATCCTCGTGCTCGTCCAGCAGAATGCCGTTGGCTGTGGCGCCCGCCCGTAATTCCTTGGCAAGGGAGCGCAGCAGCCCGTCAATGCCTTGCCGGGCGGCTGCAGTAGCCGGGGTCCGGGCTGACTCTGATGTCCGGGAAATGGTGATGACTCGGGCGTTGGGCGAAAGGTCGCGCAATGAGGCACCTGCGGTAAGGACGGGTTTGCCCAAGTCCGCCGGGTGCTGGACGGCGTCAAGGACCAGAATGATGGCCCCCAGCTTTTCCTTGGGCAACGCGTTGCGTCGGACGTCCAAGCCCCATCCAAGCATGGTGGTGGCGAGGTCGTCTGCCCCTGCGCTGTCGCCACTGACCAGAACCGGGCCGGTAACGAGCGGTGCGCCGGGATGGTGACGTCGAAGCACCACCGGCTGAGGCAGGCCGAGCTTCTTGGCGACGTCCTTCCCCAATCCTTGGCTTACGAGCTGTGTGTACTTATCAGTCATCGCGTTCCCCCTAAGCTGCTTCCAGAATCGCTACGACACCCTGGCCACCGGCGGCGCACACTGAAATCAGGCCCCGGGCCGGACGGCCGTCAACTGTCCCCTTCTCATGCAGCATTTTTGCAAGAGAGGCTACGATCCTGCCACCTGTTGCGGCAAACGGATGGCCAGCGGCCAGCGAGGATCCATTGATGTTGAGTTTGGCGCGGTCCACCTTTCCCAGCGCGCCTCCAAGGCCCAAGCGCGTCCTGCCGAACTCTTCGTCTTCCCACGCCGCCAAGGTGCTGAGCACTGTTCCGGCGAAGGCCTCGTGGATTTCGAAGAAGTCGATGTCCTCGAACGTGAGCCCGTGGCGGGCCAGGAGGCGGGGAACTGCGAAGACCGGTGCCATGAGGAGGCCGTCCTTGCCGTGCACGAAGTCAACGGCGGCCGCTTCGCCATCCAGGACTGTGGCGAGTTTGGGCAGCCCGTGGGCGTCCACCCATTCTTCTGTAGCCAGGAGGACAGTCGATGCGCCATCCGTCAGGGGTGTGGAGTTGCCCGCGGTCATGGTTGCCTCGGAGCCAAGGGTCTTGCCGAAGACCGGCTTGAGAGTGGAGAGCTTCTCCAGTGTGGTGTCAGCGCGCAGGTTTGAATCCTGGTTCAGGCCGCGGTACGGAGTGATGAGGTCATCAAAGAAGCCCCGTTGGTACGCGGACGCCAGGTTGCGGTGGCTGTTGTAGGCAAGCTCGTCCTGGGCTTCCCGGGAGATTTTCCACTGTGCGGTTGTCAGGGCCTGGTGCTCACCCATGGACAGCCCAGTGCGGGGCTCCCCTGTGTTCGGTGCATCGGGAGCGAGGTCCTTGGGTCGGATCCGGCTGATGATCTTCAGTTTCTGCACTGTGGTCTTTGCCCGGTTCAGGTCCAGCAGGATGTCGCGGAGCCCCTCGCTGACGGCGATCGGGGCATCGGATGCCGAGTCCACCCCACCGGCGATTCCTGAATCGATCTGGCCCAACTTGATCTTATTGGACAACCCGATGACCGTTTCCAGGCCGGTTGCACAAGCTTGTTGGAGGTCATAAGCCGGCGTTTCCGGAGACAATGCAGAGCCGAGCACGGCCTCGCGGGTGAGGTTGAAGTCCCTCGAGTGCTTGAGCACCGCCCCTGCCGCGACTTCACCAATGCGCTCGTCCTGCAGCCCGAACCTGGCGATCAAGCCATCCAGTGCCGCCGTGAGCATGTCCTGGTTGGATGATTTTACGTAGGCTCCGCCAGTCCGTGCGAACGGAATGCGATTGCCGCCCACGATCACCGCGGAGCGCGTTGTTCGAGGGTGGGTAGCCGATTCCAAGGGCCCGTCCGTGGTCACGTCTGCTGCAGCCATGCTTGTCTCCTTCGATCAATGCCAGTTACTGATACCCAGCGTACCTGATACGCTGAGTATCGTGAACAGTCGCCACGAAGTATTCACCAGCACCGCCGATGCCCCTGAAGGGACCGCCACTGCTGTTGTTGACGGACGGGCTGCCCGCTGGCAATCCCACCGTGAGGAACGGCGTCGTGAACTCATCAAAGCAGCGCGCAAGGCCGTCCACCGGCTCGGAAGCGACGCCTCCATGGAGGACATTGCCGGCGTAGCTGGAACCTCCAAGTCGGTCTTCTACCGCTACTTCGGTGACAAGGCCGGTCTTCAGCAGGCAATGGGCGAGGTTGTCCTGGGCCAAATGCAGCGGCGCATGCTCGAGGCCACCCAGCAGGCACAAACCCCGCGCGAGGGTTTGCTGGCCATGGTTTCCGCCTACCTCCAGATGGCCGAATCCAGCCCTAACGTCTACGCGTTCATCACCCGGCTCAGTCCCGGGGAAGCGTCAGCACAGGACGCCATTGCGGCATCGGGCGCGCTGGGCAACTTCTTCGAACAAATCACGGACATGATCGCGACGCCCATGCGGGAACACCTTGGCGACGAGAAGGAAGCGGTGATCGTCTACTGGCCCACCGCGGCCATCGGACTCGTACGCAATGCCGGCGAGATGTGGTTGGGCACCCCCGCCGGGAGTGGGAAGCCCGATCAAGCAACCATGGCCGGACAGATCACCGATTGGCTGTGCCTGGGTATAGCCCCGGCACTCAAGACCACCACCTGACATCAGCAATGACTCATCAGTTATAGGAACCAAAGAAGGAAGCAACATGACTGAAGTAGTGGACCGGGCTTCATCCGCCCAGCAACCCTCCGGCCGCGATGACGCCACCACCGGTGCGGCGCCGGTAGTGGACGTTGCCGCCCTCGGCGAGCAACTCCTTGGAAAATGGGCCCATATCCGCCATGAAGCCCGGAAGGTGGCAGGCAACCCGGCGGTCCAAAAGATCGAAGGCCTGCACCACACCGAGCACCGGGCCCGGGTTTTTGAGCAGCTGAAGTTCCTGGTGGACAACAACACTGTCCACCGTGCCTTCCCCACCCGCCTGGGAGGTTCGGACGACCACGGCGGCAACATCGCCGGCTTCGAAGAGATCGTCACCGCCGATCCGTCCCTTCAGATCAAGGCCGGCGTGCAGTGGGGCCTGTTCGGCTCGGCAGTGATGCACCTCGGCACAGAGGAACATCAGGACAAGTGGCTCCCAGGGATCATGAGCCTGGAAATTCCCGGTTGCTTCGCCATGACCGAAACCGGCCATGGCTCCGATGTGGCCAGCATTGCAACCACAGCCACGTACGACGAAGCCAGCCAGGAATTCGTCATCAACACCCCCTTCCGTGCGGCGTGGAAGGACTACATCGGCAACGCAGCCAACGACGGCCTTGCCGCTGTGGTGTTTGCGCAACTGATCACCAAGAATGTCAATCACGGTGTTCACGCTTTCTATGTGGAACTCCGTGATCCTGCTACCAAGGAATTCCTCCCGGGGATCGGCGGCGAAGATGATGGCATCAAGGGTGGATTGAACGGCATCGACAACGGACGGTTGCACTTCACCGAGGTCCGGATCCCCCGCACGAACCTTCTGAACCGCTACGGTGACGTGGCCGTGGACGGCACCTACTCCTCCCCCATTGAGAGCCCGGGGCGTCGTTTCTTCACGATGCTTGGAACACTGGTCCAGGGGCGCGTTTCCCTCGACGGTGCCGCGGTGGCTGCGAGCAAGGTGGCACTGAAGACGGCCATCCAGTACGCCACAGAGCGCCGTCAATTCAATGCTTCTTCCAGCACGGATGAAGAAGTACTTTTGGACTACCAGCGGCACCAGCGCCGCTTGTTCACCCGGCTGGCAACCACTTATGCGGCCAGCTTTGCGCACGAGCAGCTGCTGCAGAAATTCGACGACGTCTTCTCGGGTGCGCACGACACCGACGCCGACCGTCAGGACTTGGAAACGCTGGCGGCCGCGCTCAAGCCGCTCAGTACATGGCATGCCCTGGACACACTGCAGGAGTGCCGCGAAGCCTGTGGTGGTGCTGGTTTCCTGATTGAGAACCGTTTTGCTTCGCTGCGAGCGGACCTTGACGTCTATGTGACCTTCGAAGGCGACAACACCGTCCTGTTGCAGCTGGTCGCCAAGCGGCTGCTTGCAGACTATGCCAAGGAATTCCGCAGCGCGGACTTTGGTGTCCTTGCCCGCTACGTGGTTGATCAGGCAGCCGGCGTGGCTCTGCATCGAACAGGCCTGCGGCAAGTTGCCCAGTTTGTAGCCGATACCGGTTCAGTTCAGAAAGCGGCTCTGGCCTTGCGGGACGAAGAAGGCCAGCGCACCCTCCTGGCCGACCGCGTGCAGTCGATGGTGGCTGAGGTCGGTGCCGCACTGAAGGGGGCCAACAAGCTTCCCCAGCACCAGGCCGCCGCGCTGTTCAACCAGCACCAACATGAACTCATCGAAGCTGCCCAGGCGCACGCTGAGCTTCTTCAGTGGGAGGCCTTCACTGAGGCCCTCGCAAAGGTTACGGACGAAGGAACGAAGCGGGTCCTGACCTGGCTTCGAGACTTGTTCGGTTTGTCCCTGATTGAGAAGCACCTGTCCTGGTACCTCATGAACGGCCGCCTGTCGATGCAGCGTGGCCGCACTGTAGGCACGTACATCAACCGCCTGCTGGTAAAGATCCGCCCGCACGCGGTGGACCTCGTGGACGCCTTTGGCTACGGCCCTGAGCACCTCCGTGCCTCCATTGCGACGGGCGCAGAAGCGACCCGTCAAGATGCAGCGCGCCAACACTTCCGCGAGCAGCGTGCCAGCGGAAGCGCGCCTGCAGACGAAAAGACGCTCCTTGCGCAGAAGGCCAACAAGTCGCGTTAGCACTCCACCGCTGCCAGACGGTGAATAGTCACGGAACTCTGGTCAAGCACGACGGCGCCGTCCCCACCAAAGGGGGCGGCGCCGTCGTCGTTTGGGCTGCTGTCAGAACATCAAGCGTGAGGTCAGCGAAGAACTGAGCGGTAGACCTCAAGCGTTGTTTCCGTGATGGACTCCCAGGAGAAATGCTCTTCTGCCCGACGCCGTCCTGCTTTGCCCATTTCGCGGGCGCGTGCCGGATCGGCAACAACCTCGTTGAGGGCAGCGGCGAAATCGCTGACGAACTTCTCCGGATCCAAAGGAGTACCGGTTCCGTCGGTGACCTGTTCCAGCTGCACCAACAACCCGGTCTCGCCGTGCTGGACAACTTCCGGGATGCCTCCGGTGGCACTGGCCACAACGGCGGCACCGCAAGCCATGGCCTCGAGGTTCACGATGCCCAGAGGCTCGTAAATCGACGGGCAGGCGAAGGCCGTGGCATGGCTGAGAACCTGGATGAGCTCCTTCCGGGGAAGCATTCGTTCGATAAGGATGACGCCCTCCCGCTTGGCCTGCAGTTCCTCAATGAGGCGTGCGGTTTCGGCGGCGAGCTCGGGAGTGTCCGCAGCCCCGAGGCAGAGGACCAACTGAACGTTCTCGGGCAGGCTTGACGCGGCACGGAGCAGGTACGGCACACCCTTCTGACGCGTGTTACGGCCAACGAACACCACGCTGGGCTTGGCGGGATCGATGCCCAGGGCACGGATGGCATCGTCCTCTTCATCACGCTCCCAGAGGGAGACATCAATGCCGTTGTGGACCACACGGACCTTGTCCGGATCCACGCTGGGGTAGCTGCGGAGGATGTCCTGGCGCATGCCATCGGAGACGGCAATGATCGCCGCGGCTGCCTCATAGGCTGTCTTCTCAACCCAGGAGGACAACGCGTAGCCGCCGCCAAGCTGTTCAGCCTTCCACGGGCGCAGGGGCTCGAGGCTGTGCGCGCTGAGCACGTGCGGAATGCCATGCAGCAGCGAGGCGAGGTGGCCGGCCATGTTGGCGTACCAGGTGTGCGAGTGGACAACGTCCGCTCCCGCAATGTCCGGAACAATCCTCAAGTCCACGCCGAGGGTCTGAATGGCGGCATTGGCATCGCCGAGGTCTTCGGGCGTGGCGTAGGACGCCACCGTAGCCCCGTGATAGTCGGCATCACGGGGCGCTCCAAACGCCCGGACGTGAAGGTCGACGTGCTTTGCCAGCACCCGGCTGAGCTCGGCAACGTGGACACCGGCACCGCCATAAATTTCCGGAGGGAATTCTTTAGTCACAATGTCTATTCGCACGCTAACCAACGTAGTCGTTCCGGCGTATGTGTTCTAGTGTGAAAGAGTCCGGAAAATCGGACTTTTGGGGGATACGAAGACGTACGGGGAGCTGTGACCATGGCGTTGAAGAAAGTTCTGGCAATCGTATTGGCAGGCGGAGAAGGCAACCGACTCATGCCGCTGACGGCGGACCGGGCCAAGCCCGCGGTTCCGTTTGCAGGCGGCTACAGGTTGATTGACTTTGCATTATCCAATCTCGTTAATTCGGGATATTTGAAAATCGTGGTGCTGACGCAGTACAAATCGCACAGCCTTGACCGGCACATCTCGGAAACCTGGCGCATGTCAACCCAGCTGGGCCGTTACGTGGCCTCTGTTCCCGCGCAGCAGCGGGTGGGCAAGAGCTGGTTCCTTGGCAGTGCCAATGCAATTTACCAGTCGCTGAACCTTATCCATGATGACGCCCCGGACATCGTGGTAGTGGTCGGCGCTGATCACGTGTACCGCATGGACTTCTCCCAAATGGTGGAGCAGCACATTGCCAGCGGTGCCAAAGCAACAGTTGCCGCAGTCCGGCAGCCGCTGAACATGGCCAACCAGTTCGGCGTGATCGAGGTAGACCAGAACGATCCCCAGAAGATCGCCGCCTTTGTGGAGAAACCCGCCAGCACCCCCGGGCTGGCAGCTGATCCCACGCAGTTCCTGGCTTCCATGGGCAACTACGTCTTCAATGCAGATGCCCTGGTTGAGGCGTTGCACGTGGACGCGGAACGACTCGATACCAAGCACGATATGGGCGGAGACATCATTCCGTATTTCGTGGACCAAGGCGAAGCCGGTGTTTACGACTTCACGCTTAACGACATCCCTGGCGCCACCGATCGCGACCGGACCTACTGGCGCGACGTCGGCACCATCGACTCGTTCTACGACGCCCACATGGATCTCATCTCACCTGTGCCGGTGTTTAACCTGTACAACTCCGAGTGGCCCATCTACACCCGCCAGAGCATTTCTCCGCCTGCCAAGTTCGTCCGCGGAGATAACAACACCGTGGGCACCGCGCTCGATTCCATTGTGGCCAGCGGTGTGGTGATTTCCGGTGGCATTGTTGAAGGATCCGTTCTCTCCAACGACGCCTATGTGGCCGCTGGCAGCCGGGTCCAGGACTCGGTGTTGATGGACAAGGTCCGTGTGGGCGAAGGCGCAGTGATCAAGCGGGCGATCCTTGATAAGAACGTCAAGGTCCCCGCCGGTGCGGCCATCGGCCTGGACCCCGCCCTGGACAAGGCCCGGGGTTACAAAGTCACGGAGTCCGGCATCACCGTGCTGGCAAAGGGCCAGGTTGTCCCCGAGCCCGGGGAGGCAGAGCTGGCGTTGTCCGCACAGCATCGCCGTGCGTTGCCGGAAGCGGTCAAGGCAGCTACCCATGACGATCCCGATATCCGCGACTCCGCTGAAAAGGTAGCAGCGGGTATCCAATCACGCGTGGCGGACGCCGCGGCGCAGGGTGCCTCTCATTAGCCGGTAAGTCGCACCCCGGCACAAACAGAACCCGAGGCAGGCCACTGGCTCCCAAGGCTGTAAAATCAGGTCAATGAGCTCCACCGATCTGACGCCTGAAGAGATCCAGGCCTGCCTCAAGGTTCTGACCACGATCCACGTCTATGACGAAGAGCACCCGGACTATGTTGCTGTCCGCCGTGCCACCGGCAAGATGTTCAAAGCCGTCAAACGCCACCGCCGTGTCACCAAACGCGACTCCATTGCCGAGGCCGATCGTGCCGTCATCGCCCTCACTGCCACCGCCGCGCCGGACCGCATTGACGACGAAACCCGCGGCAACAAGCTGGCCCCTTCCGCCACTGGTGAGGTAGCAGGCCACCTCATCCGCTCGCGGCCCTGCTACATCTGCAAAAAGCACTACACACAGGTAGACGCTTTCTACCACCAGCTCTGCCCGGAATGCGCAGCCTTCAGCCATAGCAAGCGCGATGCCCGCACGGATCTCACCGGTCGCAGGGCACTGCTGACCGGCGGACGAGCCAAGATCGGCATGTACATCGCCTTGCGGCTGCTCAGGGATGGCGCCCACACCACCATCACCACCCGCTTCCCCAAAGACGCTGCGCGTCGTTTTGCTGCCATGGAAGACAGCGGCGAGTGGCTGCACCGGCTCCGCATCGTTGGCATTGACCTCCGCGACCCGGCACAGGTGATGGCCTTGACGGACTCACTCAACGAGGCCGGTCCGCTGGACATCATCATCAACAACGCAGCTCAGACCGTGCGGCGCTCGGGCAACGCTTACAAGCCCTTGGTCGACGCAGAGGACGAGGCCTTGCCCGAGGCCCTCGAAGCTGCCAACGGCGGCCCCGAGCTGGTGACTTTCGGGCACGCACATGACAAGCACCCGCTTGCCCTTGCCAGCAGTGTCACCGAACACCCCGTCCTGGCCGGCGATGCGATCACCTCCCTGGCTCTTTCCACAGGATCGGCGTCGCTGGAACGGATTGAGTCCGGAACGGCGATCGACGCCGGCGGCCTCGTTCCTGACCTCGCCTCGATCAACAGCTGGACCCAGGTGGTGGACGAAGTGGATCCCCTCGAGATGCTCGAAGTGCAGCTGTGCAACGTCACGGCGCCCTTCCTGCTGGTCAGCCGCCTTCGCGAAGCCATGAAGCGGTCCACAGCCAAGAGGAAGTACATCGTCAACGTCTCGGCCATGGAGGGACAGTTCTCCCGTGCCTACAAGGGCCCCGGACATCCCCACACCAACATGGCCAAAGCTGCGCTGAACATGATGACCCGCACCAGCGCCCAGGAAATGCTGGATTCTGATGGCATCCTCATGACCGCCGTGGATACCGGATGGATCACCGACGAACGGCCGCATTACACCAAGGTCCGGCTGATGGAAGAAGGATTCCATGCTCCCTTGGACCTGGTGGACGGCGCTGCGCGTGTTTACGACCCCATTGTGATGGGCGAAAAGGGTGAGGACCAGTACGGTGTCTTCCTCAAGGACTACAAACCCTCACCCTGGTAGGAAGATCCCGAGTTTTTGTACAGATAAGGCCCCTAAGAGCGACTCTTAAGGGCCTTATCTGTACAAAAACTCCTACGTCCGGAGACTAGGCGAGGCGGGTAATCTCAACGGAAACCGAAAGCCCCGAACCGCCCCCACCTGACAGGACCCCCTTCAACGGGGGAACATCGCGGTAATCACGGCCGCGGGCCACTGTGACGTGGTAATCCCCTGCGGGCTTGTGGTTGGTGGGGTCCCAGCTGCGCCATTCTCCATCCCACCATTCCAACCAGGCGTGTGATTGGCCGGCTACAGTCTCGCCGATGTCCGCCGAGGAACGGGGGTGGATATACCCGGACACGTACCGCGCCGGAATGCCGCTGGACCGCAGGGCGCCGATCGCCAGATGCGCCAGGTCCTGGCAAACGCCTTGACGTTGTGACCATGCTTGTTCGGCATTAGTGGTGACCCCTGTTGTGCCCTTCATGTAGGTCATCTCACCGGCCATCCACGCGAATACTGCAAGCGCAGCCTCATGGGGGTTCTTGCCTTTGACCACGCCCGGAACGATCTCCAGGACTTCCTCACCCGGTCCGCTGAGCCGGGACTGCGGCAACCAGTCGCTGAATTCGTCCTGGACCTTGTCAGAGGCGATGACGTCCCATCCCACAATGTCGTCCTCAGTTGCCACCCGTTCCGTGCGGTGCACTTCAACGGTGGCTGTAGCGAGGACCTCAAGGCTCTCATGCGGCATTTGCATGTCAAACGCTGTGACCCGCGTTCCCCAATAGTCACGGTATGTACTGACTGAGGCCTGATGGGGCGAAACTTTGAGTGAGGCTTCCAGGACCACCTGTTGACCATCGGTCAGCGGGGTCATCCGGGCTTCGTTATAGGACAGGGTCACGCGGCGGTTGTACTTGTACGCGGTCTTGTGAACAATGCTCAGCCGGGTCATGAAACTTCTCCCACCCAGGCGTGTTCATCAGCCTGATTGAAGTACTTACGGGAAATTGCGTCCGAGGCTTGAGTCACTGCCTTTTGCACACGTTCCATATGCTCGGGTAGTTCGGACATGAGATCGTCCGTGCGGTGGAACTCAAGGAACGTGCGGGCCTGGCCCACGATCCGCCGGGCATCGTTGATGAATCCGACGCGCTGCGCCGAAGGGTCCAACTTGGCGAGGCATTCATCGGCGTCACGCAAGGCATAGACAATCGAACGCGGGAACAAACGGTCCAGGAGCAGGAACTCCGCCGCGTGCTGGTCCCCGAACGCGGCCCTGCGGGTCCGGATGAACGACTCATACGCTCCCGCGCACCGCAGCATGTTGACCCAGGACATACCAGCGGACTGGACATCACGGGTGGACAACATGCGGGCAGTCATATCGGCGCGTTCCAGGGAGCGGCCGAGCACCATGAACAACCAGCTCTCATCGTGGCTGACCGTGGTGTCCGCGAGCCCACGGACCATGGCTGTGCGTTCCAAGACCCAATTGCAGAACCGGTAGGTTCCCACAACATCTTTGCGGTGCTGATTGAGGCCGTAATAGGTGGTGTTGAGGCTTTCCCAGAGTGACTGGGAGACAGTCTCACGCGCCCGCCGCGCATTCTCACGGGCAGCGCCCAGCGAACCTGCAATGGAGGACGCGCTGTGCTTGTCATAGGCAAGCGCATGGAGGAGTTCAGGGAGGCCGAACTCCTCACCTTGCGGCTTGGCGCCCATCACGGCAAGGAGCTCCCGGGCGACGCTTCGCTGTTCCTCAAGGGGCAGGTGGTTCAAGCGCTCAAGGTGTACATCCAAAATCCTGGAGGTACCGTCGGCACGCTCAACGTAGCGTCCGATCCAGAAGAGTGACTCAGCAATGCGGCTCAGCATGGAACTGCCTCCTTCGCGTGGTGCATATCGAAGTTCAAGTGTTGGTGGAGTGCTATCACTGCTGCTGCTCCGTTTGGCGGTCACGCCAGTTACTTTCCACCGGCCACACAGATACTTGCTCACGGACCGTGACGGACTGGCGGGGAATGATCTCAGCCGGCAGTTGCGGTGAGTCGGCCAGAACCCAGGTGTCCTTGGAACCGCCGCCCTGGCTGGAGTTCACAATCAAGGAACCCTCCTTGAGCGCCACCCGGGTGAGGCCACCAGGAAGGACCCAAACGTCGTCGCCGTCGTTGACTGCGAAGGGACGCAGGTCCACGTGGCGTGGTCCGAATTTGTCTCCGGAGAGCGTGGGGACCGTGGAGAGCTGCAGGACCGGCTGTGCGATCCAACCCCGGGGATCGGCAATGACGCGCTTGCGCAGGGCGTCCAGCTCATCCTTGGTGGCGTCCGGTCCAATGACCAATCCTTTGCCACCGGAACCGTCCACGGGTTTGACCACCAATTCGTCGAGGCGGTCCAGAACATGCTCCCTGGCTTCCTTTTCCTCAAGCCGGAAAGTGTCAACATTGGCGATGATCGGCTCTTCGTGAAGGTAGTACCGGATCAGGTCAGGCACGTAACTGTACACGAGCTTGTCGTCGGCTACGCCGTTGCCCACAGCGTTGGCAATAGTCACTCCCCCGGCACGTGCGGCGTTGACCAATCCCGGGCAACCGAGCATGGAATCCGAGCGGAACTGCAGCGGGTCCAGGAAGTCGTCATCGATGCGCTTATAGATGACATCCACCCGCTGCTCGCCGGCAGTGGTCCGCATGTAGACACGGTTGCCACGGCAAATGAGGTCACGGCCTTCAACGAGCTCCACGCCCATGAGCCCTGCAAGGAGGGTGTGCTCAAAGTAGGCGCTGTTGAAGACACCAGGTGTCAGGACAACCACGGTGGGATCGTCCACGCCGGCGGGAGCGGTTTTGCGCAGAGCGGAGAGGAGCCGCCGGGGATACTCCTCCACCGGCCTGATGTGCTGTTGGCCGAACGCCTCGGGCAAGCCCTTAGCCATGGCGCGCCGGTTCTCCAGGACGTAACTGACGCCTGAAGGTACGCGGACGTTGTCCTCCAGCACGCGGAAGGTCCCGGCTGCATCCCTAACAACGTCAATGCCCGAGACATGGACGCGAACGCCACCCGAGGGCTCAAAGCCGTGCACCGCGCGGTGGAAATGCGCGCTGGTTGTCACCAACTGCCGCGGAATCACGCCATCGGTGACCACGGCCATTCGTCCGTAAACGTCATTGAGGAAAGCTTCCAGGGCTTTGACGCGCTGGGCAACACCGCGCTCCAGCACATCCCACTCATCGGCGGGAATGACGCGCGGGACAATATCCAGGGGAAACGGCCGCTCCTCCCCCGCATAGTCAAAGGTCACGCCACGGTCCAGGAACGTGCGTGCCATGGAGTCGGCACGGGCGGTGACATCGGCCAGGGAAAGCTCGCGGAGAGCCCCGGAAACCTGACCGTAGGATCTTCTGGCTACGTGGCCTTGGGTAAACATCTCGTCATAGGCGCCACTGCGGGCAGCGGCCTCGGAGTAATCCTGGAATAGGTCAGACATGGGATTCAGGTAATCACCTTTTTGAGTCGAGCGCATTACGCGCTGGTTGTGTCGCCGTTTCCGGGTCCTCCCGGTTCGCCTTCCGTGCCCCCATCCGGCAGGGTTGAGGCATGCCCTACAAGAGTCTTGCGCCCCAGCTGTCCCGGCTGGGGCCCGGGTTGGTCCTGAGCATCGCCGCAACGGGTCTTGCCTTCGCCATTCACGGCGTTTTTCCGGCGGTACCTGCCATGACACTCGCCGTGGCCTTGGGTTTGCTCTCAGCCAATATACCGGGCACGGCTGTCTTGACCGCGGGGCGCGCCCGGCCGGGCCTGGACTTCGCCGGAAAGCACCTCATGCGTGCCGGGATCGTGCTTTTGGGCCTCAAGGTCAGCATCGGTGACGTCCTCGGCCTGGGGTGGCTGTCCCTGCTCCTGATCGCAGGTGTTGTCCTGATCAGCTTCGCGGGAACCTATGGGCTGGCGCGTTTGCTTCGCCTCCCCGGCGAAGCCGCCATCCTCATCGCCACCGGCTTTTCCATCTGCGGCGCCTCCGCGATCGGTGCGATGGCGGCCGTGCGCCGCATCAAGCATCAAGACACCGTGCTCCCCGTGGCGCTCGTAACGCTCTGCGGAACTCTTGCCATCGGTGTACTGCCGCTGCTCATGCACCCCCTGAATCTCAATCCCGAACAATTCGGAGCCTGGACCGGCGCCTCGGTGCACGACGTCGGCCAGGTGGTGGCCACGGCGCAAACAGCTGGTACATCGGCGCTGGCGGTGGCCGTCGTCGTCAAATTGACGCGCGTGGTCCTGCTGGCACCGGTTGCCGCTGCCGCCGGGGTGCACCAACGAATCGTCCATGTGAGGAAGCGCAGCAACGGCGGGGACGATCCGGCTGATGGTGTCGACGGGCGGTTCCCGCCGATTGTCCCCCTGTTTGTGGTGGGATTCCTCGCCATGGTGGCACTCCGTTCCCTGGGGTGGTTGCCGCAGGCGGGCCTGGAAATTGCAGCTGTTGTCCAGGATATTCTGCTGGCAACGGCCCTGTTCGGGCTGGGTTCGGCGGTGCGGGTACGCACCCTGATTCACACGGGAGGCCGCGCCGTCCTGGTGGCGCTGGGCTCTTGGCTGCTCATCGCCTCTTTGGGCCTGGGGGCCGCGTGGATCATGATTAGATAGCTGTGTGTCGAATCACAATCTCTCGCGCGATGACGCCGCAATCCGTTCAGCCCTGATCACCACCCACAGCTATGACGTCACACTCGATGTCCGCGACGCGGCAGATCCCGCCGTCGCCGGATATTCGAGCACCAGCACTGTTACCTTCTCAGCCGAACCTGGCTCCGCCACCTTCCTGGATTTCATCAGCGGCGGCGTCGAGTCAGTGGTGCTGAACGGCCGGAGACTGGACGTGGAGTCAGTGGTGGACCGCGACAGGATCATCCTGGAAGGCCTCGCCGCCGAGAACACCGTGACGTTGACCGGGACGGCGCTCTACAGCCGCTCCGGCGAGGGCATGCATCGCTTCGTGGACCCCGCGGACGGCCAGTGCTACCTCTACACACAGTACGAACCTGCGGACAGCCGCCGCGTCTTCGCCAATTTCGAACAGCCGGACCTCAAAGCCGAATTTACTTTCCACGTGATTGCCCCCGTCGGTTGGGAAGTTGCGTCCAACGGAGTTGAGGAGGCACGCACACCGGTACCGGGACATCCCACCGCCGCGCAGTGGGATTTCGCCCCTACCAAGCGAATGTCCACCTACATCACCACCGTGTTGGCCGGTCCCTACTTCAAGGCCACCGATCATTGGGGAGCAAACCTCGACGACGGCACCCGGCTGGACGTGCCGCTGGCACTTTTCTGCCGGGCTTCCTTGGCCGGCTCGTTCGATTCCGATCAGCTGTTCCGTTTGACCAAGAGCGGACTGGAGTTCTTCAACAACCTCTTCGCCTACCCCTATCCCTGGGGCAAATACGATCAGGCGTTTGTGCCCGAATACAACCTCGGTGCCATGGAAAACCCCGGGCTGGTGACGTTCACAGAGAAGTACGTCTACGCCTCACGGGCCACCGACGCCCAGTACCAAGCCCGCGCCAATACCCTCATGCACGAGATGGCCCACATGTGGTTCGGGGACCTGGTGACCATGAACTGGTGGGATGACCTCTGGCTCAAAGAGTCGTTCGCCGACTACATGGGGACCCTGGGCGTGGACCGCGCCACGGACTGGGACACCGCGTGGGTGAATTTCGCCAGCAAGCGCAAAGCCTGGGCCTACCTGCAGGATCAACTGCCCACCACCCACCCGATCGTGGCGGACATCCCGGACCTTGAGGCAGCCAAACAAAACTTCGACGGCATTACCTACGCCAAGGGCGCTTCGGTCCTGAAGCAGCTCGTGGCCTATGTCGGTTTTGATGCCTTCATCGCGGGGTCCCGTCAGTACTTCCGGGATCATGCCTTCGGGAACACTTCCCTTCAGGATCTCCTGGCGGCCCTCAGTGTAGCCTCAGGCAGGGATCTTTCCGGATGGGCACGGCAATGGCTGCAGACATCCGGCATCTCCACTATTTCGGCTGAGATGGTGGAAGACGACGGGATGCTCGGTGCGGTAACGCTCCGGCAGGACGCCATAGATCCCCTCACCGGTCACCAGGAACTCCGCCCGCATCGTATGCGGCTGGGCCTGTATGACGCCGATTCAACCGGTGCCTTGGTAAGGACCGAAAGCATCGACGTTGACGTTGCAGGGCCCAGCACATTGCTGACGGAATTGCGCGGAAAGCGCCGGCCGGCGCTGCTCCTGGTTAACGATGATGACCTCAGTTACGTCAAAGTCCGGCTGGACAGCGGGTCCGAACACACGGTCCGGACGTCGCTGAACAGGATTTCGGATCCTATGGCACGTGCTCTCTGCTGGACTGCGCTCTGGGATTCGGCCAGGGATGGCGTGACACCGGCGGCCCGTTACGTGACCGCCGTCGAGCAATTCGCGCCTTCGGAAACGGGTATAGGTGTCCTGCTTAACGTGCTGGGCAACGCTGCCAGTGCCATCGAGCGCTACGTCCCCGCGGCCACGCGCGAGGGCGTGCGGAAGGATTTTCTGGGCGTAGCCGCTGAGCAGTTGATGACTGCTGTTCCCGGCTCTGACCAGCAACTTGCCTGGGCCAGGACCGTGGCCGAGGTTTCCAGGCACGGTGACAGCCAGCTCCCCCTGGTGCGGGGAATCCTGGAAGGGACCACCGTGGTGGAAGGCCTGGCCGTGGACGCTGAACTGCGCTGGAGCCTGTGGCAGGCGCTGGCAGCCCATGGGCAGGCGACTCTCGCTGAGTTGGACCGGGAGCTTGACGCTGATACCACGGCCTCGGGCAGGGAAGGCCATGCTCTGGCCTCGGCCGCCCGTCCGGAGGCATCAATCAAGGCAGCCGCCTGGGACTCCACCGTCAACAGCACTGGTCTTTCCAACGAGATCCTCAGCGCCACGATCGCGGGGTTCGTTGCTGCTCCCGGAAATCTCCTGGAACGCTATGTGGAGCCCTACTTTGATTGCCTTGAACGTGTTTGGTCCGAACGCAGCATTGAAATCGCGGGCCGGATTGTCCGGGGCCTCTTTCCCGGAGCACAGAATCTCACCGAAGGCATGCGGCCCGCCGAGCACCCGGTCCTGCTGAGGACGGATCGTTGGCTTCATGAGCATCCAGGTGCTCCCCGTGCCCTGCGGCGCATCATCATCGAGCAACGGAGCCACTTGCTGAGGGCGTTGACCGCACAAGCGGCTGGGTGACCGCACAGGCCGTTGTGCGGAAATGTCCTAGGGAACCCGGTTCAACCATTCCTCTGTGCCGAACTTGTCCTCCACGAGCTTCCTGGCTTCGTCGAGTTCACTGTCGGTGAGCCGGGATTCAACCGCACCATATCGCTCGGCGAAGACTTCCTGCATGGCGGCGATGATTGCCGACCTTGCGAGACCCGTCTGGCGACGCAAGGGATCCACGCGCTTCTTGGCGCTCCTGGTTCCTTTGTCCGAGAGCTTCTCCTTGCCGATGCGCAGGACATCCACCATCTTGTCCGCGTCGATGTCATAGCTCATGGTGACGTGATGGAGCATGCCGCCGTTGGCGAGCCGTTTCTGTGCCGCGCCGCCGATCTTGCCTTGATCCGTGGCAATGTCATTCAGGGGCACGTAGAAGGCCGTAATACCCAGCTTCTTCAGTGCGGCCATGACCCAGGCATCCAGGAAAGCGTAGGAGTCGGCAAAGCTGATGCCGTCCACCAGCGTCTGAGGCAGGTACAGCGAATAGGTGATGCAGTTGCCAGCCTCCATGAACATGGCACCGCCACCGCTTATGCGACGCACCACGGAAATACCGTGCCGCGCGACGCCGTCCGGATCCACCTCGTTCCGAACGGATTGGAAGCTGCCGATCACCACGGAAGGCTCCTCCCAGTCCCAGAACCTCAGCGTGGGGTTCCGCTGCCCCGCGCCCACTTCCTCGGTGAGAACTTCGTCCAAGGCGACATTAACCTGTGTGGGCAGGACTAACGGCGGGATGACTTCCCACTGATGGTCCGCCCAGCTCGTCGCCTTGGACAGTGCCCTACGGACCGTCACAGCCACGGCTTCTGCAGAGAACCCAAAGAGCACAGCCCCTTCGGGCAGGCCTCCTGCCACAGCCGCGGCGATGTCTGCTGCTGTGGAGGTTTCCGGGAGTCCCGTCAATGCCTGGTTGATGTCCTGCAGGGCCTCATCAGGCTCCAGGAAGAAATCCCCGCTCAGGGAGACGTTGGAGAAACGTCCGCCCGCCACCTCCAGGTCCACCACCACGAGTTTGCCCCCGGGGACCTTATATTCCCCGTGAAGGCGGGTGTCGTCGTCGTGATGGTGTGCTTGCGGAGCGGGGTGGGAAGTCATGCTTCCCATCTTGCCGGAAAACGCAAAGGCCCGCATTGCCGGAATCCGGCGATGCGGGCCTTCGAAAAGCCTTGGGGTGAAGTGGTTACTTCTTGCCGCCGAAGCCCTTGAAGCGAGCGTTGAAGCGCTCGACGCGGCCTGCGGAGTCCATGATGCGCTGCTTGCCCGTGTAGAACGGGTGGGACTCCGAAGAGATTTCGACGTCGATAACCGGGTAGGTGTTTCCGTCTTCCCACTCGATGGTCTTCGAGGAAGACACGGTGGACTTGGTCAGGAACTGCGTACCGGAGGCCAGGTCGTTGAAGACAACAGCTTCGTACTTCGGGTGGATATCAGACTTCATAATGGGACCTTTTGTTCACGCAACTGGATTTTGCCAGCTGCCAGGTATGAATGGAGGTGGTCCTTGGCTGCAATGTGAACATTCCAGCGGGCGGGCCAACAACCAATCATAGCCGAAACGGCCATGCCCGACGAACCGGAGTCAATCCTGCGGCCGAAGCTCCCAAAATGCCACTGCCGAAGCGGCGGCGACATTAAGTGAGTCCACCCCTGCACGCATGGGTATCTTCACAGCGAGGTCGACGGCGGCCAGCGTCTCTTCACTCATGCCGGCACCCTCGGTCCCCAGCACCAAGGCGAGTTTCGGGTAGTTCTTGGCGGCGAGTTCGTCCAGGTTCAGCGCATCATCAGTCAGCTCCATGGCGGCCACCGTGAAGCCTTGCTCCTGCAGGCTTGCCAAGCCGGCGGGCCAGCTTTCCAGGCGTGCCCACGGTATTTGGAAGACCGTGCCCATGCTGACGCGGACGCTGCGCCTGTACAGCGGGTCGCCGCACCTGGGCGAGACGAGCACGGCGTCCACACCCAGCGCCGCAGCTGAGCGGAAGATGGCGCCCACGTTGGTGTGGTCCACGATGTCCTCCAGCACGGCGATTCTCCTGGCGTTGACCAAGAGGTCCTTTAGCGGGACCGGGGCAGGTCTGTGCATCGCAGCCATCGCTCCGCGATGCAGGTGGAAGCCGGTGATCTCTTCCAACAGCGAAGCTTTGCCAATGAATACGGGAACGTCAGGATGGGCCTTGAAGACGTCGTCAAGATCTTCCAGCCACTTCTCCGCCAGGAAAAAGGAACGGGGCTGATGGCCTGCCGCCAGTGCCCTGCGGAGGACCTTGGAGGATTCGGCGATGTACATGCCTTCGCGTGGCTCGCGCAACTTCCTGAGGTGTACATCTGTGAGGGTGGTGTAGTCCGTCACCCGGGGGTCGTTGGCGGACTCGAGATAGTGGAACGTCACCGATTGATTATTTCAGCAGGTTGGCGATCATGAAGCCAAGGGCCACGATGCCGAGGGTGAAGATGACTGCCCTGAGAACCCGGGGCGACAACTTCCGGCCCACTTTGGAACCCACAAGCCCCCCGATGGTGGAGCTTACGGCGATGAGCAGGACTACCAGCCAGTTGATGCGGTCAAAGGCGAAGATCAGGTACGAAATGGCAGCCACCATGTTCACGCCCAGCACCAGGAAGTTCTTCATGGCGTTGGCATTTTGCATGGTCCCGGAGAGGAACACACCCAGAATCCCCACCAGCAGGATCCCTTGTGCAGCCACGAAGTAGCCGCCGTAGACACCGGCGAAGTAGACCAGGACCACCAGGAGAACGCCATGGCTCCGGTCCCGGATGGCATGCTCGGGGTTCTGTTCCCGGCTGCGAACCCAAGCCTGCAGCTTGGGCTGGAACAGCACCATCAGGAGGGCCAGCACCAAGAGGACGGGGGCCACGTAATGGAAGACCTTCTCCGGCAGATGCAGCAAAAGCCATGCGCCCGTGATGCCGCCCAGCAGGGAGGCCGGAAGCAGCTTCATCAGCTGCCTTCCCCTGCCTGCCAACTCACGCCGATAGCCCCATGCCCCTGCGGCCGTTCCAGCCACCAGGCCCATGGCGTTGCTCATGGACGCGACAACCGGTGTCACGCCCAGTGCTATGAGCACGGGGAACGTCACCAGTGTGCCGGAGCCGACTACGGCATTGATGGTACCGGCCCACAAGCCCGCGAAAAAGATCAGGATGCTGCTAAGAATCTCCACAGTAAGTTACCGAACCCCGCCTAGCGTCGGGCAGTGGCCGTGTAGCGGCCGGCGTTTTCAGAAACATCCAGGGCAAGGCCGAAGGTGTTGCTGAGGTGCTCGTCGGTGAGGACTTCCTTGATGGTGCCGGCAGCGACCACTCCGCCTTCGCGGAGCAGCATGGCATGCGTGAATCCCGGCGGCACTTCCTCAAGGTGATGGGTAACAAGGACCATGGCAGGCGCTGCTTCGTCACTGGCGAGTTCGCCCAGCTTATGAACCAATTCTTCACGGCCACCCAAGTCGAGGCCTGCTGCGGGTTCGTCGAGCAGCAGAAGCTCGGGGTCGGTCATCAGTGCACGGGCAATCTGGACGCGCTTGCGCTCACCCTCGGACAGGGTGGCAAAGGTGCGGTTCAAGAGGGGGCCCATCCCCCAGTCGTTGAGCAAAGCGAAGGCGCGGCGTTCGTCGTCGCGTTCGTAGCCCTCACGCCAGCGGCCGGTGACGCCATAGGCAGCTGTGACCACGACGTTCAAAACGTTCTCGTGTTCGGGGATCTGGTTGGCAAGTGCTGCCGAGGAAAGTCCGATCCGGGGCCGCAGCTCAAACACGTCCACGCGGCCCAGGGTCTCATCGAGGATCCCGGCCTTGCCACTGCTTGGGTGCAGGCGGGCGGCGGCAATCTGGAGGAGGGTGGTTTTACCGGCTCCATTGGGTCCCAGGATGACCCAGCGTTCGCCTTCGTTGACCTGCCAGTCAACCTTGTCCAGCAGGGTCTTCTTGCCTCGGACAACGCTGACGGAAGCCAATTCCAGAACATCACTCATAGCAGTAGACACTAGGACAAAAATCCATATGACTGATAACCGGTGGCGGTGCAGGCTTTGTATCGCGAAACGAATTCGGGCGCGTGCGGCGCCCTCAGTAGGATTGGGGCCATGACTTCGAACTTGGCTGCAGTCAGCTATGGCGTGAACTTGTCCCCCGAATCCCTCGACAATGTGCGGAAGACGCTGGCCGAAGCCGGCGCGGCAGTGTCATCGGAATCACATGGTGGAGACGAGCGCTTCGGAGTACACACGGCCGGTCTCACGGTGGGGACGGATACGGAGCTCAGGACCCTGCGGCGGCTGGTGGCAGAGGCCGCAGAAGCAGGGGTTGATACAGCCATAGTGCCTGAAGCCCTGCGCGAAGCCGCCCGGAAGCTCTTGATCATGGATGTTGATTCCACGCTGATACAACAAGAAGTCATCGAACTGCTGGCAGCGCACGCAGGCAAACGCGAGGAAGTCGCTGCCGTTACCGAAGCTGCAATGCGTGGCGAGTTGGACTTTGCCCAGAGCCTCCACGCCCGTGTTGCCGTCCTTGCGGGCCTGCCTGCCGCCGTCGTCGATTCTGTTCGCCAGGAGGTGCGCCTCAGCCTGGGCGCGGCAGAACTTGTGGCGGCCTTCAAGAAGGCAGGCCATGTGGTGGCGGTTGTCTCCGGAGGATTCAACCAAATCCTGGGTCCTATCGCTGATGAACTCGGCTTGGACTACTGGATCGCCAACGAGCTTGAAATCGTCGACGGCGCGTTGACCGGTAAGGTGCTGGGTGCGGTCATCGATAGAGCAGCCAAGGAAAAGTACTTGCGCGAGTGGGCGGCCGCTGAAGGAATCAGCCTTGAGCACACTATTGCGGTGGGTGACGGTGCCAATGACCTGGACATGCTCAGTGCTGCCGGCATCGGAGTCGCCTTCAATGCAAAACCTGCTGTCCGTGCGGTGGCCGACGCTGTGATTACCATGCCGTATCTGGACGCCGTCCGGCACATAGCCAACGTCTGAACCCACGGCGTCGCAGCCTGACGTCACCATATTTCCTCTCGCCAAAGCACCGGCGCGGTTACCCGCCGGTGCTTTCGCGTACCCGGAGGCTGCAGCACGTCCACTCGAAGTAGGAATGCAACTGTGTGTCAGTAAAGCCAATTTCGTGACGCGAAAACAGCAAGAATTAATTAATTTTTCGCTCATTTGTTGATGGGTTCATTCCTGGCCTGGACTGCAATAGATTTTTGTTCTGTTGAGGTAAAAGTTGTGTAATGTGAAGACCATTATCAATATCTCCGCATAGTAAGCGGCAGTCAGGAATGACGAAATGCGAGGGCAGGAAGTGAATCGTTCGGAGCGTACATGGAAATGGTGGAAACGCGACGAAGGATTCGAAGTGACTGCCTCCGGCCAAGGCGAGCCTGACGGGTATCCATCACCCTTCCACGAGATTCTCCACCTGGATCTCTACGGAGATGACCCGACCCGAATTGCCAACGTCACGAGCACTGCTGATTACTCAACAGAACAGGAACAACCCGATATGAGCACACTGGACGAAGCTATTAAGCAACTGCTGGCCATCGAAGGATCCACTGGTGCTGCGGTGGTGGACTACTCCAGCGGCATGGCCTTGGCCCAGGGTGGAAATCCCGGTTTCGACCTCGGCGTTGCTGCTGCGGGCAACTCAAACGTGGTGAGCGCCAAGTTGCGGACCATGGCCGACTTAAGTCTTGACAGCGACATCGAAGACATTCTTATTACCCTGGGTACCCAGTACCACCTCATCAATGTGCTGAACTCAACGGCATCCAAGGGCCTTTTCGTCTACCTGGTGCTTGACCGTACCTACGCAAACCTGGCGCTGGCCCGGCACAAGCTCAAGAATCTGGCCAAGGACATCACCATCTGATTTCCGGTGTAAAGGCGAAGGGGCGGTGGCGCATGATGCGCCACCGCCCCTTTCCCGTCTCGGGAATGCAAGACGTCAAGTCCTCACGCGGCGGGCCTCGCTGCGGCCCGATTCGAACTTCACACCCAGCATATGGTGCACCAGGACGTCCTCATTGGTATTGGCATTGGCTTCAATAGTGACAAGTTCGCCGTCGCGCATTACGCCCACCCGGTGGCACCAGCTGATCAGTTCGGACAAGTCAGAGGACAGGAGTATGACGGCTACGCCTGTCTGGCTGAGCTCCTTGAGCATCTGATAGACGGCTTCCTTTGCGCCGATGTCGATTCCGCGGCTCGGATGGCTGAGGATCAAGAGGTCACAACCTGTGGTCATCCATTTGGCAAGCTGCACTTTCTGGCGGTCGCCGCCGGAAAGCGTGCTGAGGTTGCCATGGATGTTGGTAGTGCTGATGCGCATGCGTTGAACGAGGTCGGCAACTCCACGAAGCTGTGTGATCTCGTCCCGAAGACTCGGCTCCCCTTCTTCACCACTTCGCTGAAGGCCCTCAACGATGGTCCCCGTAGCCTCGCCATCGTTCACAGTGTCGGAAAGATAGCCGATGTTCAGACGTCGGGCATCCTGGACGGTCCGAATCTTCGCTTCTTGACCGTGCATCAGGATCTGCCCAGAGGTACTGGGGCGGACGCCGGCCAGGGCTTCGACCAACTCGTAGACGCCCGAGCGATGCGTTCCCACCAAACCAAAAATTTCGCCCTTGGCCACGTTGAAGGTAACGTCCCGAACCCTGTCCCCCGTACTGAGGCTCACTACCCGCAGGACCTCATCCCCCTCGGCGGGGTCGCTGGGCCTGGGGCTGCCCTCCAGCTCGTGCTGAAGCAACAGGAAGGCAAGTTCGTCAACGTCGGTATGGCTGGCTTCCAGAATTTTGTGCACCCGGCCTTCCCGAAGGACAGCTATGCGGTGCCCAATGGATCGGACCTCATCCAGGCGATGCGTGATGTAGATGATGGCCCGTCCCTGCCTGACCAGCATGCGCAGCACCTGATGCAGCACGGCGACGTCATGGTCCGGAAGCGAGGCGGCAACCTCGTCCATGATGACCAGCTGGGCCTCTTCGGCAACCATCCTCAGGACCTCCACGAGGGCTTGCTCGGCACGAATGAGCGAACCAACCTTGGTGTCGGGATCCAAGCTGACGCCGATGTCCCGTATCAGCTTGCTTGCTTGGTCGCGGAGTTCGGCGTGGGGCTTGGCTGCTTGAAAAGTTCCACGAAAAATAGCGCTTGCAATGGTTAGCTGGGGGTCGATCCTGAAGTTCTGCGGAATGAGTCCGACGCCGCACGCTTGCGCTTCCTCAACGGTTTCCGGCCGGTACTTTTCCCCCGCGAGCGTCATCAGCCCGGCGTCGTGTTGATGCGAGCCGGCCACCACTCCCATCAGAGTGGTTTTTCCAGCTCCGTTGGTTCCGATTAAACCCAGTATCTCGCCGCGTCGCACCGAGAGCCCGACGCCCTTGAGGATTCGCCGATGTTCATACGAGGCATGAATATCATCTGCGTGCAATAACAGGTCCAAAGAAAGCTCCTAATGCAAAGGGATAAAAATCGCCCCTGCGTCAACCCTGAAGCTTCCATCTGCTGCCTAAGGTGGCCGATGCGGCATAAACTCCCCACCCGGGATTGGGCTGCCGTCTGGTAATCAAGGACGAGGGCGCCTTTGAGAGTCAATCAGATGAATTCCCTTAATGCAAAGCGGCATAAGTAGAACAACAATTCGCAATTCGTGACGCGAAAATTGGAATAATTTATGAAATTGTCATTTTCGATGGCCCAGGGCTGGAGAAACAGCAGCGGCCCGGGACTCATGTCCCGGGCCGCTGCTGAAGGTGTGTGCCGGCTACTCGGCCGTCTTGTCGAAGTAGTCGGCTCCGCCCACGTATTCAGTGTGGCCGGATTCGACGTCGGCGGTCACCATTTTGGCAACCTCGGCAGCAAACTCCTCTACGGAGTACAGCTTCCCGGCTTCTGCGCGGCGCGCTTCGATGGCTCCTGGATTGGAGCGATCAAGCAAGGTGGCCGTAACGGTGCCCTCAATCATGTCGCCGGATACAACCACCAGTGAGATGCCCTTGTCTGCAAGGTTGGGCAGAAGGGCGCGCAGGGCGTCCTCACCGGCGCGCTTGCTCTTCGCCACAGGCTCGTACTCGGGCATGGTGGGCACGGTCTCCACAAAGTGCGCCTGGTGGCTGGTTACAAAGACCACCCGGGAGCCTTCGGGCATAAGGGGAACTGCCGCATTGAGCATGTTGACCTGGGCATCGCGGTTCAGTTTGAGTGCGTAGCCTTCCTCCATGCCGGATTCCATCCCGCCGGAGGCGTTGAGGACCAGGATATCCAGGGAGCCGAATTCCTCCATGGCGGTGCTTGCCAGTGCGTGAACACCTTCATCGGTAGTGAGGTCTGCGCCGACCGCGGCAGCACGACCACCCGCTGCTTGGATCCCGGCAACTACCTTATTGGCGCGAGGGGCCTTCTGGCGGTAGTTGACCACGACGGCGGCACCCTGGCCGGCGAGGATCTTGGCAACTTCGGCGCCGATTCCACGGGAGGATCCCGTGACGATTGCAGTCTTGTTATCCAGCGTTCCCATTCGTGCTCCTTTTGTTCACTTCATCCAAATTCCATGGGCTCGGGTTCCATCATGCCAGCGGCATGTCAGAAATCCGTTGTCGGGCCCGCACAAAAACTGCTCTGCAAGCTAGTTGCCTAGTGGCCCATCCCCAAGCCGCCATCCACCGGAATAACGGCGCCGGAAATGTACGCGGCTTCGTCACTCGCAACCCAGCGCACAACGTTGGCTACCTCGGAGGCTTCGGCGAAGCGTCCGGCCGGAACATTGGCCAGGTAGGACTTCTGGGTATCCTCCGGCAATTCGGCAGTCATGTCTGTGTTGATGAAACCGGGAGCAACGACGTTGGCCGTGATGCCGCGGCTGCCGAGTTCACGCGTCAGGGAGCGGGCGATGCCCACCATGCCTGCCTTGGAAGCGGAGTAGTTGATCTGTCCGGGAGCGCCGTAAAGGCCGGAGACGGAGGAAATGAGGACAACGCGGCCCTTCCTCAAGCGGATCATGCCCTTCGAGGCGCGCTTGATGACTCGAAAGGCGCCGGTGAGGTTGGTGTCCAGAACTGACGTGAAGTCGTCCTCGCTCATTCGCAACAGCAGCGTGTCTTTGGTGATGCCAGCGTTGGCAACCAGCACCTCCACCGGCCCGTGGGCCTCTTCGACGATCTTGAAGGCAGCGTCAATTGATGCCTCGTCCGTGACATCGGCCTTCACCCCCAGGATGCCCTCAGGCAGTTCTGATTCACTTCGGTAGGTGACGGCAACCTTGTCGCCGTTGGCAAGGAAGGACTCGGCAATGGCGAGGCCGATGCCCCGGTTGCCGCCGGTAATAAGAACGCTGCGGCCGGTGGATACTGCTTCAGACATACTTTCGCTCCAGGTTCCGCGGCAATGCCATGCCGCTATGAGAGAGGGATTTTCCTGTGTTGATCCTATCTGCAGCCTGGTGCAACCCGCGGGTAACCGGCCATCAACGTGGTTTGGGCGGTTAGGGCCTTGGTGAGAGAATTGAGGAAGGCCTTTGGAGCGTGATGATTCAGTTGTGACACGAGAAAACAGTCCCCTGCAGCAAGTGCCCGGGGAACCGGACGCTGTTTCCGGCGACCCCGAAGTCCACAGCATCACAGATGCCGCTGCCGCGCACTCCGAAGACATGCGTGATCGCATGATCAAGTACGCCGTAGCCATGGGTATCCGCATGGTCTGTATCGTCCTGATTTTCGTGGTTGACGGCTGGTTCAAGATCATTGCGATCGCGGGTGCTGTCTTCCTGCCGTGGATTGCGGTGGTCATAGCGAACGGCAACGACAAAGCCGAGGACCATAGCGAGTCCTTGCTGGATTACGTGGCCGTCCCTGAAATAGAACGTTCCCCTGAGCCTGAAGAACCTTCTGTGGACGCGCCAACAGTGCTCCAAGGCGAACTGGTGGATGACGAAGCACCAGACGAACCATCTGACCCTGGCACGGGTCTTGCAAGCGATGCCGGAGATCCCGGCGACGAACGGGCGGCTTCATGAACATCTTCAACCTCGGCGGCACAAGTTCGGCCGGCCGGGATTCCGAACGCGCCACCGGGCCGGCGTTGTGCTCCCGGAAAGGTTGCCGGGCCGGCGCGCAGTGGCAACTTCTGTGGAACAATCCCCGCATCCACACCCCGGACCGCCGCAAGGTGTGGCTTTCGTGCAGCGAACACCGGGACTGGCTTGAGGATTACCTGCAGACGCGTGGGCTCTGGAAAGAAACACTGCCGTTCGCGGCCAATGATGCAACAGTGAATGAGGCCGGCTGAATGTACCGTTTTCTGTTCTCCAGCAAATGGCTGGGGTACTTCGTGCTGGCTGTTATTTTCGCCACAGCCTGCGTTTTCCTGGGGCGCTGGCAGATGGACCGCAGGGCTGAGACGCTGGCGGAAATCAATCGCGTGGTGAGTAACTACTCGGCCACCCCGGTGCCCTACGCGGAGATCAAGGACGAGTTCAATGCCTTGGACCCTGAGCGGGAATGGACGCAGGTTGAACTGCGCGGCAGCTACGACCTCGAGGGGCAGCGGGTTGTGCGCAACCGGCCGTTGAACGGCCAGCCAGGCTACGACGTCGTGGTTCCTTTCAGGCTGACTACAGGAGAAGCCGTAGTGATCGACCGCGGGTGGCTGCCCATCGGCAACAACACACCAGGCCGTCCTGACGTCATCCCTGCTCCTCCGGTGGGCGAGATCACTGTGGTGGCACGCCTCAAGCCCGCCGAACCCAAGCTGGACCGTGGCGCTGTGGATGGCCAACTGGCCTCCATCGACCTCGCAAGTTTCGCAGGAGAACTCCCCTATCCAATCGCCACAGGTGCATACGGACAGTTGGCCAGCGAAAGCCCTGCGGTGCAGCCCATGCCCACGCCCTTCCCCAAGCCAGCGACTGAAGAGGGCACGCACCTCTCCTACTCCCTGCAGTGGTTCGCTTTCGGAGTCCTGATGTTCATCGGCTTCGGATACGCTGCACGGCAACAAGCCCGCAACGCAGCCATCGATGCCGAAGACGAAGAGGACGAGCAGATCATCTCGGCAGGCGGCACGCCCAAGAAACGCGCGCCGGCTCCCCGGAAGAATAAACGTCCCACGTCCGAGGAAGAGGAAGACGCAATTCTGGATGCACAAGGCTACTGATCCGGTTCACGATCCGGTGCTCAACGTCCGGTCCGCATTGACCGCCGCCGGCGCCGAGGACACCGTCCGGACCTTCGAGGACAAGGTCCCTACAGCGGCCGCCGCAGCATTGGCGCTGGGCTGCGATGTAGCGGCGATCACTAACAGCCTGATTTTCGAACTCGATGGCGAGCCCCTGCTCATCCTCGCCAGCGGTGCGGCGAAGGTGGACACGGGGCTTGTGGCGGAGAAACTGGGGACCGGCAAGATCCGCCGCGCAAAACCCGACTTCGTGCTGGAACACACAGGCCAGGAAGTAGGCGGAGTAGCGCCAGTGGGCCATCCCCGAAAGATCAGGACGCTTCTGGACGTCTCACTCGTGGCGCACCCGGTCCTCTGGGCCGGCGCAGGAGATCACAACTCGATGTTCTCCATCAGCTACGAGGAACTAAAGACCATCACCAACGCTGAGGAACTCCAAGTCCGTTAGCTGCATCAGCCTGCGGGGGGTGATCCAATCGCGAGCACGCGGCAGATCATGCGCGCCGCGCAGCGGTCCGCCAAGCGAGTCTTACGCCAGCGTGATGAGATCCAGGTAGTCCTCGTTCCAGTGGTCTTCAACACCGTCCGGGAGCAGCACAACGCGCTCCGGGTTCAGTGCTGACACGGCACCTTCATCGTGGCTGACCATGACGACGGCGCCACTGTAGTTCTTGAGCGCCCCCAGGATTTCTGCGCGGCTGGCAGGGTCCAGGTTGTTGGTGGGCTCGTCAAGGAGCAGCACGTTGGCGCTGGAAGCCACAATGGTGGCCAGAGCCAGGCGTGTCTTTTCACCGCCGGAGAGGACGCCGGCGGGCTTGTCCACGTCGTCGCCGGAGAACAGGAACGAACCCAGGATTCCGCGGACTTCGGCGTCTTTCATGTCAGGAGCCGATGACCGCATGTTTTCGAGGACCGTGCGGTCGACGTCGAGCGTCTCATGCTCCTGGGCGTAGTAGCCCACCTTGAGGCCGTGGCCGGGGATGATGTCGCCGGTATCCGGCTTATCCACACCGGCGAGCATGCGCAGGAGGGTGGTTTTTCCGGCACCGTTGAGGCCGAGGATGACCACTTTGGACCCACGGTCGATTGCCAGATCCACGTCGGTGAAAATCTCCAGCGAACCGTAGGACTTGCTCAGACCTTCCGCGGTCAAGGGGGTCTTGCCGCAGGGTGAGGGATCCGGGAACCGCAGTGCGGCTACGCGATCGTTTTCGCGCACTGCTTCCAAGCCACTCAGAAGCCGCTCAGCACGCTTGGCCATGTTCTGGGCAGCCACGGCCTTGGTGGCCTTGGCGCGCATCTTATTGGCTTGGTCAATCAGGACCTGGGCCTTCTTCTCGGCGTTGGCCCTCTCGCGCTTCCGGGCGCGCTCGTCTGTTTCGCGCTGGAGCAAGTAGCGCTTCCAGTCCATGTTGTAGTAGTCGATCTGGGCGCGGTTGGCATCCAACAGGAACACTTTGTTCACCGTCGCCTCGAGCAAGTCCGTGTCGTGGCTGATCACGATCAGGCCACCCTGGTGGTTCTTGAGGAAGTCGCGCAACCACGTGATGGAGTCGGCGTCGAGGTGGTTGGTGGGTTCGTCCAAGAGCAGGGTCTCGGCGTCGGAGTACAGGATGCGCGCCAACTCCACACGGCGGCGCTGGCCACCGGAAAGGGTCTTGAGCGGCTGGTTGAGGAGGCGATCCGGCAACGCAAGGTTGGAGGAGATCGCAGCAGCTTCAGCTTCCGCTGCGTAGCCACCGCCTGAGAGAAACTCGGCCTCCAGGCGGTCATAGCGATTCATGGCTTTACGCTGGACGGCCGCGTCATCGCTTGCCATATCCTCGTGGGCCTTCTTCAGCTTGCCCACCACCACATCCAGGCCGCGGGCCGAAAGGATGCGGTCCCGGGCGAGCTGTTCCATGTCCGGAGTCCGTGGATCCTGCGGAAGGTAGCCGATCTCACCGCTGCGGGTGACCTTACCGCCTGCGGGGAGCCCTTCGCCGGCGAGGACCCGGGTAAGGGTGGTTTTGCCGGCACCGTTACGTCCGACGAGTCCAATCTTGTCCCCTTTGTCCACCCTGAAGTTGACCTGGTCCATGAGCAGGCGTGCGCCGGCGCGGAGTTCGAGGTCCTGGACGGTAATCAATTCGGGTGATGCCTTTCAATGGGGAACGCTCGCGGGGACCGGTGGGTCCAATAAGTGCGGCGGGGACGGCCGTGAGAACAGCCTGTTCAAGTCTACCGGTACCAAGGCCACGGCCTGACATCGGGCCTTCCAGCAGGAAACTGTGCTGACGGCCAAAGAATTCCGGGTCAGTGTTGTGGAAAGACTCCAAAATTCCGAATCCGTTCCCTCCGTACTCTCGACAACAGGGGAAACAAGAACATTCATCGCATCGCATTACACCCGATAGGACCGTCATGAGCCAGACCAATTCTTCCACTTCCGCTGCCACACCGCAGCGAACCGCGTCCTCGCGAAAACGCTGGAACGCCACAGACCTGGGCCTCATCGCAGTTTTCGCTGCCCTCGTAGCGGCCTCGGCGATCGTCCCGGGCATCCCGGTAGGTGCCCTTGGGGTTCCCATCACTTTGGTGACGTTGACGGTGATGCTCAGTGGACTGGTGCTCGGAGCCGGGCGCGGTTTCGCCGCCGTCGGGCTTTACGTGTTGCTCGGCTTCGCCGGCCTGCCGATCTTCAGTGGCGGCCGCAGCGGTTTGGGCATCCTTGCCACGCCCTCCGCCGGTTACATCATTGCGTTCCCGCTGGCGGCAGCCGCGACCGGCTACCTGGCATCAGTGGTCATCCGCAGGACGGTCAAGTTCCGTGCGCTGTGGCTCTTCGCAGCGACGATGGTGAGCAGCATCGTAGTTATTCACGCCCTCGGCGTCCTGGGCATGATGGTCAATGCCAAGTTGGATTTCACCAAGGCCTTCCTCGCAGACCTCCCCTTCGTCCCCGGCGATATCATTAAGAACGTCCTGGCCGTGATCATCGCCGTGGCAATCCACAAAGCCTTCCCGGATGTCTTGGTACGCCGGGTCAAGTAAGCGGGAACAATCACTCCATGAATTCCATCAGTTTCAGCAGGGTTTCGGTGCGTGTCGCAGTCGATGGCAGTGACACCCCCAAAACCCTGCTGCACCATTTTTCCCTGGACCTCACAGAACGCAGGATCGGAGTCATCGGCGCCAACGGCTCAGGGAAGTCCACGCTGCTGCGGCTCGTGAATGGCTTGGTTGAACCGAGCGAAGGCACGGTAGTAGTCCACGGAGATGACACTCTTGCCGACGTCCGCCGTGTGCGGGGCAATGTAGGTTTTGTTTTTACCGATCCCCTGTCCCAGCTGGTCATGCCCACGGGGCGGGAGGACGTTGAGCTTTCCCTGCGCCGTTCAATCAAGAACTCCAAGGAGCGCGCGGCCCGGGCCGAAGCCGTCTTGGATCGCTTCGGCCTGCTGCATCTGGCCGATCAAAGCATCTATGAACTGTCCGGTGGTGAAAGGCAGCTACTGGCCTTGGCCGCAGTCCTTGCAGTGGATCCCACGGTCCTGGTTCTCGACGAACCGTCCACCCTCCTGGATCTCCGGAACCGCGAACTCCTGCGCCGCACAGTCGCTGGCCTGGATCAACAAGTCATCATGTCCACGCACGATCTCGACTTGGCCTTGGACATGGACAGGGTGCTGGTAGTGGAGGCCGGCCGCATCGTGTTCGACGGCGGCGCTGCTGAGGGCGTCGCCCGTTACCGCGAGCTTTGCGCGGCTCCCCTGCCCGGTGCCGGCTTGGGCGATGTGTCCAGGTGAGAGGGCATGGCTTCCTGATTGCGAATTACGTCCGTGGACATTCGATCATCCACCGCACTCCACTGTGGCTGAAATTTCTGGTTGTAGCAGCCTGCGGAGCGGCGTCTTTCCTCATTGTGGACTGGGCCGTGTCGCTGGTGATCTTCGCCGTCATGTGTGGATTATTCATGCTGACGGGAGCCGGTTTCGGCCGCCTGCTGAGGGCCATTTGGTTGGTGGCGCCCATCCTGCTGGTCATCGGACTCTTCCAATGGTGGCAACTCGGCGGGCCCACCGCGTCACGCATCGTGTTGAATGTGCTGGTCTGCGTAGTGGCAGCTTCGGTCCTCACCGCAACTACTCCCGTGCAGGATCTGCTGGACGGCGTGGTGGCGTTGGCAAAACCGTTCCGGCGTTTCGGTGCCGATCCTGAACGATTCGCTTTGACCATCGCAGTGATGCTCAGGAGCATTCCCTTCATAGCCGGTGCCTTCTCTGACGTAAGGGACTCAGCGCGGGCACGCGGGCTTGAACGCAATCCCCGCGCACTGGTTCTCCCTGTCTTCATCACCACTGTTGCGTATGCACGCCAAACCGGTGATGCTTTGGCGGCCCGCGGATTGGGCGAACCGGAGAGGGACTAAACCGGCGCGGGGGCTAGAGCTTGGCGTACTGAAAGAGCGCTGCGGTTCCCATGCCCCCGGCAATACTGATCATGGCCAATGCCAGCAAACTCTCGCCCCGCTCTGCGTAGCTGCGGCGCGCTTGAGCCATCAACCTCGTCACCAGGACCGCTCCCGAAGCTCCGTAGCCATGACCCAAGGCAAGCGCGCCGCCATCAAGGTTGGCTTTCTCAGGCTCTACGCCCAGATACTCCAGGCATGCGATGGTTTGGGAGGCGAATGCCTCATTGAACTCCACCAGATCAATGTCATCTGCGTCCACACCATGGCGGTCCAGGAGCCGCTTGGCCGCGTGGGCTGCCCCTATGCCAAGAAATTCCGGATCAACGCCTACGGTGTCGCACCCCAGCACCAGCATCCCGTGCGTCGCGCCCAGAGCGCGTGCCCGTTTCAGGGACGTCATGACGACGGCGGACGCTGCGTCCGCGTCAAAGCATGAGTTTGCTGCCGTGACCGATCCGCCCGCCACGAATGCTGCTGGGAACCTCGCCATCAGCGGGGCCCGCAGTGAAGCTCGGGGACCATCGTCCAGCGCCACCTGTTTCCCCTTGCTCCTGAGCGGAACAATTTCATCCTCAAAGAGCCCCGTCCTGGCAGCTTCAACGGCACGGAGATGGCTCCGGAGCGCGTAATCGTCCTGCCTCTGACGTGTCACGCCGAATTCGCGGGCGACGTTCTCCGCCGCAACACCCATGTCCGGGTCGCCGAACTGCGGCGGCACAAAGCTGGCCCTCGAGTAGAAGTCGAGTTCGCCGTCGTCGGTTCTGTTGGCCCGGGCCGGAGCGGTACTGATGCTTTCAACGCCGCCGGCCAAATACAGGGGGTCACCACCGGCTGCCACCAACCTGGATGCCAACGCGATGGCGTCCAAGCCGGAACCGCATTGCCGGTCAACGGTGATGCCCGGAACGCTGATGGGCAAACCGGCCTGGAGAGCTGCGAACCTGGCAACATTCCCGCCGCCGCCCACAGCATTGCCCACAATGACATCGTCCACCTCCGCCAGGTCCACGCCAGCCCTTTCAACCAGGGAAGCCAGCACGGGTGCCAGGAGGTCGGCAGCACGTAACTGCTTCAACTGACCGTTGGCACGGCAAATAGGAGATCGGAGCGCGGCAATAATGACAGGCTGGCGGGATTCGTCGAACCCTCGGGCTGAGCCGGTCCCGCTATCCAAGGGCTTGTGGCTATCCAAGGGCTCGCGCCCGGGGGTCGTGGTTCTTGATCCAGTCCAGGAGCACCTTTCGGCTGACCTTGCCACGGTCTGTCATGGGCAGCTCTGACAACACGTAGTACTGCAACGGCCATTTGTCGCGCGCCAGCAGGCCATCCAGGCCTGTGCGGAGCTGGGTGGCGGTGATCGCACCACAGGCAGGAACGACGCCGGCGATCACCTTGTGACCGCGGATGTCATCCGGCACTCCGGCAGCAACCGCCCCTTCCACACCCGGCACGGAAGCAACGGCCAGCTCAACCTCATGCGGGTAGACGTTCTTTCCCGAGGTGATGATCATGTCCGAGCGCCGTCCAAGGATGTGAAGGGTGCCGTTCTCCAGAAAGCCCTGATCCCCCACGGTGTACCACCCATCAAGGCACCGCAGGGCCTGCCCATCGTCGCCCCACAGGTAGCCGTTGCTGACCATCCCGCTGCGAACGCTGATATTCCCGTGTTCCCCGTCCCGGAGAGGGCTGCCGGCGTCGTCACGTATGGTCACTTCAACCCCCGGAAAAGGCAACCCAATGCCGGTCCCGCCAGCGTCCAACGGCTCACCGGCGGCCAGGCGGGTACCGGAAACGAAACTCAACTCCGAGGCGCCGTAGTACTCGTAGATGGCCGCACGGGGTGCCCACCGCCGGGCTGCCTCCAACGTCCGGGCGTCCAACTTTGAGCCGGCACAGATAATACTGCGGATGCCGGAAGCATCAACGTCCCCTGCCAGTCCCCGCTCGCTGAGCAATCTAAGCGCGGTGGGCGCCAGGACCAGGCGGGTAATGCCGTCGTGACTGATGGCAGCATGGGCGGCGCCGACGTCGAAGGCTTCAAAGGTGTGAAAAGCTGCACCGGCATACAGGCACTCCGAGAGGGCGTACAAGTTCAGGCTGGCCGACAGGGGACCCGGCGCAAGGGTCCGGTCATCCTGTGAGAGGCCAAAAAACCCGATGGACGCATCGAAGGACACTTGCCAGGAACGGCGGGACCTGGTGAAGGCTTTGGGGACGGACGTGGTTCCGGAGGTGAGACCCACCAGGAAAGTGCTTGACGGGTCCCCGTCCACCAGTTCGGCCTCGGCTGGCGTGTGGGTGCCCAGGATGCGTGAGGAAACTTCTTCGATCATGGGGGCAGGCCATTCGGGGTCCAGCACAGCGCAGCGCCGCTCCCCTGCCACCGCGGCCGCGTAGTGCTCCACGAAGCTAACAGAGTTGGGCTCGGCAAGGACTGTGGTGGCAGCGGAGACCCCAACAAGGCCTGCTGCGGCGTCGCGGAGTCCCGCCCAGGTGAGCCGGTCGCTGCCCACAACGACGGCGGTGTCGTGGGGGCGCTCCTCGGCCCAGAGCTGAAGTTTATCCAGGAAAGGCATCCAAACAATTTTACGGCAGTGTCCGGCACCAGGCACCAAAAGTGACGTCTATTCTGACTGTATGAGTTTCAATGACGGCGCGCAGCTGGACCCCTCGCAAGTGGAAGACCGACGTGGCGGAGGTATGGGCCGCGGCACCAAGATCGGTGGTGGCATTGGCGGTGGCATAGTGGTGCTGCTGCTGGCACTCTTCGGTATCAATCCCAACATCCTCGGGGACCTGACCGGGGGCGGAGGCCAGCCACCCGCCGTCGAAGGTGGCAGCGCCGGAGCAGGAGGCGTTCAGGAATGCCAGACCGGAGCCGACGCAGACAAGCGGCTGGATTGCCGGATCACCGGCACGGTGAACAGCCTCAATGCGTTCTGGCCTGATTACCTGGCGGACTACAACGTGAAATACACACGGCCCGGCACTGTCATCTTTGATTCAGCCACCACTACAGGTTGCGGGACCGCCACCACTGCCGTTGGCCCTTTCTACTGTCCTGCTGATGTGAAAGCGTATTTCGACCCCGGCTTCTTCGATGACCTGGTGACCCGCTTTGGTTCTTCCGGAGGACCGCTGGCGCAAGAGTACGTGGTGGCCCACGAGTTCGGACACCATGTCCAAAACATTCTCGGCAACCTCGACCAAGCACAGCAGGACCCTCAAGGGCCTCAATCAGGAGCCGTCCGGGTGGAACTACAGGCTGACTGCTACGCGGGTTTGTGGGTCCGGCACGCTACGACTCAGACGGACGCCAGCGGCAGACCTTTCCTTGATCCCCTGACCGAGCAGGACCTGCAGGATGCGCTCTCCGCCGCGTCCGCCGTCGGAGACGACCGCATCCAGGAAGCTGCGACGGGCCGGGTCTCACCTGAGTCATGGACGCACGGCTCAAGCGCTCAACGGCAGAAATGGTTCTACCAGGGGTACACCACGGGCGATATCAACAAGTGCGACACCTTCGGTGTGGCTGCGCCCTAAGGCAAGACGAAAACAGCAGCACGTCATAAAGCAGTACAACAAAAAGGAAGGATTCCGGGTGATGTACCCGGAACCCTTCCTTTTCCCGCTGAGCAGGCGAAAGCTGATCAGATGTTGAAGCCGAGGGCCCTCATCTGGTCCTTGCCGTCATCGGTGATCCGCTCAGGACCCCATGGCGGCATCCATACCCAATTCAGGCGCCATTCATCAACCACTCCGTCCAAGGACTTGCCCACCTGCTCTTCAAGCACGTCCGTCAGCGGGCAAGCCGCAGTGGTCAGTGTCATGTCGATCAGGAGCGCGCCGTCGTCGTCAGAGTACTTGAGTCCGTAAAGAAGGCCCAAGTCCACAATGTTGACCCCGAGTTCCGGGTCAATGACGTCCTTGAGCGCTTCCTCGACGTCCTCGAGGCTGGTTCGCGCCGTGTTGATTTCGGTCATGGAACGATCCTAACTAGGCCTGCACTGCAGGAGCAACGGCAACGCCGGCGCCTGGAGCGTAGCGGTCGTAGCCCTCGTCTTCGAGACGGTCTGCGAGCTCCGGGCCGCCCTCTTCAACAACCTTGCCGTCAACGAACACGTGAACGAAGTCCGGCTTGATGTAGCGCAGGATGCGTGTGTAGTGGGTGATGAGCAAGGTGCCCATGTTGCCCTCTTCATGGGCGCGGTTGACGCCCTCGGAGACAACCTTCAAAGCATCCACGTCAAGGCCGGAGTCGGTCTCGTCGAGGATGGCGAACTTGGGCTTGAAGAGTTCGAGCTGAAGGATTTCAACACGCTTCTTCTCACCACCGGAGAAGCCTTCGTTGACGTTGCGCTGTGCGAAGTCGGCGTCGATACGGAGCTGCTGCATGGCGGCCTTGACGTCCTTGGTCCAAGTACGCAGGGCGGGTGCTTCGCCGTCGATTGCGGTCTTGGCGGTGCGCAGGAAGTTGGTCATGGTGACGCCGGGAACTTCCACCGGGTACTGCATGGCCAGGAAGACGCCTGCACGGGCGCGTTCGTCGACGCTCATTTCCAGCACATCTTCGCCGTCCAGCGTGATGGTGCCGCTGGTGACGTTGTAGCGCGGGTGTCCGGCGATGGTGGAGGCGAGGGTGGATTTGCCCGAGCCGTTGGGGCCCATGATGGCGTGCGTTTCACCGGTCTTGATGGTGAGGCTGACGCCCTTCAGGATCTCCTTGGTGCCCTGCTCCGTCTCGATGCTGACGTGCAGGTCCTTGATTTCAAGAGTTGACATGCTCTTCTTTCTTTCCGTTCGTAAGTCTGGCGGTACTGGGCGCTCAGTAGTGATCTACCGACGCGCCGTTCACAACGTTGGTCACGTCCACGTAAACGTCGTCTCCGTCGATGGTGACGGCGAAAACCGGGACGGGGTCATAAGCAGGCAGCTGGAGGGGCTGTCCACTGCGGAGGTCGAACTGGGAACCATGTCCCCAGCATTCAATCGCGCAGCCTTCAACCTCACCCTCGGACAACGAGATGTCCGCGTGCGAGCAGGTATCGGCGATGGCGTGGATCTCGCCCATCGAGTCCTTGACGATGGCTACGGGGTAGTCATCAATCAGGACGCGCAGCGCTTGCTTGACCTGGATGTCATTGGCGTTGCATACCAGTTCGCCCTTGGTTTCTTCACTCATTGTTGCTCTGCCTGGCCTGTCTTAGTTGTCGGTCGCGGCGAGTTCGCGCTCAACAGCTGCGGTCAGGCGATCTTCGATAGCCGGGACCTTGATCTGCTGGATGATCTCGTTGAGGAAGCCTCGGACCACCAGGCGGCGGGCAACCTTCTCAGGAATGCCGCGGGCCATGAGGTAGAACAGGTGCTCGTCATCGAAACGTCCGGTGGCGCTGGCGTGGCCTGCGCCCTCAATCAAACCGGTTTCGATTTCAAGGTTGGGAACTGAGTCCGCGCGGGCACCGTCCGTGAGGACCAGGTTGCGGTTGGCCTCGTAAGTATCCGTGCCTTCTGCTTCCTTGCGGATCAGGACGTCTCCCACCCACACGCTGTGGGCGTTGCGGCCCTGAAGGGCACCCTTGTACAGAACGCGCGACTTGCAGTTGGCCACTGCGTGGTCAACGAACAGGCGCTGCTCAAGGTGCTGTCCGGCGTCGGCGAAGTAGAGGCCGAACATTTCGACGTCGGCACCGGGAGCCGTGAAGCGCGTGGAGGGCGTGACACGAACGAGGTCGCCGCCAAGGCTGACCACGATGTGCTTGAACTTGGCATCGCGGCCAATCTTTGCCTGCTGCGATGACGCGTGAACTGCGTTGTCTGCCCATTCCTGCAAGGAGACAACGGTGAGCTCGGCACCGTCCTCAACAATGATCTCCACGTTCTCGGAGACGACTGCGGAGCCCTGGTGATCCAGAACCACAACGGCCTTGGAGAAGCGCTCTGCGACGATCACGATGTGCTGTGCAGACGGTGCCTCGCCGGCACCGGTGATCAGGACAGAAACTTCACTCTCGGCCTGCAACTCAGCGGGTACGGTAACAACCGTGGCCTCGGCGAAGTTCTCCCAGGCGTTGGCAGACACAAGGTCCTCCGGGATGGCCGCCTGGCCGATTCGCTGGTCATCGCGGCCAACGGTTTCCACGACGACGCCTGCCGGTGCGGTGACGCTGACAGCCGGGGCTGCACCGTTGAGGACGTCGGTGTGAAGGCCACGCAGGCGCTTCAGCGGGGTGAAGCGCCAGTCTTCCTCAAGGCCGTTCAACGGCTTGAAGTCCGCCAGCCTGTACGAGGTGAGACGGCCCGCGCGGGAGCTGTCCGGGATGCCTACGCCGCCGCCATGTGAGTGGCTCTTGGCCGAAGCGCCGCCGAGGGGACCCGCCGAAGGCTGTTCCGACGTCGTGCTGGTGTTCGTTCCGGTGTTGACGGGCGAAAGGTTCTCGCCTTCCTCGGTGAAGCCGTTAATAAACGGCTGGGCCGAGGGCGCGCCGATGCGCGCCTTTTCAGTAGTGATATCAGTCATTGTTAACCGACGGACCCTTCCATCTGCAGTTCAATCAGGCGGTTCAGCTCGAGAGCGTATTCCATGGGCAGTTCACGGGCGATCGGCTCGATGAAGCCGCGCACGATCATGGCCATGGCCTCGTCTTCAGGCATTCCGCGGGACATCAGATAGAAGAGCTGCTCTTCACTGACGCGTGAAACGGTGGCCTCGTGACCCATGACAACGTCATCCTCGCGGATATCGATGTACGGGTACGTGTCCGAACGGGAAATGGTGTCCACCAGGAGGGCGTCGCAACGGACCGTGTTGGCCGAGTGCTTGGCGCCTTCGCGCACCTGGACCAGGCCGCGGTAAGCAGCACGGCCGCCGCCACGGGCCACGGACTTGGAAATGATGGAGCTCTTGGTGTTCGGTGCGATGTGCACCATCTTGGAGCCGGTGTCCTGGTGCTGGCCCTCGCCTGCGAAAGCGATGGACAACGTCTCACCCTTGGCGTGCTCGCCAACAAGGTAGACGGCCGGGTACTTCATGGTCACCTTGGAGCCGATGTTGCCATCGATCCACTCCATGGTGGCGCCTTCCTCACAGATGGCGCGCTTGGTGACCAGGTTGTACACGTTGGTGGACCAGTTCTGGATGGTGGTGTAGCGGACGCGGGCGCCCTTCTTCACGATGATCTCCACAACAGCCGAGTGCAGCGAATCCGAGGTGTAGATCGGAGCCGTGCAGCCTTCGATGTAGTGAACGTAGGAGTCCTCATCGGCAATGATCAGCGTGCGCTCGAACTGGCCCATGTTCTCCGTGTTGATACGGAAGTATGCCTGCAGCGGGATGTCCACGTGGACGCCCTTGGGCACATACACGAACGAACCGCCGGACCATACAGCCGTGTTCAATGAGGCGAACTTGTTGTCGCCCACCGGGATGATGGTGCCGAAGTATTCCTGGAAGATCTCCGGGTGCTCGCGCAGTGCAGTGTCAGTATCAAGGAAGATGACACCCTGGGCTTCCAGGTCCTCACGGATCTGGTGGTAGACAACCTCGGACTCGTACTGGGCTGCGACACCGGAAACCAAGCGGCTGCGCTCAGCTTCGGGGATACCCAGCTTTTCGTAGGTGTTCCGGATGTCTTCCGGAAGGTCTTCCCACGTTGCCGCCTGCTTCTCGGTGGAACGCACAAAGTATTTGATGTTGTCGAAGTCGATGCCTGAGAGGTCTGCACCCCAGGTAGGCATGGGCTTGCGGTCGAAGTACTTCAGGCCCTTAAGCCGCAGATCGAGCATCCATTCGGGCTCGTTCTTCTTCGAGGAGATGTCGCGGACAACCTCCTCGTTGAGGCCACGACGGGCATTTGCGCCTACGTCGTTCTTGTCGGCCCAGCCGTACTCGTAGTTTCCGATACCGTGCAGTTCGGGATTCTTTTCCAGAATCTCCGAGATCACAGTGCCTTCGGCTACCGCTTTCTCTGCTATTTGGTCCGTCATCACGGCCTTTCTTGCTGGTTGTTTGATTCCTGGTACGGACTCCCGGACTGCTCTGCGACATCCGGAGATGCCGTGGCAGCCGGGCGCCCGGTAGGTATGTGGGTGGTGCAAACGTGTCCGCCCTGCGCGAGCGTGGAAAGGCGCCGGACATCGACGCCTACCAGGCGGGAGAAAACCTTGGTCTCGGTATCGCAAAACACCGGGAACTCCGCGGCGAGCCGCTGAATCGGGCAGTGACCCTGGCACAGCTGGACGCTGGACAATGCGGCGGGCAACGGGGACTTGGCCTCAATGGAATGGGCTGAAGCCACGAAACGATCGCGGCTGAGCGCCTTGGAAAGTGCCATGGCCCGGGCAGTGATGTCATCTCCGGCGGCCTCGACCTCGGGCGCGTACCGCCTTTCCATGTCGGAGAAGCGTTCCTCCGCATATTCACGGACTGCTTCCTCGCCGGCGAGTTCCTGGAGGCGGCGGAGCGCCGAGCTGGCAATATTCAGGTAGTCATCGCCAAGAGTGGACTGCCCTTGGGAACTCAGTACGTAGCGTCGTGCGGGACGTCCCGCACCGGAACCGGCCTTGGCCACGCGCTTGACTTCGATCACGCCGTTGCGCTCCAAATGGTCAAGGTGGCGGCGGACTGCAGCCGGGGTGAAGCCGAGGAGATCGCCGAGTTCCGCGGCGCTCACCGGACCGTTCTCAAGAACGGCGCTCAGGACCCGGTCCCTTGTGCGGTCATCCGCGTCCGGCAGCGCAGGCGGGGCAACGAATGCCTCTGCCGCTGCAGCATGCCGTGAGGGCATGGATGGTGGACTGCTCATGGAATACACAACACAATCATGTCGTAATTTGTTTCATGCATCCAGTAAGGCAAGACTGACCTGAGCAAGCCGCCAACTGTGACCGTACTACTTCCCGTAGAATACTCTGGTGCGATCCCCCGATTCCCCTGTCCTCACCATAGATGGACTCACCAAGGATGTAGGCCCCCTGGCCTCTCTTGACGGCAAAATGCTCAGGGTGGTCAGCGGACTGTCCCTCGTGGCCGAACGCGGGCAGGTAACTGCCTTGCTCGGGGCAAACGGTGCAGGAAAAACAACCACCCTGGAATGCGCCCAAGGCCTGCAGAAGCGAACCGGCGGCAACATCTCCCTGCTTGGCGCGGACCCGGATACCGCCGGTGCCGACTTGAGATCCCGCGTAGGTGTGATGCTCCAGGACGGCGGCCTCCCGCCGTCGGCCCGTCCCATTCCCTTGTTACGGCACGTCGCCGGCATGTACCAGAAGCCCATGAACGTTGACGCCTTGGTGGAACGGTTGGGAATCAACCAGTTCAGCCGGACCAGCGTTCGCCGCCTTTCCGGTGGCCAAAAGCAGCGGCTGGCACTGGCTGCAGCACTGGTGGGCAATCCTGAAATCCTGTTCCTCGACGAGCCCAGCGCCGGTTTGGACCCACAGTCCCGGCAGATGGTGTTTGACCTCATTGCCGAGCTCAGGGACGCCGGGATGGGCATCGTCCTGACGACCCACCTGATGGACGATGCGGAACGTCTGGCGGACTACGTCTACATCATCGACGGCGGTCACAACGTGGTGGAGGGAACGGTGGCCGAGCTGCTCCGGCACGATCACGCCGCGGACTCTGCCATCACGGACAGGACCCTCTACTTCGACGCGCCCGGCGGACTCGACTTTGCCGGAGCCTTGGGAGCCGGCCTCCAGCTGACCGAGACTCGATCCGGAAGCTACTCCATCACAGGCGCGATCACACCTAAAGACCTTGCATCACTGACAGCGTGGTGGGCTGAACGGAACATCATGCCTGCCTCGCTGCGGTTGGAAGCCCGGAGCTTGGAAGACGTGTTCCTGGACATTTCCGGAAGGGACCTCCGATGAGCAAGCTTCTCTCCCCCAACGCCGGACCAGCTTCGCTGCCGCGCCGGATCATGCAGCAGGGGCGCTACGAAACCATCACCATGCTGCGCAATGGTGAGCAACTCATCCTCGCTGTCGTCCTGCCTTTGATGGCACTCGTGGGCTTGGCCGTGACTCCACTGCTTGACGGTCTCGGCGGATCCCGCGTGGACGTCGCCACGCCCGGGATTCTGGCGCTATGCGCCATGTCCACCGCATTTACCGGCCAGGGAATCGCTACCGGTTTTGATCGGCGATACGGAGTTCTTCGCTTCCTTTCCACCACCCCCCTGGGCCGGGGCGGACTCATCGCGGGCAAGATCCTCGCCGTGCTGGTAGTCCTTCTTCTTCAGGTAGTGGTAGTGGGTGCAGTCGCCGGTCTCCTGGGGTGGCAACCACGGTTAGAGGCATGGCTTCCGGGGCTTGGGCTGTTGGTTCTCGGCGCAGCCGCCTTTACTGCATTGGGCTTGCTGGTGGCTGGTACTGTGCGCCCGGAAGCTACGTTGGCGATCACCAACCTTTTATGGATCCTCCTCGGGGCCTTGGGAGGCATTGTGGTTCCGGCCGATCGATTGCCCTCCTTGCTTCAGGGCCTGGTCCATTTCCTTCCTTCCGGGGCCTTGGGCCAAGCACTCAGGGACGCCTTCCTCTTGGGTAGCGTTCCTTTCCCCGCCGTTCTAGTCCTCCTGCTGTGGACCGTACTGGCCGGAGCCGCGGCCATCCGATGGTTCAAGTGGAACTAACCAATCCAGGCACCAACCACCAACGCAGAACTGAGAAGTGAGAAAACTGTGAGCACGGCATCGCGCCTACCGAAAACCGTCCAGCGATTGACGTCCAAGCTGCCGACCGAGGTCAACAAGACCGTGCGCCGCCTGGCATTGTTCTCACTCATTGGGCAGACAGTCCTGGTGGTAACAGGTGGCGCCGTGCGACTCACCGCTTCCGGCCTGGGCTGCCCCACATGGCCGCGCTGCACCAGCGACTCCCTGGTCAACACGCCGGAAATGGGCATTCATGGGTTCATTGAATTCGGCAACCGCCTGCTGACCTTTGCCCTCGCCGCTGTTGCCGCCATGATGTTGGTGTACTTGTGGAACCTTCGCAAGGAACGCCGAGACCTCTTCATGCTCGCCTTGGGACTGCTCGCCAGCATCCCGGCGCAGGCCGTAATCGGCGGAATCACCGTTCTGTCCGGCCTCAACCCCTGGGTTGTCGGCCTGCACTTCCTCGTCTCCATGGCCCTGGTGGTCTTTGCAACACTCCTTGTTAACAGGGCTTACGGGCGGACCGGCCGCTTCATGAACCGCACCCTGCCGTCCCTTCCGTCGGTCGCCCGCCCTTTGATGCTCGCCGTTGCAATTTTCTCGGCGCTTTCGGTGATGCTGGGCGTCGTCGTGACGGGAGCCGGACCACATGCCGGAGACGCAGACGCGCCCCGCAACGATCTCGACTGGGACCTCTTCTCACACATCCACGCAGTACCGGCCTACCTCATCACCGCTGGAACTCTCCTCGCGGTCTACCTGGTGTTCCGCCACAAGATCCGCGGTCCGTTCCGGACGGCGGCCTATTTGCTGCTGGGCGTGACCTTGCTGCAGGCTGTCATTGGCTTTACCCAGTACTACAACGGCATCCCGGCACTGTTGGTGGGTGCACACATGTTCGGTGCCGCTGTCCTGATGAGCGCAGCCACCAACGCGGCTGACCTAGCGAAGCATAGCCCGGCTGGCTAGCTCTCTCTAGGCCCGGATGAGTTGGGCCGGATTGGATCGCGACGCCACTAGAGCCGGGTATAGAGCGGACAGCGTTCCGCTGGCCATGCCGGCTCCTATTCCCCACAATGAGGCGTACCAAGGGATGACGGCAGCCCAGCCCTCTGCGGAGGCATAGAGCAGGACCGAGCCCATCCCCACTGCTGCCCCGGCGGCACCACCCAAAACGCCAACCACGGCACCTTCGAGCAGGAACATCGCGGCCAGTGGTCCCCTTCTCATGCCCAGGGCAAGCCGCAACGCAATTTCGTGCGATCTCGCCAAAACACCAAGGTACATCGTGGTTCCGGCGCTCAGGCAGGCGATGGCGAGAAGGACACTTGAGACGATGGCAATCAGACGGCCAAGATCAGCGTCAATCCCTTGTTTGAGGTCCCTAAGGTCTGCCACGGTCTGCACTTTCACGGCGCCTGTCTCCGTAGGGCTCAAAGCCTTAGGCAGTGCCTCCGCGATGGCCGCCGGCATGCCGGGATCTGTCCGGAGGACCAAGCTGGCTGCAACTTTGTTGGTCACGGGATAAGACCCGACACCCACCACCACTGACCCCGGAAGTATCGGGTCCCTCCCCGGATTCTCAATGATGCCCACCACCGGTACCGGCTCACCATACAGCCACAAGACGACGCCGGGACCCGGGCGTGCGATTCCGAGCTGGCTGGCAGCGTCTTGACCAAGGACCGCGACCGGGCCTCCGAAAGACTGATCAAGCAGGCTGGCAACCCCGTAGGAAATGGTGGCCCCTTGGAGTCGGAGATAGGCGGAATCTGCCACCCGGACTGCTCCGGTGAAGACAGGCTGTCCGGGAAAAGACCCAGGACGGAAGGTGGAAGGCTGCACTATGGACGCCGATAGCTCGGCAATGACTCCGGCTTCCAGAACACCGGGCAGCTTCTTTGACCGCTCAAGATCTGCGGTCACTTCTTCCCACGAGGCGTATCCGCCCTCACGCGTAGCCCGCACTTCGTCGCTGGCGGCCGCGTCGATCCGCGCGGACACCTTGATGGCTGCACTCTCGCTCAGCCCCATGGCCGCTACGAGTCCTCCGCTCCCCAGCAGGAAAGCCAGCACCAGCAGAAGGGCCTTGGCCGGGCGGACCGTCAAAGCAGAAAGCGCGTCCGCAATCACATCTGCAGCTTCGTGGTGGATGTGCCGGACAAGGTGATGGGGAGCAGAACTGTCCTTTGGCGCTATTGGCGCCTCGATGTGGGCTGCAACGGAGAGCGTGTCACCCACGATAAGCCCATCCCGCATGGTGACGACCCGATCAGCAGCAGCAGCGATGCCAGGGTCATGGGTGACCAGGACAACGGTGGTTCCTGTGGCGTGAAGCTCGCGGAGATGGTCCAGGACCATCCCGCCGTTGACGGTGTCCAGGCTGCCTGTTGGTTCATCAGCGAGCACAACTTTCGGGCTTCCTATGACGGCACGAGCAATTGCCAGTCGCTGCCGTTCGCCCCCGGAGAGCAGGGAAGCGGGGATGGCCGCCTTGTGCGCTAGGCCAAACCTGTGAAGTGCGGGCATCACCAGTCGCTTTTGGATGGACAGACCAATCCCCCGTGACCGGAGTCCGAGGACGGCATTACGGGCGGCCGTATCGCGTCCCACCATGTGCGAGTCCTGAAAAACGAAACCGAAGAGACTTGCGCGTCGCTCAGCTCTCTGCCGCTCGCTCAGGCCCGATACGTCCTTACCCTCCACCAAGTAGGTTCCTGCCGAAGCCGTGTCCAAAAGGCCGAGGACATTGAGTAGCGTCGACTTTCCCGAGCCGGAGGGGCCAACAATGGCTACGAACTCGCCCTGATGAATGTCGAGGTGCAGTCCGGCCAGGGCCTGCGCGCCGGAAAATCCGCGCTCGACGTCCCGCATGCTGAGAATCGGACAGCGTGGTGGTTGAGCGGCCACTTCGCGGACATGGCTCTGTGAAGTCATTGCAACTGGACTTCGTCTCCGGGCGCCAAACCGTCAATGTCGGCAATGGCCGCCCACCCGTCCGCCTGCGCCAACACCTTTACCTTCACTCTTTGCGGCTCACCGCTCTTTTGCAGCACCACATAGGGTGCACCTTCTTCCTGCCGGACCGCGATCAGGGGTACGGCCAGGGACTCCGCGGCGGCGCTGCCTGCGGTCACGGTGACGGACTGGTCCGCGGCGAATCCCTGCGCGCCTGGTGGGACTGCAATCGTAATGTCCTTTCCGGGGATTTCGTTCTTGCTGTGGTCTCCCTCTAAAAAGTCGCTGACGTGCGCCACCTTGGTCTCGAGTACTGCGGAGCCGGCGCGTACAGTTACGGCCCCGCCTACAGGAAAACTCTCGGACTGGACAACGTCGGCACGGGCAACAATGGAGTCGTCAGCAATCCTCACTTGGGCAACAATGCCATCCTCACCCAGGACCGATCCGTTGCCTGCCATGGCAGCGATTGTCCCTGTATCTCCAGGCACTTGAACGAATTCCTTCCATCGGAAAACCACGCCGTCAGAAGACTCCTTGATAGAAAGGGGCTGAGGGTCCGCGTCCCCGGGTTTGATCGCTTTCGACGAAGGTGCCGCGGTTGGCGCTTTGTAACCGGCGGCTTTATACCAGTCGATCAAGGCATGTCGCGTGCTCGTGTCGAACGTATCCGTTGAGGAAACGGTGTAGCCAAAACTGGCCAGGGCGGTGTGCAATGCTGTGACGTCCGGGCCCGAATCACCCAGCTCGATGTCGCGGTACAGCGGCACACTGCTGGGCAGCAGGAGTAACGGCCTCCCTGACACAGCGGCCACCAGCTGGCCGGGAGTCACCACGCTTCCGATCGCCTTTGGAGTCGCCGTTAGGACCAACCTGTCAACACCTTCGGAGGGGCTCGCTTTGATCGCGAATTGCGTACCCGCCACAACCTTCCCTGAGAGCACCACCTGTTTGATGACGGCGCGACGCTCTACGGTCGCGGAGACGGGGATCACCGTGGGGGTTGCCGCCGATGGTTCTGTGCCGGCAACGCTGCTCGCGCCCGTCCAGTACGCAGCGCCAAGGCCCGCAAGGACTACCACCAGTACTGCTGGAATGAGCCACCATCGCGGAACGCGCCTCATGGCGCTGCCCGGCGGGGACACCTCAGAGTCTTGCATCAGCCACACCATGGTCCCGCAGTATTTGCTTGGCCCGTTCCACGGCGTCCGCCTTCTCTTCTGCCAAGGCGTTGAGCTCAGCCTGATGGTCCTTCATCTGCGCCGCCTGGTACTCAGCGAGAATGTCATAAGGTTTCCTGGCACCGCCGCTCGAGTCCTTGCAGTCAACCTCCAGGAGGGCAACACGTATCTCGTCTTCCTTGGTTCCGCTCGATTGCAGGCTCCACGAACCCTGTTCAGTCAGTGCCAGACCATTTTCGGCCAGGCAATTCTCCCAATCCTGCCGGAAGGTCAAATACTCGGGGTCGTGCTCCGTCAGCGCCACTGCGTTCCGCGTGATCTGGTTCTGGACTGAAGTGTCACCGACCAAACCCTCTAATAGTTCGGGCAGCCCGGCCCTTCCCACGGAGTTAGTGCACTTAGTTTCTGCCGCCTGGTGCTCCGCGCTGAGCGCGGGGCGCTCGGGTTGCTCGTCCATCACACCAGCAATTATGCGGATCTCCGGCAGGGCACCGTTCTTCGCTGCCAAGTTCCGGGACCATTGTCCATATCTGCCGTCCTGCAGGGCCTTGCCCCCGCCTCCCCAGGGAGCCACCGTGAAGCCCGCTTCTTCAACGCAGTCAAAAATGAGGGAGGCCACGGCAGAATTGACAATGACGTTCTCCCGATCCGAGTACCAGTACGCGCTCATGGGGAGCACAAGCTCGCCAGTGATTTCATTGAGGGAGGCCCTGGCCCCAGCTCCGGCAGAACGATCAACGGAGGGCAGGCTTACTGCCGGAGTCTCAGTGGGCGATGGTGCCAGCGGTGCAGAGCAGGCGGTGTTGGATATCAACACAGCCATCACCAACATCGCCAATGCTGTTGTGGACACCCTCTTGATGGTGGGTTCCAAGGGATTAACCCCAGACACTCGTAATTTCGTCGTCCCAGTTCCGGGTGGGAGTCATATAGAGACCGCGTAGATCATTCGAAGCGTTACCAGCACGAAAGACAACACTGTCGCCTCTGAAGTTTTGGTCAACATAGAAATAGACGTATGGCGAGTTGGGATCAGTGGGCGGCCCCACGTTGAGGGAGCTCGCCTTGTCGTTTGCATCCACTCCAACGTTGTACGTGACCCAACCAAATGATCGCGTCGTTCCGGTGAACCAGTAATCGTCATAGAGGCATACTCGTGCGGTGGAGCATGCCGGGGCGGCCTGGGCTGCAGTGACTCCCCCCAATACCGAGGCTGAAGCAACTGCCAACACTCCGGCGGTGCGCAAGATCTTTTTCATCATTTTCCCCTAGGTTCGTGCGAGGCGGGACAGCTCTGTCCCATCACGAACGCTAAGGGTTTGAGGTCAGCACCTAGACGCTTTCGCCGCTAATTAGGTGGCGTTCCGGCAAGAATTAGGTGCCCAAGAACCCAAAATAGGTGCTGTGACATGGCTTCTAGGTGGTGAGCGTTCACCCGGTGACCCTGAGTCGCCACCGCCGGGGTCCGACATACTGTTCCTATGCTGGCCACAACAGTTTTGGTAGAGGGCGAAAGTGACCGACTAGCGGTCGAGACACTGGCAGTCCGCTGGGGACATGACCTCGCGTCGCAGGGAGTCTCAGTGGTTCCCATGGGCGGGGCCACCAGCATTGGACACTTCCTGAATCGCTTCGGCCCGAACGGAGCCGACCACCGGCTGCTCGGCCTTTGTGACGTGCGGGAGTCCGTTGGCGTCGCCAGGGCACTTGCGAGAGCAGGGATTGGATCCGGTCCTTTGGAAGGACTCGGGTTTCAGATTTGCACTGCAGATCTTGAAGACGAGCTCATCCGCAGCCTAGGCGTTGATGAGGTGCTCAACGTGATTGCCAATCAAGGTGAGCTTGCATCGTTTGAGCTTCTCCAGCGCCAGCCGTCGCTGCGGGACCTACCTGTGGAAGCACAGCTGCGGAGGTTCTTTGGTGGACGAAGCGGCAACAAGATCCGGTACGCGCCCCTGATGGTCTCTGCACTACCCTCCGGAGAGGCTCCTCCCCCGCTGGCTCGATTGCTTGCATCTTTTGGGATGTGAGTTGGGTTCAAGCCCGAGGGATGTGAGTGAGCGTTGGGTTCAAGCCCGAGGGATGTGAGCGAGCGTTGGGTTCAAGCCCGAGGGATGTGAGCGAGCGTTGACAGGAGGGGATTAAGAAGCCCGACGCCGGCACCCTGGCGAGTACCGGCGTCGAACGTTTCTGTTCGAGGAGGAGCCGCGGAGCTTAGGCTCCGACGATCGCGGAACCGATGAAGGGGTCAACGGCCAAGGCGATGAAGAGCAAGGTCAGGTAGCTGATGGAGCCGTGGAAGACCTTCATGGCGCCCTTGTTAGAGACATCGCCACCCTGTGCACGCTTGTACAGAGCGTGGCTTTCGTAAAGGAACCAGGCCCCGGCGGCAACGGCGACGATCGTGTAGACCCAGCCGGCCCCACCAACGGGCACCATCAGCAACGAGCAGGCAACCATGGCCCAGGCGTAGAGCACAACCTGAACCGAGACCACTTTGGCTCCGGCGATCGCGCCCAGCATGGGTACTTTCGCGTTGCGGTAGTCCTCGCCGTAGCGCATGGACAGAGGCCAGTAGTGGGGAGGTGTCCAGAGGAAGATCACCATGAAGAGCACGATTGCAGGCCACTCGACAGTGTTGGTGACAGCGGCCCAGGCGATCAGGACCGGGAAACATCCGGCTGCTCCGCCCCACACAATGTTCTGTGCCGTGCGGCGTTTCAGGATCATGGTGTAGATGACCACGTAGAAGACGATGGCGCCGAGCCCGAGCCAGGCGGACAGAGGATTGGCGCCGAACCACAGGATGGCGATGGATGCCGCGCCGAGAATCCAAGCGAAGATGAGGGCTTCGCGGGGCGTGACTTCACCGGTGACCAGCGGACGCTTTTCGGTACGGTGCATCAGTTTGTCGATGTCGCGGTCGATGTAGCAGTTGAAGACACCCGCACTGCCCGCGGCGAAAGCGCCACCTACGAGGGTGGCCAGAATCAGGCCGATGGACGGGAATCCGCGTTGGGCGAAGATCATGGTGGGCAAGGTACTGACCAGGAGCAGTTCGATGACACGGGGTTTGGTCAGTGCCAGATACGCCTTGAACTTACGGGACATTCCAATGCTTCCCCGGGCCGGGGACGCGTTGACGGGCGTATCAGTTGTGCTCACGGCGGCAGTCACTCTGTTCTATGCTCTGGGGTTCTCACAGCGGCTGCCGTCCCTGTTGTTGAAAGCAAACACGGGCGCATGAACCGCTGGTGGCCTCCAAATATCATACCGTGGCCGGAAGTGGCCCGTTGTCCGCAAAATTCGTCAATGTTTCAGAATCTTCACTCCTTCGCCGGGCCGTGGTGATTCATATAAGGGAATTTCTGTCCAGTTAGTGGGATTCCCTGAGTTCCATGACACGTTTAGGGCTAAGCTGTTGAGCAGATCAGCACACGTTGACGATCCGGGAAACCGTATTCTTGGATATCCGTGCGTCTGGATGAGAGATCAACGTTTCAATGGTGAACGGCTGGTAGACACATTGCAGCGGGCGCCATCCTGTGCTTCCTGCGTGCCGTGTCCGTACGCCTGCCGTCAGCACAGAGAGGGGCTCGGTTTTCGTGCCACATTTGGAAGAGCAAGAACTGTCATGGACCGATCTGGACAAGAAGGCAGTTGACACCGTTCGCGTGTTGGCCGCCGACGCCGTGGAGAAGGTCGGCAATGGCCACCCTGGTACGGCAATGAGCTTGGCTCCGGCAGCGTACCTGCTGTTCCAGAAGCTGATGCGTCATGACCCCAAGAACCCGGACTGGATCGGCCGTGACCGGTTCGTCCTGTCCCCCGGTCACACCTCGCTGACCCTTTACATCCAGTTGTTCCTCTCCGGATACGGCTTGGAACTGAAGGACCTTGAGGCGCTGCGTACCTGGGGTTCGCTGACCCCGGGCCACCCCGAGTACAAGCACACCGCAGGCGTTGAAATCACCACCGGTCCGCTGGGCCAGGGCTTGGCTTCCGCTGTTGGTTTCGCGTACTCCCAGCGCCGCCAACGCGGCCTGTTCGACGCCGATGCTCCCGCCGGCGAGTCGCCGTTCGACCACACCATCTGGGTGATCGCTTCCGACGGCGACCTGCAGGAAGGGGTGACGTCCGAGGCTTCCTCCCTCGCCGGGCACCAGGAGCTGGGCAACCTCGTGGTGATCTACGACGAGAACCACATCTCCATCGAAGACGACACCGACATCGCCTTTACCGAAGACGTCCTCAAGCGCTACCAAGCGTACGGCTGGCACACCCAGCGCGTGGACTGGACCAAGACCGGCGACTACGTCGAAGACGTCCAGGAACTGTACTCCGCACTGCAGGCAGCCAAGGCAGAGACGAACAAGCCGTCCATCATCTCGCTGCGCACCATCATCGGCTACCCGGCACCGAAGAAGCAGAACACCGGCAAGATCCACGGCTCCGCACTGGGCGCCGAGGAAGTTGCAGCACTGAAGACCGTGCTCGGTTTCGACCCGGCCAAGTCCTTCGACGTTGACGAGGAAGTCCTGGCCCACGCCCGCAAGGTCTTGGACCGCGGCGCCGAGTCCCGCGCAGCATGGCAGACCTCTTTCGAGGCATGGCAGTCCGCCAACCCGGACGCTGCCGCCCTCCTGGAGCGCGTTGAAGCGAAGAAGTTGCCCGTGGGCATCGACGCCGCGCTTCCCGTGTTCGAAGCCGGCAAGGACGTTTCCACCCGTGCAGCTTCCGGTAAGGTCCTGAACGCTATCGGCCCGGTTCTTCCCGAACTCTGGGGCGGTTCGGCCGACCTCGCCGAGTCCAACAACACCACCATTGAAGGTTCGCCGTCGTTCATCCCGACCTCGCGCTCCACGGACGCCTGGAAGGGCAATCCGTACGGCCGTGTCCTGCACTTCGGCATCCGTGAGCACGCCGCGGCATCCATCGTGAACGGCATCTCGCTCCACGGCCGCACCCGCGCGTTCTCCGGCACGTTCCTGATCTTCAGTGACTACCAGCGCCCGGCCATCCGCCTCGGCGCGCTGATGGGTGTTCCGTCCCTGTACGTGTGGACGCACGACTCCATCGGCTTGGGCGAAGACGGACCCACCCACCAGCCGGTGGAGCAGCTCGCCTCCCTCCGCGCCATTCCGGGCTTGGACGTGGTCCGCCCCGGCGACGCGAACGAGGTCTCGGCAGCATGGAAGGCGATGCTGGAGAACCACGAGAACCCGGCAGGTATTGTCCTCACCCGCCAGAACATCCCCACCTACGCCCGTGGCGAAGGCGAAGCCAGCGGTGACACCTTCGGTTCCACCGCTGGTGTGGCCAAGGGCGGTTACGTCCTGGCCGAAGCCTCCAAGGACGGCGAAACCGTTGACGCACAGGTCATCCTGATCGGCACCGGTTCTGAGGTCCAGCTCGCAGTGCAGGCCCGCGAAGCCCTCCAGGCTGAAGGCATCGCAGCCCGCGTTGTGTCCATGCCGTGTGTTGAGTGGTTCAACAAGCAGGACGAGGCCTACCGCGAGTCTGTCCTCCCGGCCGCCGTGAAGGCCCGTGTCTCCGTTGAAGCCGGCCTCGCGCTTGGCTGGAAGGAATTCGTGGGCGACGCCGGCCGTTCCATCTCCCTGGAACACTTCGGCGCCTCGGCCGACTACAAGCGTCTGTTCAACGAATTCGGCATCACCGCCGAAGCCGTTGCCGCCGCTGCCAAAGACTCCCTCGCAGACTCGAACGCATAACAGTCTGCTTCCCTCTCACAGGAGAAAAAACACATGTCTAGCACTCCCACGCAGCAGCTCTCTGACGCCGGCGTTTCCATCTGGCTCGATGACCTCTCCCGCACCCGCCTCGATTCCGGCACCCTGCAGAAGCTCATCGACGAAAAGAACGTCGTTGGCGTAACCACCAACCCGTCCATCTTCCACGCCGCCATCACCTCCGGCACGGACTACGACGCCACCATCGCAGCGCAGGCCGCGGCGGGCGCCAGCGTCGAAGAGACCATTTTCGAAATCACCACCACTGACGTCGCCGACGCCTGCGATCTCTTCGCACCGGTTGCAGCTGCAACCAATGGCGTGGACGGCCGTGTCTCCATCGAGGTGGACCCCCGCCTTGCCTGGGACACCGCAGGTACCATCGCCGAGGCCAAGCACCTCTACGCCAAGGTCAATAAGGACAATGTCCACATCAAGATCCCGGCAACCCTGGAAGGCCTCGAAGCCATCACGGCAACCCTGGCTGAGGGCATCAGCGTCAACGTGACGCTGATCTTCTCCCTTGAGCGCTACCGCGCGGTCATCAACGCCTTCCAGTCGGGCCTTGAGCAGGCCAAGGAGAACGGCCACGACCTCTCCAAGATCCACTCCGTGGCTTCGTTCTTCGTCTCCCGCGTGGACTCCGAGATCGACAAGCGCCTTGACGCCATCGGCACCGACGAAGCCAAGGCACTCAAGGGCAAGGCAGGCGTTGCGAACGCACGCCTGGCTTACCAGGTCTACGAAGAGCTCTTCTCCACCGAACGCTGGGCAGTGCTCGCCGAAGCCGGCGCCCTCCCCCAGCGCCCCCTGTGGGCCTCCACCGGCGTGAAGGACCCGGCATACCCGGACACCCTCTACGTGACCGAGCTCGTTGCGGCCGGCGTGGTCAACACCATGCCGGAAAAGACGCTCGACGCTACGTTCGACCACGGAGTAGTCACCGGGGACACCATCACCGGCACCTACGACGAAGCGAACGAGACCCTCAACGCCCTCGAAGCCCTCGGCGTCTCCTACAACGACGTCGTCACCCTTCTCGAGACCGAAGGTCTTGAGAAGTTTGTGGGCTCTTGGAAGGAACTCCTCGCCGACGTTGAAGGCGCACTCGTCACCGCACGGAAGGCTTCCTAACCCACTATGAGCACAATCAGCTACGACGCCAGCGGTGCCGCCCAGCAGGCAATCGCCCAGCATATTGACGGTTTGGTCGAAGAGAAGATCGCTACCCGGATTTTCGCCAAGGACCACACGTTGTGGGGACCGGATGCAGAGTCTGAGTCCGCGATCCGGCTTGGCTGGGTAGAAGCCGCCACCGTGTCCCAGGCACTGGTCGGGGACATTCTGGAGCTTCGTGATGCCCTCCGCGCCGAAGGCGTTTCCCGCATTGTCCTTTGTGGCATGGGTGGGTCTTCCTTGGCTCCTGAGGTTATTGCCGGTACCGCCGGCGTCGAGCTGACTGTGCTTGACAGCACTGACCCTGAACAGGTCAGCGCTGCTTTGAACGACCGGCTGGAGGAGACGGCAATCGTCGTTTCCTCCAAGTCGGGTTCCACCGTTGAGACTGATTCCCAGCGACGGGTGTTCGAGAAGGCGTTCAACGACGCCGGAATCGACGCCAAGAGCCGCATCATTATCGTCACGGACCCAGGCTCCCCGCTGGACAAGGCTTCCCGCGAGGCAGGCTATCGCGCCGTGTTCAACGCTGACCCCAATGTGGGTGGACGCTTCTCGGCACTGACCGCTTTCGGCCTGGTCCCCTCCGGACTCGCAGGTGTGGACATCCAGGCTTTCCTGGACGAGGCAGAAGAAGCCGCAGAGATCCTTAACGAAGACTCTGCGGACAACATCGGGCTGGCCCTTGGCATTGCCCTGGGTGGTACCAGCCCGCTGCGCAACAAGATTGTCATCGCGGAAGACGGCTCCGGCATTGTCGGTTTCGCCGACTGGGCCGAGCAACTCATCGCCGAATCCACGGGCAAGCTGGGCACTGGCGTGCTGCCGGTCGTGGCCGGGCCTGACTCCCCGGAAGCCCTGAACGGGGCCGAGGACGTGTTGGTGGTGCGGCTGGTAGGCGCGGATGCCGACGTCGAACTTCGCGATAATGAAGTGGCAATTGCCGGTGGGCTGCCTTCCCAGATGTTCGTCTGGGAGTTTGCCACGGCAGTGGCCGGTCGCCTCCTGGGCATCAACCCGTTTGACCAGCCCGACGTCGAAGCCGCCAAGGTGGCTGCGCGCGGTCTGCTGGATGCCCGCCCCGAACCCACCCCGGCTGCCTTCACGGACGGCGAAGTGGAAGTTCGTGGCGGTGAGTGGCTCGGCTCCGCAGCCACTGCCTCGGAAGCTGTGCAGGCATTGCTCGCCCAACTGGGTTCGGACGGCTACTTGAGCGTCCAGGCTTACTTGGACCGCATCTCCCACGCTCCGCTCGAAGGAATCCGGGACGAACTCGCAGCTGTCAGCGGCCGTCCGGTGACGTTCGGTTGGGGCCCTCGCTTCCTGCACTCCACCGGCCAGTTCCACAAGGGCGGACCGGCAATTGGAGTCTTCCTGCAGATCACTGCGGCATCGTCCACTGATCTGGAGATCCCGGAGCGTCCGTTCACCTTCGGCCAGCTGATTGCCGCCCAGGCTTCGGGCGACGCCCAGGTCCTTGAGGGCCATGGCCGCCCGGTCCTGCGGCTGCACCTCACCGAACGTGCAGCAGGCGTGGCACAACTCCAGGAAGTCGTCGCTGCGCTGGCCGGCCAGGCCAGCGCACTCGAAAGCTAAGGCACAGAACCAAACATGCCAGAAACTGAAAACGGCAGGAAGAACGCCGGTCTGCGGAATCCTTTGCGGGATCCGCGGGATCGTCGCCTGAACCGCATTGCCGGGCCGTCGTCGTTGGTGTTCTTCGGAGTCACCGGCGACCTCGCCCGTAAGAAACTTATGCCTGCGGTCTATGACCTCGCTAACCGTGGCTTGCTCCCGCCGAGCTTCGCTTTGGTGGGTTTCGGCCGCCGTGAGTGGGACAACGCCGATTTCGCGGCCGAGGTCAAGGAGAACGTGAAGGCTCACGCCCGGACCAAGTTTGATGAGGCGGTGTGGGAGCAGCTCGCTTCGGGTATCCGCTTTGTTCGGGGCGAGTTCGACGACGACGACGCTTTCGAGCGTCTCGGTGATGTCCTTGATGAGCTCGATGAGACCCGCGGGACCCGCGGTAACCATGGCTTTTACCTGTCCATCCCGCCCAAGGCGTTCGAGCAGGTCTGCCGGCAGCTGTCCAAGCACGGCCTGGCGCAGGCGAAGCCGGGTCAGTGGCGCCGCGTGGTCATCGAGAAGCCGTTCGGGCACGATCTTGAGTCGGCCCGGCAGCTCAACGACATTGTGGAGTCGGTGTTCCCGGCTGATGCGGTGTTCCGGATCGACCACTACCTGGGCAAGGAGACGGTGCAGAACATCCTGGCGCTGCGCTTCGCGAACCAGTTGTTCGAACCGCTCTGGAACGCCAATTACGTGGACCATGTCCAGATCACCATGGCCGAGGACATCGGCACCGGTGGGCGTGCGGGCTATTACGACGGCGTGGGTGCTGCCCGCGACGTCATCCAGAACCACCTCCTCCAGTTGCTGGCGTTGACGGCGATGGAAGAACCCATCTCCTTCAACGCCGATGATTTGCGGGCGGAGAAGGAAAAGGTCCTCGCCGCGGTCAAACTCCCCGAGGACCTGTCCACTCACTCGGCGCGCGGTCAGTTCACCGGTGGGTGGCAGGGCGGGGAGGAAGTTCTCGGGTACCTGGATGAGGACGGCATCCCGGCTGATTCGAAGACGGAGACGTTCGCGGCGATCCGGGTGGATATCAACACCCGCCGCTGGCATGGTGTGCCGTTCTACCTGCGGGCCGGCAAGCGCCTGGGCCGTCGTGTCACCGAGATCGCGGTGGTGTTCAAGCGGGCGCCGAACCTGCTCTTCCGTGACCACGGGGAGGACGATTTTGGTCAGAACGCGGTGGTGATCCGTGTCCAGCCCGATGAGGGCGCCACGATCCGTTTCGGGTCCAAGGTTCCGGGCACGCAGATGGAAGTCCGTGACGTGACCATGGACTTCGGCTACGGACATTCCTTTACCGAGTCCAGCCCCGAAGCCTACGAACGGCTGATCCTGGATGTTTTGCTGGGTGAGCCGCCGCTGTTCCCGCGGCATCAGGAAGTGGAGTTGTCCTGGAAGATCCTTGATCCGTTCGAGGAATACTGGGCCGGGCTCGATGAACAACCCCAACCGTATGCTCCGGGCAGTTGGGGGCCGGCTTCGGCCGATGCCCTGCTGGCCCGTGACGGACGAACCTGGAGAAGGCCATGATTGTAGATCTTCCCGATACCACTACTTCCAAGATCTCCAAGAAGATCATGTCCCTGCGTGAGCAAGGCGGTGTGATCGCGCTGGGGCGGGTGTTGACATTGGTGGTGGTGACGAAGTCCGGGCAGGAAGAAGAAGCCATCGAAGCAGCCAATGAAGCCAGCCGGGAACACCCCTGCCGGATCATTGTCCTGGCCGATGCCGGGGTGGAAGGCCCGGACCGTCTGGACGCACAGATCCGGGTGGGCGGGGACGCCGGCGCCTCGGAGGTCATCGTCCTGCGCGGTCACGGGCACATGGCCCACGAAAGTGAGTCCCTGGTCGCGGCCCTGCTCCTGCCCGATGCGCCGATCGTGGCGTGGTGGCCGCACGGCGCCCCGGAAAGCGCCTGTGAAACCTCCATCGGCCGTATCGCGCATCGCCGCATCACCGATTCGGCGAACGAACCGGACCCCCGTCTCGCGCTGGAAAACATCCGGGCCACCTACAAGGCCGGCGACACCGACCTCGCCTGGACCCGACTAACCAACTGGCGCATGCAACTCGCCGCGGTCTTCGACCAGGTTGATAGTGACCCCGTCTCCGCCATTGCCGTGGAAGGTGCTTCCGACTCCCCCAGCACACTGCTGCTGGCAGCTTGGCTTAGCATGGCTCTGGAGGCGCCCGTCACGATTGTGGCAGACCCCGCAGGTACCGGCATCCGCCGTGTGAGGCTCACGCGTGCCAGCGGCGACGTCCAGCTCTTCCGTCCCGGCTTGTCCGTGGCAGAACTGACCCAACCCGGGCAGCCCGCACAACGCATCACCCTCCCCCGCAGAAGCCTCAAAGACTGCCTCGCCGAAGAACTCCGCCGGCTCGACCCCGACGAAGTCTTCGGAGAAGTGATTACGATGGGACTTCCACTTACCAGCCAGAGGAGAGTCCAGACAAGTGCACGCTGAGCCAAGAGTTAGCATCCACCCCGATTCCAAGGTGTTGATGGCGGCCATTGCGGCACGTCTGATCACCAAGCTCGTGGATGTCCAGGACAAGCACGGTGAAGCGACGGTGGTCCTCACCGGCGGAACTATTGGTATTGGAACCCTGAAGGCAGTGGCCGACTCCGCCGCGGCGCCTGCAGTGGATTGGTCGCGGGTTAACTTCTGGTGGGGTGACGAGCGTTTTGTTGCCGCTGACAGCGATGACAGGAACACCCGTCAGGCACATCAGGCTTTGCTGGCTCATCTGGCGGTGGATCCCGCGCGTGTTCACGAACCCGGGTCCACAGATGAGTTCGGCACAGCGGACGAAGCTGCTGCTGCCTATGCGGAAGAACTGAAGTCCGCAGCTGAGGCCGAGCATTCGGCTGATACCTCCGATGACAGGCCCGAACAGCCGGGCATTCTTCCCCGCTTCGACATTCTTCTTCTTGGCGTGGGGCCGGATGCCCATGTGGCCTCGCTGTTCCCGGAGCAGGCCGGTGTACGTGAGAAGAGCCGCACTGTGGTGGGCGTGGAGAACTCGCCCAAGCCGCCGTCGTCGCGCATCTCGTTGACGCTTCCGGCCATCAACACCGCCCAGGAAATCTGGATGGTTGTTGCCGGCGAGGACAAGGCCGGAGCAGTGGGCTTGGCCCTGGCAGGCGCCAACCCCGTTCAGGTCCCCGCAGCGGGACCCGTGGGGCGAGCCAGAACCCTATGGCTCGTTGATGAGAATGCTGCGTCACGAGTCCCCCAGCAGTTGGTCCGGAAGGACCCCGCGGGCGCGTAACCTATCCAGCGCTCCAGCCAAGACAACTTCGGCGTCCTGGCTGGAGCGTCTCTCTTTAACGTAATCCAAGTGCGATTTGAAGATCTCATCTTCAGGTCTTGGAGGGGCCGGGTTTCCGGGATCCCGTGTTGCGGGGGCTCCACATTTGGGGCAGTCCCAGGTCCGGGGTATCTGTTCATCAGGCAGCTTAAGAAAAACAAGCCGCGTTTCGTGTCCCTTGGCGCACCAGTAGGGGACGCGAATACGCGGCAGTTGTTGCCCGGGGCCATGGTCGCTCTGATGCCGTGGAGTTGAACCCTGGGTCACCCCTACGCGGGTGCCCTGATATCCAGGCGTGCCATGAACCATTTTCGAACCCCTCGCGACTCGGTGGTGGGCCGTCACGGCCTGCGGGCCTCACGGCCAACAGGGTCATTCTAATGCGAGGGGCTCGACGGCGGCAGTAGCGCCGGGTGCCACGGGCAAAGAAAAGGGAGGCTCCTGTAGAAGGAGTCTCCCTTTCCCGGGACGACTACGAGTCGCCACCTGAGGTAAATCGCATGATCAGGCCCAAGCCGATGATCACTGCGCCCCACGTAATGCCAAGAATGATGGTGAAGCGGTTCAGGTTGCGCTCGGCTACACCGGACGAACTCAACCCGGAACTCATTCCGCCACCGAACATGTCGGACAAACCACCGCCACGTCCCTTATGCAGGAGGATGAGCAGCGTCAGCAGAAGACTGGTGATGCCCAGCAGGATCTGCAGAATGACTTGAAGAACGTCCACGACGGCCTTTCGAAGAAGCGGAAAACGGGAGCCGGACTAGTCCTTGACGAGGTGGCTCTCGAACCTGACAATGTTAGCAAACTCAGCGGGGTCCAGGCTGGCGCCACCCACAAGCAATCCATCAACGTCGCTTTCAGCCATGATGGCGGCAGCATTGTTGGCCTTGACGGAGCCACCATAGAGAAGGCGCGTCTTCGCAGCAACGGTCTCGTCGAAGAGTTCGGCAAGCTCGGCGCGGATGGCAGCACACATTTCCTGTGCGTCTTCCGGGCCTGCCACCTCGCCGGTGCCGATGGCCCAGACGGGCTCGTAGGCCACAACGAGTTCAGCAGCTTGCTCAGCGGTGAGTCCTTCAACACCGGCGCGGAGCTGAGCCAAGGTGTGCTCTACGTGAGTCCCGGCTTGGCGGATTTCCAGGCCCTCGCCGACGCAGAGTACCGGAGTGACCCCGTGACGGAATGCGGCCTTGACCTTGGCGTTCAGGACGTCGTCCGTCTCGTTGTGGATGGTGCGGCGTTCACTGTGGCCCACCAGGACGTAGCTGCATCCCAGCTTGCTCAGGAACTGACCGGAGATGTCACCCGTGTAGGCACCGGAGTCGAACTGGGACAGGTCCTGGCCACCGTAGACAACGTCCAGCTCATCACCTTGAACCAACGTCTGGACACCGCGGAGGTCCGTGAACGGAGGAAAAACTGCCACCTCGGTACGGCTGTAATCGTGCTTGGCGTCGGACAGTGTCCAGGCCAGCTTCTGCAGCAAGGTGATGCCCTGGACGTGGTCCATGTTCATCTTCCAGTTGCCGGCGATGAAGGGTTTGCGGACGAAGTTGCCGTTGGCAGAGGTAGTCACATGAACTCCAAAGAATGCGTTGAGATATGGAACGACCGGCAGGACGCAGGTGCGCCCTGCCGGTCGGTTGATGTTTAGCGGTCCAGGACGCTCAGGCCAGGAAGTTCCTTGCCTTCAAGGTATTCCAAGCTGGCACCGCCTCCGGTGGAGATGTGGCCGAACTGCGAATCCTCGAAGCCGAGCGTGCGGACGGCTGCAGCGGAGTCGCCACCGCCAACCACGGTGAAGGCGCCTGTTTCCGTCAAGGCTTGCGCGATGGCTCGGGTACCGCTGGAGAAGGCTTCGAATTCGAAGACACCCATGGGGCCGTTCCAGAACACTGTCTTGGCCCCTTCGATCTGGGCTGCGAATGCCGAGGCTGATTCCGGGCCGATATCAAGGCCAATTCCGGAAGCACCGAAACGGCTGTCCTCAATGGCGTCTGCCTTGACGACCTCGTGCTCGGCATCAGGGGCGAAACGGCTGGCGACCACCACGTCTGTGGGGATCACGAACGCCGTACCGGCCTCGGACGAGCGTTTGAGGTAATCCTGGACAACCGGAATCTGGTCTTCCTCGAGGAGGCTGCCCGCCACCTTGTGTCCAGCTGCTGCCAGGAAGGTGAAGAGCATGCCACCGCCCACAAGGATGGTGTCAGCCTTGCCCAGCAGGTTGTCAATGACTGCCAGCTTGTCCGAAACCTTGGAGCCGCCAAGAACCACCACGTAGGGACGCTGGGTATCAGTGGTGAGCTTCCGGAGAACCTCCACCTCTGTGTGCACAAGATCGCCCAGGTAGGAAGGCAGGCGGGTAGCGACATCAAAGACGCTGGCGTGCTTCCGGTGGACAGCCCCAAAGGCGTCATCGACGAATGCGCCGTTGGCTCCGGTGAGGGAAACCAACTCATCAGCGAACGCGCCGCGCTCGGCGTCATCCTTGCTGGTTTCGCGGGGGTCGAAGCGAACATTTTCCAAGACGAGAACTTCGCCGTCCTGGAGACCGGCTGCCAGCTCCTTGGCGGAGTCCCCCACAGTATCTTTGGCCAGTTGGACTTTGAAGTCCGCGAGCTCCGCCAGGCGGGCCGCAGCAGGCTGCAGGGAGTACTTGTCCTCGGGAGCACCCTTGGGGCGGCCGAGGTGGGCAGTTACGAGCACACGGGCACCGGCGTCCGAGAGCTTCTTGAGGACCGGGAGGGAGGCCTTGATACGGCCGTCGTCGGTCACTGCAGAGCCGTCGAGCGGCACATTCAGGTCACTTCTGACCAGAATGTACCGCCCGCGGACACCTTCAGCGATGAGTTCGTTGAGGGTGTGAGATGTCATGTGTCTACCCTAGCCCAGCTTGGATGCGACGAGCTCCGTGAGGTCTACGAGGCGGTTGGAGTAACCCCACTCGTTGTCATACCAGGAAACAACCTTGACCTGGTTGCCGATGACCTTGGTAAGGCCGGAATCGAAGATGGACGAAGCGGGGTCTCCGACGATGTCCGAGGAGACGATCGGGGCGTCCGTGTAGGACAGGATGCCGGCCCACTGCTCGGACTCTGCTGCAGCCTTCACAGCGGCATTGACTTCCTCAACCGTGACTTCGCGCGAAACCGTGACCGTAAGGTCCGTTGCCGAGCCGGTGGGCACGGGTACGCGGATGGCGTAGCCGTCGAGCTTGCCCTTGAGTTCCGGCAGGACCAGGCCGATTGCCTTTGCTGCACCGGTGGAGGTGGGAACCATGTTGATGGCGGCAGCGCGTGCACGGCGGAGGTCGCCGTGCGGGCCGTCCTGCAGGTTCTGGTCAGCCGTGTAAGCGTGGACCGTGGTCATGAGGCCACGCTCGATGCCGAAGGCGTCGTTGACAACCTTGGCCAGCGGGCCAAGGCAGTTGGTGGTGCAGGATGCGTTGGAGATGATGTTGTGCGCTGCGGGGTCGTAGAGCTCGTGGTTGACGCCCATGACGATGGTGATGTCTTCGTCGCTGGCAGGTGCCGAGATGAGGACCTTCTTGGCTCCGGCGTCGATGTGCTTCTGCGCTGCCGCTGCCTTGGTGAAGAAGCCGGTGGACTCGATGACGATGTCCACGCCAAGCTCGCCCCAGGGGAGGTTGGCGGGATCGCGCTCAGCAAGAACCTTGATGGACTTGCCGTCGACTACTAGGTTTCCATCGACAACTTCCACGGTCTGGGCGAGGCGTCCACCAACGGAGTCGTACTTCAGGAGGTGGGCGAGCGTCTCGGGGCTGGTGAGGTCGTTCACTGCAACGATCTCAAGGTCTGCGCCCTGGGCCAGTGCTGCGCGGAAGTAGTTACGGCCGATGCGGCCGAAGCCGTTAATACCAATACGGGTGGTCACTATGTGTCAATCTCCTTGGTGCTCTTGCAAGCACGCCTAGTGAGTCGGATCAAATATTTCCAACTAACAGACCCCGCACGTCTTTGGGCAGAGGTGATTATCAGATCGGAGGGCGACCAGCCACGTTGCTGAAGGCTAACCGCCTTCCGTGATCCATCTTACGTTTAACTAAGCCTGCCCCCGCAACTGCGGAGGCAGGCTTTCGAGCATTTGGCCCGAATTCACGCTAAAGGTGACTTTTATTACATCTGCGTGAACCGGAACTCACCAACTAGAGGACGATGAGGCCCGTAGCGTTGGCGCGGGCAGCTTCGAAGCGCTTGGCGACGTCTGCCCAGTTGACGATGTTCCAGAATGCCTTGACGTAGTCAGCCTTGACGTTGACGTAGTCCAGGTAGAAGGCGTGCTCCCACATATCCAGCATCAGCAGCGGGGTGGTGCCCACTGCCACGTTGCCCTGCTGATCGTAAAGCTGCTCGATGAGCAGGTTTCCACCGATGGGCTCGTAGGCCAGGAACGCCCAGCCGGAACCCTGCAGGCCCAGCGCAGCTGCGCTGAACTGTGCACGGAAAGCATCGAACGAGCCGAAGGCGTCGTCAATGGCGGCTGCGAGTTCGCCTTCGGGCTTGTCGCCGCCGTCCGGGGAGATGTTATTCCAGAACACGGAGTGGTTGATGTGACCGCCAGTGTGGAACGCAAGGTCCTTGGAGAGGCGGTTGATGTTGGCGAAATCATTCTTTTCGCGCGCTTCGGCCAGCTGCTTGAGCGCGTTGTTGGCGCCTGCAACGTAGGCAGCATGGTGCTTGCTGTGGTGCAGCTCCATGATCTTTGCCGAAATGTGCGGCTCGAGTGCTGCGTAGTCGTAGCCGAGCTCGGGCAGAACGTACTCTGTCACGAAATCCTCCAATGTAATGGACTCACGTCCGGGTTGGTAACTCTCGTTATTTCATCCGGCCAGCGGGCCGGCCGGAAATCCTTGGCGAAGAAAACTGCACTTGCCTCCACCGGGAACAACCCGCGGTGGCCTCGCAGTATTTCCTCCGCACTTTCTCGATTCTAGGGGTGCGCCCTACTCGTCCATCATTTCGGGAGTCACATTCGCCTCAGTCCCGGGAATGCCCAAATCAACAGCACGTTTGTCCGCCATGGCCAGGAGCCTTCGGATACGGCCGGCAATGGCGTCCTTGGTCATGGGCGGATCGGCCAGTCGGCCGAGTTCATCAAGGCTTGCCTGCTTATGGGCCACCCGAAGCTCCCCCGCGTACTTGAGGTGGTCCGGGACGTCGTCTCCCAGGATCTCCAACGCGCGGTCCACCCGGGCGCCCGCTGCCACAGCGGCTTGCGCCGAGCGGCGCAGATTGGCGTCATCAAAGTTGGCAAGCCTGTTGGCGGTGGCCCGGACTTCTTTTCGCATCCGCCGTTCTTCCCAGACCATCAGGGCGTCATGGGCGCCCATGCGTGTCAGGAGAGCAGCAATGGTGTCGCCGTCGCGAATCACCACGCGGTCAACACCGCGAACTTCGCGCGCCTTGGCCTGGATCCCGAGGCGGCGGGCTGCACCGACCAACGCCAGAGCTGATTCAGGTCCGGGACATGTCACCTCAAGGGAAGAAGACCGGCCCGGTTCAGTCAAGGAGCCATGGGCAAGGAAAGCGCCCCGCCACACCGCCTCGGCATCTGCGGCGGAACCGTTCACCACAGCTGACGGAAGGCCGCGGACAGGGCGGCCACGGCCATCCAGCAAGCCCGTTTGGCGGGCAAGCGCCTCCCCGTCACGTACGACGCGGACGACGTAACGGCTCCCCCGGCGCAACCCTCCGCCGGAGACAACGATTATTTCGCTCTGATGCCCATAGACTTCCGCAATCGCTGCCCGGAGGCGGCGTGCCGTTGAAGCGAGGTCCACCTCAGCCTCGATGACGATCCGTCCCGAAATAATGTGCAGGCCGCCGGCAAAACGCAGCATTGCCGAAACTTCCGCCTTACGGACCGAAGATTTCTTGATGTCCAGCCGGGACAGTTCGTCCTTGACCGACGCAGTAAGTGCCATCGCGTGTTCCTAACTGTTCCCGAAAATATCGTGGTACGCCGCTGCCAACAGCAGTGGATCATGGACGGGGCGGCGCCTCGACGCCCCTACTCTACCCAACACCACTTCGGCGCCGATCATCGCAGCGGCCTTCTCAAAGGCCTTGAGATCCTGCACAGCTGCAGGATCGGCCAAGACCACGTCCACCGTGAACTCAGGTGCATAGCGGCGAAGGACATCCAGGTGGTCCGCTGCTGTCATGCCGGAGGTTTCCTTGGTTTCCACATCCAGGTTCATGGTGAGGCAGCGTTTGGCGGCGGTGTCACCCAGGGCCCGTCGAAGCTCAGGCAGCAGCAAGTGCGGCAGAACCGAGGTGTACCAGGAACCCGGGCCAAGGATGACCCAATCAGCCAGCTCAATCGCCGTGAGGGCCTCGGTACAGGCCGGAGCTGCTTCGGGCAGGAGCCTGACTTCTTCCAGCTTTCCTGCAACTGCACATTTTGCCTGCCCCCGAACCGTCCGCAGTTCATGTCCGCCATCGGGCAACTGCACGCGGGCCTTGCCCTCAATGGTGAGGGGAACGCTGGACATGGGGAGCACTTGACCGCGGGCACCCAGCAGCGCTCCGGCCCACTTCAGGCCAGCGACGGTGTCCCCCAGCAGTTCCCAGAGCGTGACGATGAGCAGGTTGCCCATCGCATGGTTGTCCAGTGAACCGCCTTTAGCCGAACCGGCTTCGAAACGGTGTTGCATGACGTCCCGCCACGTCCGGCCCCAGTCGGTGTCATCGCACAGGGCGCTCAGCGCCATCCGCAGGTCTCCGGGCGGGAGGACGCCGTACTCGTCCCTTAGACGCCCGGAACTGCCGCCGTCGTCAGCAACTGTGACGATTGCCGTCAGCTCCGAGGTGAGGAGTCGAAGGGCGGACAACGAAGCCGCCAGGCCATGACCGCCTCCCAAAGCGACCACGGAGGGGCTCTTCTTCTGCTGACTGCCGGGAACACCCTTGGGCGGGATGAGTGGCAAAGGCCCTGTCAGAACTCCCACTATTCGCGTCCCAGGTCGCGGTGGGTGGTGGTCACGGTGACGCGCGGGTATTGCGCCAGGCGCTTGGACAGTTCCATGGTGACCGCCACCGAACGGTGTTTGCCACCTGTGCAGCCCACAGCCAGGGTGGCGTAGTGCTTGTTCTCTTGGCGGTAGCCGTCCAGAACGGGCTCCAATGCCCGGACATAGCGGTCCACGAACTCCTGGACACCCGCCGCGCCGAGGACATAGTCACTGACGTCTTCATCCAGGCCGGTATGCGGCCGGAGCTGGGGAACCCAGTGCGGGTTGGGAATGAAGCGGGCGTCGGCAACAAAGTTTGCGTCCACGGGCAGCCCGTACTTGAAACCAAAGCTCATGACATTCAGGCGAAGTGTTACTGGCCCTGTATCGCTGAACAATTCCGTGATGGCAGTGGCCAGGCCATGGACGTTGAAGTCCGAGGTGTCCAGGACGACGTCGGCGTGTTCGCGCAGTTCCCGCAGTACTTCGCGCTCGATCCCGATGCCGTCCAGGATCCTCCCGCCGCCCTGCAGCGGGTGCGGGCGACGCCCCTGCTCGAAACGGCGGACCAGGACGTCGTCGTTGGCGTCGAGGAAGAGCACCCGGAAAGTGATGCCGCTCGCGCTCAGGGCTCCCAACGCAGTCTGGATGTCCGTGAAGAGGTCCTTGCTCCGAACGTCCACCACGACGGCCAGCTTGGGAATCGACTTGGGCGCATGAGACACAATTTCGGCCAAAGTCCCCAGCATCTGCGGAGGAAGGTTGTCTACAACGTACCAACCGTGGTCCTCCAAAGCATCCGAGGCGGTGCTGCGTCCGGCGCCCGACATGCCGGTAACCACCAACAGCTCTGCCTCTGGTGGTTTGACGGGCGTCAGGCCGTCCTCCGTGCCGGACCCTGCCGTAGCCTCATCCATCAGTTGTCCCCGTTTCGTAGGAAGTGGTCATTCAAAGATCGTGGTCGGCGCCTGAGTCGCCGTGGTTCAAGCAGCCGGTTTCAGACGGCCAGCAGCTCACCTGCGCCGACCGGCCAGGTTCTTACCCTAACTAAGATTCAAGGATTTCGCCGGTGGTCATGTTCACTGCCGGTGCCGTTTCACCCGCGTCCGCGGAAGCACCAAGGTGTTGGGACACTGCGGCAGCCAACGCCGGCCCGATGCCCTTGGCGGAGGTGAGCTCCTCCACTGACGCGGCCTTGATCTTCTTGAGCGAACCAAAATGTGCCACCAAGGCCTTGCGTTTCGCCTCACCCAAGCCAGGAACGCCGTCCAGGACAGAAACTGTCATGGCTTTGCCGCGCTTCTGGCGGTGGAAGGTGATGGCGAATCGGTGGGCTTCGTCACGGATCCTTTGCAGCAGATATAAACCTTGCGACGTTCGGGGCAGGATCACGGGGAAGTCGCTGTCAGGCAGCCAGACTTCCTCGAGCCGTTTAGCCAGACCCACCACGTAGACGTCATCAATGCCCAGCTCCGCCAGGGCGCGGGCCGCCGCGTTAACCTGAGGCTGCCCGCCGTCCACCACCACCAGGTTGGGCGGGTAGGCGAACTTGGCCTTCGGGGCGGGAACGTCAGGGTCCGACGTCGGCGCGTCAGTGGTGGTCTTGGCACCACTTCGCGTCGGGTTGATGATTTCGCCGGAAATGATGGGGACTTGGGCGGCTTTGTCGTTCAGGTAGTGCCTGAACCGACGGGTAAGGACATCGTGCATGGCGGCGGTGTCGTCTGCTGCCGCCGCGCCGGTAATGGAGAACTTCCGGTAGTCCGACTTTTTGGGCAGACCGTCTTCCACCACCACCATGGAGGCCACTACGTTGGTCCCTTGGACGTGGGAAATGTCGAAGCACTCGATCCTGAGCAGGGGAACCGGAATCTCCAAAGCCTCCTGCAGTTCCTGGAGGGCCATGGACCGGACGGTAATGTCTCCCGCGCGGCGTGTCTTGTGCAGCTTCAATGCTTGCTCTGCATTCTCGCGCACGGTGGACATCAAGGCGGCCTTGTCACCGCGCTGAGGGACCCGGATGTCCACTCTTGCTCCGCGCAAGCCAGCCAGCCATTCGCCCAGCTCGGCATGGTTGCTGGGGTTCTCCGGGACCAAGACCTCCCGGGGAATCCGGCCCTGAACTTCGCTGTCTTCTCCGTAGACCTGCTGCAGCAAATGTTCGATGAGTTCCGGGGTCGTGGCATCTTCCACTTTTTCCACCACCCAGCCGCGCTGCCCGCGGACGCGGCCACCGCGAACGTGGAACACCTGGACGGACGCTTCGAGTTCGTCCTCGTGCAGGGCGAAGACGTCCGCGTCGGTGTCTTCCGCAAGAACCACTGCGTTGCGTTCAAAGACCTTCCGGAGCGCGATGATGTCATCCCTGAGTCCGGCTGCGCGCTCGTAGTCCAGCTCGGCAACGGCGGCGGACATCTCCTTTTCCAGACGGCTTATGAAGCGTTTGGCCTCGCCGCCCATGAAGGAACAGAAATCCTCTGCGAGCCCGCGGTGTTCTTCCGGGGTAACGCGCCCGACGCAGGGTGCCGAACATTTGTCGATGTAACCCAGTAGGCAGGGCCGTCCGCTGGACTCCGCACGCTTGAAGACGCCTGCGCTGCAACTCCGCACGGGGAAAACCCGCAGGAGAGTGTCCATGGTTTCCCTGATGGCACCGGCAGTGTAAGGACCAAAGTACCTGGTCCCTTTCCTTCGTTCCCCGCGCATGACCTGCACCCTGGGGTATTTCTCTCCCATGGTGACCGCGAGGTAGGGGTAAGTTTTGTCATCCCGGAACACCACATTGAACCGTGGCTTGAATTCCTTGATCCAGGTGTATTCCAGCTGCAATGACTCCAGCTCGCTGGCCACCATGGTCCATTCAACGCTGCTGGCGGCGTGAACCATTGCATGGGTCTTGGGAAGGAGGCCCGCAGGGTTGGCGAAATAGGAGTTCAGCCTCGAGCGGAGGTTTTTTGCCTTGCCCACATAGATAACGCGACCATGGGGGTCACGGAAACGATAGACGCCTGGGGTGGTGGGAATTTCACCCGTTTGGGGCCGGTAACTTGCTGGATCTGCCACAATTCCAGTCTAGTGAACCGGAACGACACTCATTGCCACGGTGCGCACGGACACTGCCTGTTCCGTTCCGAAACTTAGTCGACAGACTTGCTCTGGTTGTAGCTGGTGGACCGTTCCTGGCCGCTGAGGACTGCAATGGCATCCATGATTTTGTCAGTGACTTCGCGCCGTGCCGGCAGTGAATGGTCCGGGCCGGTCTTATCGAAGTAGAGGGGCTCGCCCACCTTCATGGTGAAGTGCTGCGGGCGGACGGCGTTCTTGTCCGCAGGCTGCAATTTCTCGGTGCCAATCAACCCCACCGGGATCACCGGAGCACCGGTGGTGAGCGCAAGCCAACCCACGCCCGTCCTGCCACGGTACAGAATGCCGTCCCGGGACCGGGTGCCTTCAGGGTATATACCAATGCCCTTGCCGGATTCCAGGATGTCCAGGAGTGTTTTAAGCGCTTGCACGCTGGCAGCCTGTTCGCCACGCTCAACGGGAATGGAACCCACGGCCTCGAAAAACGACTTCATCACGGCACCCTTGACGCCCTTGGTGGTGAAGTATTCGGCTTTGGCAAAAAAAGCGACCGGTCGGGGCATCAGGGCCTGAACGATGACGCTGTCCAGGAAGGAGAGATGGTTGGGGGCCACGATGAAGGGCCCCTCCTTGGGAACGTTCTCCAGCCCAATAACCGTAGGCCGGCACGTGGAAGAAATCAGGCCACGGGTTGTCCACCGGATCGCATCAAAGACTGCCATCGTTTTGTACCTCGCTCAGGGCTGCCGTACGGACAGCGTCAAGTTCTTCAATTTTGGTGCGCAGCTCAAGTGCAGTGGCCACAACGGCCACTGCTCCGGCTTCCTCAAGTTCACCTTCGGGCGCGAATCCCCAACTGACCCCGATGCAGTCCAGCCCGTTGGCCAATGCGCCGACGACATCCTGGTGCCTGTCCCCTACCATGACGGCAGGCTGGGAATGAAGGTCCTTCAAAGCCGCCCCGACGATCTCAACCTTGCCCGGCGCTGTATTGGCCCCCAGGGATTCGTCAACTGCCGCTCCACGTATGGAGACGAAGAAGTCAGCAATTTTGTGATGCTCCAGCACGAGGCGTGCGATCGACTGCGGCTTCTGTGTTGCGACCGCCACTGGCCTTCCGGTCTCGGCGAAGAATTCCAGGAGGTCGAAGATTCCCGGGTACAGCTTGCTCTGGCCAATACCGGTTTCCTTGTAATGGCGCCGGTACCGCTCGATGGTTTCATCCACCATTTCGCTGGGGACGTTCGCCAAATGCAGGAGGGAATCGCTGAGTTTGGGGCCCACCATGGAATTCAACACGGCTTGCTCCGGAACAGGGAGGTCCATTTCCCGGAGGGCCGCAGAAATACCTCCCGTGATACCGCCGGCAGGATCGACAAGGGTGCCGTCCAGATCGAATATTACGGGCACCGTTGTTTGAGTCACCGGGTTAGTTTCTCACGAGTAGCGGCATGCCTGAAACTCGCATGCCGCTACCGGAATACTTCCAGGGTGGCGGAGATATTCCTTCGGCGGCCCTCAGGCCACCCGTGAGCAACTATCCGAGAATCTCAGCCAGGAAGGTCGCTGTATGGCTGTCAGTTGATTTGGCCACCTGTTCCGGAGTTCCGGTGGCTACGATCTTTCCGCCGCCCGAGCCACCATTTGGACCGAGGTCCACAATCCAGTCCGCGGACTTGATGACATCCAGGTTGTGCTCAATGGTGATCACTGTGTTGCCCTTGTCCACCAGGCCCTGAAGAACCATGAGCAGCTTACGGATGTCCTCAAAGTGCAGGCCCGTGGTGGGCTCATCAAGGACGTAAATGCTGCGGCCATTGGAGCGCTTCTGAAGCTCGGCTGCCAGCTTTACGCGCTGGGCCTCGCCGCCGGACAGGGTGGTTGCGGGTTGGCCGAGCCTGACGTAGCCAAGGCCCACATCCACCAAGGTGTTCAAATGACGTGCGATGGGAGTGAAGGCAGCGAAGAATTCGGCGCCTTCCTCGATGGGCATGTTGAGGACGTCGGCAATGGTCTTGCCCTTGTAGTGAACTTCAAGGGTTTCCCGGTTGTACCTGGCGCCGTGGCAAACCTCGCAAGGAACATAAACATCCGGCAGGAAGTTCATCTCGATCTTCAACGTGCCGTCGCCTGAGCAGGCCTCACAGCGCCCGCCCTTGACGTTGAAGGAGAAGCGTCCCGGCTGGTAACCGCGTACCTTGGCTTCGGTGGTCTCAGCGAAGAGTTTCCGGATGTTGTCGAAGACGCCGGTGTAGGTGGCCGGGTTGGACCGGGGGGTGCGGCCGATGGGGCTTTGATCAACGTGGACCACCTTGTCCAGGTGCTCGAGGCCAGCCACCGTACGGTGACGTCCTGCAACCTGCTTGGCTCCGTTGAGTTTGTTGGCGAGGACCTTATACAGGATTTCGTTCACCAATGTGGACTTACCGGAACCACTGACGCCGGTCACCGCTGTGAAAAGTCCCAAGGGGAAGGTGGCGTCAACGTTGTTGAGGTTGTTCTCCCTGGCACCAACAACCTTGAGCTCACGCTTTTTGTCATACTTGCGGCGTTTGGTGGGCACATCGATCTTGCGGCGTCCGGACAGGTAGTCACCCGTCAGCGAGTTGGTGTTCTCCAGGAGCTCCTTGTAGGTACCGGAGTGCACCACCTGGCCGCCGTGTTCGCCGGCGCCTGGTCCGATGTCCACCACCCAGTCGGCCTCGTGGATGGTGTCTTCGTCGTGCTCCACCACAATCAGTGTGTTGCCGAGATCCCGGAGCCGGGTGAGTGTCTCGATGAGCCGCCGATTGTCACGCTGGTGCAGGCCAATGGAAGGCTCATCCAACACGTAGAGGACACCCACCAGGCCGGAACCTATTTGGGTGGCCAAACGGATGCGCTGAGCCTCGCCGCCGGACAAGGTTCCCGAGGGGCGTTCCAGGTTCAAGTACTCCAGGCCGACGTCCAAGAGGAAGGTCAGGCGGGCCTGGATCTCTTTCAGGACCTGGTTGGCAATCTGGGCTTCCCTGTTGGTCAGGGTAAGGCTCCCCAGGAACTCCGCGCACTCCCGCATGGGCAGTGCCGCAACTTGGGCGATCGACTTTCCGTTGATGAGCACGGACAGTGAAGCCGGGTTCAGGCGGGCACCGTTGCACTCGGGGCAGGGAATCTGGCGCATGTACTCTTCGTACCGGTCGCGGGCCCAGTCGGAGTCTGTTTCCCCGTGCTTGCGGTGAACGTACTGGATGGCACCCTCAAAGCCGGTGCTGTACTTACGCTCACGGCCGAAGCGGTTCTTGTACTGAACAACAACCTTGTGGTCCTTGCCATGAAGCACCGTGTTCCTGACGTCCTTGGGTAGTTTCTCCCAGGAGGTTTTCATGGAGAAGCCAAGTTCGTGGGCCAGACCCTCGAGGAGCCGGTTCCAGTACTCTGTAGTGGCCGTACCGAGGGCCCACGGGGCAATGGCGCCTTCGCCGAGGGAGAGCTCCGGATTGGGGACGATCAGCTCTTCATCCACTTCCAGCCTGGTGCCGATTCCACTGCAGGCAGAGCAGGCGCCGAAGGGGTTGTTGAAGGAGAATGAACGGGGCTCGATCTCGTCGATGGCCAACGGGTGCTCGTTGGGGCACGCCAGGTTCTCTGAGAAGGCGCGAATGCGCGCAGGATCCTCGGCATCGAGGTCCACGAATTCCACCAGCACGCGGCCTTCGGCAAGGCCCAGGGCTGTTTCCACGGAATCAGTGAGGCGTTGGCTGATCTCGTCCTTGACCACCAGGCGGTCCACCACAACTTCAATGGTGTGCTTGAACTGCTTGCCGAGCTTGGGCGGATCGCTGAGCTGAACAAGCTCGCCGTCTACACGGGCGCGGGAATAGCCCTTGGCAGTCAGTTCCTTGAAAAGATCGACAAATTCACCCTTGCGCCCTCGGACGACGGGGGCCAGGACCTGGAATCGAGTGCCCGGATCCAACTCAAGGAGTTGATCCACGATCTGTTGCGGCGTCTGCCGGGCGATGGGCTCGCCACAAACAGGACAGTGCGGACGGCCCACGCGCGCCCACAGCAAACGCATATAGTCGTAAATTTCGGTGATGGTGCCCACCGTGGAACGCGGATTCTTGCTGGTGGACTTCTGGTCAATGGATACGGCGGGAGAAAGACCCTCGATGAAATCGACATCCGGCTTGTCCACCTGGCCAAGGAACTGGCGGGCGTAGGCGGACAAGGACTCCACATAGCGGCGCTGGCCTTCGGCGAAGATGGTGTCGAAAGCCAGGGACGACTTGCCCGAGCCGGAGAGTCCGGTGAACACGATCATGGCGTCGCGCGGGAGATCGAGGTCCACGTTACGCAGATTGTGTTCCCGAGCACCCTTGACCACCAAGCGGGAAAGATCCGGCTTGACGGTTTTGGTATCGGAAAGGGCGGGGACGCTGTTCAGGGCGTCCATGGCGGTATCTTCAGCTAAGGCTTTGGGCACCTACCAATGCTAATCGAAAACTTCTTCGAATTTCCATGTCGTGCCTCACACGCTACTGATCGGTATCAGTCGGCGTCGTAGGCCGCAGCAAGAAGCTGTACGGCTTCGGCGAAAGAAGCTCCTTGGGCCTTCGAGGCGGCGGCGTATTCAGCAGCGACCCCTGCCAGAGCTCCCCAGCGGTCATCCCGTGCGCAGACCACGGTGCCGTTGCGTCCTCGAGTCGCTACGACGCCCGCTGCCTCCAACTCCTTGTAGGCACGGGCCACCGTGTGGGGTGCGACGTCCAATACCCCGGCTAAGTTGCGAACAGGAGGGAGCTTTGCCCCAACGGCCAGTGCTCCGGCATCCACGAGTTCAATGATCCGCAATCTCAACTGTTCAAAGAGCGCCACAGCGCTGCCGGTGTTGGGGCGCCAATTGCCCGGAAAATCTCCTGTGGGAGTCACGGCGTACTCCGGCCCGCTGACCGCTCAACCCGCGGCATCTGTTGTTCGAAGCGTCCTTGGTCCATGCCGAGAATTAGACCAGCGACGCCGGAATGGGACAAGCCGTCACGATGCTGGAAGGTGAATGCTACGCGCGGCGAAGAGCCCCGGCGCATCATGCGGGCTTTTGGGCTACAGCGAAAATGCGCCGGAACGGGAAGACCGTTCCGTGGCTCGTTGACGGGTAGGCCTCACGCAAAAGTGCCGAATACTCACCTTCGAAATCCGCAGCCTCTTCCGCAGTGAGGGCTGCCAATACCGGACGAAGGCCCGTGCCGCGGACCCACTCCAGCACCGGGTCCTCACCCTGCAGCACCTGGTGGTAGGTGGTCTCCCACGCGTCTGCTGAACATCCGGCGTCGAGCATGATGCCCAGGTAGTCCGCAGGACTGCCCACCGCGTCATCGTGCCTTAGCACGCCGCCCAGTCGCCCGGACCACTCAGGGGATTCGGCCAATCTCCGCATGAGTGTGTGGGACGGCGACGTGAAGTTCCCCGGAACTTGCAGGGCAAACCACGCACCCGGTTTGAGGTCGCGAAGCCAACCGGCCAGCATGTCCTGGTGCCCCGGAACCCATTGGAGGGCGGCGTTGGTGACCACCACGTCTGTGTCCGCATCCGGATGCCACTCAGCAATGTCGCCCAATTCGAAGGTCAGGCTGGCCGTCTTCTGATCGCGGGACTGCTCAGGAGATACCTGCTGTTCGAGCGAATCCTGCCGAGCGGATTCGGCCTTCAGCAGCATTTCCGCCGACGAATCGATGCCCACAATGCGGGCTTCCGGCCAACGCTCGGCAAGGGTTGCCGTCAGGTTTCCCGGGCCGCAGCCGAGGTCAACCACCCTGCCCGGTTGGACGGACCGCACCCTGGCAACGAGGTCATGGAATGGCCTGTCCCGATGGTTGCCGAACTCCACGTATTTGGACGGATCCCATTTCATTGAAAGCCTCCTCGCGCCTGGCATGCTTGCTGGGCTGAGCCTAATCCGTCCGGGCACTAAGCTGAAACCAATGAAACTTCTTGAGCAGCTCCCCGGTTCCACCGCCACCGGTCCCCTGGACCCGGACGAAATCTACACACGGTTCGTGGAGTGGACCGAGAGCCGCGGGCTGCAGCTCTACCCGGCGCAGGACGAGGCCATCATGGAACTCGCTTCCGGCGCCAACGTCATCCTTGCCACCCCCACGGGCTCCGGCAAGTCCTTGGTAGCAATCGCAGCGCACTTCGAAGCCATGGCACGCGGCCAGCGAAGCTACTACACCGCCCCCATCAAGGCTCTGGTCTCCGAAAAGTTCTTTGCGCTCTGCGAGATCTTTGGCGCCGAAAACGTTGGCATGATCACTGGTGATTCCGGTGTCAACCAGGATGCGCCCATCATTTGCTGCACGGCGGAAATCCTCGCCAACATCGCACTTCGCGAGGGCTCTGAGGCAGAGCTTGGCTCCGTGATCATGGACGAGTTCCACTTCTACTCAGACCCCCAGCGCGGATGGGCATGGCAGGTGCCGCTCCTGGAACTTCCCCAAGCGCAGTTCTTGTTGATGTCGGCCACACTCGGCGATGTCTCCCGGTTCGAGACCGGTCTGACAGCATTGACAGGCCGTACCACCACGACTGTGAGTTCCGCGGAGCGTCCCATTCCGCTGCATTACTACTACCACCTGACGCCGGTTCACGAGACGTTGGAAGAACTGCTTTCCACCAAACAGGTTCCTGTTTACGTGGTCCACTTCAGCCAAGCTGAAGCCATTGAGCGTGCCCAGAATCTCATGAGCATCAACATGTGCAGCCGTGCCGAAAAGGACCGGATTGCTGAGTTGATTGCGGGATTCCGGTTCGCCGCTGGATTCGGAAAGACGCTGAACAGGCTTGTACGGCACGGCATTGGCGTCCACCACGCCGGCATGCTGCCCAAGTACCGCCGCCTGGTGGAGCAGCTCGCGCAGGCCGGCCTCCTGAAAGTCATCTGTGGCACCGATACTTTGGGGGTGGGCATCAACGTGCCCATCCGCACAGTGCTGTTGACGGCGTTAAGTAAATACGACGGCGTACGCACCAGGTCTCTCAACTCGCGGGAATTTCACCAGATTGCGGGCCGTGCGGGCCGTGCAGGCTACGACACCGCGGGCACTGTGGTGGTTCAGGCCCCGGAGCACGTGGTGGAAAACACCAGGGCCATGGCCAAGGCCACCGCCAAATTTGGCGATGACCAGAAGAAACTGCGCCAAGTGGTCAAGAAGAAGCCGCCGGAAGGATTCGTGTCCTGGGGCGAGCCCACGTTCAAACGGCTCGTCGAGTCTGTTCCCGAGCCCTTGACGTCCAGTTTCACCGTCACCCACGCCATGCTGCTAAACCTCATGGAACGCCCGGGCGACCCCTTCCAAGCCACCCGGCGCCTTCTGAGTGAGAACCATGAGAGCCGCCCCGCGCAGCTCAGACTGATGAAGAAGGCCTTGGGGATCTACCGGGAACTGCTGGCCGCCGGTGTGGTGGAACGTATTCCGGAGGAGGAACAGGAGGCCGAGGGACGCTCCGTTCGTCTGACTGTTCATCTCCAGGCGAACTTTGCCCTCAACCAGCCGCTCTCCCCCTTTGCCCTGGCCGCCTTGGAGCTGCTTGATCCGGAGTCTCCTTCCTATGCCTTGGATGTTGTCTCCGTCATTGAATCGACGCTTGAGAAGCCGCGCCAGATTCTCTCGGCGCAGCAGAAGAAGGCGCGGGGCGAAGCAGTCGCTGCCATGAAGGCTGACGGTATTGAGTATGACCAGCGCATGGCCATGCTGGACGAAGTTACCTACCCCATGCCGTTGGCGGAGATCCTTGGCGAGGCCTTTGAGGTTTACCGCAAGGCAGCGCCATGGGTGGGCGACTTTGAGCTTGCTCCGAAGTCGATCATTCGGGACATGTACGAGCGCGCCATGAACTTTGGCGAGTTTGTACAGTTCTATGGATTGGCCCGTTCGGAGGGCATCGTCCTGCGCTACCTGGCGGACGGCTTCCGCGCGCTGAGGCAGACAGTTCCCCAGGACTCCCTCCGAGAGGATCTTGAAGATCTTATTGCGTGGTTGGGCGAGCTGGTACGCCAGGTGGATTCCAGCCTGCTGGACGAGTGGGAGGAACTAACGTCAGGGCTTGCCCCGACCCCCCATGACGCTCCCCCGCCCCCACCCCCGCTGCTGACCGCGAATATCCGGGCTTTCCGGGTCATGGTCAGGAACGAGATGTTCCGCAGGGTTGAACTGTTTGCAGATGAGGATTCTGCGGCATTGGGGGAACTCGATGCCGACGCCGGCTGGGAGGCAGGGCGCTGGGAAGAAGTTCTGGACGACTACTTCGACGAACATGACGACATCGGCACCGGCCCCGACGCCAGGGGCCCAGGATTGCTCATCATCACCGAGGAACCGGGAACCTGGAAGGTCCGCCAGATCTTCGATGACCCGGGAGGAAACCACGACTGGGGAATCTCCGCTGAGGTGGACTTGGCCGCGTCGGACGAGACCGGCACCGCGGTGGTGCGGGTGACGGACGTCAACAGGCTCTAGGTCCACCATGGAATCAGTCCCTGATCTGACCGCCGGCTTGGCTGAGGTGGAAGCCCTGCGCAATGTACGGCGGGCAAGCTGTACTGGTTCGCGTCGTTGGTGGGGTGGCCCCCTGGATGTAGAGGGCTTGGCGCTGGGTTCGGTTCAAAGCGCAGCAACGGCGCTTAGTGTGCTGGCTGATTCTCCAGGGAGATATTCGGTTGACTCAGGGCTGACTGCAGCTTCTTTTGATTCGCTGGGACACCTTCGGATTGCCGGCCGGAAGCCCCAGGGCTTCGCTCCGTCATCCGGATTTCGGCGCACTGCGGACGGCTGGATCCGCCTCCACGCCAATTACCCACATCACGCGGCACGCTTGATGGAAGCCCTCTCCGCCACGATGCCGCAGGATGTGGACCGTGCCTTGACATCGATGACCTCCCTGGAGGCCGAGGCGGTGATCGTGGCACACCGGGGTGTTGCCACCGCTGTCCGGAGCCGTGAGGAGTGGGTTTCTTCCGACATGTATTCGGCGGCAAGCACAGGGCCTTGGATCAGCCTCGCCCCTCACCCTGATCAATCCAAGGGGCAGGCCCTCTCCTCGTGGGTGCCTTCCGGGAACCCGCTCCAACCGCTGGACGGATTGAAGGTGCTGGATCTGACCCGGGTCATCGCCGGACCGACTGCCACACGCTTTCTGGGGGCGTTGGGTGCTGATGTCCTGCGGATCGATCCTCCTTTCCTTCCGGAGCTACCGGAGGCGTTCATCGACGCCGGGTTCGACAAACGCAGCACCGAAGCTGATTTCAGGAAGACCGGGGATCTGGCAGCTATCCATGGTCTTGTTTCCTCTGCGGATGTGGTGATCACCGGATACCGGAGCGGGGTCCTGGACAGATTCGGTTTGGGCCGGGACGCGCTGCTGATTGCCAGACCGGAACTTGTGGTGGTCACATTGAGCGCTTGGGGCGGCAGCGGGCCGTGGCGGGAAAGGCGTGGCTTTGACAGCCTCGTTCAGGCAGCCTGCGGGATCGCCGTAACTTACGGACAGCATGGCGACGACGGATGGAAACCTGGTGTGCTCCCGGTCCAGGCACTGGACCACGCCACGGGTTACGGGCTCGCGGCGGCAGTGCTGACTTTGCTCGCCGGCCGCGTGAGGACAGGCGCCGGTGGATCAGCAACGCTGTCTTTGGCTCGGACAGCTGAGGAACTCTTCTCCCTGTCTTCCAGCCACCACGGAATCCCTGTGACCCCGCTCCCGGAGCCAGAGTACTTTGTTGCCGACAGCCCCTACGGGCAGCTCAGATTTGTGGGGCCGCCACTTTCTGTTGACGGTACCCCTCTCAGCTATCGGAAGCCGCCGGTGCGTTATGGTTCCTCCACGCCAGCCTGGCAGTAGGAAGCCGGCAAGCCCCTAGTAAGCTCGAATGCATGAGTGTAATCCGCCCCGCCACCGTTGAAGACGTTCCTGCAATCCTGCGTATGATTCACGATCTTGCGATCTACGAAAAGGAACCGGACGCCGTTAAGAACACCCCGGCCATGCTCACCGAAGTACTCTTTGGCGAGAACCCGCGCGTCTACGCCAGCATTGCGGAGAACAGTGCTGGCACCGTTCAGGGTTTCGCCCTCTGGTTCCTGAACTACTCCACGTGGGAAGGCGTTCATGGCATCTACCTGGAGGACCTTTATGTGGTTCCGGATGCCCGTGGTGAGGGCCACGGCAAGGCGCTGTTGCAGCACCTGGCCGCCACCGCCGTCGAACGGGGTTATGCCCGCGTGGAGTGGAGCGTCCTGAACTGGAACGAGCCCTCCATCAATTTCTATAAGAACCTGGGTGCTTTCCCCATGGAGGAATGGTCAACGTTCAGGTTGACCGGCGACGCGCTCCAGGCTTATGGGACGAACGTCGGTGAGGCGAAAGAGGCTCTTACCCATGGCTGAATTGTCAGTGGCTAACCAGCGGCCCTCCGCCAGCGAGCACCGTATACAGGCCCGCCACGAATTCCGCGGACTCCGGACCGCGGAGCACTACTTCACCGTCCCTTTGGTACACCAGGAGGTGGTCCCCGGAGAGACGATCCCCATCTTCGCCCGGGAGTACTCCTCTACCAGCCATTCACCTCAAGAGGCCGCCAAGCTGCCGTGGCTCCTCTACCTTCAGGGCGGGCCAGGCGGCCGGGGTAACCGCGTCACCTCGCTGTCCGGCTGGATGAAGGCGGCAGCGAAGGACTTCCGCATCCTGATGCTGGATCAACGCGGCACAGGATTGTCCTCGCCTATAGAGCGGCAGTCGTTGGAGCTCCGGGGCGACGCCGCAGCGCAGGCGGACTACTTGACCCACTTTCGTGCTGACTCCATCGTGGCCGATGCCGAGCACATCCGGGGGGTTCTGGGCTCCGACCCATGGTCTGTGCTGGGACAGAGCTTCGGCGGCTTTTGCGCGCTCACGTACCTTTCGTTCGCCCCGGAGGGCTTGCGGGAGGTAATGATCACCGGTGGCCTGGCTCCCCTCCACGGCCCAGCGGATCGTGTCTATCAAGCAACGTTCCGTCGGGTTGCGGCGAGAAACGCCGAGTATTTCTCGTGGTACCCGGAGGACAGGGATAAAGTCACACGCATCGCCCGCCATCTGGAGCAGCAGCCTGAATTTCTCGCCAGCGGCGAACGGCTGACGCCGGAGCGATTCCAAATGGTGGGGTCCTTCCTGGGCGGCAACACCAGGGTGGATGCCCTCCACTACCTTCTGGAGGACGCGTTCATAGAGACGATCGACGGAGAGCGGTTGTCCGAATCGTTCCTTGAACAGGTACGGGCCCTGGTCAGCCGTGCGGCCAACCCGCTCTATGCCGTCCTCCACGAGTCCATCTATGGCCAAAACGAGGCAACCAATTGGGCAGCGTGGCGGGTCCTGGAGGACTTTCCTGATTTCAAACCCGACGCAGAAGAGCCACTGCTCACAGGGGAAATGGTGTACCCCTGGTACTTCGAACAAGACCCGGCGCTCGTTCCCTTACATGCCGTCGCCCAACAACTGGCTGCCCGGAAAGACTGGAAACCTTTGTACGACCCCGCCCGGTTGGGGGTCAATACCGTTCCTGTCGCGGCAGCGGTGTACCAGGACGACATCTACGTGGACCACGATCTCTCTCTGGAAACCGCCGCAGCAGTGCGCGGACTCCAGACCTGGGTCACATCGGACTTCCACCACGACGGCATCGGCGAAGACGGAGAGGGTATTTTCCGCAGGCTCTTTGGCATGGTGCGCGCCCACCGCTAGGTGGACGTGCCATCCGGCGGTCCGCTCCTCCCGGCTGACATACGCTGGCGGGCAGCAGTGACGGCTGTCAAGGCCAGCACCGCTGCCGCCAGCACACTGGAAGCAATGTTGAGACCCTGATAACCGATCCAGGCAAGGAGCAGGCCGGACGTTGCGCCCCCGAGCGCTCCTGCGGCACCCATGAGGGTGTCCGAAACGCCTTGGACGGTGACCCGTTGATCGGGTTCAACGCTCTCGGCCAACAGCGTTGACCCGGCAATGGTTGCCGCAGACCAGCCAAGCCCCAGGAGAATCAACCCTGCGGTCACCAACACTGGCTCCCGCTGGCCGAACCCGGCGATGAACACCGCCACCAGAAGAAGCCCATGACCCATGGCAATGGTCTGGAAGCGGCCGGCTTTGTCCGTGAGCCAACCCCAGAGGGGCGAAAGGGCGAACATGCCGGCGATGTGGAGCGAAATGGTGAGCCCGATAACCACCAGTGCATCCGTACTGTCGGTGGTCCCGCCATGGTGGCCCTCATGCGATCCGCCTACAAGCTGTTGAAGGTGCAGGGGGGTCATGGACATGACCGCCACCATGACGCCGTGGGCGGCTACGACGGCCGCCAGCGCCAGCATCGCTTTCGGTGATGAACGAACGGCGCGAAGGCCGGACCGGATGATTCCCCTGACGGGCCGCTCCCCCTGCTCGCCGCTGACATCGGCTTCCGAGGCCAAACGCCGGGACAGCAGCAGCGGATCCGGCCTGAGGCCCGCGAACAGAAGACCAGCTGCCAGGAACAAACCGACAGCTGAGAACACGAAGGGTCCAGCGATCGGCGGAAGGCCAAGGGCGGCACCTACTGCGGCTCCCGGCTGGATCAGGTTAGGCCCCGCAACAGCTCCGATCGTGATGGCCCACACCACCGTGGACAGTGACCGTCCGCGGCGCTCCGGTTCCGCGAGGTCGACGGCGGCGAAACGCGCCTGCAGGTTCGCGGCCGTGCCAAGACCAAGGAAGGCTGCGCCCAGCAAGAGCAGCACGAAGGACTGGCCCATTACTGATGCAATGATGAGCAGCGCCCCGACCATCGCAGCTACCAGACCGGTGACGAGTCCCACGCGGCGGCCGCGCGCCTCAGCCAACCTGGCCAGCGGCAGTGCTGCAATTGCTGCGGCAAGTGTCAGGACGGTGGTGATGGAGCCCGCCCAGGCTTCGGAGCCTGATAAGTCAACGGCGAGCAGGGAGCCTATGGAGAGTGTGGCCCCATTGCCGACACCGCTCAGCAGTTGTGCCGAACTGAGCAGGAAAACAGTACGGCGCTGAACCCGTTGTGGGTCCAGCGCCGTAGTTGAAGTGGTAGTCACTTCACGAGACTACAACTTTTGGAGTTCAGTTACTCTGCCTCGCTCAAGCTCTTTTTGGCATCTTCCTCGAGCCGGGCATCCAGTTTGGCTTGCCGTGCCTGCGGGCTCAGCAGGCTGGCGACCACAGCTACGACGATGGTGCCCACAATGACTGCCAAGGACACGTAGGTGGGGATTTCAGGAGCCCACTCGATGTGGTGGCCACCGTTGATGAACGGGAGCTCGTTCACGTGCATGGCGTGCAGCACAAGCTTGACACCGATGAAGGCCAGAATCACTGACAGAGCGTGCTTGAGGTAGACCAGGCGTGTCATGAGTCCGCCGAGGAGGAAGTACAGCTGACGCAGGCCCATCAAGGCGAAGATATTCGCAGTGAACACGATGAAAGCGCTTTGGGTGAGGCCGAAGATCGCGGGGATGGAGTCAACAGCGAACAAGAGGTCGGTCAAACCGATGGTCACGAAGACGATCAACATGGGGGTGAAGACCTTCTTGCCGTCCACCACGGTGCGGATCTTGTTGCCGTCGAACTTCTCGGACATCGGCAGGACCTTGCGGAGGCGGCCGATCAGGGGGTTCTCGGCGCCTTCTTCCTCGTCTTCGCCGGAATCCTTGGCTTGCTTCCATGCAGTCCAGAGGAGGAAGGCACCGAAGATGTAGAAGACCCAGCTGAACTGCTCAATGACAACAGCACCCAAGGCGATGAAGATACCGCGGAGGATCAACGCGATGATGATGCCCACCATCAGCACTTCCTGCTGGTACTTACGGGGCACCGAGAAGCGGGCCATGATGATGATGAACACAAAGAGGTTGTCGATGCTGAGGCTGTACTCAGTGACCCAACCGGCGACGAACTGACCGCCGTACTCGGGGCCGGCGAATGCGAACATGGCTACTGCGAAAAGCAGGGCCAGTCCTACGTAGAAGCCAACCCACAGGCCGGCTTCCTTCATGGAAGGTTCATGGGGACGCTTGACGACCAACAGGAGGTCAATCAGCAGGATGATTCCGAGAACGACAAAGGAGCCGATCTCAAACCAGACGGGAAGCTGCATTAAAGGTGCCTTTCGCAGGGTACGGGAAAGCGGTGTAAGTCTCTCCGGCCTGCCAGGGTGCGGTGAATGCAGAATTTGGCGGCCCGCTAGATCCGGCGAGGCATCTGTGCCTTGCGTGCTGACGGACGTAGCGCTTGGGATACTCCCCTACGTGACCTCAACCTTACCTTAGGCGTGCCCGGCAGACTGCATCTGGCGTAATTCGCGCTTCAACTCCTTGACTTCATCACGGATGCGGGCAGCGACTTCGAACTGCAGTTCAGCAGCCGCCCCGTGCATCTGTTCGGTCAGTTGTTCAATGAGGCCCACCAGGTCTTCGGCAGGAGCTGCGGCGAGTCCGTCCTGGCGAACGGTGGCGGCACCCTTGGCGGACGTCTTGCCGCGCTTGCCACCCTTGGCCAGCCGGTTGTTGTTGAGCAGCTCCTGGGTGTCTGCGTCTTCCTTGGCCAGTTGATCGGTGATGTCGGCAATCTTCTTGCGCAACGGCTGGGGGTCTATGCCGTGGTCCGTGTTGTACTGCACCTGGATGGCGCGGCGTCGGTTGGTCTCCTCAATGGCATGTGCCATGGAATCTGTGATCCTGTCCGCGTACATGTGTACCTGACCAGAAACGTTACGGGCGGCACGGCCAATGGTCTGGATCAGGGAAGTTGAAGAACGCAGGAAGCCCTCCTTGTCAGCATCCAGAATGCTGACAAGGGAAACCTCGGGAAGGTCCAAACCTTCGCGGAGCAGGTTGATGCCCACCAGGACGTCGAAAACGCCCATCCGGAGTTCCCGGAGCAGTTCCACTCGCCGGAGAGTATCGACGTCGGAGTGCAGGTACTCCACCTTGACGCCATGACCTACCAGGTAGTCCGTGAGATCCTCCGCCATGCGCTTGGTCAAAGTGGTGACTAGAACGCGTTCATTCTTTTCCGTGCGGGTCCTGATTTCCCCCAGAAGGTCGTCAATTTGTCCCTTGGTGGGCTTGACCACTACCTCGGGATCGATGAGGCCGGTGGGACGAATGATCTGCTGAACATAGCCATCCGCTTTACCGAGCTCGTACTTGCCAGGGGTTGCGGACAGGTACACGGTCTGGCCGATGCGTTCCAGGAATTCATCCCATTTCAGCGGCCGGTTGTCCATGGCTGAGGGTAGGCGGAAGCCGAAGTCCACGAGGTTTCTCTTACGGGACATATCGCCCTCGTACATGGCGCCGATCTGCGGAATGGTCACGTGCGATTCGTCCACCACCAAGAGGAAATCGTCCGGGAAGTAGTCGATCAGGCAGTGCGGCGCAGTTCCAGCTTCCCGGCCATCGATGTGGACGGAGTAGTTCTCGATGCCGTTGCAGAAACCCATCTGCTGCATCATCTCGAGGTCGTAGGTTGTGCGCATCCGGAGCCGCTGGGCTTCCACCAGCTTCCCTTGACCTTCAAGGACCTTTAAGCGGTCAGCGAGTTCGTCCTCGATCCGTTTGATGGCACGGGCCATGCGTTCAGGACCAGCCACGTAGTGCGACGCCGGGAAAACGTACATCTCTTCTTCATCCCGCAGTACCTCGCCGGTGAGGGGGTGGAGCGTTTGGATGTTCTCGATTTCGTCGCCGAAGAACTCAATCCTGATGGCGAGTTCCTCATACATAGGGATGATCTCCACGGTGTCGCCGCGGACCCTGAAGGTGCCCCGGTGGAAGTCCATGTCATTCCGGGCGTACTGCATGGAGACGAACTTCCGCAGAAGATGGTCGCGGTTCATTTCCGCGCCCTTGCGGAGCGTCACCATGCCGGCGATGTACTCCTCAGGCGTGCCCAGGCCGTAGATGCACGACACCGTAGCCACCACGATGACGTCGCGGCGGGTCAGGAGGGCGTTGGTGGCCGAGTGCCTGAGTCTTTCCACTTCCTCGTTGATGGAGGAATCTTTTTCAATGAAGGTATCGGTCTGTGCTACGTACGCCTCGGGCTGGTAGTAGTCGTAGTAGGAGACAAAGTATTCCACTGCGTTGTTGGGCAGCAGCTCCCTGAATTCATTGGCCAGCTGCGCGGCAAGTGTCTTGTTCTGGACCATAACCAGGGTGGGACGCTGGACCTGTTCGATGAGCCACGCCGTGGTGGCACTCTTACCCGTGCCGGTGGCGCCGAGGAGGACTACGTCTTTTTCACCGTTGTTGATTCGTTCCGTCAGTTCTGCAATAGCGGTCGGCTGATCACCGGCTGGCTTGAACTCGCTGATCACTTCGAAAGGCGCGACGACACGGTTGATTTCCTGGGCAAGGCTCATGAAACCAATCTACCCCCGCCCTAGGACAGCTACTGTCCGCGTTTGCCTTCAGCAGAAGACATATACGACGGCGGCATCCAGCCTGTGCGTTGTGCCCACTCCTCCATGAGCGGCCAGGCAACATCGGTAAACCATGGTTCTTTGGCCTCCGCATAGGCGGCGGTGCAACAATCCCCCGCATCGGCGGCAGCCAACTCAAGCTTATGCGCCTGATACTGCGCCGCTGCGGACGGATCCGACCTCAACCAATCACGGAACAGCAGCGCGTACCGCCATCCCGGTGAACCGGCTACCCTGACGTGCAGGTTCACCGCACGCCCGGGATCAGCATTGGCATGGAAACGCTTTTGCCACTGCGAGGGATCAAGGTGCGGGGACTTCGGAGTGTCGCGAGTAACCTCAGGCACCGCCGGGAAGCCGGCTGCCGCCAGGACAGGCGCGATGCGGTCCGCTGTTGTGAGATCAGGCACGGCCGCTTGGAGATCGATCACGTCCTTCGCTGCCAGCCCCGGTACGGACGTTGAACCGATGTGGTCCACCGCAAGGATTTCCTGGGGTGCGGCCGCGGCAATCCGGTCTGCGAGCATGGCGCCTTGCCGGCTCCAATCAGCTGTGGAGGCAGCCAGAACAGGGACACCTTGTCGGGTGGCCCTGACACCCCGGCTCAGGTTTTCCGCGAAGGGCACCAACCGCTGCTCCCACAGAGCGTCAACCGTGGCGAGTAACTCTTCGCGGGTTCCTGAGTTGTTCAGTAGGACGTCGGCCGCGGCGTTGCGTTCATCCCGCGTGGCTTGTGAGGCCATACGTGCCACAGCGTCTTCCGTGGTCATCTGCCGAAACTCCAGCATGCGTTGAATGCGTACGTCATCGGGGGCATCGACCACCAGCACCAAGTGGAAGTTGCTGCCCTGCCCGCTTTCGACAAGTAAGGGAATGTCCTGGACCACGATGTCGCCGGGTCCGGCCCCTGAGATGGTGGCTGCAGCGGCCTGCCGGACCAGCGGGTGAACGATGCCATTGAGAACTTCACGCTGAGCGGGATCCTGAAACACAATTGCCCCGAGCTTGGGCCGGTCAAGTCTTCCCTGCGCATCCAGAATCCCAGGGCCGAACGCTTCCACCACGCGGGACAGGCCGGGAGTTCCAGGCTCCACCACCTCCCGCGCCAAGACGTCTGCGTCCACAAGGGCTGCACCCAATTCCCGCAGCCTGGAGGCCACCAGTGATTTCCCCGAGGCGATGCCGCCCGTCAGCCCAATCTTCAGCACCCTCCAACACTAGACTGAAGCGGTGGAAAAAGAGGATGACAGCCGCGCTGCAACATACACAACAATTGCGCTCGGCCCTGACTTCCGCCACGAACTGGAAATCCGCAGATCGCGTTTTATTACAGTCCTTCGCCGGTCACAGGATGAGGAAACCGCACGCTCACTGGTCAGCGACCTTCGGCGCGAATTTTATGATGCCGGCCACCACTGCTCCGCCTTCGTCATCGGTCCCGATCGGATGATTCAACGCTCCAGTGACGACGGAGAGCCCTCGGGCACAGCCGGGATCCCCATGCTGGAGGCACTTATCAAGCGTGAGACGCTACCCAAGGTGGCGGACCTCAGCGACGTCAGTGTCGTCGTCGTGCGCTATTTCGGTGGGATCCTCCTGGGAGCGGGCGGGCTGGTCCGCGCCTACTCCGAGTCGGTCTCTGCGGCCTTGGACCTGGCTCCTTTGGTTCATCGGCGGCGGCTTCGTCTGTGCGCAGTAGAGGTCCCCCACGCAGATGCCGGACGTTTGGAAAACGACCTTCGCAATGCCGGGTACGTCATGGCGGAGACCGGATACGAAGCCCGGCATGCGGTTCTTAGAATTGCCTTGCCTGATGATGCAGCCACCATCTCCGAGGCTCATGCCCGGCTGGCTTCCCTGACGGCGGGACATCTTGAGTTGCGGCCCCAAGGAACGGAGTGGGTAGACGTCCCGCTCTGAGAAGTTCGCACGCAGAGAAGACTAAAAGCGGCGAGAAGTCTTAAAGCAGAAGGACCCCTGCCCGGAGGCAGGGGTCCTTCTTTGGCTATTCAGCACATCCCGTGAGGGAGGCGGAATTAGTTGCCGGTCAGCTTCTCACGCAGTGCGGCGAGTGCTTCGTCGGACGCCAGGGTACCAGCGTTGGACTCTGCAGCAGCCGGCTCCGAGGAGTAGCTCGTGGTGCCGGAATCGCTCTCACCGGACGTTGCAGCAGCAGCGTCGTCAGCAGCGTGCTGGGCAACCTGCTTCTTGTGAGCTTCCCAGCGGGTCTGGGCGTCAGCGTACTGCTGCTCCCAAGCGGCGCGCTGGGTCTCGTAGCCCTCGAGCCATTCGTTCGACTCGGGATCGAAGCCCTCGGGGTACTTGTAGTTGCCCTCTTCGTCGTACTCAGCGGCCATGCCGTACAGAGCGGGATCGAACTCGGTGCTGTCAGCGTCAACGCCCTCGTTAGCCTGCTTGAGGGAGAGGGAGATACGGCGACGCTCGAGGTCGATGTCGATGACCTTGACGAACAGTTCGTCGCCAACGGAGACAACCTGCTCGGCGAGCTCAACGTGGCGGACAGCCAGCTCGGAGATGTGAACGAGGCCTTCGATGCCGTCTTCGACGCGAACGAACGCACCGAACGGAACCAGCTTGGTGACCTTACCCGGAACAACCTGGCCGAGGGCGTGGGTGCGGGCGAAGGTCTGCCACGGATCTTCCTGCGTAGCCTTGAGCGACAGGGAGACACGCTCGCGGTCCAGATCCACTTCGAGGACCTCGACGGTGACTTCCTGGCCAACCTCGACAACCTCGGACGGGTGGTCGATGTGCTTCCAGGACAGCTCGGAAACGTGAACGAGGCCGTCTACGCCGCCCAGGTCCACGAATGCACCGAAGTTGACGATGGAGGAAACGACGCCCGGACGAACCTGGCCCTTTTCCAGCTTGTTGAGGAACGTGGAGCGAACCTCGGACTGGGTCTGCTCGAGCCATGCACGGCGGGACAGCACAACGTTGTTGCGGTTCTTGTCCAGCTCGATGATCTTGGCTTCGATCTGCTGACCGATGTACGGAGCGAGGTCGCGGACACGACGCATCTCCACGAGCGATGCGGGCAGGAAGCCACGCAGGCCGATGTCCAGGATGAGGCCACCCTTGACAACCTCGATGACGGTACCGGTAACGACACCGTCTTCTTCCTTGACCTTCTCGATGTCGCCCCAGGCACGCTCGTACTGAGCGCGCTTCTTGGAGAGGATCAGACGGCCTTCTTTGTCTTCCTTGGTGAGAACCAAAGCTTCGACCTGATCGCCAACGGCGACGACGTCACCGGGATCAACATCGTGCTTGATGGAAAGCTCGCGGGAAGGGATGACACCTTCGGTCTTGTAACCGATGTCGAGCAGAACTTCGTCGCGGTCGACCTTGACGACGGTACCTTCGACGAGATCTCCGTCGTTGAAGTACTTGATGGTGGCGTCGACAGCTGCGAGGAAGTCCTCAGCGGTACCGATGTCGTTAATCGCGACTACGGGGGTACCGGGCTTCTCGGTGGAGGTGATGGTCATGTAGTAGGGGCTCCGTTGTGGATAGTTAGTCGGTCAGGCAAACCGCTGCCGTCCGGGTCCGGACGGCAGAACACGGCAAATTACCGGGTCATCCTGATTTGTGGATTAATACAAAATGGATGCATGCACGTAGTACACGCCCGTTTATTCTAGTCGCATAGGCAAAGCAGGGTCAAAAGGAGTGTTACGGCATCAGGACGTCCCGGAGGCGGCCAAACGAGACTCCATGATCGAGAAGCCGCGGCAGGGAGCGCGCATATCCGCCAGCTGTGCCTGAGGCCGGCCTGTTGAAGTGTGAGATAACGATGTCACCGGCCGCGGCCCGCCCCACCTCGGCGGCGACGGTGGCCGCCGAATACGTGGCACCGCCGTCGCCGTTAACCGTGAAGTTGACCGGCAACAAACCAAGCCTTCGCGTCATAGCCACAGCGACGTCGTCGTAGAACGCGGTTCCTGGACGGAAGAACTGCGGGACCTTTCCAGTGAGACCCTGCAGGATCTGCTGGTTGCCCATCAGTTCATCGTAAGCCGCTGCAACAGAAGCGGTCCCCTGAATGCCGTAAGCGGACTTGCCGTTCACCGAGAGAGGCAGGTGGGCGGTGCCGTGATTGGCGAGTTCGAACAGCGGGTCAGCGGCCAGTTCTGCGGACAACCCCGGGTTGGCGTGAATCCATCGGCTGTTGATGAACAGCGTTGCAGGGACGTTGAGTCGACGAAGGGTCTCTAAGAGTGCGTGATCGCACCCTGTGCCTCCGTGACCTCCACATGCATCAAAGGTCAAGGCAACTTTGGCGGACGCTGAACCATTCACCACCCCCGTCACGTGCAGCCCCCATTCTTTGGGGTGGCGCCCGGCGAACTCCGCCAGGATGTGCTGTTTCGCCGGCGGTGCGGTTACAGGTGTGGTCGGGGCGAGAGCTGCGGAAGCCTGCTCGCTGGACCTGGCGGCAATGGAAGGCGGCGGCGTGGCCGGACCTGTTGCTGGCGCATGACCCGTTGCCGGCCCCGATCCGGAGACTGCTGTTCATGCCGAGCTTCCGCTGTTCGCGCAAGCCGACAGTGCAGCAGAAGCCAATCCTGCCATTCCAAGCAGCACTGATCGCCGGCCGGCCAACGGCCGCCGCTTGGAATCCCCCATGGATATCCCTATCTGATGATGACTATGTTGTTTGTGGTGGTTGCGGTGTCCGTGGTCGCGGTTGCTTGACGCTGCCTAGAAGTGCGTCAGGCAGTGCGCGGATCTTTCCACGGCAAAAAGTTGCTGCGCCAGGTAGGCAGCTCCCGGAGTGTGTTCGTGAAGGCGACCGGCCGCCGCCAAGGTCACCGGCGAAACAGCGCCAAGGTAAATGGAGGCGAGATCGGCCACGTCCAGGCTGAGGTCTGGCGCCTCGCCGGAGGCATCAGTGACGACGGCGGCAGCACCGCCGTCGGACTCAAGAACCCAGGTGCCGCCCGCCATCTCCAGAGAATCGCTCACTTCCAGCACCAGCTTGCCGGCCGCAGGGAACTTCCTGGCGCGCAGGGCGGCAGGTGTATCCAGGATCCGGAGCCAGAGCATGTCGCGGATTTCAGAGGCCTCGATGCACCTGGGATCCACCAGCGCCCATGCCAGGGGATCGTCCACAGGAGCTTCGGCCCACGTCACTTCATCAATGAGATCGATGCTGCCCAGGAATCGCCACAGGTCAAGGTAAGCCGCGTTGCTCGCCGCTACGAGGTCCACGATTTCCATGGTGTACGGCTTGTGGTCCCATCCCTTGAAGCGGTAGGAAACGTAGCCGTCCAAAGACCCGGAAGGATCGTAGTGGAGGGCGCAGCGGACGGACGTATCCGGTTTACCGTCATGGCCGATGGAGCCAGAGGCCAGCAGGCGGTAATACTCCTGCCGGTCTACGGAACCCGGCGAGAGCCGCTGGACACGTTCGAAGACCTTGGGAGCAACGTCCAACAACACCGAGGGATCAGCGACTTCAACTGTGCCTTCCGGAAGGCCCCGGAGCTGGAAGCGCGGGCCGGTATCAACCTTGATGCTCCGCTCGAAGGTGGCTACACCAAAGCCGAAGCGGCCATAAATGGACGCTTCGGACGCCGTAAGGGCTGCAATCGCCAGGCCGTCATCCTTTGCAGCTTCCAAGTCTGCCGTGATCATTCCCCGCAGGATGCCGTTCCGCCGGTGGGTGCCGCGGACTGTCACAGCTGTGACGAGGTTGGATTCCAGTTGGCGGCCAAAACCTATGTTCAAAGCCTTACGCATGGTCGCGTACGTTGCCACCGGAACCTCTGCGCCAAGGGAGTGCTCCGGGACGCTGCCATTGATGTAGACACCTGTCAGCTCGCGTTGATCTGTTTGGTACGACGCCAAGGTCTTAGCGAGGAACTCATCATCGCGCCTCTGCTGATGGAATCCGTGGGAGACAGCCTGTACCCAGGTGGTGCAGCGGCTGTAGCCGGCGTGATCTGGGTCAGCTACGGCGGGGAATCGTTGGACGGTGTACTTTCCGGACGTGTTTTCATTGGGATCGGCCACGCCTTTGAGCCTAGCCAGACGCCGAAGGGCGCGCCACCATCTCGGCGGCGCGCCCTTCGGCGTTCCCTTGAATCCTTGGCGTATCTAGTGCCCGGCCTCGTACCAGCTGGAACCAACGCCAATCTGGACGTCGAGAGGGACTGACAATTCAGCTGCGGAGCCCATCTGTTCGATGACGAGCTTCTCCACTGCCTCGCGCTCCCCCGGGGCAACTTCGAGGACAAGTTCGTCGTGGACTTGAAGGAGCATGCGTGATGTGAGGCCTTGGCTTGCGAGCTCTGCAGCGACGCCCAGCATGGCCCGCTTGATGAGGTCCGCGGCCGAGCCCTGGATGGGCGAGTTGAGGGCGATGCGTTCGGCTGCTTCGCGCGCCTGGCGGTTGGTGCTGGTCAGGTCCGGGAGGTAGCGACGTCGACCCTCGATGGTTGCCGTGTAGCCATCCGTTCGGGCCTGATCCACGACGCCACGCAGGTAGTCACGCACGCCGCCAAAGCGGTCGAAGTAGTCCTTCATCAGCGTTCGGGCCTCATCCACGGAGATCTCCAACTGCTTGGACAGTCCGAAGGACGTCAGACCATACGCCAAGCCGTAGGACATCGCCTTGACCTTGGAGCGCATGGCGCTGGTGACTTCGGCTGGCTCAACGTTGAAGATCCGCGAGCCGACGAAGCGGTGGAGGTCCTCGCCATCACGGTAGGCCTGAATGAGGGCCTCATCCCCGGACAGGTGGGCCATGATGCGCATTTCAATCTGGGAGTAGTCGGCCGAAAGCAAGCACTCGTAGCCTTCGCTGACCACGAAGATGCCGCGGACACGACGACCCTCCTCGCTGCGGACCGGGATGTTCTGCAGGTTGGGGTTGTTGGACGAGATGCGGCCTGTGGCTGCAATGTTCTGCGCATACGTGGTGTGGATACGCGCGTCATCCGCAACAGACTTCTTGAGGGTTTCAACCATCTGAGCCAGTTTGGACGACTCACGGTGCGCCATGAGCTGGACCAGGAATTCGTGTCCGGTCTTCTCCAGCAGGCCCTTCAAGGACGCGGCGTCGGTGGTGTAGCCCGACTTGATCTTCTTGGTCTTCGGCAAGCCGAGTTCCTCGAAAAGGACTGTCTGCAACTGCTTGGGCGAACCGAGGTTTACCTCGTGCCCGATCGCCGCGAAAGCCTGCTCCTGGGCGTTCTCGATCACCTTGGTGAGGTCAGCGAGCTGCTCGTCCATGCGGTCCGTGGACACAAAGATGCCAGTCAGTTCCATCTGCGCCAGCACTCGTGCCACCGGAAGTTCGAGCGTCGTCAACAGGGCGTCGGCCTTGATGTCGGCAAGTTCCGTTTCGAAGTGCTTGCTCAGGGCATGCACGACGGCGGCATGCTGGACGAGCGCTGCTGCGGCAGCCTGGTCTGTTTCACCCGAGAGGTCGAGCTCCAGCTGCCCGGACTGTGCAGCGGCCGTGGCAAGTGAGATTTTCAAGTGCACTTGGGCGAGTTCGGCGAGATCGTAGCTGCGGCGGTCCGGCTGGATCAGGTAGCCGGAGATGGAGGTGTCATCCACCACGCCTTCCAGGCCGAGGCCACGGTTGTGAAGAGCCTTCAGTGCCGACTTGAACTCGTGCAGCACCTTGGCTTCCTCGGGGTCCTTGAGCCACCGGTCCAAGACCGACTCAGCCGCAGCGTCCAGCCCCGTCAGTTCGATGTACGCTGCTCCGTTGCTCCTGACAACAGCCAGGGCACTCGCGTCATCACCGATGCGCCCCGGGACAAGCTGCACTGCCAGCGCCGAACGCACCCCGGATCCGGCTGCGAAGAAGGACTCAAGTTCAGCAGCATCTGTGAGGACAGAATATTCCGGGGCATCAATGGTGTCCGGGGCTTCTCCGGCGGTGTCGTCACCGTAGAGATCGAACAGGCGCGTGCGGAGCGTCCGGAATTCCAGTTCCTCGAAAAGATCCTCGATCGCCTGGCGGTCCGGACGTGGCTCATGCAAGTCAGCCAAGGTGAGGGGAAGGTCAAGGTCCGTCAACAGCCGGTTGAGCCTGCGGTTGCGCTTGACGTTCTCAATATTCTCCTTAAGGGCGCCGCCCACCTTGCCGCCGATGGAGTCAAGGTTTTCCAGGATGCCTTCAAGGCCTCCGTAGAGATTGATCCACTTGGCAGCAGTCTTGGGGCCAACACCTGGAACGCCGGGGAGGTTGTCCGCAGTTTCGCCTACGAGGGCGGCGAGGTCGGAATACAAACCGGGCTTGACGAAGTACTTCTCCTCGATGGCCGCGGCGTCCATCCTGGGAATGTTGCTCACACCCTGCTTGGGGTACAGCACGAAGACGTTGTCGTTGATCAGTTGGAACGCGTCCCGGTCCCCGGAGACAAGAAGGACTTCGAAGCCCGCAGCGTCACCCTGTGCTGCCAGCGTGGCCAGGACATCGTCAGCTTCATATCCGGGCATCGCAATGGTCCTGATACCCCAGGCTTCCATGACCTTGGCTATGAGGCCGATCTGGCCGGCAAACTCCGCAGGCGTGGCATTCCTGCCGCCTTTGTATTCGCTGTACTCCGCCTTGCGGAACGTGGTGTCATCCGAGACGTCAAAGGCCACGGCAACGTGGGTGGGCTTCTGGTCCTTGATCAGGTTGATCAGCATGGAGGTGAACCCATGCACGGCGTTGGTGTATTGGCCCCTGGCGGTCGAGAAATTTTCTGCGGGCAGGGCGTAGAAAGCCCTGAACGCCATGGAGTGGCCGTCCAGGACCAGCAGCCTGGGCCGGCCCTCCCCCGCGGCGCTGATCGACGTTGTAGCAGAGGGGGTGGGTGCTGTTGCGATGGCAGCAGCTTGGGCCGTTGGAACCTGGTCCGGTTTGGTTGTTTCACTCACAGGTGCCAGCCTAGTTGGCATGATGGACAATTTCACGCCGAACCGGTTTGTCGACGAGCTCAATGAAGCAGGTGTTCCGGAAGAGTTCCACGATTGGCTCTCAGCGCATGGCGTTGGTGCCCTCGTGGTGAAACTGGGTATCCGGTTCACCGAAATGAGCGCGGAGCGCACGGTGGCCACCATGCCTGTGGAAGGAAATACGCAGGTGGCGGGCATCCTCCACGGCGGCGCCCATGTTGTCCTCGCCGAGACCTTGGGTTCGTTCGCTGCATCGCTCCATGCCGGGCGGGGCCGCCACGCCGTAGGTATAGAGGTGGGAGCTACACATCACCGTTCGGTGGCCAGCGGCACCGTGACCGGCACCTGCACAGCCATCCATCTCGGTGGAACCCTGGCAACTCACGAGATTGTTATCACCGATGACAAAGGCCGCCGGCTCTCAACTGCCAGGATCACCAACATGATCCGGGATAACCGTCACTGAAGCCGGTAGTGCAGCTCAGCCGCAGCCCCGCCAAGGATCTTGGACGACACCAACTCAAGCGGCGCCGTCGGGCCGTTAAGCGGCAGCAGCCGCTTGCCCGCGCCCAGCACCACGGGAATGATGGTGACGATCATCTCGTGGAGCAGCCCGGCATTGGCGAACTGCGCCACGAGGTGGCCTCCACCCACCAGCCAGACATTCTTGTCTCCTGCGTCCTTGAGTAAGTCCGGTGCGAACTCGCGGACGTCGCCACGAACAAAAGTGATATCCGATCCGGCCGGTGCCGAGTACTCATGGTGGGTGAAGACCCAGCACGGAGTGTTCGGATACGGCCATGCGCCGGGCTCGTGCTCCATGAGCCAGCGATAGGTGTCGCCGCCCATGGCGATGCATCCGACGCCTGCCATGAAAGACTCGATGCTCTCATTGACGCCCTCTGCTTGGTCGAACTGGAGGAGCCAGCCAAGGTCGTCGTCAGGTGAGGCGATGAAGCCATCAATAGTTGAAGCAACGTAATACTGGAAAATCGACATGGCCCCAGCCTAGGTCAGTGTTCCCGGCACAGGACAGTGTTCCCGAGCTAGGAAAGTGGCCCCGCTCCATAGGACCCGTCAGGGCCGCGGAGGACTTGGTTCGGCGGCAGATGACGGTGTGCTGCCGGGCACCGCGGGGTCGTCGTAGAAGAACGTCACCGTTCCGGCAACCTCCACCGTGTCCGTGATGGAGATGCTGATGGTCCTCCTGCCGTTAGCCGGAGGCATCCGCAGATACAACGTTTGGTAGTCCCCTCCCCCGGCAACAATGTCCGGAACAGTGGGAACGCCATCCATCAGGATGTCTCCCACCCGCACGTAGTATCCGTCCAAGCGAACTATGGTGCCCCCTGACGCGGGGCCCGAAGCGCGGGGCATGCCAACGACTGCTCGCAGATCCTCGTCCACGACGGTCAGCCCCAGCAATTGCCGGGGGCAGGCTTCGCCGGGCCCGGGTTCCGCTGTGAAGATACTGCCGGGATTGCTGCGGTACTGCGATACCAGCAATGCCGATGTGGCCGCCACCCGGAACTCAAGGCACTGCTTTTGGGAGATGCGAGGAGTCCTGGCTACGGCGACGGACGCCTCCTGCCAGTCATCGTGGTCGCCGGTCTGAAGGGCCTGGCAGACGGCGGCGCCTGCCTGCCAGACGGCAGCGTCTGCGGCGCCCTCAACGCTCTGAGCCAAAGCGTCGCATTGGAAGTGCTGCAGCATGAGGTACCGCTGGCCTGAGACGGGATCATCTGCAGCGATGGGCCCCTCGGGCACCCAGCTCACCACGATGGGATCCTGCGGGGGCTCCACGGTGGTCTCCCGGGGCTCCGGAGCGCGCTCGGGTTGACTGCCGCTGGTGGAACTAGCTGTCGGTTCGACGCCGGTGGGTTGCGCGGGTGCGGTGGCCTGCGGGGTGGCTGCCGGTGTTGAGGTGGTTGGCGGTGAGGCCGGCGGTGAGATTGCTTGTTGAGAAGTGTGATCCGCGGAGGCCGCCGGGGACGAGGAGGCCGCCGGGGACGCGGCGGACGTCAGGTCGGGTGGGAGGCCGTCCGTTTCCGGAGGAATGCAGGCCGAAAGACCCAGCACCACAGCAGGAACCAGCGCCAGTCGGACGAGTTGGTTCCGGAGAAGGAACGTCATAACGGCCCCGTATCTGCCGGATCAGATTCACGCAGCTATGTGCATAACCACACTGCTGATTATTCTCCCCGGAAGACCTGACGGCCAGAAGAACGCTACTTTCCGAAGTAGGGCACAATCAGGTAGATGCCAAAGAGTACTGCGGCTGCGCAGACAGCAAAGCAGACATAGGCCAGGGAGCGCACCAAAACGGGCGACTTCTGCTGGGCATCACCAGCAATGGCCGTGAGGCGAACGCCCAACGAATAGAGCACCACCAAGGTCACTGCGGCCACGAGGGTGACTCCAGCCACTTGCAGCAATTCCAACCATTTCATCGCTGCACATCCTCGCTGGGGGTGGTCTTTCGGGATTTCTTCTTCTTGCGGAACCGCACGGCGTGGCCGGCTTCTTCAACTTCGACGGCGTTGTGGTGGCCAACGTGCGACTTGCGGGACACCACGAACATGAACAGGACCGCGGCAGTGCCCACCACTGCGGCGATGATGACGCCTACGACGCCGATGCTTACCAGGAGAGCCGTCAGCGCGCCGACGATGGCCGAGGCCGGCAGCGTGAACAACCAACCCAGGGCAATCTTGCCGGCCGTGCCCCAGCGGACAGACGTTCCCTTGCGGCCAAGGCCGGAGCCGATGACCGAGCCGGACGCTACCTGCGTGGTGGAAAGGGCAAAGCCCAAGTGGGATGAGGCGAGGATGGCCGAGGCGGTGCTGGTTTCAGCGGAGAAGCCCTGCGCCGGCTTGACCTCCGTGAGGCCTGAGCCCATGGTGCGGATGATGCGCCAGCCACCTGCGTAAGTACCGATGGCGATGGCGAAAGCACAAGCTGCGATAACCCAGAACTGCGGACCGCTGCCCGGAGCCTGCGTCCCGCCTGCAATGAGAACCAGGGTAATGATGCCCATGGTCTTCTGCGCGTCATTCGTTCCGTGTGCGAGGGCCACCAGGCTTGACGTGAAAATCTGTCCGGTGCGGAAGCCGCCACGTTTCTGCGTGAGTTTGTCGCCCGTTTCGGGATCGTGCCGCGAGGTCAGGGCGTAGGCGAGACGGGTACAGATGTACGCCACGAGACCAGCAATGAGCGGTGCGAAGATGGCTGGCAGGATGACCTTCTGCAGCACTGTCTCGAAGTTGATGGAGTGGAAGCCGATGCCCACCACTGCGGCGCCGATGAGGCCACCAAACAGGGCATGCGATGAACTTGACGGCAAGCCCTTGAGCCAGGTGATCATGTTCCAGAGAACAGCCCCCATGAGGCCGGCAAAAATGATGTCCGGCGTGATGTGGATACCGTCTGACCCTTCCCGGATCAGGCCACCGGAGATGGTCTTGGCCACTTCCGTGGACAGGAATGCGCCGACGAGGTTGAGCACGGCCGCCAGGGCGACAGCTGTTTTGGGCTTGATCGCCCCCGTTGCGATGGGCGTAGCCATCGCGTTGGCAGTGTCGTGAAACCCGTTGGTGAAGTCAAAGAATAGGGCCAACGCTATTACCAGCGCGACCATGAAGGTGATATCCACCTGTTGCCCAATCTGCAGAGTCGACGACGTTCAGCAGTTTCACTTCCCCATACCTGCCATCCACAGCATAGTTCAGCAAGTGTTCAACTGACTCGGCTTGCGATATTCACTCCGGCGGGCTTGAAACCTTAAGAATCCTACGTGCCTTCCGGTGAGCGGACAAACGTGCCGGGGCTCCGGTTCACCCCAGATAAGCCCTGACAGCCGCGAGGTCGCGACGGGAAAGACCCTTGCGGGGATCCGGTGAGATGCAAAGCACACGGTCCTGCTGGTATTCGGCCCAGGATCGGGCGTCTGACTCCTGGTTGAGTTGATCGTCAAGCCAAATGATTCGCTCGCTGCCGGCGCTTGCCAGATCCTTTTGGAGGGCCACCAACTTCCACCATTCAGGGCCCTCGTCCCAGCCCACGCTGGAGAGCACCGGCCAGTCTTGTCCGTTCAGGCCAATGGCTGGGCAGAGAAACTCCGGCGCGAGCCCTTCCCACGTGGTCAACCAAACAAACCGGGCATCGGGGTGACGGGCAAGGTCATTGAGTTCGGACACCGCCTCGGGAGCAAAAGCGACATCAAGAATTCCGGCGTCAGCAAAGGTCCACTCACTGCCCCAGTCGGTGGTTCCGCTGGGACTGAAGGGATTCACCACGCCGTCCACGTCGAGATAAATGGACACCGGCGCGACGGTGCTTCTGCTGGAATTCATGGCCACTCCCCCTTTGAGCTTCAGACTACGCGACAACTTTGCCGGTCACCGGAATCCGGAATTCGCCGAGAATCAATCTCTTGACGTGCGTCAGGTAAGTGATATTCTCGGAGCATGGAAAAGCCCACAGTCCATTCCGCCCAAAGCGTCCGTGACATCGAAGACACCGTCCGCACCGATTTTCGGCATGCAATGTCTTACGGCGGGTACCTGGACCTTGACCGCCTGCTCAGCTCCCAGCACCCCCTCAGCAAACCCGAACACCACGATGAGTTGCTGTTCATCATCCAGCACCAGACCAGTGAGCTCTGGCTGAAGCTCGTCCTGCATGAATTGCTGGAAGCCAGGCGGCTTTTCGACGCCGACAACCTGGGCAAGGCGCTCAAGTGCATCGCCCGCGTCAAGGCCATTCAACGAACCATGACCGAGCAATGGTCCGTCCTCGGAACTCTGACGCCCCGCGAATACGCCCAGTTCCGCGGCTTCCTGGGAAGCTCGTCCGGCTTCCAGTCGTATCAATACCGCGGCGTGGAATTTCTGTTGGGCAACAAGAACCGTGGGATGCTGCGCGTGTTTGAAAGCGAACCCGAAGCACACGCGTTGCTCAGCACGCTCCTGGAGGAGCCCACGTTGTACGACGCGTTCCTCAAAGTCCTGGCACGGGCCGGGTATGACATCCCTGCCGACATTCTGGACAGGGATACGAGCGAGCCGTGGACTTTCCGGAAAGACCTCGTGCCCATCTTCCAGAAGATCTACGAATCGGACGATACCCCTTGGGGCCTTTACGAGGCCTGCGAGGACCTGGTGGATATCGAGGACAACTTCCAAGCCTGGCGGTTCCGTCACCTCAGGACAGTCCAGCGCACCATCGGCTTCAAGGTAGGCACCGGCGGGTCTTCGGGAGTGGACTTCCTGAAGCGGGCCTTGGACCTCACGTTCTTCCCTGAGCTTTACGCCGTTCGTACCGAGATCGGCAACTAACCGCACCGCCCGGCACCCGCCGTCCACGACTTCCGAAGGAGAAACCATGACCACAGCGCAAAAGACCCAGAAGCCGACGTCGGCCGAGTTGGACGCTGCTGATCCCCTGGCCGCCCAACGTGATGCTTTCCACGCGCCCGAGGCTGATCAGCTCGTCTCATATTTGGATGGCAACTCTCTTGGCCGGCCGCTGAAGGTCACGGCCGGTAATTTGGCCTCATTCGTTCACGACGCCTGGGGCAGCCGCCTCATACGCGGGTGGGACGAACAATGGATGGACGAGCCCACCACGGTGGGAGACTGCATAGGTGAGGTGGCCCTGGGGGCCGCTCCGGGACAAACCACAGTAGGTGACTCCACCTCAGTGATGCTTTACAAGATGATCCGCGCAGCCGTGGATGCTCAGCCGGACCGCGACGAAATCATCATTGACCGCGACAACTTCCCCACGGACCGGTTCATCATCGAAGGCATCGCCAAGGAGCGCGGTGCCAGCATTACATGGATCGCTGCGAACCCTGCCAGTGGTGTCCGTGCCGAAGACCTGGATGGACTGCTGGGCGAGCGGACGGCCGTGGTGGTCCTCAGCCACGTGGCTTATCGCTCAGGGTTCCTGGCGGACGCCCAAGGAATCACAGCCAAAGTGCACCAGGCCGGTGCACTGATGTTGTGGGACCTGTGCCATTCCGTAGGTTCAGTGCCCATGGAACTTGACGAGTGGGGCGTGGACCTCGCCGTTGGTTGCACGTACAAATACCTCAACGGAGGGCCGGGCTCGCCCGCTTTCGCCTACGTCAACGCCTCGCAGCAGGCTCGTTTGCAGCAGCCCATTTGGGGTTGGATGGGTGCGGACAACCCGTTCGGAATGACGGACTCGTACAAGCCCGCGCAGGGCATACGCAGGTTCATCACCGGAACACCTCCGGTGCTGGCCATGCAGCCGATGAAGGACATGCTGGAACTGATCGCGTCAGTGGGAATGGATGCCGTGCGCGAGAAATCCATCAAGCTCACCGAATACGCGATCGCCCTGTCCGAGCAGTACCTGGTGCCCCTTGGCGCGGAGATCGTGAGTCCCCGGAATCCTGCCGAGCGTGGCTCACACATCACCGTGGACCACCCGCTCTTCGCCGACGTCACGTCCAAGCTTTGGGAAAAGGGTGTCATCCCGGACTTCCGTCCCCCGCACGGCCTTCGCATTGGCCTGTCACCCCTGAGCACAAGCTATGCCGAGGTTGAGCTGGGAGTCACGGCCATCCGAGACGCCCTCTCTGAACTGCTGTGAGCCGGAAATGAGTGCTGTCCTTGATGACATGGACTCCCGCCCCGGGAGTACAACGTCATTGCTTCGCACCGTCATCGGCCTGTATCTGCGCGATGCCGGGGGCTGGATGTCCACTAAGGACATCGTGACCCTCATGAAAGCCCTGGGCACATCCGGAACAGTAACCCGGACTGCCCTGGGCCGGCTCCGCAAGAAAGATGTGGTGCTGCAGGAATCCCGGGATGGCGTGCCCGGGTTCACGCTGACCGACGGCGCCGCAACCATGCTGGCTCGCGGCGACCGAAGGATCTACAACCCGCGGAGTATGTCCGAATCTGATCCGTGGTGCCTGATTTCCTTCTCCATCCCGGAGACGGAACGCGAGAAACGGCATCAGTTGCGTCGCAGGCTTCACTGGATTGGTTGCGGCACAGTGGCCGCCGGACTGTGGATCTGCCCCGATTCGCTGCGCGAGGAGGTGGAGGAGATTCTCGCAGATCTGGAGCTGCGGGCCATGGCCACCATCTTCATCACGGAAACTCCGCTGGTGGGCGGCAGCCTTCGGGACGCTGCATCCAGGTGGTGGGACTTGGACGCAGTAGCTGAACTGCACCGGGATTTCGTCCGTGAGCACGGGGCGGACAGTAGAACCGGGGCAGCCAATGGAAACGGGGCAGCCAGTGGAACCAGCTCGGATGTTCCGCTGCACGCCGCGCACTCTGTGGAGCCTTCTCCTGAGGCCTTCGCCGCCTACGTGCAGTGCATCGACCGATGGCGGATCATTCCGTACCTCGACCCCGGACTGCCGCCTGCATTCCTGCCTGCGGACTGGCCCGGGGCCGAAGGTACGGCCTTGTTCAGCCGGATAGTTGATGTCTACGCGGAACCGAGCGGGAAGTTTGTGCGCAACACGCTGCAGGCTCTTGGCGCCTAGCTCCCGTTCCTGGCTGCGATACCCCGCCAGTAGGGTTCCCCGAGATCTTCGATGGGCGTTTTTGCAGTCTCACGGGAGAGGAAGGCAGCTACACCTGCGATAACCATGCAGACGACGGCGAAGCAGGCTACTGGGAGCCATCCGTCGCTGCCTTTGCCGAGGAGCAACCCGGCGATCAAAGGCGCGAATCCGGCAACCACCAAGCCCAGCTGGTTGCCCAATGCCATTCCGGAATAGCGGACAGGGGCAGCAAAGAGTTCAGCGAAATAGGCGGGCCAGATCCCGTTGAAGCAGGAGTAGAGCAGCGTCATGTTGACGAACGCCGCGGCGAAGACCAAGAAGATGTTGCCGGTGGACAACGCCCCGAAGTAAGCGAAGATTGTCAGCGAACAGCCGATGGCCGCCGTCAGGAGCAGAGGCCGCCGGCCCACCCGGTCAGAGATCCTGGCCGTCAATGGCATCACAAACATGGACAGGCCGATTGCCACAGCATTGACGGTGAGAATCGAGGCTTTGTCGAATCCTGCGGCACCTGTGGCGTAGGACAGGCCGAAGACTGTGAAGATGGTTTGCATGACCGACATGATGGACATGCCAACTACCCGGACGACGTCTGCCGATTGAAAACGCAGGACCTCCCGGAGCGGCATGGGCGCAACTGATTTGCGCTCCTTTGCTCCCTCGAACACCGGTGTCTCGTTCAAGTGGGTCCGCACCCAGTAAGCGATGGCCAGGACCACGATCGAAAGCCAGAACGGTACACGCCAGCCCCAACTCATGAGTGCTTCAGTGGGAAGCGCGGCAACGGGAATGAAAACCAGCGTGGCCAGCACCATTCCTGAGGCGTACCCGGTCATGACAAAGCTGGTGAAGAATCCGCGACGACCCTCCGGAGAGTGTTCCAAGGTCAGCGTGGAGGCCCCCGCCGATTCGGCACCGGCGGAAAAGCCTTGCGCCAAGCGTCCGACCACCAGCAGGATGGGTGCCCAGACGCCGATCTGGCTGTACGTGGGCAGGAAGCCAATGCCCAGGGAAGCAAGACCCATGACGCTCAGCGTGATGAGCAGAATCTTCTTCCTGCCCAGTTTGTCGCCGAAATGGCCCATCACCAGTCCACCCACGGGACGGGCGACGTAGGCTACCCCAAAGGTAGCGAAGGCACCTATCAGCCCCACAGCGGGGTCATCCGAGGGGAAGAAGAGCGGGCCGAACACCAAGGCAGCGGCGGAGCCGTAGATGAAGAAGTCGTAATACTCGAGGGTGCTCCCCAGGAAGGAGGCCAGAGCGGCTTTTCCGGGGGTCTTGCGCAGCGTTGGGGGCTGCTGGATTGTGCTTGGCATGCGATTCTCCTTTGAATGGCGCAGGTTCGAAAGTTCCGAAGCTAAAGCGGAAAATCAACGGCGATGATCTGCTCGCTGTTGGGGAACGAGTATTTCTTGAGCGGTTCATGCAGCGGGTGTGTGTTGTAGACATCAAGGTCTTCCACAGCATTGAAGTCGGCCACGATCGCGTAATCGAAAGAACGATCATGCTGGAGCACATCCGCTCCATGCGTGAGGCTCAGGAGCCCCGGAATGTTGCCCTTCATCCGGTTCAAACCTTCGATCCATGCGGCCCTGTCCGCTGCCGGGAAATCCGGCTTGAATTTGAAAAGCACCGCGTGGCGGATCATGCGCCGGCTCCGGATTCAGCACCGGCTCCGGCACCTGCGAAGACTGCAGGGTCGTAGTCGGCCGCTTGCCCGGAAATCGTACGGCCGGCGAGGTACCCCATGGTCATGATGGGTCCCAGCGTGGCCCCGGCCCCCGGATAGCCGGCAGCGTAGGCATTCTCCGTGGTGTTTCCCGCGGCGAACAGCCCGGGAATTGCTTGTCCGTCCACATCCAGGACCCTGGCCGAACCATCGGTGGCAACTCCGCCATTACTGCCGAAGGCGCCGTTGACCACTTCCATGGCATAGAACGGTCCTGTCTGCAGCGGCCCGAGGGAAGGGTTGGGCCAAGGGCAGTCGTCGTCGCCCCAGTATTTGTCGTAGGCGCTTTCTCCCCGCCCAAAGTCAGGATCCTGACCTTTCACGGCGTACTCATTGAAGCGCTCTACCGTGGCCTGAAGGTTTGCGGCGGAGACGCCGATCTTCGCGGCGAGTTCTGTCATTGTGGGAGCTTCCACGAGGTAGTCCGGCGTCGGCTGACCCGCCCGGTGAGCGAGCACACCGTAGCGTTCCAAGTAGCTGTGATCGAACACGACGTGAGCCGGTGTGTTCAACGTTTGGTTGTGAGGCGAATCCCATGACTGCAGGCACCGCGCGAGGTCGTTGTAGTTCTGGGATTCGTTGGCGAAGCGGCGGCCATGGCGGTTCACCATGAGGGAGCCCGGACCTTGCCGCTCGAAGCGGAGGAGGGTTCCAATGGGTTGCCCGTCCCTGGTGTCTCCGGTGATGGCCATGGGCGCCCACCAGGCTTCCCGGGTACCGCGGGTTTGGGCACCGATTCGTTGGGCCATCTTCAGGCCATCGCCCGTATTCGATGGAGGCGAGCACATGATAAAAAGCCTTGAAGCCAACAACGAGTCCGCCAATGACTTGTCCCATTCGAAACCGCCCGTAGCGAGGACAACGCCGTCGTTGGCGTGGAACGTCTCGCCCGACTCGAGCTCGACGCCCACTACCCTGCCGCCGTCGTTCAGCAGCCGATGTCCGCGGGCACCAATCACCAACGCCGCGTCATCACGGACCAAGCTGGCCACAAGCATCGAAACCAGAGCCTGGCCCTTAGCCACGAGACCGTGCTCCTGGCGCTTGTTCAGCTCCTCCCAGGGGAACTTGGTAAAAGCGCCCCAGTTTTCATATTCCTGCATGGTGAAGGGGGCCCGGCCATCAGAGCGAACATGGACAGCGAGTTCCCCGAGTGCTTCACGGATGTTGAACAGCTCGGGCTCCACCGTCCTGCCGCCTTCCACAGAGCCGGGAAGGTCCTGACGGTAATCCGGGAAATTGTCCAGGAAGATGAAACGTACACCGCATTGGTCTTCGGTGAATTGCAGCATGGCGTCGCCGTAATTCAGCGCGGCGTCCAGCAGTTCTTCACGGCTCCGGCCGCGTGCCACGGCCCGAACATACTCAGCAGCCGCCTCCTTGGAGTCGCTCAGCCCCGCTTCGCGGGCATGGTGGTTGTCGGCCACCCAGAGCATGCCGCCGGACACGGCAGTCGTGCCGCCCAGCAGCTCGGTCTTTTCAAGCACGACGACGGACTTGCCGGCCCGCGCGGCCGTCGCCGCTGCCGTCAGTGCGCCTGCGCCGGAACCGACAACTACGACATCGTAGGTATCTGTTGGTGTTCCGTTGATGAATTTCATGGTGGTACCTCTCGACTGTGGAACGTGGTCACTCAAAGAATCTGGAGTTCCGGGGTGACGGGGGTTTGTCGGCGATGTTGGCCAGTGATATTTGTTGGTGTTGTTTGTCAGCGATGCTGATCAAACCGCCGTGTAGCCGCCGTCGATGACAAGCTCTGAACCCGTGGTGAACCGAGACTCGTCGGAGGCAAGGTAGAGGACCCCGTACGCGATCTCGTCCGGTTCGCCCTGCCGGGGAAGCGGGTTTCCACCCACCAATTGCTGGTAATAGGCCTCCGCACCGATGTCCGACTGCTCGGCCGAGCGGCGGCTCATACGGGTATTCATCGATCCGGGATGGATGGAGTTCACCCTGACACCGTGGACCCCGTAGCTTGCCGCATCAGACTTGCTGAGGAGCCGGACCGCGCCCTTGGTGGCATGGTAGAGGGGCACGTTGCGTCCGCCGGTCAACCCATGGATCGAGGAAAAGTTGATGATGCTGCCTGACTCCTGACGAATCATTCCGGGAACGACATGCTTGGTCATGAGCCACACGCCCTTGACGTTGACATCGAAGATGAGGTTGAAGTCGTCCACTGTGGCAGTGTGGCTGGCTCCCGCCGCGCCGATGATTCCTGCTGCATTGACCAGGACATCCGGGGTACCGAGCTCCGCACCAACCCTGTGGATTGCCTCGGCCACACTGGCTTCATCAGTGACATCGACGTCATACTCGGTGATGCCGGGGTGGCTGCTGGGAGCGGGCGCTCCCGCCCGGTCAAGGCTGGCGACCGTTGCTCCGTGATCGGCGAGCAACCTGGCCGTTGCGCTGCCGAGGTCTCCCCTGCCTCCAGTGACTATGGCAACCTTGCCAGCCACCCTCCCGGCCTTGGATTCATTACCTGCCTGCATTGCTGTTTCCACCACAACTCCTCCTGCCGCTGCATTGCGGCTGCTGAAACCTCAGTTGGATGCAGGGCAGCACGGAATGGACCCACAAGGGCCGAAATGTGTGGTGACCGGGCGAGTTGCCCTGCTTGGTTCCACTCTGCCAGCGGGCTGTGAGTGGAACCACAGCGTTACCGATGAACGGGAATCAGAAGTTTCCGTTGCTTTGTCGGAGCGCACCTTTGAGTTCTCCGCGCCAACCCAGCGCGCGGGAAATTCCCCGCGCTGCTGTCATCAACACGGGCACGCGGGTGGCCGGGCTCTCCTCGTTCCGTGGAACCACCACGCTGAGCGCGGCCACCACGGTATTTGCCCGGCCGAAGACGGGCACTGCAATCCCACTGGATTCAGGAACGATGATTCCGGGCATGGAGGCGAACCCGCGTTGGCGGATGCCTGCCAAGTGGCGTCGGAGTTCCGTGGGTTCGGTCAGCGTCGCGTCAGTGAACTTTTCCAGCGTCCGGGACAAAAACAAGTCCTGGTAGGCAGGCGGGGAATAAGCCAGCAGCACCAGCCCCGAGGACGTTCCATGGACCGGCAGCCGGCCAGCTACCTTGGTGATGTCCACCATGGAATCCCCGGAACCGATTCGCTCTATGTAGAGGACTTCATCGGAATCCAGGATCCCCAAGGTGGTGGAGTGCTGCACCACCGATTGGACGTCCTCCATGAACGGCAAGGCAGCCTCGCGGAGGCCAACCATGCGGGAGCTCCTGGATACCAGCTCCCACAAACGGGTGCCGACCCGAACCTCGGCGTTGGGCTCCCGTTCCAGCAAGCCCTCACCCAAGAGCTCGTCCACCAAGCGGTAAGTGGTGGTCACGGGCAATCCGGAACGCCGGGCCAACGCGGCGACGCTCATAGTGCGGTGAGCATCGTCGAATGCTCCTACCAGGCGGACCACCCGGCGGATAACGGACTCACCCGAGGACGAGTTGGCCACCTCAGTTCCCGGACTTCACGCGGGAAACGAACCGGAACCTGTCGCCGCGGAAGGTGCTCCGGGTCCACTCCACCGGCGTGCCACCAGCATCCCGTGCCAAGCGGTGTACCACCAGCAGGGGTGCGCCCATCTCGATTCCCAACAGCCTGACATCAGCCGGACCGGCGAGTGCAGTCTCCACCGTGTCCTCAACGTCGGCTATCCGGATCCCGTAGTCCTCGGCCAGGACCGCATACAGTGAGCCCGCCTTGGTCAGCTTGGACTTGAACCGGGGCAGCTTGCCGGGAAGCCAGGCTGTCTCGTGGGCCAACGGCTCCCCCTCAATCAGGCGAATCCGCTCCAGACGGGTGACCGGATTACCTTGATCCAACTCCAGATGCGCAGAAACTTCAGCATCAGAACCCACGACGTCAAGGGCAAGCACCGTGGAGTCAGACCGCAGGCCTTGGGACCGGGCGTCATCGGAGAAGGAGGTCAGCTGCCGGACATGAGTCACCTTAGGAGGCGCAACGAACGTTCCGTGGCCCTGGATGCGGCCCAGCTTCCCCTCGGCCACGAGCTCGCTGATGGCCTGCCTGACCGTGGTCCGGGATGTCGCATACTTTTCCGCCAGGGCACGCTCGGTGGGAATGAGGGTGCCCGGCCGGAGGTTTGCTATGAGCCCTAATACCTCAGTCTTGAGGAGGTAGTACTTGGGCGTTGCTTGCGCGACATCGCTGGACATAGTGGACATCCTACTTATGGACAACACCATTGGTCTATGCCAATGTTGATCCCGTTGGTCTGCATCAATGAGGTGGCTATCCTCGGGTTGATGTTTGTCCAAAATCCCGCACTCGAAACGAAGGGCCGTCAGGTGGAGGAAATACAGCGAATGAGCAGTGAATGGGCGGAAATCCTGTGACTCCCGCCGTTCTTGGCCTTCACATTGGCGGATCCAAGACGCACGCCGTCCGCTCTGACGCAGCACAGGGCGACACAGGCACTCGAGCCGGTGGCGGCGTCGAAATCACCGAAGCCAGCGCCAACCTGTCCTCCGTAGGGCACCAAGGAGCCGACGCCGTACTGCGGAGGATCGCTGCAAGCGTGGGCGACGGAATTGAAGCCGTATGTGCCGGAGCCGCCGGAGCAGATACCCCGGCGAGCCGTGCTGTCCTGTCCGCCCTGCTAACGGAACATTTCCCCGGCGCCAGGATCGACGTCGTCCATGACACCAGAATCGTTTTGGCAGCAGCCGGGCTCGACGTCGGAGCTGTGGTGGTTGCCGGGACCGGCTCGGTGGCGTGGGGCCGGAACCACGAAGGGCAGGAAGCCCGCAGCGGAGGCTACGGGTACCTGCTGGGCGATGAGGGCGGTGGCTATTCGGTGGTGCGCGACGCCGTCCGGGAGGCTTTGCGCGAGTATTATGCCGGGCTGGAACCAGGCACCTTGGTCCGTGCCCTGATGGCGGCGACAGCGAGCGTCGACGCTTTGCAGCTCATGGACTCTTTCTATGCCAAACCCGAACCCGACCATTGGGCCGGGTTGGCTCCCCTGGTGTTGGATTTGGCGGCGGAGGGCGATCCGGCGGCCTTGCGTATTCAGGCGGAGGCCGCGCATTCGTTGGCGACGCTCGCACGCCAAGTCCTGGGCGAGCTGGGCCTGGACCTCCCGTTGGTGATGGCCGGTGCCCTGTTGGTGAATCAGAGCCAGCTGGCCGGTGCCGTGGCCCGCAAGGTTTCCGTTGAGGATCCGTCCTCGATCAGGATCCTGGCGCAGCCTCCTGTTCATGGCGCGGTGGAACTGGCCCGCCAGCTCATTCGGGACTGAGCCAGCTGACACACGGGTAAATCTGACCACGTGATCGCTTCGGCCAACCGGAGTAGTCTGGACTCATGCCTCTCACGATCGGTGGTTGGTAACAATGACGCGGGCCCGGCAGCGGTGGCTGCCAGCTCTCTTGCTTCCCCTTGCCTTGGCCATTGCCGTGGTGCTTGGCTCAGTCCAAGCCGGCGCCAGCGTTTCTCTCCCGCCCAAGAGCGCTGAAGAAATCCTTGCCATGATTGCGCGCACCCAGGTGCGGGCATTGTCCGGAACCATTGAGCAGAAAGCCGAGCTCGGTCTTCCCGAGCTACCTACGTCTGGCGCGGGCGCGGTCCCGGGTGCTGCCTCTGCCTTGGAGTTCCTCACTGGATCCCACACAGCCAGGGTCTACGTGGATGGTCCCCTGAAGGCGCGTCTGCAAATCCTTGACCAGATGGCCGAACGCGACGTTGTCATCAACGGCGGCGACGTTTGGTTGTACAACTCGAAGGAAAACAGCGCCACACATCTGACCGTGCCGGCGCCGTCACTGGCTGACCTTGAGAACTCCCTGCCCACCAGGCCGACGCCCGGGATGTTTGCGTCGGATATGCCTGAACCAGAGATGCTTCCAACAGACATGCCTGCACCAGCCAATCCCGAGCGGGATATGCCGACCCCCGAAGCCATGGCCAGCCGCTTCCTTGCAGCCGTCGATGCCACCACGGAGGTCACGGTTGCGGAGGCTTCATCGGTGGCCGGCCGAAGCGTCTACTCTTTGGTCCTCAACCCGCGCAGTACCGAAACCCTGGTCGATTCGGTGACCATCGACGTCGACTCCGAAACGGGCCTGCCCTTGGGTGTCGAGGTGCGGGCCACAGGCCAGGCCGAACCCGCCTACTCACTTGCCTACACGCAACTGGACCTGTCCAAGCCGGACGCGGCACTCTTCAACTTCACCCCGCCGCCGGGAGCAACAGTTACTGAACAGGTACTGCCAGCCAAGCCTGTGCCGACCATGACCCAGCCGTCCACGCCGGCACCTGATGCGCCGGCTCCGGCCCCGGATGCCACCACTCCGGAAGACCAAGCCGTCCCGGGCCATGGTTCCCGCAGCCACGGGGCGACCGTCACGGGCCAGGGTTGGGATTCCGTGATTGCCTTGCCCGCTGGTGCTGCTCCGACGGAGTTCGCGTCCAATCCCCTACTGTCCCAAGCCCTGCAGCCTGTTGACGGCGGCCGGGCGTTGACGACGTCGCTGGTGAGCGTGTTGATACTCGACGACGGCCGCGTCTTTGCCGGCATGGTGCCTTTGGAACGGCTCCAGTCAGCCGCAGCCGCCCAGTGAACGAATCCCGGACGGCCGCCTCTGTTGGTGCAATTGAGCGTGCGGCTCCCGTCCGGTCTTCCGATCTAGTCATAGAAACCCATGGCCTGGTGAAGCGCTTCGGTCGCAGGTCCGCCGTGGACGGTATAGACCTCGCGGTGCCCCGCGGCTCGGTGTTCGGTTTCCTGGGACCGAATGGTTCGGGGAAGACCACCACTATCAGGGTGCTGCTGGGTCTTGCTTCGGCGAACAGCGGGGACATCCGCGTTCTGGGCAAGGAGATGCCCCAAGCTTTGGCTTCTGTACTGCCGGATGTTGGCGCTTTGGTGGAGGGGCCGGGCTTCTATCCCTTCCTGTCGGGCACGGGCAACCTGATGCGCTTGGATGCCGCCGACCCCCATGCTTCCTCGTCCACCAGGCGGCGGCGCGTTCACGACGCCCTTGAAAGGGTGGGTCTGAGCCACGCGGCCGGTAAGAAGGTCCGGGCCTACTCTTTGGGCATGAAGCAACGCCTCGGCCTGGCCAACGCAATGCTCAGGCCGCGGGAGCTTCTGGTTCTGGACGAACCAACCAATGGCCTGGACCCCCAAGGCACCCGTGAAGTCCGCAACCTGGTTCGCTCCCTCGCCGCCGGCGGAACCACCGTCTTCGTCTCCAGCCACTTGCTCGCCGAGGTGGAACAGATGTGTTCCCATGTGGGCGTGATGAGCGCCGGCCGGCTGGTGGCACAGGGGCCGATTGAGGAGCTGAGGTCCGCCGGACAGGCTCACGTGGTGGTTCAAACGCCCGACGTCGACTTGGCGTCACGGGTGTTGACGCGCCTTGGACTGGTTCCCGCCGAAGCGCCCGCTACGGGCGGCCCATGGGGAACCCCTGCTGTGGTGGGCACCGGGATCAATGGCCGGGTTCCCGAGTCGATTGTGGCCGCATTGGTTGCTGAGGGCGTCCGTGTCCGCGGATTCACTGTGGAGAACGCGAGCCTGGAAGAGCGTTTCGTGTCCCTGACCGGGGAGGGGTTCGACGTTGTCGGCTAAAACCGCTGGTCCTTCCCGGGAGAACGCCGTGCATCCCGGGATCGGATGGGCGCTCCTGGGCTCGGAGTTGTCCGTACTCTTCCGTCGGCTCCGAACGTGGGCAATGCTGATCGCCCTCGCAGCCGTGCCCATCCTTATCGCCGTGGCTGTCAAGCTATCTTCACGGCCCACCGCCCCGGGGCGCGGCCCACTTTTCCTGGACCGCATCACCCAGAACGGCCTGTTCGTAGCCGTCACTGCATTGGTGGTGTGTGTCCCTCTTTTTCTGCCGCTCACAGTTGGGGTGGTAGCCGGAGACACCATTGCCGGGGAGGCGAACCTGGGAACCTTGCGGTACCTGTTGATCGCGCCCGCAGGGCGGATACGCCTGCTGCTCGTGAAGTATGCCGGGGCCGTCGCCTTCTGTTTCGCCGCTACCGCCACCGTGGCAGCGTCCGGTGCCTTGGCCGGCGTCGTGCTCTTTCCTGTAGGTCCGGTCACTTTGCTGTCCGGGGACACCATCAGCGTCGGCGAATCGGCGTTGAGATCCTTGCTGATCGCCGCCTACATCACGGTGTCCCTCCTGGGACTCTCCGCCATCGGCCTGTTGATCTCCACCTTCACGGACGTTCCTGTGGGAGCCATGGCAGCAACCATTGTGCTCTCTGTGGTGTCGCAGGTGCTGGACAACCTGCCTCAGCTGGAGTGGCTGCATCCGTGGCTGTTCAGCCACCACTGGCTGAACTTCGCGGACCTGTTGCGCCAACCCATCTCATGGACGTCATTCGGTGAGAACGCGCTCCTCCAAGCAGGGTACATCGCGGTGTGCGGCGCGCTGGCTTACGCAAAATTCTCCAACAAGGACGTCTTGTCATAGCTTTGTCGTAGGCTCTTCCCATGGCCAGATTCTTTGACGTGCACCCAGAAGATCCCCAACCACGCGCCATCGGCCAAGTGGTGAACATGCTCCAAGGCGGCGGCCTGATCGCCTACCCTACCGACTCCTGCTACGCGCTTGGCGCACAGATCGGCAACAGGGAAGCACTGGACCGCATCAGGTCCATCAGGCATTTGGACGACAAACACCATTTCACCCTGGTGTGCAAGGACTTTGCCCAGATGGGTCAGTTCGTGATGTTGGACAACGACATCTTCAGGAGCATCAAGGCTGTTACCCCAGGCAGCTACACGTTCATCCTCCCCGCCACCCGGGAAGTTCCCAAGCGCCTCCTGCACCCCAAGAAAAAGACCGTGGGTGTGCGCATCCCGGATCATCGGGTGGTCCAGGCGCTCTTGGCCGAGCTGGGCGAACCACTGCTCTCCAGCACCCTCCTGCTGCCGGACGAGGAAGAACCGTTGACCCAGGGCTGGGAGATCAAGGAACGGCTGGACAATCAGGTGGATGGCGTCATTGATGCCGGCGACACCGGCTCTGAACCCACCACCGTGATCGACTTCTCCAGCGGGGTGGCTGAAGTTGTCCGCTACGGGACGGGCGATCCCTCACGGTTCGAATAGAATCCGGAGGTTCCTGTTGTGGCCCTTCACCGAAACTGGAACCGACACCCCGAATTCAGCGCTACCTGCGCGACGCCCGTCATCTCCAGCGCCAGAGCTGAGGGCTGGGAGGACACCGGCTGCGGCGGGTATGCCATGAAAATGGACAGTTGGCGGTTACCGTCGGCGCTGCTGATGGAAATGGACCCGTACCCGGGAATGTCTCCGGCGTGGCCGTAGTAGGAACCGTTGGTGCAACGGTCATCCCAGTGGTCCAGGCCAAGGCCATAGTCGGCAAAAACCGTCCCCTTCATGGCGATAAGGCTCGCCGGGGATATCACTTGGCCCCTGAGCAGCGCGGCGTGGAACACGGAGATGTCCTCAACGGAAGACACCAACCCCCCTGCGGCGATCCCGTCAGGGATTCCGGTGCCGGCAACGTCTACGGTTTCGCCGTCAAGCTGGACGTATCCGTGGATGAGGTCATCGGGGGCTGCGGTGTTTGCAGCCAGTAACTGCGTGGAACGGAGGTTCAGGGGCGTCAGGACGTCGGTTCGCAGGACAGCCTCCAATGGCGCACCCCGAAGCTGCTCCACCACCCGGGCGAGCAATGACCAGGCGTCTGACCGTGCCGCTGCAGGCACGTCAGCAGGCACGTCCCTTGCCTCGCCAAGGAGCTCCCGGATGGTCACCGGACTACCTGCCGTGAGAGATCCCGGAAGATAGGCAGCAACGGGGTCATCCAATCCCAGACGGCCCTCCTCCACGAGCTTCATGACGGACACAGCCAAGAATGACCGGTACTGCTCGCCCACAGGGAAACGATCGCCCGGTTGGGCGGGCACGCGTCTGTCGCGGCTTCGCACTCCCTCCGCGAGGGTCCACACCTGCTGGCCGACCTTCGCTTTGATGAGGACAGCCGATGCTCCTTCTTCGAGCTTTTCCCGCGAGAAGAGCTCAAGAGTGGCACGGAGCTCCTGGAACGCAGGTGTGACTGCGTCACTCTCTGTAGGCACCGGCGCGGGCGCCAGCGTGGGCCCGGCCGGAGGGCCCGTCGTCGAAGGTTGGGCTGTTGGTGCCGGCGGGGTCTTCACCTCAGTGGTGGGCTGAGCCGGCAGTGGTTCGGGGGTTGGCGTGCACCCGCCGAGGAACAGGCCGCAGGCGAGCACGGTGATGAGACTGCCTTTAGCTGGACGTCGTGGCACGTGCCCTCCCGGTTCACTTTTCCGGCTTACTCCTCCGGCTTGCGTGCCCGGCTCGGCTGAACACGCATGGGTTCGCCCGGCATCTTGGGGAATTCCGGAGGGAAGGGCATTTCGCCCTGACCGTTCTTGACGTCGCGCTCCCACCACTTCAGCAGGACATCGATGTCACCGGGATGATCGTGCATGGAAGCCCAAGGGTCCCCTATTTTGGCCAGGCGGTCCGGGACTGTGGTGATGGTGTATTTCGCAGGATCGGCGTTCTCCAGTTCGTCCCACGTCAAGGGGCAGGAGACCTGGGCCGTGGGCACGGCGCGGGGACTGTATGCTCCAGCAATGGTGCGGTCCCTGTTGGCCTGGTTGAAGTCCACGAAGATTCTGGTTCCGCGTTCTTCCTTCCACCAGGCGGTGGTGACTTTTTCCGGCATGCGGCGCTCCAGCTCACGGCCAACGGCAATAACGGCGTGCCGTACGTCGAGGAACTCGTGCTTCGGGTGGATCGGCGCATACACGTGGAGCCCGCGGTTGCCGGAGGTTTTGATGAACGCCACGAGTCCGGCTTCTTCCAGCACCGAGCGCAGTTCCAGTGCCGCCGGGATGGCGTCGTCGAAGTCCGTGCCAGGTTGGGGGTCCAGATCGATCCTGAGCTGATCAGGATTATCGGGATCGTTCGCCCGGGAAGCCCAGGGGTGGAAGACCACCGTGTTCATCTGAGCGGCCCACACTGCAGCCGCCGGCTCGTCCACTACCAACTGGGGATGTGACCGCGCGCTGGGGTAGGTCACAGGCACGGACCGGACATACTCCGGTGCCCCTTTGGGTGGATTCTTGGAGAAGAACATCTCGCCTTCAATGTTGCCGGAGTATCGCTGAAGGCTGATCGGACGGTTCCCGTTGGCAGTCACAAAAGCCTCGCCGACGTCAATGAGGTAGTTGGCCAGGTCCAGCTTGGTCAGTCCCGCCTCAGGCCACATCACCCGGCTTGGACTCGAAATCCTTACCTCGCGTGGGCCGTGGGGACCAGGGACAGTAACGGTGGTTGCTTCGCTCGCCATGGCCACAAGCTACCCCGTTTAAGCCGTGCGCGTCAGCATCCAGCGGGTTTTGATGTGGTGGGCAATGATGGATGCATGCCAAACACTGAAACATCCGTGACCATCGCTGTCGGTGAAACTGAAGTATCTGCCCTCCATATCCGCCCCGAAAAGCCCTTCGCCACCCTGGTGGTGGCCCACGGAGCCGGTGCGGGAATGGAGCACCCGTTCCTGCAGGGCTTCGCTGAGGCGATGGCCGGCGAAGGTGTGGCCACGTTGCGCTTCAACTTCCCGTACCGGGAGGCTGGCCGCCGTTTTCCGGATCGTCCGCCGCTGGCTATCGCCACGTGGAGGGCAGTGATGGACACAGCAACTGGACTCAGCGAAGGAGAGCCCTTGTGGGCGGCTGGTAAGTCCTTTGGTGGACGCATGGCCTCCATGGCGGTGGCCGAGGGCATGCCCGCACATGGTTTGGTGTACCTGGGGTACCCGCTTCACGCCCCCGGCAAGCCGGAGAAACTGAGGGATGAGCATCTCTATGGCGTCACGGTACCGATGCTCTTCCTCCAAGGCACCCGCGATACTTTCGCGACGCCGGAACTTCTGGAGGCGGTGGTGGCGAAGATTGGCCCGACGGCGACGCTCCAGTGGGCAGAGGGTGGTGACCATTCGTTCGCAGTCAAGGGGGTGAAGCGTAGCGCGGCCGAGGTAGGGGCGTCCCTTGCGCCGGCGGTTGCCGCCTTCCTCCGGTCAAACGGCTAGACCTGCTTCGGCAGGGGTTCGTGGCGCAGGAAGGACCGGCGGAAACGCCCCGTTCCTGCCGTGAGGGCGCGGAGTTCAATGGCGTACCGCAGGAGCTCCTGGTCCGGTACTTCGGCGCTGATTTCGGTTCCCTCTCCGTCCGCGGCGGTGGTGCCGGTAACGCGGCCCCGGCGTCCTGAAAGATCGCTCATCACCGCGCCAACGTAATCGTCGGGAACGCTGATGGAAACGGATGAGACGGGCTCCAGCAGCTGGATTTTGGCTGTTGCCGCAGCTTCCCTCAGTGCCAGGGCGCCGGCAGCCTGGAAGGCTGCGTCGGACGAGTCAACGCTGTGGGTTTTTCCGCCCACAAGTGTCACCTTGATGTCCACTACCGGGAAACCAGCCGACACGCCTTTGAGCATTTGGGAACGGACACCTTTCTCCACGGACGTGACAAACGTCCCGGGAATAGCGCCGCCCACGATTTTGTCCGCGAACACGAAACCCTCCCCGCGGGCCAAGGGCTCCACCTCGATGTCGCAGATGGCGAATTGCCCGTGCCCACCGGATTGTTTGACGTGACGTCCATGCCCGGTGGCTTTGCTGGCGAAGGTCTCCCGGAGCGGAGTGATGACGTCCACGGTCTGAAGCTTGACGCCTTGGCTGCGGAGCCTGTCCAGGACCACTTCGGCGTGGGCTTCTCCCATGCACCACAGGATGAGCTGGTGTGTGTCCTGATTGCGCTCCAAACGGAGAGTGGGGTCGGCAGCGGCCACCTTGCCAATGCTCTTGGCGAGCGCGTCCTCATCACTGCGCGATGCCCCTTCAATGGCTACCGGCATCAAGGGCTCGGGCATGTTCCAGGTCTCGATCAGCAGCGGCGCCTCACGGCCGGAGACGGTGTCCCCCGTTTCGGCGCTGGCCAGCTTGCTGATGGCGCAGATGTCGCCGGCAATGCACTGAGGGACCGCTTTGAGACTGGAGCCCACTGGAGAGTAGAGATGTGTGACGCGTTCATCGGCGTCGTGATCCTCGTGCCCCCTGTCCGCCAAGCCCCTTCCGCCGATGTGGATCGAGGAATCTTCCCTCAGGGTTCCGGAAAAGACCCTGACCAAACACACACGGCCGAGGAAAGGATCTACGGTGGTCCGCACTACCTCAGCGGCCAGGCGACCGGCGGGATCGCACTTCAGGGGCTTCAATGACGAACCGTCGGGGTTCATGACCGAGGGAGCGATCCGTTCCAACGGTGATGGCAGAGCTTCGGTCAGCAGTGCCATGAGTTCAGGAAGGCCAAGACCGGTTTCGGCCGAAGCGGGCACCACGGGGAAGAAGCTGCCCTGCGCCACCGCCGTTTCAAGGTCGGTGATCAGGTCCGCAAGTGGCAGTTCTTCGCCGCCAAGGTAGCGGTCCATGAGGGTTTCGTCTTCGCTCTCAGCGATGATTCCTTCGATCAAGGCTCCTCTGGCTGCTTCCAGGTCCCGGGCTGGCGTCAGGTCCTCGGGCCCAGTGCCGTGGAGGACACCGATGAGGCCGGCGTTGCCTACAGCCGGGAGGTACAGCGGGAGAACTGATTCACCAAACGCTTCCTGGCAGCGCACGACGGCGGCACTGAAGTCAGCGCGCGGATGGTCCAGTTTGCTGACGACCACTGCCCGCGGGAGCCGGATCTTTGCGCACTCGCTCCACAACGCCACGGTGGCAGCGTCGATGCCGTCTGCGGCCGACACAACAAAAAGGGCCGCATCGGCGGCCCTCAAACCAGCGCGCAGTTCGCCGGTGAAGTCGGTGTAGCCGGGGGTGTCGATGAGGTTGACCTTGATGTCACCTACCAGGATGGGGGCCACGGACAACGTGACCGATCGTTGCTGATGGATCGCGGAGGGGTCCGAATCGCTGACGGTGGTGCCTTCGCTGATGGAGCCCATCCTGGTGATGGCACCGGTGGCGGCCAGCAGGGCTTCCACGAGCGTTGATTTACCCACACCCGAATGCCCCACGAGTGCCACATTCCGGATTTTTGCTGGATCGCTCGCCGCCAAGACAGCGCCGTTGTTGCCGCGTCCAGCATCCGTGGCGCCGGCTCCTGGCCCCCTGACCGTTTCGCGCGTGCCCTTCGCGGACATGGGCACCTCCTGGTCTTGTATCCCGGCACGAAGTCCGAACACCTCCCGTTCGAACGTTAAGAAGGATTGGACACCCTGAAGCGACCACAGGGCAAGGCCTCGCAGGCACGAAGACCGGATAACCGCCGTCGGGCGCCTTTATGGCGTTCACTCACCGGGCTAAACGGTGAGCATCCCCCATAGCAACCAGGCTGACGCCACAGAGCACCCGATGATCACTTCTGTGAATCCGGTCAGCCATACGAACGCCGGGACTCCCGTGGTGCGGCCCAGGATGAAGGCGTCAGAAGCCTGCAGGCGATCGCGGCGTCTGGTGTGGACGCCAGCGAGTTTGAACAGATCCCTGACGCCGCCCACGGACAGTGCCACACCGAGCGCCAACACCACGTAGTTGACCGCGGTGGGCGTCGCGAACAGGATCAGGAGCTGGGCAATGGCTGCGCTCAACACCGCCACAAGGATCCCGGTGAGGTTCCTCAGGAAGATGAGCGAGACGAGCAGGATCAAAGCCCCGACGGACATTGCTGCGCCGGACCGGCCTGCCGCAAAAGCCGCGATCAAGCACAAACCGACCACCGCCGGCGCCGGATAGCCCCAGAAGCCGGACCACGCTGCCCCGAAGGCGCTCCGACCGCTGCTGACGAGGCGGCCCGAATGGTCCAGCCCGATCCGAAGCCCGTGGACGAAGCGCCCCGTCATCAGGGCGGCGTAGGCATGTCCGAGTTCGTGGACGAACGTCACGTACAAGCCGAACCACCGCCATGTGGCACGCGGGATGCTCAGGACAACGGCGCAGGCAAGGATGCCCAGCAGGGCGGGTAAAGGCACAGCTGTGGTATGGACGTCTGTGAAGCCCCGGGTCACCGCGGCCCACCAACCTTGGATGACGTTCACAGGACTGCCAGCCTCACAGGATGCTCGGCTGCAGCCGGGAATGCAGTCCGGCGATAAGGATCTCAAGGCCAAAATCAAAGGCCGCCTCGCCTCGCTCCGCTGCAGGACCCGCTTGGGACAGGGCATCAGTGAGGGCAGGGTAACCCTGAGCGGGTGGCGCCCAGACGACGTCGGGAGCTGCCAGATCCAACGCGAAGCCCAAGGCGAAGCTGTCAATGGTGGAGATCGCGGACATCACGTCCCGCCCGCGGAAACCTGCGGCTTCGAGGGCCAGAGCCAGGTTCTCGTAGAGGGCCATGACTTGGGCATCCTGCACAGTTTGGAGTACCAGCAGAGGTGCGAGTTTGGGGTGACGGGCGAAGGCATCCCTGTAACTTCGGACAATGGCCCGGAGGGATGCTTCCCAATCCTGCTCATCCTCCAGGACATAGGGGCTCTCGGAGATGATCCGGCCGCGCATGAGCTCGAGAATCTCCTCCCGCCCGCTGACATGGTTGTAGATGGATGACTGGCTGACGCCGATCCGCTTGGCCAGTTTGGGCAGGCTGAAGTCTCCTGCCTCGTCCACCAGCTCAAGGGCAGCGGTGACGAGAGCATCGATGGATATCAGCGGGACCAGCGGGCGTGCCATACGGGTGTCTCCATTCAAGGTTGTAGTTACGACTCTAGCCAGAACTTTGCTTCGAGGTATTGTGCCCGGGGTCACAAGGACCTACGATAAACGAAAGCCTTTCGCTTAACGTCTGGCTCCCCAGTGAATTTCCCTCCCCAAACACTCAGAGGATCCCCATGTCTGACCTCGAAACGCGACCTCCGGCAGCAGACGCCGGCAATGGGCTCAAACGAAATGCAATAGGCACCGGCGGCATTGCCTTCCTGGTGATCTCCGCTGCGGCTCCCCTGACCGTGATGGCTGGAGTGGCGCCCGTTGCCATCGGCGTCGGGGGCATAGGTGCTCCCATGGGCTACGTCATAGCTGGCGCAGTCCTACTGATCTTCGCCATCTCTTTCATGGCGATGACCAAGCACGTCAAAGCAGCCGGAGGCTTCTACACCTACATCACCTTGGCCATGGGCAAAACCGTAGGGCTGGCCTCAGCCATCCTGGCGATCGTTTCCTACAACTGCCTGCAAATTGGCGTCTACGGGCTGTTCGCCGTCCAAACCCAAGGCATGCTCCGTGCCCTCTTTGGCTTGGATGTGCCATGGCCCGTCGTTGCACTGGCAGCCATCGCTGCCGTCTGGTTCCTTGGCTACCGGGGCATCGACGTCGGCGCGAAGGTACTGGGAGTCCTGCTTATTGCCGAGACCGCGATCCTGGCCATCATGGGCTTCGGAATCCTGGCCCGCGGTGGCGCCGAAGGCATCAGTTTCTCCTCGTTCGCCCCAGAGCATGCCTTCACCCCTGGTGTTCTTGCCATCCTCGCTGTTTGCTTCGCCGCCTTCATGGGCTTCGAATCCACCGTGCTGTACCGCCGTGAGGCGAGGAATCCGGACAAGTCCGTCCCCCGTGCAACGTACATTGCGGTGGGCTTCATGTCCGTGTTCTACGCCTTTATTGTGTGGACCGTCATTCAGGCTTTCGGCGATGGAAACGTGATCGCTGCTGCCGGTGAACTGGCCGATGGCATGTTCTTTGCCACCATCAACCAATACGTTGGCCCCTGGGCTGAAGTGGTGATGTACGTGCTGATCGTGACCAGCGTCTACGCCTCCCAGTTGGCCTTCCACAACGCCATCAACCGCTACGTCTACATGCTCGCTAAAGACGGCGTGCTCCCAGCGTTCCTCGGCAGGACCCACCCCAAGTACAAGTCCCCGCACCGTGCCGGGCAGATTCAGACCATCCTGGCCGCCGTCGTCATTATCATTTGTGCCATCGCCGGCGCTGACCCGTACAAGCAGCTCCTGATCTGGGTCAACACGCCGGGCATCTTCGGGATCGTGGCACTGCAGGGACTGGTATCCGTAGCGGCGTTCATCTACCTGCGGCGCAACCCGGACGCAGCCACCAACCGCCTGCTCATTCCATTGAGCGTGGCCTCTGCCGTCCTGCTGTTCGGCGTGGTGGCGTTGATCGCCGTCAACATCGAGCTCCTCACCTTTGCCGATGCCCTGACCAACACCATCCTGCTCTTGGTCACCCCTGTTGTTTTCCTCACGGGCCTGCTGATTGCCCGCAGACTGCGCACCACCCGCCCCCACGTCTTCGCCCGGATTGGAAGCTTCGAAACCCATGACTCCTGACCTGATCATTCTTTCCGACACCATTCACACCATGGACGGGGTACCCCACAAGGAGCCTGTCCAGGCCGTCGCCATCAGCGGCGGGCTGATTGCCGCCGTCGGAAGCCGCCACGATGCCACGCACTGGCAACAAGCGGACACCCGAGTGGTGGACCTTGGCAACGCGACACTCACGCCGGGATTGGTGGACTGCCATATCCACCCGGTGTTTGGCCTGGATCTGACCATCGGCATCGAGCTGGCCGGCGCTGCGACCTTGGAGGAAGTCCTCCACCTACTACAGGCAGAAGCAGCGCACTTTCGGGCAGAAGCAGCGAACGACGGCGGCTGGTTGCGTGGTTGGGGGCTGAACCCGAACGCTTTCGGAACAGTGCCGCTGCACCGAAGTGTCCTGGACCGGGTCACCGGCGATCAGCCCGCATTCATCCGCCTCTTCGACGGCCATTCAGCACTCGCCAACAGCCGGGCCTTGGAACTGGCCGGAATCCATGGCCGGTTCGACTTTGATCAAGCCTCCGAGGTGGTCTGCGACGCAGACGGTGTTCCCACCGGGCTCCTGCTCGAAGCCGCAGCCATGGAGTTGGTCCAGCGCCACATCCCGCAGGAGTCGTTTGCCCAGCGCAAAGCCCGCCTCGGTGAGCTCTTGAGAGACTTTGCCCGATCGGGACTGACCGGCGGTCACATCATGGACCACAGCGAGGAATCCGCTGCACTCTTCCAGGCGTTGGAGGCCGAAGGCGAGCTTCCGTTGCGGCTCCGGTCCGCGCCCTGGTGCATGCCGGGCAGCGGCGAAGCAACCTGGAAGGAACTGGCCCGCAGTATAGGTACAGGCGGACGCCGGTGGTCCGTTGAAGCCATAAAACTGTTCGTTGATGGGACCGTGGACAACGGGACGGCCTGGCTCTATGAACCTGATGTTCACGGACAGTCCACTGCGCCGTTCTGGCCACGTCCCGAGGAATACTCCGCGGCCGTCCGCTATTTTGCCGCCCGTGGTATTCCAACTGCCACGCACGCAATCGGCGATGCCGGGGTTGACCATGTGTTGGAGGCCCTGGAATCCCTGCGTCACGAGGTACCTGCCGATGTTCTGCGCGGTACAGTCCACAGGATTGAGCACCTGGAAACCGTGCCGGATGAGCTGGTGGCTCGCTTCCAGGGCGCGGGCGTGGTGGCGAGCATGCAGCCGACCCATTGCACCCATTACTCCTTGGCTGATCACAGCGACAATTGGTCCACCCGGCTTGGCCCTGAGCGGGCGGACAGGGCCTGGCGCTGCAGGGATCTTCGCGATGTGGGTGTGACGCTGGGCATCGGCTCTGACTGGCCGATTGCCCCCTTCGAGCCGCTTCCGATCATCGCGGACGCCCAGTTGCGCCGGCGATCGGGAAATCCGGACCAGCAACCCATCGCGCCATCCCAAGCCCTCACCGCACTTCAGGCGCTGGAGGGGTACACCTCCCACGCGGCCAAGGCTGCCGGGCTGTGGGACGTATCGGGTTCCATTACGGTGGGCAAGCGGGCAGACTTCACTGCCTTCGAACTCGATCCACTGACCACTGCCCCGGATGAATTTGCGGCAAGCAGCGTTCTGGGAACGTTCGTGGATGGCGAGATTCAGTTCATGCTGGAGCGGCTCGCGTAGCGTTCTGCGGAACTCCGGAACGCCTCCGTCACGCCTACGGGGCAAGCGTTGGGCTACATCCTGTTCTTCGTCTTAGCCGTGGCCGGTGCGGTCCACGGGTCTTCGGGCCAGGGATGCCTGGGGTAGCGCCCACGCATCTCGGCCCGAACCTGGGCGTAAGGACCGGACCAGAAGGACGCTAGATCATCCGTCACAGCCAACGGCCTTCCTGCCGGGGATAGCAAGTGAAACAACACAGGCATCCTGCCCTCGACCAGGCGCGGCGTGCGGTCCCAACCGAAGCATTCCTGAAGCTTGACCGCCACCACCGGGCGGCCGCCGTCGTGACCCGTACCGCGGTGAGCTGTGCCGCCGTCCACAACTGGGCTGTCCACAACCCGGCCGTCCACAACCTCCGGGTAGTCGATCCGGATACGCGAACCGCTCGGCACCACCAAGCGCTCCGGCACGAGGTCCTCAAGCCGCGCGGCGTCCGGCCATGGGAGCAGGCGTCGCAAGGGGTCAACGAGGTTGATGGAGCTCGCCGCGGCACCTGTGGCCATCGCCTCCATTTCCGGGCCCAGCCATTCATCAAGCATGGACAGCAGCGCGGCCTCGCTGACGTCAGGCCAGGGATTCCCGAGTTCACGGTGCACCATTCCAAGGCGCCGGCGCAAGGAATCGGCTGCCGTTGACCAGCCGATCATGGACAACCCCTGCTTCTCCAACGCCCTGGACACCGCGCTGCGCCCGGATTCGGCGGTGGGACGGACGGGCGTGGAGGACAACACAATGGCCCCCAGACTGCGTTCCAACCTGGCCATCACCCGGCCCTGCTCGAACTTTGCCTGCACCTTCTCCGTGAGAAGGCCCGGGGCGACGGCGACCGCCAGTTCGGCCGACAATGGCGCGGCAGAACGGATGACGGCGCCCGTTCCCGCAGCATCCCGTCCTTGCGCGCGCGACACCTCGGCGACGGCAAGCCAATCATGCCCGGACAGTGAACTCCCGGCAGGGAGCCCGGCCCGTGTCCCGGACGAGAGCAAATATGTTGTGGACCCGTCACCGGGTACGCGTCTGGCTATACGGTCCGGGAATGCCAGCGCCACCACAAAGCCGGGCGCTTCCCTCGCCGTGATGTCTGCGGCGGGTCGAAGAGGTACCACTGCGGCGGCCTCCGTCCCCGTCCGCGATTCGTTCCCGACCAGCGCCTCCATCCGCTTGACGTCCTCCGCGAAACGTCGGGTCCCAGGGTCTGATCCCGAGCGCAGCATAGTGAGCAGCTTTGTCAGGTCAGCGCCGGGGGCTCTGTGGTCACCGGCCACGAGTGCCACGGTTTCAGCGGTTACGCGTCGGCCCGCCACCGCAGATCCTTCCAGTAGGGCCCGGGCAAGCCGTGGATCGGCGGGAATGCGGGCCAAAGTCTTGCCCACGGTGGTGACTGTTCCGTCCCCACCTACGGCGCCCAGTTCACGCAGGACCGCCACGGCGTCGTTCATGGCGGCGGCGGGCGGTGTGTCCGGGAGCTTCAGGCCGGAACCGCCGGGCGCACCCCAGCACGCTAGAACCAAGGCAGCTCCGGTGAGGTCCGCGACTGCGATTTCGGGGGTCTGGTGCGCCGGCGCCGCGGCATACGCTTGCGGGTCATAGCAGCGAACCACGGTGCCCGGCCCCTGACGCGCTGCACGGCCTGCACGTTGATCGGCCGATGCTCGGGAACAAGAGACCGTCACGAGTCCTGACATGCCGCGGCCGGCGTCCCGCCGTGGTTCCCTTGAAAGCCCCGAGTCTATGACCAAACGTACGCCTGGGACTGTCAGGGACGATTCCGCCAGGGACGTGGACACAATGATCCGGGGCGACCCGCCGGGTTCCCGGCCGGATACCGCCCGGTCTTGGGCTTCCGGACCGATCTGGCCGTGCAACTCGAGCACCTCCACACTGTGTGGTAGCTGCCCGCGAAGGCGGGATGCGACGTCGGAAACTTCCCGGGCTCCCGGGAGGAAAACCAGGGCGTCAACCTCCGGGTGCCGGTTCAGGGCCGCCAAGTAGGCCGCCGCCGCAGTGCTGGCCACGTGATCGAGAAAACTCCGGGAAACTCCCCGGGCATCGAGTCGATGCTCCCGGGCAGGAGCCCATTGGACCTCCATCGGGTGCAGCGCCGAAGGGCAGTCGACCACCGGAGCCGGTCCGCCGCCGTCGAGCCCTGTTCCGACCGATCCCAGCAGTGCGGCAAAACGCGGCGCGTCGAGAGTGGCGGACATTGCCACCAGTGTGAGGTCGCCTCGCAACTCGCGGACCTCGGCGAGCATGCCCACCAGGAGATCCGTTTCGAGCCCGCGTTCGTGCACCTCATCCAGGACCACAGCATGGACGTCCTCAAGTCCCGGGTCGGCCAGGAGGCGCCGCAAAAGAATGCCTGGAGTGACGAATTCCACCACCGTGTTCCGGCTGATTTTGCTTTCACCCCGTACGGTGTAGCCCACCCTGTCGCCCAGGCGGCTTCCGTCCAACGAAGCCAGGCGGCGTGCGGCTGAGCGGGCCGCCACACGGCGCGGCTGGGTCACGACGACGCGCGGCCGGACGAGGTTCTGTGCCGACGCAAGATTGGCGAGCAGCGGTGGAACCAGCGTGGTTTTGCCCGTACCCGGAGGCGCCTGAACCACGGCAACTCCTCCAACCGCTGCCGCTCCCCCAATCGCTGCGTTTCCGCCGAGGACAGTGCCACCGTCGGTCTGGTTCGTCAGGGCGGCAGCGAGGTTCGGGAGGGAATCAGCAAAGATCAGCCCCGTGCCCATGGTGTCCAGTCTGAAAGTCACCTGACCATTGTCCCTGCTGCGGGGTACTGGAAAGGCCATGCCCGTCAATGGGGGCATGGCCTTTCCTGTGGTGCAGCGACTTAAGGTGCTGCGACTCTATGGTCCAGCACCTCTATGGTGCAGCAACCTCTTGAAATGCGGTGTCTCTAGCCGATAGTGGAGGCGTCAATGACAAAGCGGTAGCGGACATCCGAGGCAAGGACGCGCTCGTAGGCATCGTTGATCTTGCTGGCCGGGATGACCTCGATCTCTGCGCCAAGGCCGTGCTCCGCGCAGAAGTTCAGCATTTCCTGGGTTTCGCGGATCCCGCCAATCGCGGAACCGGCAAAGCGACGTCGACCCGTAATCAGCGAGAACACGTTCACCGGAAGCGATTCGGCGGGTGCGCCAACGTTAACCAGAGTGCCGTCGAGCGTAAGCAGCTGCAGGTAGGCGCTGATGTCGATGGAGGCGCTAACGGTGTTGATGATGAGGTCGAAAGTGCCCGCGAGATCCTCAAACGTGGAGGGATCGCTGGTGGCGTAGTAGTGGTCGGCGCCGAGCTTCAAGCCGTCTTCCATCTTCTTCAGCGACTGCGAGAGCACGGTCACCTCCGCACCCATGGCGTCGGCAATCTTCACAGCCATGTGGCCGAGTCCGCCAAGACCCACCACGGCAACCTTCTTGCCGGGGCCGGCACCCCAGTGGTGCAGGGGCGAGTAGGTGGTGATGCCGGCGCACAGCAGCGGAGCGGCGACGTCGAGGTCCAATCCTTCCGGAATGGTGACCACGAAGTCTTCATTCACCACGACGTTGCTGGAATAGCCGCCCTGGGTGATGGTGCCGTCGCGGTCGACAGCGCCGTAGGTGCCCACGTTTCCCTTGAGGCAGTACTGCTCTTCTCCCGCCAGGCAGTTCTTGCACTCCTTGCAGGAGTTCACCATGCAGCCGACGCCAACGCGGTCGCCCACTTTGTGCTTGGTGACGTCCGAGCCGACCTCGGTGACAATGCCGGCGATTTCGTGGCCCGGGGCCAAAGGATACTGCTGCGGTCCCCAGTCACCCCGGACTGTGTGGATGTCAGAGTGGCAGATACCCGCGAACTTGATGTCAATGTGGACGTCGTTCGGGCCCACCTCGCGGCGTTCGATGGTGGTTAGAGTCAGGTCGCCCGTGGCCGAGGGGGCAGCATAAGCGTTAGCGGTAGGCATGTTTCTCCTGCGTGGTTCACTTTGTTGGATAACTCCATCTAACCCTGCTTCCCTGAACGGAAGGAGTCACTGCTGTTAGGGGTAATGACAGGGACTCCCTCAGCGGGCTGGAAGTCTTACCGTTAAAGCATGGACAACCGGACCGAAACGCGCGACTTCCTCTCCACCCGGAGGGCGAAGATCACACCGGAGCAAGCGGGACTTGCCGCTTATGGCGGCAACCGCCGCGTGCCGGGCCTCCGTCGCGGCGAGGTGGCCATGCTGGCCGGAGTAAGTGTGGAGTATTACACCCGCTTGGAGAGGGGAAACCTCGCAGGGGTCTCTGAAAACGTGCTGGAATCCTTGGCGAACGCCTTGCAGCTCGACGACGCCGAACGCGCCCACTTATACGATCTCGCCCGTGCGGCGAGCGACGGCGGCAGGTCCAGACGCCGTCCGGTGCGGAAGCAGGCCATCCGGCCTGGCGTTCAGCTCACTTTGGATGCGATCAGCGGATCGCCCGCCTTCATCCGTAACGGTCGTTTGGATCTGCTGGCCACCAACGCCCTGGGCCGGGCTCTGTACTCGGACATTTACGACAATCCCACCGGGCCGCCCAACCACGCCCGGTTCCTTTTCCTCGATTCTCGCAGCCATGACTTCTACGCCGACTGGGAACGCGCGGCCAACGACACCGTGGCCATCATGCGGACCGAGGCGGGCAGGGATCCCTACGACCGGGGACTCAGCGACCTGGTGGGCGAACTGTCCACCCGCAGCGAAGAATTCCGGGTCCGCTGGGCCTCCCACAATGTCCGCCAGCACTTCACCGGTAAGAAGCACTTCCGTCACCGGACAGTGGGCGACCTCCACTTGCTGTACGAAGCCCTTGAGCTGTCTGCTGACGCCGGCCTGACCTTGACCGTATACAACGCCGAGCCCGGCACCGGCACGGACGACGCTCTGAAATTGCTCGCAAGCTGGGCGGCGACGACTCTTACAAGCTCTGAGGATTCAGGGCTTGTCCGGGACATACACACCAAGTAATTCATCAATTTCACAAGGAACCATGGACATTTTTCCCAAGACCACCAGTACAAAAGGACCCGCGGAGCTCTTCACGGGCGACGTCTATTTTGACGTCATAGCGAAAGGTGAAGAAACCTCTCAGCTCCGGGTAAACATCGTTCGCTTCTCTCCATGCTCGCGGACGGCGTGGCACACTCATGCAGCCGGGCAAACACTGCATGTCACTGACGGCGTCTGCTTGGTGCAGGCTCGTGGTGGTGAGGTGCAAGTGATTCGGCAGGGCCAGACCATCTACACGCCCCCTGGTGAGTGGCATTGGCATGGCGCTGCGCCGGACCACTTCATGAGCCACTTGGCCATGTGGGAAACCGCTGGCGCCACGGATGGTTCCGAAACCACGTGGGGTGAGTTGGTCACCGACGAGGAGTATGGATACCCCGAGTGATCGAGGTTGATCGTTTGTCATTGGGGCATTGACCGGGCGTATTCGGGACGCAAATAATAGGGGAAGCGCTTTCCAGTGACATGCCCGATGCGGAGACAACGACGTGAATCCCCAGCACAGCCTCAACTATGACTACTCCCCGTGGACATTCTGGGACTCTGCCTCAGAAACAGAACGCGCGGCGCAGGATGCCTACCACAAGGACTTCGCCGAACGGGGCGGCATAGATATTGGTGACCGGGCCTTCCTGTCTCCCTTGGCGAACATTGATCCCGAGACACTGACGGTGGGCGCAGATACCTTCATCGCGGCCCACGCCTACGTCACGGGCACCATCACCCTTGGCGACGACTGCACCGTGAATGCGTTCAGCGTGGTTCGCGGCAAAATCACCGCGGGCAACGGGGTTCGGATCGGCGCCCACACATCCATTCTGGGTTTCAACCACTCAATGGAGCCGTCCAAACCGGTCTTCAAGCAGCCGCTGACCAGCAAAGGCATCACCATAGGTGACGACGTCTGGATTGGTTCGAACGTGGTGATACTGGACGGAGTCTCAGTTGGGTCGCACGCCGTGCTGGCCGCCGGGGCGGTAGTGACCAAGGACGTCCCTGAATGGGCCATAGTGGGCGGAAACCCCGCGCGACGAATCAGGGACAGACGCGACGCAGTAATCCGGGCAACAACGGATGAGGCACCGTTCGACGACGGGATGCTGGCTGAGCTGGCGGCCTTCGCAAACGCTGCCCGCGCCGATGCTCCAGCCATACTTTCGACGAGTTGGGTTCCTGAAGCCGGCGGCCTTTACGTAGACCGGCCAGGTGCTGCCCCCACTGTCAGGGCCCACTGCGACGCGATTGAAATCGCGGACCTGCTGTTGGGTTCCGTACCTCCGCAACTGTCTCAGGACGAACACGTTGCCCGGCTCCGCAAGCTGCAAGACCCGGTGACCGGCTTGGTTCCAGAGTTCGGATCCGAGACTAACGGAGTATCGACACTCGCCTTCGGCAGCGGTCCCGCTACCTACCATGTGCTCTCCGTTGGCTACGCCCTGGACCTGGCCGGCAGCGGCTTCGAGCACCCGATCCACGCCATTGCGGACATGAATCCGGCGGCCCTGGTCGCATCGTTGAATGCTCTGCCGTGGACGAAGGAAGCATGGGAGTCCGGTGCATGGGTGGATGCCTGGGGTACGGCAGCGTACTGGAATCTCGCTCAATCGCATCCGAACTCTCCGGGTGCTCTTGAGGCGCTCTTCGGTTGGTTGCAGACCCGTGTCAACGTCGCAGCTGGAACATGGGGCACACCGACGGTGGATAACCGGTTAAAGGTGGTCAATGGTTACTACCGGTTGACGCGCGGCACGTTCGCCCAATTCGGTGTGCCGGTTCCTCACGTTGAGCGGCTCGTAGACACAGTTCTGGCGCACTCGGCTGAGCCCCGCTACTTCGCCTCCGGCCGGCAGAACGCCTGCAACGTCCTGGACGTGGCGCACCCCCTATGGCTGGCCTCCAAGCAGACTTCCCACCGCCAGGAGGACGCCAAAGCTTGGGCACGGACACAGCTCAAACAGGCACTTGTGCGGTGGCGAACCGGTGAAGGAATGGCGTTCAGCGCTGCACGCGAAAGCGGTCACCAAGCTCTCCCCACCTTGCAGGGCACAGAGATGTGGTTGGCAATCATCTGGTACCTGGCCGACCTTCTCGGCTGTGCCGAAGCGCTCGGGTACCGGCCCCGGGGCGTCCACAGACCTGAACCAGCGTACTTGCTTCCCACGCTGTAGGCCCTCGCCAAGCCCTCCGCCGATTACCTCCAGAGGCGAGGTCGCCTGTCATTTTCTACGCTGGGCATACGGCGGTGAGAATTCCGGCGGCTATTAATGTCAGACCCCAATGAAATGATTTGTTCATGGAAATACTGGCGCAGTCGATGGCATCTTGGGCGGAACCCTCCCCTGCTGTCGCTGCCCTGGCTGCTATACGGTCACAGCGCATCGTGAGCATGCCGCACGTGGACAAGGCAGGGTTCAAGGATTCGGCCCCGCACGTCACCGTGATCAAAAATTTCCACGGCGCGGGGCAGCTCAACGGCACTGGCCAGCTCAAAGGCACTGTGGGACTCAACAACCAAGCCAAATTCGCTCGGACTTCAGGAGCCACGGGCACCACAGCCAGCGGAATCGGGCCCAAGGGCACCACAGCCAGCGGAATCGGGCCCAAGGGCGCCACGGCCAGCGGAATCGGGTCCACCGGCGCCAAGAGTGTAGGTGATCCGGTAATCAATGCCGGATCGGCGTCCGGCCCATGGCGGGAAGCCCTGACCGGCTCCAGCCCGGTTCCTGATCAGTGGATCCAACGTCCGCACGGGCAGCGTCTTGACCCCGTTGCGGTGTCGGGAGTGGAGCTGGGTGAACTTCTTGACGACGCCGCTGCACTTCTGGACTCCGCACGATTGTCCGTCATCGATGAGGTGCGGTTGCTGGGGTTTGTTGAGGCTGCTGATTTCGCGGGCAGGGTCGAGGAGCTTTCCCGGTCGGTGGAGTATTTGCAGGTGGTCGCGGCCCAGGCTGTGGAACGGACCCGTACAGAGGCACAGCAAGCCGGTCCGGGACCCTCGGCGGCAGCACCGGAGTGGCGGACGGGCTGGACCGAACCAGCCACAGGCGCAACGGTTCCGGGGGCGACCAAAGCTGTAGATGACGGGCGCAGTGTGGTGGATGACGGGTACCGGGACGCGGCGCAGTTCCTTCGGGCACGGTTACGGATCAGTATCGGTGAAGCCCGGCGCAGGCTCGCCCTCGCCCCCGAGGTCCTCCCCCAAACCGGAATGACCGGTCAACAGATCCCGGCCCGACGCGAAATCCTCGCCGACGCTGTCGGGGCCGCGTTGGTGCCTTCCCGGTCCGCGACGATCATCAGCACCGCCCTGGACAAAGTCCGGCACCTCACCGACGACGAAACCATCACCCGGATGGAACAAGCCCTGACCGACACCGCGGTGGAGACCGACCCGGACTTCCTCACCAAAATGACCAAACGCTGGATCGACCACATCGACCACGACGGCCCCGAACCTTCCGAAGAAATCCTCCGCCAGCACCAAGGCGCGTTCCTGCGCCGCCGACGCCGCTACGGACTCCACCACATCGAAATCTTCGCCACCGACGAACAATACGAAACCCTCACCACCGTCATGAACACCGCCACCAACCCCAGACTCACCACCACCACAGAGTCCGACGCCGGATCTGAGTCCCAATCTGACACTGGAGCCGGAGCGGGGCCCGTCCTGGACCTGCGTACCCGGGCCCAGAAACACCTCAACGGCCTCGTCGGGGCCTGCAGTGTCGCGATGACCACCGGGAAACTACCCGCCAACGGCGGACTCCGACCCCAACTCACCGTCACCATCGGATACCAGGAACTCCTCAACCACCTCAACGACAACACCCGGCACCACGAAGACCACGGCCGCACCGGAACGGGCCCGAACCACGGCAACGGCAACGGCAACGGCAACGGAACAGGGACCGGGACGCGGACTCGGATAGGGGCAGGCAACAGTGACGGGACCGGCGCCGGAGCAGGCACGGGCACCGGGACAAGGACGAGGTCCGGGACAAGGACAGGGACCGGGTCAAGCTCTGGGACGGCGACGTTCCTCGGACCGATCCACCCCACCACCATCCGCAAAATCGCCTGCGACGCGGACATCCTCCCCGTCCTGCTCGGCAGCGACTCCCGAATCCTGGACATCGGACGGACCACCCGGATCTTCCCACCCCACATCCGCAAAGCCATCACCGCCCGCGACGGCGGCTGCGCCTTCCCCGACTGCACCATGCCCGCCCCCTGGTGCGAAGCCCACCACACCACCTACTGGTCACACGGCGGCACCACCAGCACCGACAACGGCACCCTGCTCTGCAGCCACCACCACCACCTCATCCACAAAGAACAATGGCGCATCGACATGACAACAGGGGTCCCCTGGTTCATCCCCCCACCCCACATCGACCCAAACCAGAAACCCCGACGAAACCACCACCACACACCCCAAAGAACATAAACCCCACCCCAAAGAGAGGGAGCCGGGTGCTGCTTGGCACGCAAGGAATAGTGCGGGCCAAATCAAAAGGCGGCCCCGGAAGTGAGTTACCGCGTGAAACCTGGTCTGACGCGAGGGTCGGGAAGGGCCGTAGGACCAGAGAGATGCGGGACGAGTGGCGGCGCCTGTCCCTGTGTTCTCTGTCCTAGTGTTCTTTGTCCTGGTGTTCTCAGTCTTGGGCTCTCACTACGGCCGTTCCGCCTGCGGCTATCTACGAATCTCTCGTTCGCGCAGATCAAGGGGTATTAGGTTTCTCCATGCTGCCCCGATTTCCCTCCCACAATATGAGGGCACACCCCCTCGCCCCGCCCCGGGAGGGCGGACCAGTTCTGCTCCAGGCGGTAAGGCCACCTGCAGGTGACACGAAAAGGGTCCCCCGGCTGTATCCCGGGAGACCCTTTTAGTGAAATCGACTTCCAGGTCGCCTAGCGGCCGCCTCCTCCTATGACCCCAGCTTCAACAGCTTTGGTCACGGCGTCAGCCTCGGCCTGGGTCAACTTGCCATCCGTTACCGCTTTGTCCAACTTGGTTTTCAAGGCAGCCGAACGTTCCGCCTGGCCTGCGGCCCGGATTTCTTCCAGGGCCGTGGTGACCTTGGCTTCGTCAACGCCCAATGATTCAGCGAGCGACTTCGCCAAGGCAGCGTCCTGCGCTGTGCGGTCCGGCCGGGTTCCTTCCGTTCCTTCGGCAGGAGGCGTTGTGGGTTTGTTCGCCTCACGGAACGCCTTCAAGGCTTCAGTGACCTTGGCTTCGTCCACGCCGAGCTTGGTGGCCAACTCAGCAGCTATCTGCCCCCGATCGCGACCTGGACCGTGTCCGCCAGGCTTACCCCCACGATCGGACGGGGTGCCCGCATCTGTAGACGACGTGGTGCCAGGTGACGAGGTGGCGCTCGGCGACGGTGTGGTGGCCGCCGTCGCGATACCGGTTGCACCCAAGCCTGCGCCCAGTGCCAGTGCTCCGGCTGCAACTCCCAGGGTGATTCTCTTGGTTTTCGACATATGCCTCTCCTCAATGAGCCGTTGATCCGGCTGGCGTCTGAGGGACGGTTATTGGTTCCGTCCTCTTAACACGATGGGAGACGCACCACAGCCCAGGCTGTTTCGAACCTGTCATTCGGCTGTGAAAGTGAACCGCAGTCTGTGCGCGGAGCCCCTAGTGGAAGCGGAGCCCCCTAATGGACACGGTCCAGCGCGTCCAGCAGCCTTTTGACCGAGCCGCCCAAGTTCCACTCGGTGGCCAGCTGCTCAAGTTCAGTTCGCGCCTCGCCGGTGACGGGGCGCAGCTCAGCGCCTGCTTCGTCAAGTGTCGGAACCGCCAGGTCACGCACAACATTCACCACTGTGGGGGCCACCTTGAGATAGTCAGCCGCCGCGGACAGCTTGGCCCTCACCGAAGCCGACACATCGCCGTCGGAAGCTTCTGCCGCCTCAAGTAGCCCTTCCAGCGATCCATGGGTACCGAGCAACGACGCCGCAGTCTTTTCGCCGATGCCGGCAACGCCTGGAAGCCCGTCGGAGGCATCGCCGCGAAGCATTGCGAAGTCAGCGTACTGCTGGGGCAGGACACGGTACTTGCCCACTACGACGACGTCGGTGAGAACTTCCAGATTCTTCATTCCACGAGCGGTGTAGATGACACGCACCCCGCGGTCATCATCAACGAGCTGGAAAAGGTCACGGTCACCGGTGACCACGTCCGTCGGGAAGGTCGCCAGGCTCGCGTAGGTGCCAATCACGTCATCCGCCTCGTGCTCGTCAACGCCCACAACAGCGATCCCGGCGAGGTCCAAGACCCGGCGGATCATGGGGATCTGCGCCTCAAGCGGGTCCGGGACAACCTCTACATCCGGGCCATGTGGGACGATCTCAGCGACCCTGTGCTGCTTGTAGCTGGGGATGAGGTCCACGCGCCACTGCGGGCGCCAATCGTTGTCCCAGCAGGCCACCAAATGAGTGGCTTCGTAGTCGGTGGTGAGTCGGGCGATCATGTCCATTAATCCCCGCACGGCATTCACCGGCGTTCCGTCGGCACGGCGAATGGAATCGGGTACGCCGTAGAAGGCGCGGAAATACAAGGAGGCTGTGTCCAAGAGCATCAGTCGCGGCATACCTGATCCTGACATGTCAGGAGTCCGAACCGCAGCAAGCCGGACAAGGTTCCCGCATAAGACGCGTGAATGACTTGTTCACGGGTGTGAGCCGCATTACGATTGATGGAGCGATAATAGAACATGGTGTTCCATTATCGAACAACCAAGTGCAATAGCCCACAAAGAAGTGAGGAAAGCCCGTGCAGTTTCACCATCACGGTTATGTATCCGGTGACCCGCGAGTTGAGCCGGTTGGCGGCGTAGGAATTGACCGCCCGGCCGAACTCCCTGACGAGGTTGATGTTCTCATCGTGGGCACCGGCCCCGCGGGCATGCTCACGGCGGCGCAGCTTTCACAGTTCCCGGACATCACCACTCGAATCATTGAACGTCGCCCCGGGCGTCTGGCCATCGGCCAGGCCGACGGCATACAGGCCCGCAGCGTGGAGACATTCCAGGCCTTCGGATTTGCCGAGCGCATCATCGCGGAGGCGTACCGGATCACGGAGATGGCGTTCTGGAAGCCGGATCCGGCCGATCATTCCCGGATTGTCCGGGCAGCCCGAGCTGTGGATGACCCCGCAGGAATCAGCGAATTCCCGCACTTGATCGTCAACCAGGCCCGCGTACTGGACTACTTCGCAGAGTTCATGGCCAACTCCCCCACACGCATGACGCCGGATTATGGCTACGAGTTTCACGGTCTCAACGTCACAGGCGAGGGTGACTACCCGGTCGAGGTGACCCTGGGTCACACCTCCGGGCCCAACGAAGACCAGGAACGCATCGTCCGCGCCAAGTACGTGGTGGGTGCAGACGGCGCCCGCAGCAAGGTTCGTGAATCGATCGGCTGTCACCTTGCCGGCGATCAGGCCAACCACGCCTGGGGCGTCATGGATGTGCTTGCGGTGACCGATTTTCCGGATATCCGCACCAAATGTGCCATCCAGTCCGGCACGGGCGGCAGCATCTTGTTGATCCCCCGCGAGGGTGGACACCTGTTCCGCATGTATGTGGACCTGGGCGAAGTCAACCCCAATGACAAGGGTGCCGTGCGTCAGACCACCATTGAGCAAATCATTCAGAAAGCCAACGACATCCTCCACCCGTACACGTTGGATGTCCGCAACGTGGCGTGGCACAGCGTGTACGAGGTAGGTCACCGGCTCACGGACAGGTTCGACGACGTTCTGCCGGAGGAGCGTGGTACGCGCACCCCGCGCGTGTTCATCACCGGCGATGCATGCCACACCCACAGTGCCAAAGCGGGGCAAGGGATGAACGTGTCCATGCAGGACGGTTTCAACATCGGCTGGAAACTCGGCCACGTGCTGGAGGGCCGCAGCCCTGAAAGCCTGCTGGACACGTACTCCGCAGAGCGCCAAGTGGTGGCCAAGAACCTCATCGATTTCGACAAGCAGTGGTCCACGTTGATGGCAAAGAAGCCCGAAGAGTTTGAAGACCCAGCTGAACTGGAAACCTTCTACACCAGCACCGCCGAGTTCCCGGCCGGCTTCATGACCCAATACGCGCCTTCAATGCTCGTTGCCGAGGCACAGCACCAGGATCTCGCCACCGGCTTCCCCGTGGGTAAACGCTTCAAATCGGCGCCAGTCCAGAGGGTTTGCGACACCAACCCCATGCACCTGGGCCACCATGCCAAAGCGGACGGACGCTGGCGCATCTATGTCTTTGCCGACGCAGCGCAAGCAGGCGCCGAAGGCCCTGTGGCGGACTTCGCCGAGTGGATCGCGAACTCGCCGGACTCGCCGCTGGCCGCGACGCCGTCGGACGCTGACCGTGACGCCTGGTTCGACGTGAAGGTGATCTACCAACAGGACCACACCAACGTGGACATTAACGCCGTACCCGCTGCGTTTAAACCCACCGTTGGACCGTTCAAGCTCACCTACCTCGAAAAGGTGTTTGGCACCGACCCCAACGCTGACATCTTCGACCTCCGGGGCCTCAGCCGCGACGGCGTCGTGGTGGTGGTCCGCCCGGACCAGTACGTCGCCAACGTGTTGCCTTTGACAGCGACGGCGGAACTTGGTGGGTTCTTCGCGCCGCTGCTATCGACGCAGCGCGAGGGCAGGAATCCAGCTGCGGGAATAGACGTAACTGCCGGCTTGGTGAGCAACCAGGCGTAGGGATTGGCAGGAATGCCGGGGAGCCCCAGTGGGGTTTCCCGGCATTTGCCGTTTAAGGCTGCCTCCTCGTGCAAGGTTTACATGCCTGTAACGCAAACCACTAGTCGCAAACCAAATTGCAGAGTATGTTAAATGCAATGCAGCTTGCAGAGTGATGTGGGTTACAAGGAGAAGAGACTGTGACAACCAAGCACGAAGAGGCCGGCACCGCCCCCATGGCACGGGAAGCCGTGGATCATGCGTGGCTGGGCGACGCACTTCCGGAGGTTGCCCTGTCCAAATCCCAAGCGCGGGTAGTGGAGGTCATCGCCCGAAATCCCCAGCTTTCGTCCTACGCTGACATCGCAGAAATTGCCCAGCGCTCAGACGTCAACAACTCAACCGTTGTCCGCACCGCCCAGCGCCTGGGCTACCGAGGCTGGCCGGACCTCCAGCGCGAACTGCGCTCCCGCTACCTGGTGATGATCTCCACGGAGGACACCCTCCTGGAACACGGCGAGCACCGCAGCCCCCTCCATGACGCACTGAATCACGACATCGACAACCTGCGGTTGACACTTGAGTCCAACAACGCCGACGACGTCGAAGCCGCCATTGCCGCTCTGGCTGCGGCAAAATCCATCACGGCCATCGGAATCGGATCCTTCGCAGGACCGGCAAGCGTCATGGCCCACCTCGGTTCAACCATGGGATACCCCATCACCCTGGAAAACCGCGGCGGCGTCCACCTGGCCTCGGCAGCCAACAGCCTGGGTCCCGGGGACGTTCTGGTAGTGGTCAACATGTGGCGGTCTGTTCAGCAGATCATCGTCACTGCTGAAGCCGCCAAACAAGCCGGTGCCACCGTCGTCGCCATCAGCGACATGCGCCGTGGCCGCCTCGCCGCAGCGGCAGATCACTTGCTAATTGTCGCTTCCGAAGGAATCTCCTTCTTCCAATCCGTGACTGCGGCAAATTCCATGGTCTACGGACTACTCGCCGGCATGGAAGCGGCCCACCCTGATCGCAGCCGCGCCGCAATCCGGCGAACCCAGCAGCTCTGGAAAGACCTGGACATCTACCTGGACTGACGTCCGCGGATGGCCCCCATCTTAGTCTTGTCGCTACAAAATCCCCTCTAGGAGTACCTCATGAGCAACAACCAACGAATCGCCGTCATCGGCCTCGGATCCATGGGAGGGGCGATGGCCTCCACCCTGCACAGCGCTGGCTGGGACGTCACGGGTTTCGATCCCTCGGAAGCCGCGCGACTCGCAGCCGCCGAAACGGGAATATCCACCACGGCAGAACTCAATGATCTCGCCGGCACCCCCTACGTGGTTCTGTCCCTCCCCTCGGCCAAGATCGTGGAAGCAACAGTTCCCACGCTCCTCTCAGTGGCCGGGACCATCGCGATCGTGGACACCACCACCTCCGAGCCAGGCACCAGCAAGGCAATGGCTGGCCTGGCGGAGTCCAAGGGCGCAGCGTTTGTTGACGCCCCGGTGTCCGGCGGACGTGACGGAGCAGCAACCGGCACCTTGAGTGCATTCGTGGGAGCTTCTGATACTGCAGCGGCCGCCGCTCAACCCGTCCTTGATGCCCTCACAGGTGGCAAGTACGCCCACATCGGCGGCCCCGGAAGCGGCAACGTGGTCAAACTGTTGAACAACGTCCTTGCGGCAGCCAACTTGGTTTCCGTGGGAGAAGCCCTCGGTGTGGCAAAGGCCTACGGCATCGACCCCGCCGTGGCGGCCGCCAGCATCAGCAACGCCTCCGGTGGGAGCAAAGTCTCCGCCGCCATGTATCCCAACTGGGTGCTGTCCGGTACCCACAATTCCGGATTCTCCCTCGGCCTGATGGCACGGGACGCCGCCCTCGCCATCGACGTGGCCCGGCAGGTCGGCGAACAGCCCGACCTCCTGGCGGCGGCCGCGGAGCAGTGGCAGGCAGCACTCACAGCCCTTGGACCGGCAGCCGATTTCACTGAAATCGCAAGGACTGTGGCTCCCTCGGTGACTCCCGCGGGCGCCCCGAACACCACGCACGCAGCGTAGCCATTCCAGCAAGAGAAGGACACTACTTTGAGTATCACCACAGCCCCCGCTGCATCATCCACCAGCACAGCCCGTGAAGTCCTGAGCGCAGCTTTCCCCGCAGGTTTCGGCGCTTTCCAGGACGGAAAGGTAGTGCCGGGATCAGGCAACACCATCACGTTGACGTCGGCGGCCACGGGTGAACCGTTTGCGAGCTACGCGGATCCAGGCACTGAAGGCGCCGATTCCATCCTGGAGAGTTCCGTCCGCGGCGCAGCCGTCTGGGGCGCCCTGAATGGATTCGAACGGGCCGCCATCCTCCGCAACGTCAGCCGGGTGGTGGAAGCCCACATCGAAGAATTGGCGATCCTCGAATCCGCAACCACGGGGAAACCCATCCGCGATGCCCGCGTTGAAGCGGCCAAAGTTGCTGAGATGTTCGGCTATTACGCCGGCTGGGCGGACAAGCTGACGGGCCAGACGATTCCTGTTCCAGGCCCCTGGCACACTTACACAGAGCGCGTGCCTTGGGGTGTGGTGGTCGCCATCACCCCTTGGAATGCTCCGCTCTTCACCGCTGGCTGGAACTCAGCTGCACCGCTTGCCGCTGGCAACGCCGTCATCATCAAGCCCAGTGAGTTCACGCCCGCCACCACCGTCCGCCTCGCCCAATTGGCCCATGAAGCCGGACTCCCCGCCGGCGTCTTCAACGTCGCAGCGGGCTTGGGCCAGACCGTCGGAGCCACGCTGACCTCGGATCGACGCGTCGGCAAAGTCAGCTTCATCGGCTCCGTCCCCACAGGACGCCGCGTCGCCGTCGCTGCCGCGCAGGCCGGAATTCCAGCATTGCTCGAACTTGGCGGCAAGAGCGCCAACATCGTCTTCGCGGATGCGGATTTGGAGCGGGCCGCCGATGGGGCCATCTCCGCGATCTTCTCCGGCGCCGGCCAATCCTGTGTGGCCGGCTCGCGTCTCCTCGTGGAACGCAGCGTGCACTCCCGCTTCGTGGAGATGGTGGCAGAACGCGCTGCCAGGCTCCGCGTCGGCGACCCCCTGGACCCGGACACCGAGGTTGGCCCCATCATCACAGCCCCTCAGTTTGCTACCGTCACCTCACTGATTGAGGCAGGAATGAACGACGGCGGCCGCCGCGTTACGGGGGCAGCGTTGCCGGACTCGCTGGCTGGCTCCACGCTGGCCGGCGGCCACTGGGTCATGCCAACGCTGCTGGACGGCGTAACACCGGCGAACCGCCTGGAAACCACTGAAGTATTTGGACCCGTGGTGGGAGCCGACGCTTTCGACACTGAAGCCGAGGCCATCGCCAGGGCCAACAACACCACCTTCGGACTGGCAGGTGCCGTGTGGACATCGGACATTTCACGGGCCCACCACATCGCCCGCGAAGTGAAGGCCGGGACCTTCTGGATCAACTCGTACAAGACCATCCACGTTGCTGTTCCCTTCGGTGGCTTCGGCGATTCCGGGCACGGCCGCTCCTCCGGCCCGGGCGTCCTGGACGAATACACCCAGACGAAGGCTGTTTGGGTGCCAACACGGGCGGCCGGCTCTCCCTTCCCGTCCCTGTCCTACTAGCAGGAAGAACCATGGAAATCACCAACACAGCATCCCAGGATGAAGGCCTTCGCACAGTGCTGGCGGATGGCGTCGCATCGTGGAAGCCGCGCGTGCGGGCACTGTCAGAGGATCTGCACGCCAATCCCGAAATCTCCTTCGAAGAAGTTCGGGCGGCCGAGGCTATTACATCCCTCCTCTCCGAAGGGGGCTTCGATGTCACTCATGGAACGGCTGATCTGCCCACTGCCTTTACTGCGAGCGCGGGGACCGGCGACCTGACTGTTGCCCTGTGCGTCGAATATGATGCGCTGCCGTCTGTAGGCCACGCCTGCGGGCACAACCTGATCGCGGGGGCCTCTGTAGCTGCGGCGCTCGCTCTCCTTCCCCACGTGGACGAACTCGGCATCACGTTGAAAGCGATCGGCACTCCTGCTGAGGAGCATGGCGGCGGCAAAGTGCTGATGCTGGAGCGCGGCGCCTTTGATGGCGTTGGGCTGGCCCTGATGGTCCACCCAGTGCAGGACGGCGTTACGTACAACCCCGCGGGGACCACAGCCCAGGCCGTAGGCCGTTACGAGGCTGTCTTCACGGGTAAAGCCGCCCACGCTGCGGCGGCCCCCCATATGGGCGTCAACGCCGGGGACGCGGCGGTGCTCAGTCAGGTAGCCATTGGTTTGCTTCGTCAGCAGATTCCCGGCGATCACCGGGTTGCCTGCTATGTGGCTGAGGCCGGGCATGTCACCAATATCATCCCGGATCGGGCCGTGGTTCCGTTTGAGTGCCGTGCTTTTACTCTTCCGGAGTACGAAGCGTTGCTTGAGCGGGTCAAGCGGTGTTTTGAAGGTGCGGCGATTGCCACAGGAACCACCTTGGACATCACTGCCGCGGAACCGCTCTACGAGCCGCTGATTCAGGATGCAGCACTTGCCGCTCACTGGACAGAGGCCATGGACGTGTTCGGTAAGGACACTTCCCCGGCGGCGGGCATGGGAGGAGGCTCCACGGATATGGGAAATATCTCCCAAGTGATTCCATCTCTGCATCCGTGGCTGAGTATCCCCGGCGCCAACGTTCCCATCCATTCGCACGGCTTCGCAGCCCTTGCGAACACCCCCGAGGCGTACGCCGTGATGTTCGAGGCAGCCACCGCGCTGGCTTGGACCGTGGCGGGCGCCGCAACCAATCCCCAACAGAGAGATCGCTTCGTTAGGGCGGCCTACCGTCGCGAAGCCACGATTCAGGAAGCATCATCATGAGCACCAGCACCGAAACCACGCGGACGGACAAGGCCGGCACACGGCTGACGCTTCCTGTTGCCGCGCTGGCGTTTGTCATTGCCCTTGCGGTCCAGTTCATCGGCCAAGCCAAAATTGATCTCGGCATTGGCGCGATCATCATATTCCCCATGGTGTGGGGCTTGATCCTTGGCTTGCTGGTCTCCATCCAGAAGTTCAAGCCGCTGGGCCTGGACCTCCAGCGTGTGGCGGCAGCCCTCGTTGGTGTAGCAGTCCTGCTCCTGGTGGCCAGGCTCGCCTTCAATATCGGCCCGAGCCTGCCGAGCCTGATCAAGGCCGGCCCCGCACTGCTCCTGCAGGAAGTGGGCCATCTGCTGGGAACCATCGTGTTGGCACTTCCGCTCGCTGTCTTGCTGCGCATGGGCAAGGCCACCGTGGGCGCCACGTTCTCCCTTGACCGCGAACCGTCGTTCGCCATGGTCTCAGAGAAATACGGTCCGGATTCAGACCAGTACCGCGGCGTCCTGGCCATGTACGTTTTCGGCACCCTGTTTGGCGCAATTTTCATCACATTACTGACCTCCCTGGTGGCCAACTGGAAGATCTTCGATCCCCTGGCTCTGGCGATGGGCGCCGGAGTTGGTTCGGGCTCCATGATGGCCGCCTCGGCTGCGAGCATCATTGCCGCTTATCCGGGAGATCAGGAAGCAATCCTCGGCATGGCTGCCGTTTCCAACCTGATCACCACCATTCTGGGGGTCTATGTAGGCATCTACATCGCACTGCCCGTGGCTGACAAGTTCTATAAGGTACTCACCCGCAACAAGGAATCGCAGAAGGTTGCTGCCGGCACGGCTCCCCAGGCCCGCTCCGCCGCTGAGCTGGAACAGGACGAGGTTCAGGCTGAGGAGAACCGTCGCTTCCGCGAAGAGGTTGCGAAGTCTTCCGCGGCGATGAAGTTGCCTCTGTGGCTATCCCTGTCTGTGCTCACGGTGTTGGGTGTCGGTACTGCGGCAGTGGCCGCGAAGGGCTTGAGCCTCTCGATCCTCGCTGGGTACGGAATTATGTTGGCTCTGGTGCTGGTCAGCTTGCTGCTTGCCAAGATCACGAGGAAGATTTCGGCCATTGTCTTCATCACCACCATCGGTGCCTATGTTTCGAGTCCGTGGTTCTTTGGGTCCGGGGTCTTGAATGAGGCAGTCAAGACTGTGGACTTCTTGTCCATCGCCACAGTGATGCTGACCTTGGCTGGCTTGTCGCTCGGCAAGGACATCCCCCTGCTGCGGAATATCGGGTGGAAGATCATTCCGGTGGGCCTCGTTGCCATCACAGCGTCGTTCCTGCTCTCCACGGTCATCGCTGAGTTTGCTTTGGGACTCTGGCACTAGCAAGTCCCCCGCCAAGCTTCGGCCCCGATGCTCGCACCTGTGCGAACATCCGGGCCGTTCTTGTGCGGTTGGACGGTCAGGTGCAGGACTGTTGACTGGTCAGCTGCAGAGCTGCGGCGCGGCTTCGTCTGGCAACAGATGGAAAACCAGCCCACCGGCGGACGAAGCACTAGCGGAGTACGGGACACGGGACGAGAATTAGCTGGTGGTCACTCCCCGCACCGGTGAGGGCGGCGACACCCTGAATGATGCCGCCCGGAAGATCCAACGCGTCTACCTGACATTGACGCTGGGCAATACTGTTGCGGCGTCCTTCATATGGGGTATCAACACCCTTTTCCTCCTGGACGCTGGCCTGAGTAATCTGGAGGCGTTTGCCGCCAATGCCTTCTTCACTGTTGGCATGGTTCTTTTCGAAGTTCCCACGGGCGTTGTTGCGGATGGCTGGGGGCGTCGTGTCTCGTTCCTGCTGGGGACAGTGACGTTGGCAGTATCCACCTACCTTTATTTCGTGATGTGGCAGATCTCCGCGCCGTTCTGGATGTGGGCCGTTGTCTCTGTCCTCCTGGGCCTCGGCTTCACGTTCTTTTCCGGCGCTGTGGAGGCGTGGCTCGTCGATGCCCTGCGCTTTTCGGGCTACCACGGCGGATTGGAAGCGGTGCTGGGCCGCGGGCAGATGGTCCAGGGCGTAGCGATGCTGCTTGGTTCAGTGGCAGGTGGGGTGATAGCCCAGGCAACCAACCTTGGCGTGCCGTTCCTCCTTCGCGTGTTGGTGCTGCTTGGCATGTTTGCTGTCGCGTTCGGACTCATGCACGACGTCGGGTTCTCGCCTGAGCGTTCAACGCACCCCCTCCGCGCCACGCGCGCGGTGCTGTCGGCGTCGATCGAGAACGGATTGAAGAACCCGCCCGTCCGCTACGTGATGTTGGCAGCGCCCTTCAGCGCCGGCGTCGGGTTCTATGTCTTCTACGCACTGCAGCCGTACCTGCTGGACCTCTTTGGCGACCCGAAAGCGTATTCCATCGCGGGTTTGGCCGCTGCGATAGTAGCCGGATCGCAGATCCTTGGGGGCTGGCTCGCCCCGCACGCCCGGCAACTGTTCCACAAGCGAACATCCGTGCTCATCCTCAGCGCAGTGGTGGGCGCCCTCATCCTGCTGGTCCTGGGATTCACGCGGATCTTCTGGGTGGCCCTGGTTCTGCTCGCATTGTGGGCCGTTGTGGGTTCCGCGGCCACGCCCGTCCGGCAGGCGTACGTGAACGACATGATCCCGTCCAAGCAGCGGGCCACCGTCCTGAGTTTTGATTCGCTGATGGGTTCCAGCGGCGGCGTGGTGATCCAGCCTGCCCTGGGCCGGGGAGCTGATCTTTATGGTTATCCGGCATCACTGGCAATAGCGGGCGTCGTCGAGCTCATAGCTGTTCCGTTCCTGCTGGCCAGCAGGAAGCAGGGCGCAGCGGCCGACCGGGCCAGCACAGCCGAATCCGCATCAGATACGGACTCCCGGCCATGAGCAAGAGCGACTAGTCACCCCTGCGGGGCAGCGGCGCCAAAAGCGCCTCCTGCAGTTCAGTGCTGACTCCAGGTGGAACGTCCAGCTCCACCGCCAAGGCAAGCAGTGCCCTGCTGAAGTAGTTCCTCGCTGCGGCCGCGAGCGTGATGTCCGCGATCTCGCGGTCGCTAAAGCCTGCGTCGCGTAGTCGCTGAGTGTCGTCGTCGTTCATTCCGGCGGCATCAGTACTGAGTTTCACGGCGTAGTCCATCATCGCCACTTCTTCAGGTGAGAGCCCGGCCTCCCTGTAATTGCGTGCAATGGCGAGCAATTGTTCCTGGTCGATGATGGTCAGGGTCTTTTTGCCATGGGCCAACCGGCAATGCGACGAGCCGATGGCCTGGGCCGCCGCAAGGGTCACCAACTCGTAGCGACGAAGGCCCAAAGACGAGCTGATGGCTTGCGTGAGTGACTCCCAAATCCTGTGGGCCTCGGGATTCAAGCTCATGGCCTTGGTGTGGCTGGGAACGTAGCCCATGGAATGGGCATCTGCAGCGTAAATTTCGGCTGTCAGGCCGGTGGCCTCAGCCTCGGACGGCACCTTGAGGATGGACATGGGCGCTATTGTGGCCTTGCCAACGCCGGTTGTAAATGCCCCTGCGCCGTTAAGATCAGGGCCAGGCGCCCGACTCCAATACCGCTCATTGCTGCGAATGCGCCTTAGGTACGGAAGACTGGCATTTACCACCACTACTGAAAGCGCGGTTGCCACGTGATCTCCCTGCACCAGGACGCCCAAGGATTCATCCGGATGAAAAGGCACTTTCCCGCCAGCACCGAGGTGTCCGTGGTTTTTGCCGACGGGACCGAGGAGGTCTTCACCGCGCGGCGGCTGAACGAAATCTATGACGAAGCGCTGGCGAGCTACCGGGCGGCGAACCATCTGGACGCCAAGGGCTTTGACCGGGGACCCAAGAAGAAGGTCCAGCAGGGCATTGAATTCGTTCCGGTGTCACCGGGCATGTCCAGCTGAACCAACTTCTTCGTCAGTCAATGTCGCTTTCCTGAGGCATGATCGACGCAAAAGGGAGTCCAGGGCCTGGCCTCGAGCCTGCCCTCGGGAATGGCTACGCCGCAAACCGCGCACTGCCCGTGGGTTCCGTCCGCGATCCTCGCCAGCGCCTCTTCGATCTGCTCCAAACCCACCCGGCTTTGGCCCATGAGGGCAGACGCCTGAGATAGCTCGAACGCTATGGTGCTGCCCTCGGGATCGTGTTCGTCGTCCACGTTGGAGTCCTGCCGGGCGAGACTCACGGAGGTAATGTCGCTTCGCAGCGCCTTCAGCAGTTCGAGTTTGCGATTCCGTTCGTCCTCCAAGAGAACCCGAAACCGCTCGGCATCAACCACGGCGGCTCATAGTTCCACGGTGCCGCTCTCGCCCACGCTGAAACGGGAATTTGTGACCTTGGACTTGACCCATTGAAGAACGGTAGCAGCCGTTCCGCCCGGGCTGGTCCAGTACTCTGCCGAGTCCGAGTCAACGCGCAGCAGGCAAACCTCAGGGGTGTCAGGGCCATCGGGGAACCACGCCTCCACCACCTGGTTCCACATCTCGTGGATCTTCTGCCGATCTGTGACAACCTCTGCAGTTCCTGCCACGGAGACCCACTCGGTCTTCTTGCCGAAGGAAACGTTGACTCGCGGATCCTGGCGTACGTGGGCAACCTGCGAAGTTCCCAGTCCCGTAAAGAACCACATGTCGCCGTCGTCCTTGACTTCCTGAACGGCCAAGGGCCGGCTGACCAATGCGCCGGACTCGTTGACGGTGGTCAGCATTCCGATCTTGGAGTCGTTGATGATGTCGGTGACCTTGCTGATGGCTTGTTCTTCAGTCATACGGGCCTCACTTCTCCTCGTGCCTGGACTCAACTTCGCGTCCTGGGGGTCGTTCCCCCATAGCTACCCTATTAGTAAGGCTACTGATTTGCTAGGCGGACGAGGAATGTCGCTGGCAGGCCAAAAAGCAGAGCGCGTGGGTTTTCAGGGAATCATGCCGTGGCTTCATCCGTTCTCTTTGATAGTGACCTGCCGACGGCGGTCAGGCTTGCCCCCTTGGGGCAGGAAAACGACGGGAAGTTTGGGGACTGCCATGACGTTCAGCGAAACCATTGACCGCCTGAGGACCGCGCATCTTATGGTCCGGGACGCCAACGAGTGGGACGGACTGACAGCTGCCCTCGCGGACGCCTACCGCCGCCAGGACGACGACCTCATAGAACAGCTGCAGCCGCCATTTCTCCAGTCATGGCGCACAGTCACCCACTACGTCCTGCGGGATAATTTCGACGCAGCAGGTATTTCCGTGACCGACCCCAGCCGCCCCTGGGGAATTGCGACCCTGACGGCCAACGGTGTCAGCCGCGAACCGGTCCTCTGCCGAGTGGACCCGACTGTCCCGCAGCACGCGGAAGGCACCGCTGCCGAAGGACCGGAGTTGCTCACTTTCGCCGAAGTCATGACGTACTACGCTGAGTGCCTGGCACCGCTGCTCGAACACGCCAGTGGCCACCAGGAGCAATACTCCAGGTAGCTCATGGCCGTTTCTCCTGTGAAGGTCTTATTGTTGGGGCGCGGACCGTTCGATGAGCTCACGAAGCCGGCTGGCGGCGTCGGGAATCTCTGCACCATGGGAGAACAGCATTCTGCGGGGTGACAAGCGGGCAAGATTCCGAAGCGACACCTCGGCCTCGGCGGGGTCGGCAGTGAAGGGAACAGGGGGCCGCACCATGACTCCGTTCATGGTGCCCACGGCATCACCTGCGAATAGCAGGCCCTCTCCTTCGTGCAGCAGGCTGATGTGGCCTTGGGTGTGGCCCGGGGTGTGAATGACGCGCAACCCTCGGAAGGAAGCGCCATCGGCGGCGGCCCGGACCTTCGGTTCCGATGTTGCAGTGCCGGAAGAAATGCCGGCGGATACGGCGCCCGCATCCGCTTCGCCCGCCCACACCAGAGCGTTTCCTGCCCTCGAAAGGACCTCGTTCAAACCGCCCACATGATCAGCGTGTGCATGGGTAATCACGACGTCGGAGATGTCATCCCAGCCCGCGCCTATACGTTCCAGTGCCCGGTGGATATCCGTGGCGTTGTCCCCCATGCCGGTGTCGATCACGACAATCCCTTCGGCCACGGGCAGCACGAAACAGCGGACGTCGAAACTGATTTCCGTGGGACCTGCTACCCCTGCAGGCAAATGCACTTGCTGGACTACTGCTTCGGGCCGGGATGGAGATTCAGTCAGGGGTTCGGGAGTTTCCGGACTCGACTCGGGACGTGGGCGCACAGGTAATCAGCCCTGCCTTGCCGGCGGCGGGCCATCAATAACAGTGGGTACGTACTCCAGCAACTGAGACCTGCCATCGAACGTCTGGCTCTCCACCAGCTCCAGGGAAACGTCCGGGTACCCGTCAAAGATCCGCTCGCTTCCGGTCCTGCCGGTGATCACTGGAAAGATCACCAAGCGATATCTGTCCACCAGCCCGGCCGTCAGCAGGGAACGGCAGAGGCTAAGGCTACCCAGCGTGCTGAAGGTACCGGATCTGGTCCTCTTCAATTCCCGAACGGCCTCCACGGCATCACCGGAAATGAGCTCCGAGTTGGGCCACACCAAGGGTTCTTTCAACGTGGAGGAAAAGATGATCTTGGGCATGGCGGCCAAACCGCCCAAGCTGGCACCCTCTTCCTCCGAAAACCCGGAGCTGTCTTCAGAGGCTTGCTCCGACATGCTGGACATCACCCGATACGTGGTGGCCCCCATGAGAGTGGTGAATTCCTTCTTTCCCTCCTCATCGAGCCAGGCCAGGTATTCCGGGCCTTCCAACCCCCACCAGCCTGGCCACCCTTCGGCAGAAGCGTAGCCGTCCAGGGAAATGATCAGGTCCACCATCAAGGTTGCGGTGGTCTCACTCATAGCAGTCTCCTCCGTTTAGCCGTGCGCGTTGACCGTGCGCGGGAAACGCTAGTCCTGAGCGATCCGGTGTTCAAGAGGCCCGGGCTAGAGAAGGATCCGGGCTAGAGGAGGAGAAGTACGAACCCTCCGAGGGTGCTGAGTATCCCAACCCCGGTGAGGATCCAGCCCAGAATCAACACCGTGTTGTCGTGGCGGGGTGGCCTGAGCGAGCACCGGGACGGATGGCAGAGGTCATAGTGGACCACCACGGTGCCGGGATCAATGCTGTCCTCCCGAGCAGGAATGTCCAGGAGGACTTTTTGTTCCTCGTTCGACTGATCCTGCCACTGCAGTCCCAGGAAGCCACCTGCGGCGAATTGCTTTCCATCTGCGGTGGCCCAGACGCAACGGCGCTTGGCAATGATCCATGCGCTGACCAACAATGGCACGCCCGGAACGAACCCCACCCACGTCATCATTTCCAGGATGGGGCCAAGGACATCCAGGGAACCGGCCATGACTCGATCCTATGCGGCCAGCGACGCGGATCGAGACTCTCTTCCATGCCTATGGCCAGGATGTCTGGAAATGACTCCGACTCCAGCGCGTGCCTCCTCTTGCCAACCCCAATCCGGCCGTCGCTGACCGTCAGACTGTCCGATCCACGCGGGAACGCCACAGCAAATACACGAAGTAGGGCGCGCCCACCAACGCCGTCATGATTCCGGCGGGTATCTGGGCCGGTGCGATCAGCGTGCGGCCTATGGTGTCAGCCAGCACCACAGTGGAGGCGCCAATCAGCGCGGCAACCGGCAGGACGCGGGAGTGCCGTGCGCCAACCAAAGTGCGGGCCGCATGCGGTGCAACGAGGCCAACGAAGGCAATGACACCCACTGAAGAGACGGCTCCAGCGGTCAAAAGTACCGCCACGGAAAGGAGGAGCAGCCGGGACCCGGACAGCCCGATTCCCAGCACACGGGGAGAGTCGTCATCCACCGCTATCAGGTCCAGGTCACGGCGCATGCCCGCGAGCACGGGCAGGGCAAGCAGCAGGGCCAGCAGCGGGGGCAGAACTGAGGCGAAGTTGCGGCCGTAGGTAGAGCCAGACAGCCAGGTCAGGGCCTTTGTCTGGTTGAACGGGTCAGTGGTCACCAGGAGAACAGTGATGGCGGCTGCCAGCCCTGCGGAAATGCCAATGCCGATCAAGACCAGCTTGTTTTGTTGAAGCCCGCCCCGGAAAGCCAGTCCGAAGACCAGCAGCGCGGACAGTGCCGCTCCCCCGAGCGCGGAGCCGGTAATCACCCAGGAACCTGCAGTGGGGACAGTGGTGATGACGATGATTGCTGCGAGGCCGCCACCGCCGGAGACGCCAAGGATTCCGGGCTCGGCCAGGGAATTGCGGGACACCGCTTGAATCAAGGCGCCGGCCAGAGCCAGCGCAGCTCCGGCGAGTACAGCGGCAAGGACACGCGGCATCCGGGTTCCCAGTACAGCGCTGACGCGGTTTCCGGACTGACCTGTGAGCCAATTGACCAGATCCCCCAGGAGCAGCTTCGCGTCGCCCAGCAGTGCTCCGGCCACCAGCAAACCGGTGAGCAAAACCAAGAGCCCGATCAACACGCCAAGGAAGAACCTGCGGGATCGAAGCTTGGCCAGGGCGTCGCCGGCAACACTCAAGCCGGCGTCGGACATCCGCATGGCCAGGATGACAAGGAATACGGCACCGAAGACTGTGGTGACCGCGCCGGTGGGCACTTCAACCCCTGCCTGGGCGCCGAAAAGTCCACGAACCAGCACGTCCGCGCCGATCACAACCACCGCACCGGCCAAGCCGGAGATGGGCAGCAGTGCCCTGTGCCGGCCCAGTCCGCGAAGTCGGGAGGCCAGCAGGCGCACGATGGCAGGCGCGCACAGGCCCACGAAACCGATCGGACCGGCGATGGTCACAGCAGCAGCGGACAGGACCACGGCAAGCACGACGGCGCCGACCCGGGCCAGGCGCGGATCCGCACCGGCCAGCCTCGAGGCGTCATCGCCCAGACCCAAAAGATCCATCCGTCGGGCCAGGAGAAAGAGGCCGGCGATGGCCAGAAGAACCACCGGTGTGAACTGGATCAGTTCGTCGGTGCGTGACTGCGCGAGGCTGCCTTGGCCCCAGGCGTAAAGGCCAGTGGTCTCTTGGCTGAACAGCAGAAGGAGGGCACTGGTGGCTGAATGCAAGCCCAGGGCAAGTGCCGTACCGGCCAGCACCAAACGGATGGGACCGCCATTTCCGTTCGCCCCACCGCCGGACAAGGCAAGCACCAGCACTGCCGCGGCGAGGCCACCGATGAACGCGATGCCACCGGACAAGAGGGCCGGAAGTGTCAGGCCGAACGCGGCTACAGCAACAATCGCGAAATGTGCGCCGGCGTTGACAGCCAGCGTGTCAGGGGAAGCAAGGACGTTGCGGGTGGCCGACTGCAAGGCTGCGCCGGCCACCCCCAACGCGATACCGACCAGCAGGCCGGCGAAAAGGCGCGGCACCCGCGAAGCAAGCAACACTGCGGTTTCCTGGTCTGTTCCGTCGCCGGTGAGAAGCCCCAACAACTGGAAAGGGCCGACGTCGGCCGTTCCTTGAGTCAGGTGAATCATCGAAAACATGGCCAGAATAACTACTCCAACGCCAGCCACCAGGGCTGGGCCGGAACGAAAGCGGCCGTCTCGTCCGGACGGCGCGGCTGGTACGGGAGCGCCCGCCACGGCCGTGGGTACGGTCATGGCGGGCCTCTTCACAGTGTCGGTCATGCGGGTGGGACTACTTGGTCAGGGACGCGACGATTGCGTCGACGTACTGGGTCATCGAGGCAGGGCCGCCGAACATCCAGATGCCGTCAGAAAGGCGGTGCACCTTGCCTGCTGAGACGAAGGGGAGGGACTTCCAGACAGCGTTGTCAGTCAGCTGCTCGGTGAAATCGCCGTCGGCGCTGTTGGTGATGTACACGAAGTGGTCGGCGGTGACAGCGGTCAGGCCTTCGACGTCGGTGGAGCCCAGGCCGTAAGCCGGATCGCCTTCAACCGTCCACGGGTTCACGAGGCCAAGTTCAGTGTTGATATCGGCCAGCAGGGAACCCTTGGTGAACGGGCGGATGGAGACCTTGCCGTCAGCAACCCAGCCATCTGCGAAAGCTACGCGGGATCCGCCGAGTCCGGCCTTCTCAAGGTCAGCTTTGCCCTTGGCTACGGCGGCGTCGAATGCGGCGATGGCTTCATCGGCCTTCTTCTCGGTGCCGGTTGCCTTGGCGACGAGCTTAAGGTTGTCCTCCGCCTGCGCAATCTGGCGGCTGCCATCGGCGGACTTCACTACAACCACAGGAGCCAACTCTTCGAGCTGCTTGATGACGGGCTCGGCGAGGTCGGTGGTGGCGACGATCAGGTCAGGATCCAACGACGCGATGGTATCGAAGCTGGGCTCGTTGCGGGTTCCGATGTCCGTGGGGGTGCTGTCCAGCTTGCCAGCGGTAACCCACGCGCTGTAACCCTTGACGTCTGCGACACCCACTGGCATGACGCCGAGGGTGGTCAGGTTCTCCACCACGTTCCATTCGGTGCCCACTACACGCTTGGCAGGGCCGTCGAGCTTGACCTCAGTGCCGCGGGCATCGGTGACGGTGATGGCTCCTCCGGCAGCGGCGGTGTTTGATGCCGAGCTGGCGGGGCCCTCGGTGGTGCCGCAGCCGGTGAGCAGGATTGCCAGGGCGGCAGTGGCCGCAAGGGCCTTATGGATCTTCATGGACTCGGGGTCCCTTTCTTGGTGGGGAATGACTCGTTTGTGGTGACGCTTGGGGGTCTAGCTATTGCTGTGCCGACCCACCGCGCGAGTGCGCAGCCGGCCGGTCAGCGGGTCTGTGTGGGTAACGATGGGGATGGAGTAGACCTCGCTCAGGAGCGCTGCGTCGAGGGCCTCGTGAGCCGGCCCGGCGGCTGCGATGCGGCCTTCGGAGAGCACCACCACGTGATCGGCCAATGCGGCCGCCTCATCGAGGTCGTGCAGAACAACACCAATGGCCACGCCGTGAACGCGGGCGAGGTCATGCACCAGGTCGAAAATCTCCACCTTGTAGCGCAGGTCCAGGTGGTTTGTCGGCTCGTCGAGCAGCAGTACGGACGTGTCCTGCGCGAGGCAGCTTGCCAGCCACACGCGCTGAAGCTGCCCTCCGGACAGTTCGTGGACGCCACGGCTGCCAAGCTCAGCAACACCCGTCAGCTCCATGGCGCGGTGGACGGCGGCCGGGCCCTCCGGATCGGCGGCACGCCACCGTCCGCGGTACGGATGGCGGCCGAACTCGACAACATCACGAACACTCAGGCCGTGCGGCACGGGACGGCTTTGGGATAGCAACGTCACATGCCGGGCGAAATCGCTGCGCTTCATCATGAGGGCGTCACTGGCTTCACCGTCAGCGGGTCGAACGGTCACAGAACCGGATGATGCCTCGTGCAAACGGGCCAAGGCCCGCAGAAGTGTGGACTTGCCGCTGCCATTCGGACCCACCAGGGCTACGATGCGGCCCGGTTCCAGCCTGAGGCCCGCACCGTGCACCACGTCCTTGTCCCCGTAACGGAGGACGAGGTCCGAGGCTTCAAGGCCGGAGAGTTCGTTCAGTTCAATCACAAAATGAAAGATTAGCTTAGGCTTACCTAATTCCTAAAAACGTGTCCGTGGATGTCCTCGCATGGCTGCCCCCTGGAGCGTCCGGGACGTGCGAGGCTTGTTCCATGGACCTGGAAATCCCGCCCTTGCTGACGATTCCCGCGTCGGAGCTTGGCTGGCGCTTTTCGCGTTCGTCGGGTCCGGGCGGTCAACACGTCAACACCACCGACAGCCGCGCAGAACTGCTGTGGAACGTCGCCGATTCCTCCGCGCTGACCGATGAGCAAAGGCTGCTGCTGCTGAGGCGCCTCGGACCAAAACTGGTGGCCGGAGTCATCACAGTCACAGCCTCCGAGGAGCGGTCCCAACTTCGTAATCGCGAGCTTGCCTTGGCCAAGCTGGCCCGGCTCATCAGCAATGGCCTGGTCCCGGAAACCGTCCGCCGCCCCTCCAAACCGACCAGGGGCTCTGCCCGGCGCCACCGCGTGGCAAAGGAGCACAGGTCGGCAACCAAACAGCAACGACGCCGGCCCGCGGCCGAGTAGCCGGCTCCCCTGTCGGCAGCGGCAGGTCAGTGGGACCATACAGTCATGGCACCTATACAGCGCATCCGTCCGGAAGGGTTGGTTTCCAGCCCGGCTTTCAGTCATGTCGCCGTCGTCCCACCCGGCGCCACAACCATCTACGTCGGCGGCCAAAACGCCGTTGACGCCAAGGGCGCACTGCTCGGAGAGGGCGATGCGGCCGCCCAATCTGCCCGGGCACTCGACAACGCCAAGACCGCGCTGGAAGCCGCAGGTGCCACATTAAGCGATGTGGTCCAGTGGAATGTGCTCTTCGTCCAGGGCGCCGACCTCGCCGCCGGATACGGGGCGATTGCCGCCAAGCTGGCATCCGAGGAGCCACCCCTGGTGACTGCTGCGTTTGTGGCAGGGCTGGGGGTGCCGGGCGCGCTGGTGGAGATCAGCGCGATAGCCGCAGTCGAACGGGACTAGCTGCCGCTGATCTCCACCCACTCGGCGCGCCACTCCGGAGCTTGGAAGGATTCGCTCCAGTACGCCGTCTCCTTGGCAATCCTGCCGTCCCGGAACTCGAAGATGAAGACCGTCTGGTACTGAGGGCCGTCATAGTCCAGAAGCGCCTCTGCCACCACTAGATCCCCGCCGCTGAGCAGTCGGCGGGGCGTGATGGTGGGCAACTGTGGAAAGGCGTTGTATATACGCCGGCGATTCCCAGCGCCGCGCACCACTTCCCCGGACTGTGGCCAGTGCATCACCGCGTCATCATGGAACAGCTCATCCATGACGTCAATGCGGCGTTCGTTGATGCAGTCGATCAGCCGTTTGACCACGTTTTCATTGCCAATTTGATCTGCCATGAACCGCATTGTCCTCCTGGGTAGAGGCCACCGCTACGGAAGGTGGGCCCGCTCTCAGGGCTTTTTGATGAGATCCATGAAGCCTTGGAGATGTTCGGCCATGTCCACCGATTCGTCATAGAGCCAGCTCAATTGGATTCCATCCACCAGTGCGGTGATCTGGCGGGCTACAACGCGCGGCGAGAGGCCTTCCCGCAGCCGACCCGCCGCAAGTTCACGTTCGAGTTCAGCCTCCACGGAGGCCACGAAGTCCTGGTTTCGGCGGAGCTGGAAGTCATGGGCGGGGTGGTCGGGGCTGATGGCTTCGGCGCGCAGCGTTGCGTCGAGGTGGATCACGCCACGGATCCCGGCGTTGTGGCGCATGACTGCCGGCACGGTTTCCAGAAGGCCACGTTCGCTGATGAGTTCCGTGCGCCAGGGCCCTTCCCTCTCTTCGCGCAAGACCAACACGGCCTCGAGCAGCGCCTCCTTGCTCCCGAAGTGATGGAGGAGTGCGGTGTGACTAGTGCCTACGGCTTCGGCAATCTGCCGGATGGACAGGCCAAGGTACCCCTTTTCGGCGAACACCTGAAAAGCAGCCTCCACCAGTTCAGCCCGCTTTTTTGCCCCGTTCGCGTAGGGGGCGCGCTTGCCCGTCCGGCCCGGTGTGCGGCTGGGCTGATTGTGGCTGGACTGAGTGCGGGTTTCCTGATCCATGTGAAGACCTCCTCGGATGAGGCTATCAAGTTTCTTTTCCACTTTGGTAAAGAAATTTTGCCGAAAGTATTCCAAAGTGGTCAAAGTATGGATACCTTTGCAGGAGACATCAAGGGCCGGGACTTCACCACGGCCCGCATCACCTGTCATTAGGAGCCAACGGTGGCTCTGGTCCAAAGGAGGATTCCCATGGGTGACCCAACAACGCAGGCACAGGTCTTGGATCCTGCCGGGCGAGCAACACTGGACGCCGGCGCCGGCACGGAAGCCGCCACACCGCCGTCGAGCGCAGTGCCTTCAGGGGCAGCACCGCAGCAGCCGTCCACCAAAAAGACCATGGCCTTGGTACTCATCGCCGCCTTGGGCATGTACATCATGAGCCTGACTCTGGGCACGGCTCTCTCGCTGCGCCTGGCCGCAGTTGATCCGGCCGCCAAGGAGACGAGCTACGGCATGGCTGTCTCCATCAGTTCACTCCTCTTGCTCGTCACCATCCCGCTGACTGGCGCCCTGTCCGACCGTACGGCAGGCCGCTTCGGCCGGCGTCGCCCGTGGATCATCGGCGGGCTCGTCCCTGCCCTGCTTGCCGCTGCCGTCATCGGCACAGTGCCCTCCACACCCGTGATTGTCACGGCGTACGTGGTTGCACTGGTGTCGGCCCAGGCTGCGTTCAACGCTTACGCAGTCATCCCCATCGAGGCGCTGCCGGATAACAAGAGGGCGCGTGTCATGGGGGCCATGGGCATGGCCGGCGCACTGGCAATGTCCGCTGGTTCGTACATCGCCGCGTGGCTGGTGGACGCCCCGCTGCTCATGATGTGCGTCCCGGTCCTGCTGGCACTCATCTGCAGCATCCCGCTCCTGGTGATGTACAAGGACCCCGCGAAGACACGCGCCGAACTCCCGCCCCTGGACCTCAAGGGCTTGGCGAAAACGTTCCTGGTTGACCCCCGAAAACACCCCAACTTTGCCTGGGCATGGGCCTCACGATTCCTGGCAGGCATTGCCATGACGGCCCTGTTCGCCTACTTCATCTTCTTCCTCATGGACGGGCTGGGTATGCCGATTGCCGAGGCCGGGAAGAGCGCGGGTCTGCTGACCCTGATCTCGGCACCTGTCAGCATCCTCTTCTTCACCGTTTCGGGTTGGCTTTCCGACAAGATCGGCCGCCGCAAACCGTTCGTCATCGCCGCCGCGTTGCTGATGGCCACTGCCCTGGTCATCGGCGCAACGGCAACGTCCTTCGAACAGTTCGTGGTGGCGTGGATCGTGTTCGCCATGGGCCAGGCAATGTACCTCACCGTGGATCTTGCCCTGTGCGCCGCGGTCCTCCCCGACGCCAAGGACACCGGTAAGGACATGGCAGTCTTCAGCCTCGCCCTCAGCATCCCCAACATCATCGTTCCCGCAGCCGCCCCCGCGATCCTGGCCATCGGCAGCGGCCACAACTATGGCTTCCTCTGGTTCGCAGCCGCCGCGCTGTGTGCCCTGGGAAGCGTCACCGTCACATTCATCAAGGGTGTCCGCTAACAAGCGGGCATGGAAAAGGAAACAACCATGACCACCTCCCAGTCCTTCCCCGACGACTTCCTCTGGGGAGTCGCAACCGCCGCACACCAAGTGGAAGGGAACAACGTCAACAGTGACACCTGGCTGCTGGAGCAGCTGCCCGGCACCATCTTCGCCGAACCCTCCGGTGACGCCATTGACCACTATCACCGGTATCGCGAGGACATCGCGCTCATCGCCAGCCTGGGATTCACCACGTACCGCTTCTCCTTGGAGTGGGCCCGGATCGAGCCGGTTGAAGGTCAGTTCTCGACGGCGGCACTCAACCACTACCGCCGCGTCCTGGAAACCTGCCACGAGCACGGGCTAACACCGGTGGTCACCTTCCACCACTTCACCTCCCCTCTGTGGTTGCTGGCCGCCGGTGGCTGGGAAGACTCAGCGACCCCTGAACGATTCGCCCGTTTCTGCGACCGCGCCACTGAACATCTTGGTGACCTCATCGGCGTCGCGTGCACGCTCAACGAGCCCAACCTTCCGTGGCTGCTCAAGGAAATCGGTATCGGGGGCGGACCTGCGGAAAGCCGCGGCGAGGTGCCCATCTGGGCGGCAGCCGCAGAGCGCCTCAACATTGAGGCAGCCCGGGTGGCCCCGTTCCAGTTCACCGTCTCCAAGGCAGGCTTCGATGTGAAGCTCGCAGCGCACCAGGCCGGGCGCGATGCCATCAAGGCCCGCTATCCGGACCTGATGGTCGGCTGGACCCTGGCCAACACGGACATTCATGCCGCATCCGGCGGAGAAGCCAACGCAGACCGCATCCGCCGTGAGGTTAACGAGCGCTTCCTTGAAGCTTCCCGGGGAGACGACTTTGTGGGCATCCAGACGTACGGGCGGACGGTGTTCGGCGCAGATGGACTTGTGCACGCCGAAGATGGCGTTCCCACCAACCAAATGGGAGAGGAAATCTACCCTGAGGGACTGGAAGCGACCATCCGAGAGGCTGCTCGTATTGCGCAGATCCCGGTCATCGTCACCGAGAACGGCCTCGCCACCGAGGATGACACTCAGCGCCTGGACTACCTCCGCACCGCAGTGAGCGGCGTGGCTTCCTGCCTGGCTGACGGAATTGACGTCCGCGGCTATATCGCCTGGACAGCGTTCGACAATTTTGAGTGGGTGTTCGGCTACGTCCCCAAGTTCGGACTGATCGCCGTGGACCGTCAGACCCAGGAACGCACTCCCAAACCCAGCGCTTACTGGCTGGGTGGCGTAGCGCAAGACAACGGCGCGGCCCTGGACCGCGTCACCCAACCCGCCTGACCTGGACTCCCCCACTACCGATACTGGAGATCACTGATGACCACTTGGCACGCCCGCATGATCACTGCGGACAAGGAATTCGACGGCGCACCTTTGTTGCGCGGCGAGTTCCGGCTCGACGACAGCCACGGCGACGTGGTGTCCGCCACCCTTTTCCTGTCCGCCTTGGGGGTGGTGGAGGCGTGGGTCAACGGTCAGCCGGCGTCCGAGGACCTCCTTACCCCGGGCTGGTCCAGCTATGAGTGGCGTGTCCGGTACAGCGAACTCGACGTCACCGAACTGGTCAGTACGACGACGGTGGTTGGGCTTGCGCTCGGAAACGGCTGGTACCGGGGGCGGCTGGCGTGGTCGGGGGGTTCCAAGTATTACGGTGAGGAACTCGGCGCGTTTGCTGAACTCCGGATCCGTTTCGCGGATGGTCATGAGCAAGTCATCGGAACGGATGCCTCGTGGACGGCCGGCCCGTCGGCCACCGCAGCTAATGATCTCTACGATGGCCAGTCCATTGATGCCCGGCGTTTCGACGACGCGTGGTTGTCCCCCGGCTTCGCCTCCTCCGAATGGTCCGCCGCCAAAGTGCTCGACGACGACCTCAGCCGCCTTGAGCCTTACATCGGACCTCCCGTCCGCCGCCAGATGGAACTGCAACCAGTGAAGGTATGGACGTCGCCCGCAGGAAAGGTTTTGGTGGACTTCGGCCAAAACCTGGTGGGCTGGGTGCGGGCCACGCTGACCGGGACCTCCGGTCAGGTAGTCACGGTCCGCCACGCGGAAGTGCTGGAAGAGAACGAGCTGGGTACCCGCCCGCTGCGCTCGGCAGAAGCGACAGACCGGTTCACCCTCTCCGGAGGAAGCGACACCTTCGAGCCGACACTCACGTTCCACGGCTTCCGCTACGCCGAGGTTGACGGGTGGCCCGGCGGCGCCGATGCCCTTCGCGAGCATGGCGGCCTGACCGCCGTCGTGATCAGTTCGGACATGAAGCGGATCGGAACCTTCCAGACGTCCAACCCGTTGCTGAACCGCCTGCACGAAAACGCAGTGTGGGGTATGCGCGGGAACTTCGTGGACGTCCCTACGGACTGTCCGCAGCGCGACGAGCGCCTCGGCTGGACCGGTGACCTTTCGGCGTTCGCGCCCAGTGCCGCGTTCCTGTTCGACAGCCGGGACTTCCTCCGCGACTGGCTGCGTGACCTTGCCCTGGAGCAAAGCCATGACCAGGACCTGGTGCCGTTTGTGGTGCCCAACGTCCTCAAGTACATCGAGCAGCCCGCAGAGTTCGGTGCTCCGGACACTGCCGCAGTGTGGAGCGACGCAGCGGTCTGGGTTCCCTGGGCATTGTGGCGGGCCTACGGTGATCGGCGGGTGCTTGAAGAGCAATTCGAATCAATGACCGGCCACGCCCGGCGGCTGCGCAGCAAGCTTTCACCCAACGGCCTGTGGGATACGGGATTCCAGTTTGGGGACTGGCTCGACCCCGACGCCGCGCCGGACCAGCCGTGGGCGGCCAAGGCCGACAAGCATGTAGTGGCGACACTGTGTGCGTTCCGCACAGCGTCCTTGGTGGCGGCTGCCGCTGACGTTCTGGGAGATGCGGGGGCATCGGCCGAGTTCGGAACCATGGCACACGAGCTGCAGGCAGCGTTCACCGAACACTACGTTTCCGAAAGCGTCATTACCAGCGACTGCACCACCGTCTATGCCCTGGCGATCGTCTTCGGAATCCTCAACGAGGCCGACCGCGAGTTTGCCGGGCACCGGCTGGCCGAACTGGTGGAAAAATCGGGTTACCGCATCTCCACCGGCTTTGCCGGCACACCGTTCGTCACGGATGCACTCACGGAGACAGGACACCTGGACGCGGCGTACCGTTTGCTGCTCCAGACCGAAAACCCGTCCTGGCTGTATTCCGTGTCAATGGGTGCCACCACCATCTGGGAACGTTGGGATTCCATGCTTCCTGACGGCACCATCAACCCTGGTGAAATGACCAGCTTCAACCACTACGCGCTGGGCGCCGTGGTGGACTGGATGCACCGGACCATTGGCGGACTGGCCCCACTGGAACCCGGTTACAGCCGCATCCTGATGGCACCGCGGCCCGGTGGCGGGCTCGACTGGGCAGAAACCACACTGGAAACACCGCTGGGATTGGCTTCAGTGCGCTGGGACATGGTTGAGGGCCGGGTGGAGGTCACAGCCACAGTGCCTGACGGCAGCGAAGCCGTCCTCCGGATTCCCGGATCGGACGACGAAGCGGTGGGCCCAGGTCACCACATCAGAAAGAGTTCGCCCGCAGAGCTCAGCTTTCATTGAGTGAAATCACCCGCCACGGCCCTCAGCCGATGAGCAAAGCTTGTACAAGGTACTTATGCCGACGAAGGAAAGAAGGAACACATGTCCCTTAGCGTCGAGGAAATTAACAAAACACTCCCCCTGGCCAACACGTTGCCCGGCGAAGCCGTCCCCTACTACATGGCCTCCGGCGAAGGTGCCCGGTATGAGCTCAACGGACAGCTGATCACCGTCATCGCCCGGGCTGCCGACACGGGCGGAATCTTCAGCGCCGCCTACATCTCAGGAGGCATGGGTGCTGAATCTCCCTTCGTAACCCACGCCATCGAACACAAAACGCTGTACGTGTTTGACGGCATCCTCCATGTCTGGTTGCCCGGAGAAAGCCGCATCCTGACCCCGGGCGACTCCGTGGTCATTCCTCCGGGAACCCCGCATGCTTACCGCATGGCCAGCCACTACACCCGTTTCCTGAATTGGATGACTCCCGGTGGGGCGGAGGCTTACTACGAGCGCGTTGGCACACCCATCGACTCCCACGTTCCTCCGGCGCGTCCGGGCCATCAGCCCAGTGCCCGCGAGCTGGCTGAGGTGGGCGCAGAATTCGGCATCACCTACACTGACGTGGAGCGCGTGGCCCCAAGCCTGCAGCAGAACGCAGGATTGCCGGCGTCGCTTAGTCCCTACTTCCTGAGTGCCGGAGAAGGCGAACGACTGGTCAGCTACCAGACCATGTTCTCCTACCTCTCACGGCCGCAGAATACGGGCGAGAACTACTTCGCGGTGCACACCAAGGGCGCCAAGTCACCGTACATTCCGCTGCACTTCCACTCGGAGCACACAGAGAACTTCCTCTGCACAGAGGGGCGCATGTGGCTGTACGCCAACGGGCGCGAAATGCTGCTGACCAAGGGCGACTTTGTCCATGCCCCTGCCGGCACAGTGCACTCGTTTGCGTTCGATGCCCACAACACCCAAATGGTGGGTTTCCTGACGCCGTCGGTCTTCAACGGCTTCTTCGAGTACTTCAACAAGCCCACTGAGGACTACACCTACACCGAGGGTGGCGAGCCCTACATGGACATGGAAGGCTTTGGCCGCGCCCAAGCGGAAATGGACCTGACCGTGGTTGGTCCTCCACCGCAGCGTCGTATTGCGCTTGATATCTAAGGTCGACCACAGAAAGGCCCGGATCCCCTGCAGGGATCCGGGCCTTCTTCAGTGTGGCCGACGGCGTATACATAGCCGGGCTTGAGATCATTCCACGCAGGATGCGGCCTGCCGGACCAGCGCCCGGCCGTAGTCGTTGCCGTTGGGGGTACGGACCACGGTGTGCATGTGGAACGGTGCGGGGTGATGGTTGTCGAGGAAGACGCCGGTGTGGTGGTCCAGTTCCAGGATCACCACGGGGCTCTGGATCCGGAAATAGAACGCCTCGTCACCTTCCCAGCCCCCGATCCACGAGAAGAACGTCTCAGGGTACTGTCCACGGATTTCCCTGAGGCGTGCTGCACGCGGGCCTGCCGGAAGGTAGGCGATGGAGTCCTCCACAATCCGGTCCAGCAGGGCCAGCGCTGGGGCGGGCATCGACGTCACCGGGATGCCCTCGTAGGGAATGACGCGGTTGTCCTGGAAACAGCCCGCCAGGTGCCGTTCGTCTCCGGGGTGCAGCCGGCCCTCAGGCATGGTGGGGTCCTGCATCAGTTCAAAGACCACGGCGTCGGTGCGCAGGTCCACCGGCAGCGCGGCCATGAGCTCACGGGCCCACTGGATGCGCTCCTTGAAGACCTTGACGCCCCGGTGCGGGCCGTCGTCGATCACGTCCGGCTCCGCTCCCAGGAAGACCGGTGAGATGACCAGCTGACTTCCAACCACCAGGCAGTTCAAGGCGACGTGATGGCCGAACAGCTGCCAGCCCCACGGCTCCGTTTCTGAGGGGGTGCCATAGAGCGCCACGTTGTAGCTGAACTCGTTCATGAGCAGCGGCAACTCCACCAGTTCGCCCAGGAAGCCGTTGATCCGCATGAGGCTTCGCGCCAACGCATACCCCTCGGGACTGAGGCTGGCCTCAACAACGGCCAGCATGGCGTCCCGCACGGCGGGATCCACCTCGTCCAGGCGCAGCCCGGTGTCGTGCTGCATGAATTCGGGATTGGCCCAACTTTGCCATTGGATGGCGTCCACGGCATAGCTGAGGCGTTCGCGCTGATCAGTGGTCAGCAGGGCCAGCAACTTTTCAGCTGCGGTGACCATGTCCGACGTCGGCGCTTCCTCGCCCGGCGACGCGTGGCTCAGCGGATACAGGCCCTTACGGATGGTTCCGTCACTGGTGACACCCACAAAAGGCTTCGGGTAGAGCTTCTTCCAACCCTCGATCATGGGACCGGCGAAAGAGTCGCGCTTGGCCGCTTCCGCGTAGGATCGCGCGTCCAGGCCACGTAGTTTGGCTACGCGAGGGTGTTCCGGGGCAAAGAGGTAGTCACGAAATGACGGCGTCGGCATGTGCAATCTCCTGGGTGTTGTGCGAATCGTTGCGATGGGCCCACCCTGCGGCCACGCTGAGGGCGCCGGCTGCGGCTTCAGCGGAGGAACCTCGCCATGCCACGTGCTGATCGGGGCGGACCAGGACGGCGTCGGCGGCCCAGTGTTCTGCCATCGGGATTCCCCGACGGTCAGGACCGACGGCGGTCACGGCCACCGGAACGCCCCGGTCGGCCGCTGCGGCCAGCACCGGTGCGTAAACATCTTCGACGGCCGATCCCACCACGGATAGCGCATCGACGAGCAGCGTGAAACCTTGCCCCAGGACGTCGTAGAGCGAGGTGGAGTCGTCCAGCCACGCATGCGGAAGGACAGCGCCGGGGCTGGCTGATGGAGTGTAACGAATGGGATCCTCCACCGGTATTGGAGATCCATCCGGGACAACCAACGGCGTCCCGGAGTAGCTGTAGCCCAGCACAAGGCCCAACGAGTCGAATTCGCTTTGCTTGACGCTCAATGCCTCGTGAGCCCTTGCCCTGGCGGCCGCACCATCAGCACCCCCGGATTCCAAGGCAGGATCGGCAAAGTGGTAAGCGAGTGCCTTGCCGTTGGCTGCGGCATCGTTGATGGTTCGTTCGGCGACGGGGCGCCGCTCAAGGCCATAGCTCGCCAAGAGCTCCGGCCCGGCCCACCCATCCAGGGCAGCTGCGATCTTCCACGCCAGATTCGCGGCGTCGCCAATGCACGTGTTGAAGCCGTGCCCGCCCCAGGGTGGATTCTGATGGGCAGCGTCGCCCACAAGGAACACCCCGTCTTCGCCATAAGAAGGCGCAAGAAGCATCCGTGCCGTCCAAGGATCTGTTGCGATCACGTCAACGTCGATGTCCGCACCCACTAAAGACCGAACCATGGACACCGGGTCCAGACCTTCGGCGTTGGCGGCAACACCCTGGATGATGGCCCACCAGGTGTCCCCCAGATTCATGCGGCCCACCATGCCGGCCGTTCCCGGGCCAAGAACCCAATACTGCACGGCGGGATCCAGGGTGATGGTCTCGGCGAGGTCACTGGAGCGGAACAGAATACTGATGTTGGACAAGGCTGCAGATCCGCCCTCCAGCCGGATACCCATGCCACGGCGGACGGTGGACGAACCGCCGTCGGCCCCAGCCAGGAAGCTGCTGCGAACGGTCCGCGACTGGCCCGCGGCATCAACCACCGTGACCTGCTGGCCACCTGCCACATGCGAAGACGACTCCACCCGCAACCCCGTCAACAACGTTGCGTGGGTGGATGCCTCCACCGCGTCCCTGAGTACGGACTCCAGCACAGGCTGCGGTACCTGCTGACCGCACTCTGGCTGGGGCTCGTACCTGCCGCTTTCCAGTTGAAAGGCGTTGGGGAATCGCCTGATCTCGCGGCCCGTCAGGGAAGAGCAGAAAATGACGTCCTGTGCGAAGTCCACTGGGAGCGGCGCTGCACTCCTCAGCGCCGACGCCAGGCCAATCCGGCGCAGATGGGTCATGGTGCGGGCATTGGTGGTCTTGGCCCGCGGACGGTCTGCATCTATGGATGCACGCGGCTCGATCACCAGGCTCCGGATCCCCCGCTGGGCGAGGTCAAGCGCCAGGAACAAGCCGCTGGGTCCACCACCGGAGATCAGAACGGGAATCTCACCCGGCAACTCATCGAGCCGGGCCTCGTGGGATGTACCCATCAGGCCCTCGCTCGAAGCGAAGGCTCACCAACGGGCGTGACCAGGGTGCCAAGCTTGTCGATCTCCACCTCAACTGTGTCACCTGGCTGCAGAAGCCATGCAGGCGTCCGGGCATATCCCACACCCTCCGGCGTACCGGAGGCGATCACGTCTCCGGGGTGGAGGGTGAACGTCTGGCTGATCAGCGCGATGATGGCTGGAACGGAAAAGATCATGTCCCGCGTGTTGCCGTTTTGAACCTCTGTACCGTTCACGCGGGTGCGGACCTGAAGCCCATCGCGGAGATCGCCCACCTCGTCACGGCTGACCAGCGGGCCGACCGGTCCGCTGAAATCACCATTCTTGCCCAGCGTCCACTGGGACGTGAGCTTCTGGGCGCGGCGCGCAGTGAGGTCGTTGAACGTGGAATAGCCGAACACGGCATCCTCCGCGCTCGCCTCGTCAGCAGACTCCACGCGTTTGCCGATGTAGGCCGCCACCTCGCCTTCCCAGTCCAGCCCGGCTTCGCCACCGGGCACGGGCACCGGTACGTTGCCAACGGACAGCGACGCCGTCCAACGACCAAACAAGGTGGGGTACGGCGGCAACTCCTGGTCCTTGTAACTTCCTTCAGCTGCGTGGGCTTTGTAGTTGAGGCCCACGCAGATCACCCGGGCCGACGCTGGAACCAACGGAACCTCGGTGACTTCTGTCCGCTCCCAGCCAGCTGCACCCTCTCCAGCTGCACCGCCAGCAACGATGGCCGCGGCCTTCTCCTCCCAACGGGCCGCATCGGCCCAGAAGTCCGTTACGGTCGCCAGCGGGAAAACTCTGCCTCCGCTGAGGGCCGCGACCCACGCGCCGTCGTCGTGGTTAATGCCTATGTAGTGCATGTTGGGCCTTTCAGCTTCGCCCGAAGGCGGTAATCGATAGGAGGGCACGGCAATGAAACCCCTGATAGGTCTTGCCGAAATCTGGAAAAGGTTATGCGAGCGCAGCTTGCTTGCGGAAGAACGAGACAGTTGCAGCGAGAGCCTTCTCGGCAGCTGCCGAACCACCGTCCGGGGTGGACCACATGTGGTCAGCGCCGTCGATGAGGAGAAGTTCGACGTCGGCACCCGCCTTGGCCAGTTCACTCGCCAACGATTCCGACTGGGCCGCCGGAACAAAACGATCGGCCGTTCCGTGGATCAGCAGGAAGGGCGGGGCTGCCGGGCCAACATAACCGATGGGACTCGCGGCCGCCGCCTTGTCCGGGTTGTCCGCCAGTACTGCACCCACCAACAGCTCCTCGCGGGATCCGGGATCGCTGGAACGGGCCACCGCATTGGGCAGAGCCTGCTCCCCCATGTGGACCAGGTCCGTCGGCGGATACCAGGCGGCAACCGCAGCAACACTGCCCGCTTCGCTGTCCTGTCCATCCACTGGCACCAGCCCCACAAGGCTGGCCAGATGGCCGCCCGCAGAGTCACCCCACGCGTAGATGCGCGCCGGGTCCACGCCGTACTCGCCGGCATGGTCCCGCATCCACTGCACCGCAGCCAGGGCGTCGTGCAATTGTGCTGGGAACCGGGCCTCTCCGCTCAGGCGGTAGTCGGCCGAAACCACCACGAATCCTGCCTCGCTCAAGACCTCAAAGGGCGTCAGCCCGAATCCATAGCATACCGGCCCAAGAGAGGAACGTTCACCCACCCGCCAACCACCACCGTGGAAGTGGACGACGGCGGGATGAAGCTTCCGGCCCTGGCCGATGACCTGCCGGGATTCCGGCAGGTAAAGATCCAGCAGGAGCGGGCGCTCGCCGTCGTCACCGGCGCGTGCAAACTCGATGGCCTTCACTACGCGACCCTCGGTCATCGTTGACTCCCCTATGTTCTGGTGCCGGATCCGTGGGTCCGAGCTGTTCACTCAAGACTGGCTGATTCCGCTGCGAAGAAGAACCGAAACTTTCAATCAATGAAACTACTCATGGGAGCCTGAAGTGCTGCCGGAAGAAGTCGACGGACAGGGCGAGGATACGGTCCATCTGATCTTCGGCGAAGAAAAAGCAGTGGTCGGCGCCTTCGATGGTGACCAGCTGGTGCTCCACGCCCGATTCCTGGAGGAGGCCGGCCAGGAGTTCACTTTGGGAGAGTGGCACCAGTCCGTCGGAATCGCCGTGAACCAGCAGGAAGGTGGCCGCATCCGGTGTCACATAGCTGCGTGGGCTGGCCGCGTCCAGAACACGGGGATCCTTGGAGCCACCCACCAGCATGGTCTCCGGGTGCACCGACACGCCCTCCGGTACGGCGGCCAGGAGTGCCGGGCCCATGAAGTCGTTGGCGGCCGTCATGGGCGGCATGTCGTTCAGGGAGGACACACCGTAGAAGTCCACCACTGCGCTGACAGAACTGGGATGCCCCTGCACACCAAGGCCACCTTCAAGGTCAGCGCGGTGGCCGGTGAGTCCCAGCAATGCCGCCAGGTGTCCGCCGGCGGATTCGCCCCAGGCTCCGATCCTCGCTGGATCAAGGCCCAAGACGTCGGCATGGTGCCGGAGGTATCTGACTGCTGCCTTGATGTCGTGCAGTTGGGCAGGGAACGGGGCCTCCAAGGAATGCCGGTAGTCCACCGTTGCGCAGGCTATACCGGCCTGGTTCAAGAGGCGGAATACTGAATCCGGCCCGAAGGTAGGGGGCAGCTCACGGCGGTCCCCCAATTGAAAGGCGCCTCCGTGGATCCACACCACCAGCGGCACTGGTCTCTCAGCAACCCTCCGGGGAAGCCAAAGGTCCATGGAGAGGCGGCGGAATCCTACGGCTATGGCGTAGCTGAGCTCGCGATGGACCAGCGAGTTTTCGGACACCACCTCAGCTTGGCCGGGGGCATGAAAGGCCGGGAACGGCGGCGGTGTGGGCTTACGGCGTTCCGCGGCCTCAGTGCCTCGCTGAGCCGATGATGCGCCCATGGTTGTCTCGACTGTCATAGTTTGCTCCTGGGAAGAAGTGGCGTGATGTCCGCCGTGGTTTTGGGACGCTTGCAGGGTTCGGTTCAGGCGTAATGGCACGCGACGTCGGCCTCGCCCACGCGGCGCAAGGCAGGGCGTTCCGTGGCGCAGAGTTCTGTGGCCAGTGGGCAGCGTTGGCGGAAGGGGCACCCACCAGCTGTCGCAGCCACAGCTGAGGCTGTCCGGACACCCAAAGACTCGCGGACCGCGCGGCGCTCAGCCTGTTCTGCGGGACGGGGAACAGGAGATGCCGCCACCAGGGCCTGGGTGAACGGGTGCTTCGGGCTCTCCGTTACGGCCGCGGCCGGTCCGGATTCCATAACCTGCCCCCGGTAGAGGACCACCACTCGCTGGGCCAGGAACTGCACCACGGAAATATCGTGCGCAATGAACAGGTAGCTCAGCCCGCGTTCGTCCCGCAGGTCTGCCAGGAGGTTGAGAACCTGTGCCTGTGTGGAGAGGTCCAAAGCACTGACGGCTTCGTCGCAAACCACCAGCTGTGGTTCGCAGATGAGCGCACGGGCCACCGAGATGCGCTGCCGCTGTCCGCCGGAGAACTGGCTGGGGTAGCGGTCCACGGCGTCCCTTGGCAGGCCGACGCGTTCCACCATGTCTTCTGCCTTGGTTCTGGCTTCAGAAGCGGCGAGGCCCCGAACGCGCAAAGGCTCAGCCAGCGACGAGCCGATGGTTTTGCGGGGATTCAGGGAGGAGTTGGGATCCTGGAAGACAGCCCGGAGGTCGCTGCCGATACCACGGCGTTTGCCGGAATTGGCGTGCGTGATGTCCTCTCCTTGGAATTCCACCGAGCCGCCCGCCACCTTCTGAAGACCCAGGATCGCTTTGCCGATGGTGGACTTGCCGGACCCTGACTCCCCTACCAGCCCCACCGTTTCACCGGGTTGGATGGCGAAACTGACGCCGTCAACGGCCGGTGGTGCGGTGGCTGCTTTCTTTCCGTGGCCGTAGCGGACCACCAGGTCCTTCACCTCGAGCATGGGTTGCTGGCGGACGGGGGCGCCGTCCTGCTGACGCAGCGGGGTTTCGATGCTCATGCCATGTCCTTTTCAATGATGTGGAGCCGATGCCGGTCAGGAACGTCGAGGGGAACGGTGTGGGCGGACTCCGTTGCCACCCACCCCAGGCCGTCTACGGCCAGTTCGTCAGCCTTGACGCACCGGACCACTCCTTCGCCGGACCCTGTTGGCAGCAACGGGATGGGCACCAGGCACGCCGATCCAGCGAACTGGCACCGGGCGGCGAAACGGCATCCGCCCGGCCAATCCTTCGGCTGCGGGACCTGTCCTTGGATGGTGGCGAGGCGATCGGGCATGTCGTGGGCTGAGTTGGCGTGCGGATCAGCTGCCAGCAAGGCCAGCGTGTAGGGATGCCTCGGGTTGTCCAGGATGCTCACTGTCTTCCCGTTCTCTACCACCTGCCCGGCGTACATGACGGCGACGTGGTCGCAGATATCGGCGACCACACCGAGGTCGTGCGTGACCATCACAACCGACATGCCCGTGTCCTTCACCAAGGACCGCAGGAGGGAGAGAATTTCAGCCTGGACGGTGACATCCAGGGCAGTGGTGGGCTCATCGGCCACCAGCAGGCGTGGTTTCCCGGAGAGGGCCAGTGCTATGGCAACGCGTTGGGCCATACCGCCGGAAATCTGGTGGGGGTACGTTTTCAGGATGCGCTGCGCGTCCACGATCCCCACCTTTTCCAGGAGGCTGAGTGCCTCGGCTTTGGCCTCCGCTTTGCCCGTCGACTGCAGGCGTCGGATGGCCGATGTCAGCTGGTAGCCCACCGTGAACATGGGATCCAAGGCCCGCATGGGTTCCTGTGAGATGAGGGCGATGTCGCGGCCACGAATAGATTCCATGTCCCGGTCCGTGGCCGCAGCAAGGTTCTTGCCGTTCCATAAGATCTGGCCGCCCGTTATGGCAACACCGGAAGGCAGGAGCCCCATGAGCGACAAGGCAGTCATCGTCTTACCGCAGCCCGATTCGCCTACGAGGCCCAGGACGGTGCCGGGTTCCACCTCGAACGAGACGTCCGTGACCAGCGGAGTGCCGCCGTCGACCCCTACTGAGAGGCCGCGCACGCTGAGCTTGCCTGCCGCGGGAGGATTCCCGACGGCGGGGGCTGCTGCAGCAGCCGCAGCTGCCTGGCGTGCCCGCTTCCGGCGGATCGCGGCTGAAGGAAGGTGCGAAGCCGCAGTGTTCGGTGCCTTACCCAGTGCGTTGCCGATGGCGTTGGCTGACAGCACGGTCAGGGCCAGGACCACACCGGTGGGAACCATGAGCCAGGGAGCGTCGTAAACGTGCTGTGACGCGCTCTGGATCATGCCACCCCAGCTGGGCTGCGGGAGGGGCGGACCGAAGCCGATGAATGCCAGGCCCGCTTGGATCAGGAGACCCACGGCAAAGATCAGCGCGGACTGAACCACGATGGTGGTGGCCAGGCCGGGCAGCACGTGGCGGACGCTGATGGCAAGGGGACCCAGCCCGTCCACTCTGGCGGCATCCACGTACAGCTGGTTCTGCAGGGATTTCGCCTGACCGAGCATCACGCGATAAATGCCTGCGGAGATCAGCACGCCAAGAATTGCCATGATGAGGGGAATGTTGGTCCCTACAGCACCAATGACGGCCAGAATGATCACCGTTCCGGGCAAAGACATCATGATCTCCGTAACCCGGCTGATGACTCCCTCCGCCCGTTGGCTGTTCGCCGCCGCCAGGGCCAGCAAAGTGCCCAGCCCGACGCCGACAATCACCGTGATGAACGATGTCCCCAGGGTTTCGGCTGCTGAGGCGAAAATGCGGCTGAGGATGTCACGGCCGAGTTCGTCCGTGCCCAGCCAGTGGGCTGCTGTAGGACCGGACAGGACAGCGGTAAAGTCCTGGTCCTCGGTCTTGAAAGGCAACCACCATGGTGCCGTGAGGGAAGAGATGACCATCGCGGCCAGCCATAATGTGCCGGCCAAGCCTGCCGGGGAGGCGATCAGGCGGTGTCCCGAGAGCTTGGTGAAAGCTGTTTTCCGCGGGGTGGCGGGAAGTGTGGGGATCATGAGGCACGCAACTTCGGGTCAAGGAATTTGGTAGCGAGTTCGAGCACCAGGTTCACTGCGACCACCACCACTGTGGCGATGACCACCACGCCTTGGACTGCGGGCGCATCGTGGGTGCTGACGGAGGTCTGGACTGCCTGGCCTAAACCGGGCATGGCGAACAGTTGTTCTGCGATGACAGAACCGCCGAAGAGGCCGATGAACTGCAGGGCGATGCCGGCAACAATGGGCAAGCTCGCATACCTGAGGGCATGGACGTAGAGGATCTTCCATGTGGGAGTGGCTGTGGCCCGCAGCATCCTGATGTGTTCCTGCTGCAAGGCCTCCAGCATGGAAGCCCGGGTTTGGCGGGCGATGAATGCTGCTCCGCCCACGGCCAGGGTGATGACTGGAAGCGCCAGGGACATTGCCCAGTCCTGCGGGGAAACCTCAAAAGGCACATACCCGGTGGCAGGGAACACCGATGACTGGACAGCGAACAAGTAGACGAAGATGACACCGATCCAGAACGCTGGAAGGGCCACCAGGAGTCCCACGAATCCCCCGATCAGCTGATCAAGGAAACCACCGCGTACGGCAGCGGTAACCCCAAGGATGATGCCGAAGATGGCACTCAGGATGGTGGCTCCCGCTGCCAGGGATGCCGTGACCGGAAGCCTGGCAGCGAGGTCGGCGCTCACCGAGCGTCCATCGATGAGCGAGCTCCCGAGGTTGCCTTGAACAGCATCGCCGAGCCACCGGAAGAACTGAACCAGCAGTGGGTCGTTCCAGCCGAGAGTCTGGTTCAGCTGATCGATGGCCTCCTGCGAAGCTCCAGCGCCCAGGGAGACAGCACCCGGGCTGCCGGGCATGGCGTGGACCAGCAGGAATGCCAGCACCGCCACCACCAACACGGTGGCAAGCGCCATCAGCAGGCGCTTGGTGACAAACATTGCCATGGTGACCTCCATTGGTCGGGCCGGGCGCCAGTCCCTTGGGGGAACCGGCGCCCGGTCTGTTGGTGGATCAGTTGGTGGGTGCGTAGGAGGAGAGCAGCGGGTAGACGTTGGTCCCGGCGAACTTCACTTGCTGGACCTTCTTGGTGTTGTAGCCCTGGTTGGTGAGTGACTCGTAGAGCGGGATCATCCAGCCGGACTCCACCAAACGGGTGTTGAGCTTGGTCAACGCGGCCTTCTTGGCGGCGTCGTCCTTGGCTGCGGCGGCTTCGGCCGTGGCCGCGTTCAGCTGATCGTCCGTAGCCTTCTGGACGTTGGTGAAGCCGCTGAGGATCGCTCCGTACATCAGGCCTACCGGGTTGTCCCAGCCCAGGGGGGCGTAACCCAGCGGGGTGGTTGCCACCGCGGCGAAGGCTTCGTCTGTGGAGGCCGCCAGCTTGACGTTCATGGTGATGCCCACCGCGGCCAGGTCCTTTTGGACTGCCTGCAGGTCGGTCTGCGTCTGGGCGCTGGCGATGATGGTGAAGTCGAAGCCATCGGCGTATCCGGCCTCGGCCAGGAGGCTCTTTGCCTTGGCGGGATCGTAGGCGTAGGTGGTGTTCAGCTCTTCGGTAAAACCTGCGGAGTCCTTGGGGAGGGCGTTCCATGCAGGGATGTCTCCCTTATGGAGGGCATCCACCAGTGCCTTGCGGTTAATGGCGTACTGGAAGGCCTGGCGGACCTTCTCGCTGGCGAAGGCGGGCGAGGTCTTACCGGTCTTGTCGAAGGAGATCATGGTCTGGACAGTGCCGCCGATCTGGGACACGCCCACACCTTTGGACTTGGCGAAGTCCACCGTTGGAGAGGTCAGCGACGCTACATCCGCCTGGCCGGATACCAGTGCATTCGCCCGGGCTTGGGGATCCATGATGACGCTGAAGGTGATCTTGTTGTACGGGTACTTGGAGGCGTCGGCGTTCTTCTCGTTCTTGGTGAACACGTACTTGTTGCCCTTGACTGTTGTGGCGCTGTCCAAGGTGTAGGGGCCGGAGCCATCCGGGGTGGTGGCCAGGCTCGCGGTGTCAGTGACTGCGTTCTTGCCCACGATCATGCCCAAGGTGGAGGTTAGGTTCTTCTCGAAGCCCGGCTGTGCTTTGGCGAAGGTGATGGCCACTTGGGTGGGGCTGACCACGTCAACAGAGGCAATCTCCTGCGCTCCACCCTTGGCAATGGCCGAGTAGGCGCTCAGTGCGGTGTCGCTGCGACGATCAAGGTTTGCTTTGACCAGCGCCGCATCCAGAGTGGAGCCGTCAGTGAAGGTCACGCCTTCCTTGAGGGTCAGAGTCAACACGGTGTTGTCTGCGTTGTAGCTGAATTCCTTCGCGAGGCCTGGACCCACGCTGCCATCGGGCTGCAGTGTCATCAGGTTTTCATACAGGCCTTCGAAGAACTGCCGCTGGGCGTCCGAAACCCGCAACGGGTCGTATCCGAACGAGGCACTGTCGCTGTCGGTGGCGATGGTCAGCGTGCTCTTATCCACCGTGGAGGTGGCAGCTGTGCCGCCACCGCAGGCGGTGAGTGATCCCAGGAGGAGCGCGCCAGCCAGGACGGCCGCGCTCCGACGTGCAGGTGAGGTGAGGAGATTCATGTGCTGCGCCTTCGCATTCGTGATGGAATCGTGAGTCGAGATGTGGGACCGGCGGCCTGAAACATGGTCGGCTGTGACATGTCCGGGCCGATCCGTCGGCGCCCTCTCGTCAGATGGCTTCCGGTAACCGGCTTCTTCAAGAGTCGTAGGCGGGAGGCATCGCACCCCATGTGAATTTCATTGGTTGAAACAGTATTGTGGTGGAGATCACTCACGACGTTGAAAGGATTCAGTCAGATGCCCGTTGGCGCAGAGGACTCCGCCGGAAAACCGCAGCGCGGAAAGCGGCCCAAGCAGGGCGAACCCGTCATTGATCGCGCCCTCAGCCTGCTGGCCGTCTTCAGCGACCGTCGTCGTGCCTTGACACTGTCCGAAATGGCGCGGCTGGCCGACATGCCGGCCCCCACTGCCTTGCGCTTGATTGCGCGCCTTGTGGCATGGGGAGCCCTGGAACGGCTGGAGGATGGCCGTTACGTCGTGGGGGTCAGGCTGTGGGAAGTGGCGTCATTGTCGCCCCGCGGGCATGGTGTTCGCGAGATCGCCCTGCCTTACCTTGAAGACCTTTTCGCCGTGACCCGCCACCACGTTCTCCTGGCAGTACGTGATAAGAATGAGGCCGTCCTGATAGAGCGGCTGTCCTCCAAGGAGGCAACGGAGGTCGCCTATCGCGTTGGTGGGCGGGCACCGCTGAGGTCGACGGCGGTGGGTTTGGTTCTGCTGTCCGGAGCCGACGCAGTATTCCAGGAATCAGTCATCAGCCAACCGGCCGACACTGAGGTGGGCGTGGAGTCCATGCCTGAAGGTCAATTGCGGCGCACGTTGTCCGATGTGCGGCGAACGGGCCTGGCCATGATCAGGCGAACGGCGCCGTCGCGGACAGTCTCGGTTGCTTCGCCGATTTTTGGCGCCGAAGGCTTGGTGGTGGCCGCGTTGTCGATCGTGGTTCCCGACGGTGCGACTCCGCCCAACGTTCTGGCGCCCGCCGTGCAGGCAACAGCTAGGGCGGTATCGCGAAACCTGGGCTACAACCCGGGACCGAGCGACAGTGTGCGGATGCGTTAGAGAGAGTCGGCGGCGCCGGCGTGCTCGGGCATCAGGAGTGAACGGGCCAGCCGGCGGGCGTAATCCCGGATTGCCTCCACAAGGTCCAGCTCCCCGCCGGACAGCACCCACTGCAATTGCAGTCCATCGCTGACGGCAATGATCTCGCGGGCGCATCCGCCGACTCCTGTGTCTGGCCGCAGGTGACCGCGTTCGACGCCTGCCGCCAATCGTTGCGCGGTTTCGTCCACCGCACGCTGGTACCACGAGGCGTACAGCTGGTGCGCCGGCGTTGTGGCATCAGCAGCCTCGGCCGAAATCAGGACGAAAAGCTCAATAAGCCCCGGTTCCCTGACCAGCTCACGCGTGGAGTCCACCATGGTCCGGAAAACCTCCAACGGATCGGCGGCAAGCTCCGGCTCCCGCGAACCCCACCAGCTCGCTGTTTGCTCCAACCGGCGCTCCGCCACGGCCAACAGCAGGTGCTTCTTGGAACGGAAGTGGTGCAGGAGGCCACTTTCGCTGAGTCCAACGTCCGCTGCCAGCTGCGAAAGGGGGACCTTGTGGTAGCCGGAGGTTCCGAAGAGCCGGGTGGCCACATCCAGTATTTCGGCACGCTTGGCGCGCCCTACTTCATAGCTTCCAGTTTTTCGCCGCGTTCGCACTCCTTCAGGGTAGCCATGTCCCTGCTGAATAAAAACAGTGCACACACGGTTTTTATATTTTACCATTGCTGGAAGCGGCGAAGGTGCCGGTTTCCCTGAGGAGTTCCCTTGACTGACCCTGATTTTCATCCTTCCGTACAGGCAGCCCTCCATGGCGCTTCCTGGATCTCACCCGCCCGGGACCAGCGCGAACAGCCTGGCACTCGGCCGGCCTATTGGCTGCGAGGTACCTTCATGTGGTCCAGGGACGAGGGCAAGGCAATAGTGCACGCCACCGCCCACGGCGTCTACGAACTCTTCATCAACGGCAGCCGCGTGGGCCACCAGGAACTGACGCCTGGCTTCACCTCTTACCGCAAACGCTTGCAGGTCCACGAGTGGGACATCACCGATCTTTTGCTGAGCGGCCAGAACCGCGTCTCGGCACTGCTCTCCGACGGCTGGTTCCGCGGCCGCCATGGATTCGAACGAAGGGCCGACGGCTTCGGCAACGAAACCGCGCTCCTCGCCTCCATCACCACATCCTCGGGAACCGTTGCGGTCACCGACTCCCTCTGGGAATCCCGCGAGAGCCACATCACCCGCGCCGATCTGATGGATGGACAAACGGTCGATTTTCGTCGGCTTCCGGAGCCGAATGAGCGCACGACGGCGGATGGCTGGCTTCCTGCCGTCCCCCGCCAAGGCGGGCTCTACAACAACCGCGAACGGTTTGTTCGGCCCCTTGCTCCCCCAGTTCGCCGCATCGAAGAGCTCAAGCCCGTCAGCATCAGAGAAGCCTCGGCGGGCGTCACAGTGGTGGACTTCGGCCAGAACATCAATGGTTGGGTCCGCTTAAGCCAACTCGGCCCCACCGGAACGCGCACCTCGCTGCTCCACGGCGAAATCCTTGACGAGGCCGGGCTGGTGTCTACGGCGAACATCCAGGCCTTCGACTTCGCCAGCAAGACTCCCCTGCCCGCAGGCCAAGTGGACGAGGTGATCTCAGCCGGCCGCCCCAGTGATGTTTTTGAACCGCGGCACACCACCCACGGTTTCAGGTATGTGCAGATTGAAGGCAACGTCCGCACCATCTCGCCCGAAGACATCACTGCAGTGGTAGTGCACACGGACCTCGAGCGCACTGGCACGTTCCACTGCAGCGATACCCGCCTCAATGCTCTTCACACCGCGATCCTCTGGAGCTTCCGGGGCAACGCCTGCGACATACCAACTGATTGCCCCCAAAGGGAGCGGTCCGGCTTCACCGGGGACTGGCAGGTCTTCATGGATACCGCCGCCTTGATGTTCGACGTGTCTGGTTTCAGCGCCAAATGGCTGAAGGACCTGGCCGCCGATCAGTGGCCGGACGGGCGGGTGCCAACGGTTGTTCCGAACCCGGCCGGCGATGGACCCTCCGGCACCTTCTTCGAGGACCTGGCCACCGGTTCGGCAGGGTGGGGCGACGCCTCAGTGTTCGTTCCTTGGTCTCTCTGGCGGGCCTACGGTAACAAGGAAGAACTGGCAGGGGCCTTCCCGTCCATGCGTTCGTGGGTTGACTATGCGGCTGGAGCTGCAGCCGGAGGACGCCATCCTGATCGTGTGGTCGCGCGTCCCACTCCCCTGCCCCACGAACTGTATTTGTGGGACACCGGGTTTCATTTTGGCGAGTGGCTCGAGCCAGACTCACCACCGAACCCCGACCCCACGCGGGACCATGGCATCGTCGCCACGGGGTACCTGTACCGCTCCGCCTTCCTGCTGGCCCAGGCTGCCTCGGTGCTGGGCGAACAGGAAACTGCTGCCGCCTACCAGGCCTTGGCTGCCCATGTACTCGACGCATGGCAGTCGGAATACCTGGATAGCACGGGCCGATTGAGCGAAGAGTCCCAAGGTCACTACGCCCGGGCCCTGGCCTTCGGACTCGTCCCGGATGAACTGGCTCCCTTGACCGCCGAACGCTTGGTGGAACTCATCCGGCTCAACGGAAACCGCCTGGGCACAGGATTTCTCTCCACCGGTCTCCTGCTGCCGGTACTTGCCGATCATGGCTACCTCGACGTCGCCTACGACCTGCTGCTCTCCACCGGGACGCCATCGTGGCTCGGCATGCTCGAAGCCGGTGCCACCACCATGTGGGAATGGTGGGACGGCGTGACCAGCAGCGGCGTCCGGGGCTCCCTGAACCATTACAGCAAGGGCGCAGTCGGTTCATTTCTCTACACTCACGTGGCAGGGATCCGCCTGCCGGAGAACCCGGATGCGGAGCAAACCGCCTACAGTACCGTGACCATCGCCCCGCAGCCCGGTGGCGGCCTGACCTCCGCGAGTGCCGCCGTCGAGACAGCCCATGGCAGGATCAGCAGCGCATGGACCCTTGACCACGGGCAGTTCATTCTGCGGCTCAATATTCCGGAAGGGGTCTCGGCCGGGGTCGAAATGCCGGACGGAACACGTTACGTAGCAGCGGCCGGGGAGCATGAATTCCGCGCCATGGGATCATCCCCGACCGACCTCATCGAAGCGCGGCGGCCCGTGGGGCCGATAGAGTCATGTCAATGGACAGTGAACTGACAATCGCCCGGCAGCCCGGCAGCATCCAGCCGAAACCACAGTCGGCAGAGTCCGAGGACGGATTCGTCAGAGTCCGCGGAGCCCGCGAAAACAACCTCCGAAACGTGGACGTGGACGTGCCCCGCGATGCAATCGTCGCGTTCACCGGAGTCTCAGGCTCCGGAAAATCGTCCTTGGCGTTCGGCACCATTTTTGCCGAAGCCCAACGCCGATACTTCGAATCCGTGGCACCTTACGCCCGGCGCCTCATCCAACAGGGCCACAACCCCAAGGTGGAGTCCATCACGGGGCTGCCTCCCGCCGTCGCCCTTCAACAGCGCCGCGGCACGGCAACCGCACGTTCCAGTGTTGGCACGCTGACCACACTGTCCAACTCACTCCGCATGCTCTTCTCCCGAGCCGGAAGTTATCCCGAAGGGGCCAGCCAGCTGGACTCTGATGCATTCTCCCCCAACACTGCAGCCGGCGCTTGCCCCGAGTGCCACGGACTCGGTGTTGCCCACACGGTCACCGAAGAGTCTCTGGTTCCCGACCCTTCACTCAGCATCCGGGATGGTGCGATCGCCGCGTGGCCCGGCGCCTGGCAAGGCAAGAACCTCCGTGACATCCTCACCCACCTGGGTTATGACGTCGACACGCCGTGGCGGAAGCTCCCCAGGAAGGACCGCGACTGGATCCTCTTCACCGAAGAGCAGCCCGTCGTGGAAGTTACACCGCAACGCGACCGAGTCGCCAAGCCGTACAAGGGCCGGTTCTGGAGCGCCAAAAGCTATGTGCTCCACACCCTGGCCGACTCGAAAAGCTCCTCGATGCGTGACAGGGTATTGCGCTTCATGGAAACGGGGCAGTGCCCGCGATGTGGTGGCAGCGGGCTCCGGCCGGAAGCACTGGCCGTCACCTTCGCCGGAAAAACCATCGCCGAGCTCAACTCCCTGCCGATGACAGAACTGGCCGACATCATCCGCCCCACCACGCAATTGACAGCGGCCAGCACAGCCTCGCGGACCCAGACCTCCGGGGAAGTCAACGAGGTAGCCCTCGCCATCACCCGCGATCTCCTGGGCCGGGTCAACGTACTCCTGGAGCTGGGACTGGGTTACCTGGCGCTGGGTCGCCCAACACCGACACTCTCCCCGGGTGAAATGCAACGACTCCGGATCGCCACGCAGCTGCGGTCCGGGCTGTTCGGTGTCATCTATGTACTTGATGAACCATCCGCCGGACTTCATCCAGCCGATGCCGAGCCGCTCCTGGCTGTGCTGGATCAGCTCAAAAGCTCCGGTAATTCTGTGTTCGTGGTGGAGCACAACATGGACTTGGTCAGGGCGGCCGACTGGTTGGTGGATGTTGGGCCGCACGCAGGCGAGGGTGGAGGAGAAATCCTCTACAGCGGCCCTGTGAGCGGGCTGGCGGATGTCCAGGAGTCCGTGACGCGGCCTTTCCTGTTCCCTGACCGCAGCAGTGGCGCCGAAAGTGCCGAGGCAACTCACGACGACGGTGTGGTGGCCGCCGGAACCGGTCCAGCCTCGCCCAGGCCACCGAAGGAATGGCTCACCTTACACAACATCAACAGGCACAACCTTCGCGACGTCCATGCAGAGTTCCCGCTGGGCGTCCTCACAGCAGTGACAGGGGTGTCCGGCTCGGGTAAGTCCACCTTGGTCAGCCACGTTCTTGCGGAGGTGGTGGGGGCTGCGCTGCATCCGGAAGCCCTCGATGCAGACACCCCGCCGATGCCGGACGCTGTGGGGCTCATTTCCGGGCTTCACCAGTTGGATCGGCTCGTGAAGGTCGATCAGAAGCCCATCGGCCGGACCCCCCGCTCCAACCTGGCCACCTATACAGGGCTCTTCGACGGAGTCCGGAAGGAATTCGCCGCCACTCCGGACGCCCGTTCACGAGGTTTCGGGGCTGGACGGTTCTCCTTCAACGTGGCCGGCGGCCGCTGCGAAACCTGCCAGGGAGAAGGCTTTGTTGCAGTAGAACTTCTGTTCCTGCCGGGGAGTTATGGCCCCTGCCCCGAATGCCACGGTTCACGTTTCAATCCGGAAACCTTGGAAGTCACCTACCGTGGACGCAATATTGCCGAAGTCCTGGGCATGACGGTGAACGCAGCGTCCGAATTCCTGGCTGATCTCCCAGGCGTTGCCCGTAGCCTCCAAACCCTTCGCGAGGTGGGCTTGGGCTATCTCCGGCTGGGCCAACCCGCCACTGAGCTTTCCGGGGGCGAAGCACAGCGCATCAAACTCGCCTCCGAGCTGCAGCGCATCCAGCGCGGCCACACCCTCTATTTGCTGGACGAGCCCACCACCGGATTGCACCCTGCCGACGTCCAACTTCTGATGGCCCAATTGCACAGGCTGGTGGACGCCGGCAACACGGTAGTGGTGGTGGAGCATGAGATGGACGTTGTCGCAGGCGCCGACTGGGTGATCGATCTAGGCCCGGGCGGCGGCGACGCCGGCGGCAGGGTGATGGTCGCAGGCCCGCCAGCCGTCGTCGCGCGTTCCGAAACGAGCCGGACAGCACCCTACCTGGCCGCCGCCCGCCGGCCGTAGCTAGCGCCGGGGAATATTCCGCAGGTTGCTGCGCGCCATGCTGACAGCCTCCCCGGCGCCGCGGTTCAGCACCACTTTGGACATGGCCGTGGCGAAGCCGATGACCTGGGAGCCGGAAATCTTCGGTGGGATGGACAACGCGTTGGGGTCGGTAATGAGCTCCACCAGTGACGGACCGGGATGAGCAAACGCGGCCCGGTACGCGGCTTCGACGTCAGCGGGATCCGTCACGCGGACAGCGTGGAAACCCAAGGCCTTGGCCACCGCCGCATAGTTGGCGTCCGGTACGTCCACTCCGAAGTCGGGAAGGCCATCCACCAGCATCTCCAGCTTGACCATGCCCAGGGTTGAGTTGTTGAAGACCACCACGTTCACCGGCAGCCGGTGCGCGGCCACGGTGATCAGCTCGCCCAGCAACATGGACAGTCCCCCGTCTCCGGAAACGGAAATGACCTGCCGTCCGGGATAGGCAAGCTGCGCGCCGATCGCGTGCGGGAGTGCGTTGGCCATGGATCCGTGGAGGTACGAGCCGATCAGCCGACGCGTGCCCAAAGGGTTGATGTAGCGCGCCGTCCAGACGTTGCACATGCCGGTATCAGCCGTGAAGACGGCATCCTCGGCCGCAACCTGGTCAAGCAGCGACGCCGCGTACTCCGGGTGGATGGGCTGCTTTCTCTCCACCTTGCGCGTATAGGCGCCCACGGCTTTGTTCATCAGGCGGTCATGCTTCTTCAGCATCTGGTCAAGGAAGCGCCGGTTCTTCTTCGGCGTCACCAGCGGCAGCAGTGCCGTCAACGTTGGCAGGACGTCGCCATGGACTGCAATGTCGACGTCGGTCCGCCTCCCCAGCCGCTGTGCGGCCCGGTCAACCTGGGCCGTCCGGGTGTCCGGGAGGAACTGGTCGTAGGGAAAGTCGGTGCCAAGCATGATCAGCAGGTCCGCGTCTTCAATGCCCTCGGCCGCGGCACCGTAGCCCAGCAGCCCGGTCATCCCAATATCGAAAGGGTTGCTGTACTGGACAAAGTCCTTGCCCCGCAAAGAGTGGCCGATGGGGGCGTTAATACGTTCAGCCAGGGCGATCAGTTCATCATGGGCGCCCGCGACACCTGCCCCGGCGAAAATGGCCACCTTTCCGGCGTCGTTAATGGCGTCCGCCAGTTCGCGGACGCTTGCCGGGTCCGGAATCAAGGCGGCCGGCCGGAACGTGGCCGGAAGCGGGGTTGGGGCCGTAGCCTCAAGCCCGGCGATGTCGCCAGGCAGGGTGACTACTGCGACTCCCCCAAGACCAATAGCGTTCTGGATGGCGCTGTGCATCACCCTAGGTGCTTGCTCGGCGGTACTGATCATTTCCGAATACACAGAGCACTCGTTGAACAAACGGTCCGGATGGGTTTCCTGGAAGAAGCCGCTGCCAATCTGCTTGCTGGGGATGTGTGAGGCGATGGCGAGCACCGGCGCTCCGGTGCGGTTGGCGTCGTACAGCCCATTGATAAGGTGCAGGTTGCCGGGACCGCATGAGCCCGCGCAGACCGCCAGCTTTCCCGTCAGTTGAGCCTCTGCAGCAGCAGCAAAGGCAGCAGCTTCCTCATGGCGGACATGGATCCAGTCGATACCGCCCTTCGCGGAGCCTCCTGTTTGCCGGACAGCGTCCACGATTGGATTCAGGCTGTCGCCCACAATTCCGTAGATGCGCTGCACCCCGGCAGCCTGGAGTTGTTCGATGAGTTGGGTGGCAAGTTCCTTGGCCATAGTGTGCAGGCTCCCTCAATGGTGGTGGTGGGCTGACAGGGCCAATATAGTCGGCCTGTCCCGGCCTCACCTGGGAACGCCCGCTTCTTAAGCTGCCAGCCGAGTCTGGAACAGCCGCTCCGCCAAGCCCAGCAGATGGCCCGGCACGTCCTGGTCCGTTCCGTTGCTTCCATGACCGAGGAAAACGGCAGTGCCACTGACGGTGTCCTCCACGGGGGTTCCTGCCTCCCTGATCAATACCTCAGCCCGCGGGTTCGGTGGCAAGGGAATGTGGATCGCTTGGTCGTTCAGGAGAACGTGCCATCCACGGCCTGATATGGCTTCAACATTTCCCCCCACGAGTGACTGCCGCATTTCCATAGCGGGTTCAATGCGCTCCACTCGGATGCATTCATTGATGCGCGCAGGTATTATAAGAACTGTCATTGATTGCTGCATGTCTTTAAATTCCGGTTCAATCACTTTTCAGTGCTCGTTTCTGCATTACTGGTGCAGGCCGCGCGGGCTGTCGGCCTTCGAGCGCAGCGCAGCCCTTCCCTGGGCTTACCGTTGATTCTTTCTTGGCTTGGAAAAGACGTTATCGCCACCTTCGGCCTTTGCTCTCTTTTCGGCACGTTTTTCGAGAATTGTCTTACCAGTCTTTTTCGACGTGGCACTTCTTGGTGATTTGCCGGACATTTTCCACTCCTTCAGTATTTTCGGTATGACATCACCATACCTAGTTATATTTTTAAAGCCAGTTTCCGAATTCCACGGCCCCGGATTCGCAGTTTTTTTAGCCTTTTCTCCCCCGCAACTCTGGCTGGGAGGGCTGGTAATTGCTAGCGTGGCCGCATGAACCCGTCGAAGCCCCCGGCCGAGATCCTCGACATCGCCGGCCACGAGGTCCGCATCTCCAACCCGGACAAAGTGGTGTTTCCCGAGCCAGGGTTGACCAAGCTCGATCTGGTGAACTATTACCTTGCCGTCGCAGAAGGGGCACTGCGTGGCGCAGGCGGGCGGCCCATGGTGCTCAAGCGCTTCCCCAAAGGCATCGACGCCGAACCGTTCTTTCAGAAACGCGTGCCCGAGAACCACCCTGGCTTTATTGACACGGCAACCCTTCACTACTCATCCGGCACCTCGGCCGAGGAAACGGTGATCCGTGATGCCGCTGGCCTTGCATGGGTAGTGAATCTCGGATGCCTGGACCTCAATCCGCACCCCGTGCGAGCAGAGGACCTTGACCATCCCGACGAACTCCGGGTGGACCTGGACCCCATGCCGGGAGTCGACTGGTCCCGGATTGTGGACACCGCCTACGTCGCACGGGAGGTTCTGGACCACGTCGGACTCGTGGGCTGGCCGAAGACCAGTGGATCCCGTGGGCTCCACATCCTGGTCCGCATCGCACCCCACTGGTCCTATCGGGAGGTGCGCCTCGCCGCAGAAACCCTTGCCCGCGAAGTGGAGAACCGCGCTCCAGGACTGGCAACGGCCAAATGGTGGAAGGAAGAACGCGGTGAGAGTGTTTTTGTGGACTTCAACCAAAACGCCAAGGACCGCACCGTTGCCTCCGCCTACTCGGTACGTTCCCGCCCCGACGCCCGAGTCTCAACCCCGCTCACATGGGAAGAGGTGCGCTCCGCACGGCCGGAGCAGTTCACAGTCCAATCAGTGCCCGCACGTTTTGCGGAATCGGGAGACCCGCACGCAGGAATCGACGACGCAGCCGGCTCGCTCGACCGGCTTCTCGCCTTGGCCGCGGAGCTTGGCCCCGCAGAGAAAGCCCCCAGGAGTGGAGATGGATCAGGGCGCCGGGTGTCGGTGATGCCGCTCATCGAAGTGGCCCGGACCAAAACCAAGCCCGAGGCCGAAGCTGCACTTCAGGAGTGGAAGGACCGGCACGCGGACGTTGTTTCCCTGCTGCATCCGGCCGATGTCCTCATTGACGGGATGCGGGGATCGAGTTCCCTCTGGTATCGGGTCCGTATGAATCTTCAACACATCCCCGAAGACCGGCGTCCGCCCCAGGAGGAGCTGATCGCAGACTATGACCCGTGGGCGGGTAAGGACTGGCCAGGCCGGCCGGTTTCCTGACGCTTCGAGTTATGGCGCACGGTGAGCGGTGGCGGTAGCTTTGGAGTACTTTTCCTTGAAGCAGCCGAGGGACCGGAGGCACTGCCGATGCAAGGCTTGTCCACGTCGCTGGTCCTGATCGCCCTCATGGCTGTTGTGGCCCCTCTTGCCACCCGGCTGCTCAACCGTTGGGTCAAAGTACCGATTGTGGTTTTTGAGATTGTTCTTGGAATCCTGTTCGGTCCGAGCCTCCTGGGGTGGGTCCAATCCACCGCGTTTACCGATACGCTTGCTGATTTCGGATTGGCCATGCTGTTCTTCGTGGCCGGCAACGAGATCGATTTCACAGCAATACGCGGCCGTCCCATTTACCGTGCCTCTGCTGGCTGGGTCATCTCTTTGGCGGCAGGCATCGGCGCAGGATTTGTGCTGGTCCCCTCACCGGAGGCTGCCGTGATCATCGGCGTCGCCCTGAGCTCCACTGCCTTGGGCGCGTTACTGCCGATTCTCCGGGACGCGGGTGCGTCCAAGTCGCCAATCGGCGTGGCCGTCACCGCGTTGGGCGCGGCCGGTGAGTTTGGTCCGTTGATAGCCATCTCGCTGTTCTTCAGTGGCAAACAACTGGGAGTGGCGTCAGGAGTTCTCCTGGGCTTCGTCCTCTTGACCGGCGTGGCAATCTACCTTGCCTCCCAAGCACGGCATACCTTGTTCCACGCCCAAGTCACTGCCACACTGCACACCAGCAGCCAGTTCGCCATGAGGTCCATTCTGTTGATTCTCAGCACGCTGGTGGTGCTCAGCATGATCCTGGGGCTCGACATGCTGCTGGGCGCCTTCGCCGCAGGAGTCCTCTGGAAGGTCACCATAGCCCGGGCTCCTGAGGTGGACCGGAAAGTGATTGAGACGAAGATCGACGCCGTAGCTTTCGGGTTCCTGGTTCCCATCTTCTTCATCGACACCGGCATCGACTTTGATCTGGGCGCATTGACCTCCAGCCCACTCACCCTCGCCATGGTTCCGCTGTTCCTTGCCCTGTTGCTGATCATCCGCGGCGTGCCGTCCTTGCTCGCCGCGCCTCCCGGCTCGAGTCGAAAGGACAAAAGTGCCCTCATGCTGTTCGGGGCCACAGCCTTGCCCATCATCGTGGCGGTGACCACCATCGGCCGGGACCACGGACTCATCACCAGTGGGATATCCTCCGCCCTCGTAGGTGCGGGGATGCTCTCTGTACTCCTGTTTCCGTTGCTGGCGCTTCGCCGGCTACGCCGCACGGAATCGGCAGACCCCGCGCAGCAAACACCGAAAGCCTGAGGCGGGCTCGGCCGTTCCAAAGCATCCTGTTTGATGTGTTGCCCGGCCAAATGTGTTGCCCCAGGCGGTACAGGCCCATAGGCTCATATCGTGAGTGGCAGGGACGGCAAACCGACCAGCGGGACCGACCGGCGACCGGGTGAAGGAAATAAAGGCATGGCAACAGGAACAGTTAAGTGGTTTAACGCTGAAAAGGGTTTCGGATTCATCGCCCCGGACGATGGAGGCCCCGACGTTTTTGCTCACTACTCAGCAATTACGTCGAGCGGATACCGTTCGCTGGAGGAGAACCAGAAGGTCCAATTCGACATCACGCAGGGCCCCAAAGGTCCGCAGGCGGAAAACATTCAGCCCGCCTAAGTACACAACATAGAGTTCACAACAAGAGACCGGCCGGGCCTAGTGGCCTGACCGGTCTCTTGGCGTCTCTACGCCCGGCCTTTAAGGATCAGGTGCCAGTAAACCTGCGGGAACATATCGCGGTCCACCCACCAGGCGAACCGGCTTTCCTTCCAGGTAGGCACTTTAGGGATGGTTGGCAGGGGTTTGTAACCATCATCGAACTCGGCAAAGACCACAGTGTTCCGCGAAACGGTGAACGGACAGACGGAGTATCCGTTGTACTTCGCGCGGAGAGGTTCACCTTTCCGGGCCGAGAGCAGGTTCTTCGCCAGAACCTTGGTCTGCTGGCGGAGCGCCCCGCCGGCCTTCGAGTTGGAGGTACCTGCGGCGTCGCCCAGAGACCAGACATTGGGGTACCTGGGATGCTGCAAAGTCTCGGTGTCCACCTCCACGAAGCCGTACTGGTCTTCGTTAGCAGGTAAATCCGTGGCCTTGAGCCAGTCCGGCGCCGACTGGGGCGGAACGGCGTTGAGGACGTCGTACGGCAGCTCCTCTGAGGTGTGATCCGCAATATTGCGGATAGTGGCCACACGATGCGCAGGATCCACTGCCACGAGTTCGCTGTTAGTCCGAAGTTCAATGCCGTACTCGGCGATCTTGCGGTCAAGCTCAACGTCCACCTCGGGAACGCCGAAGACTGTGGGGTACGGCTGGACCATGACAACCCGGATATTCTCCAGGACGCCCCGTTCCCTCCAATAATCGCAGGCCAGGTACATCGGTTTCTGGCTCGCTCCGGCGCACTTTACAGGCCCAGCGGGCATGGTGAAGATGACAGTGCCGGACGTCATGGAGCTCAAGAGCGTCCAGAGCTTGGGCGCAAGCTCAAACTCGTAGTGAGAGGAACCGTACGGTGAGTGCACTGCCTCAGCCAACCCCGGCACGACGTCCCAGTTGTACTGCAGCCCGGGGCACACAACAAGGTATTGGTAGGTCACCGTGGAACCGGACGCCAGTGTCACCGAGTTGGACTTCGCATCCACGTTTACGGCTTTGTCCTTGATCCACTCCACACCCTTTGGGGTTACGGACTTCTGGCTCCGGACAGCTTCTTTGACTTCCGCCCGACCACCGGCTATATGCGAGAACAGGGGCTGGTAGAGGTGGTGTTCTTTGGGCTCGATCAGGGCGATGTCCTTGACCCCGTACCGCTTCAACCGGGCGGCCAGGGACACGCCTGCATTGCCACCGCCGATGATGGCAACCTCGTGGACGCTTTCCATGCCGCTAGCTCTTCTCAGTCAACGCGGAGCCCTTGTGCGCTGCCCTGGCGCCGGTTTTCGCTGATTCCACCACGTACTGCGGCTCGTCCTCACTGGCAACGTGCTTGTTTCCGTCCAGTTCAAAGTTGCTGGTCTTCTTTTCCACGATTTTTCCGTGCGTCTTACCCTGCGGGGTGTTCCACTCCACGCGTGTTCCCTTGCTCAGTGCCATGTCCGCTCCTAGTGTGGTGTCCCTCTCCAACTTCGACTGCTCCACAATAGTAAGCATGATGATCATTTGTGGTCACCCGGCGGAGCAAGCGGAATAACGTGCTGTGGAAGGACGTCCGATGCTGATCTGCGCTACCTGCGCCGTAGAACGCGATGAACCCGTGCCCGATCTCTGTCCGATCTGCGCCGACGAACGGCAGTACGTGCCCGAGGACGGACAGCAATGGCTCACCTTGGACGAGCTGGAGCGGGCCGGCCAGCAGACGGTGATGGAGGAAAATGAACCCGGACTCATCGGGATCAGGACAGAGCCCAAGGTCGGTATTGGCCAAACTGCCCAGCTTGTGGTGACGCCCCACGGCTCACTGCTGTGGGACCCTGTGGGTTACATCGATGACAAGGCAGTGAAATCGGTCCTTGAGCATGGTCCCGTTGTGGCGATCGCGGCCAGCCATCCACATATGTTTGGTGTGCAGGTGGAATGGTCGCGGCGCCTTGGAAACGTCCCTGTCCTGGTGGCCGAGGCGGATCGACACTGGCTTGGCCGCAGTGACCCAAGCGTCGCCTCTTGGTCCGGCAGTATGACAATTGCCGAGGGGCTGGCCCTGCATCAGACCGGCGGTCACTTTCCGGGAAGCGCGGTGGCTCACTGGGCAACCGGAGCGGGCGGCAAAGGGGTACTGCTGACCGGCGACAGCGTCTTTCCCAATCCTGACCGGCGCACGGTTGCGTTCATGCGCAGCTATCCCAATCGTTTGCCACTGTCAGGAGCTGTGGCGTTGCGCATCGCCGCCCAGCTGGAAGAGCTGGAGTTCGATCGCATCTACGGCAACTTCAACAACGTGATAGCCGCCGGAGCGAAAACCATTCTGCAGGACTCTGCCCAGCGGCATGCAGCATGGACGCGGGGAGATTTCGACTCCCTGACGTGAATCCGGGTTAGTCCTGCGGTGGCTGCTGTGATCTTTGGCTGTTCGTGTCAGCGTCCGCGCTGGCAACCGCCGGTTCTCCACCGCCGCCGTTGCTCTTCCTGGTAATGAGCCAGGTGATGAACCACAGCACCAGGCCGATGGCCATGAGGCCGCCGGCCACTTGGTACTGGACGGGGTTCCTGCCCACCCAGGGACCAGCGAGAAAAGCGCAGAGCACAGCGGCAACCAATGGGAGTTGTCCTGGAGAGGTGAAGAACACTTTCCGGTGAGGATCCCGCTTTCGGCGGAGAACGACGCATGCCACGTTGACCAGTGTGAAAACGCACAGCAGGAGAAAGGCCGTGGTTCCGGAAAGATTCGCCACGATGTTGCTTGAGGGGTCGCTGCTGACGTACCAGATCAGTCCCAGGGCAAGAACGGTGGAAAACACGATTCCGGCCCATGGTGACCTGCGGCCCGGCAAGACCTTTCCCAAGGACCGCGGCAGAACGTGCTGGCGTGCCATGCCATAAATCAGCCGGCTGGCCATCAACATGTTGATCAATGCTGTGTTGGCTACGGCGAAGACGGCGAGGAAAGGAAAGATCTTGTCGATGGGAAAGTCGGGAGAGCCTTTGTGCACCACTTCAAGGAGTGCCGCACCTTCGGCCTCCCTGATCTGCCCAAGCTCCGCAGGAGTGAGCACACTGACCACGGACACAGCAACCAGCATGTAGAGGATCACTGCGATGCCAAGGCCAGTCAGCATGGTGCGGGGAAAAATCCGCTCCGGGTTCCTGGTTTCTTCAACCATGTTGACGGAGTCCTCGAAACCAACCATGGCGAAAAAGGCAATGGAGGTGGCTGCGGTAACGGCCAGGAACAGACCCTTGTCCTGGTAGTCGGTGAACACGAAGATTTCCTGGACGTTGCCGGTTCCCTGCGCCATGACGAAGAAGCCGACCCCGATCACGACGCAGAGGGCGATGACCTCCACTGCTGTGAGAATGACGTTGAACTTCACGCTCTCTCCAACTCCACGCAGGTTGATCGCCGCCAGCAGCAGCATGAAGCCCAAGGCTACCGCTGTGATCACGCCGCGGTCCGGCACGTCCATCCAGCCGTTGACTTCCAAGCCACCAAAGAAGTTCTGGGCAAGGACGTTGGCAGATGTTGAGGCACTGGTGATGCCGGAGCAAACAACGGCGAACGCCACGAGGAAGGTGACGAAATGGATCCCGAAGGCCTTGTGCGTGTAGAGCGCCGCTCCAGCAGCTTGGGGGTACTGGGTCACCAATTCGAGGTAGGAAAACGCGGTGAGGGTGGCCACAACAAAGGCGAGCAGGAACGGCAACCAGACGATGCCACCGACTGTCCCTGCCATGGTGCCCGTGACCGCGTAGACCCCGGCCCCCAGAATGTCCCCCACAATGAAGAGAAGGAGCAGTTTGGGTCCCAGCACGCGTTTAAGCTCTGGCTCCTCACCTGAAGGCGTTGCTTCCAATGCGTTGTCTGACGTGGTGCTCATGGTCCACCCCCGGCCAATACACGGTCCTTCGAACCGTGTAAGTGATCTGATTTATCTCACTTTGATCCTGAGGTGCGGGTTTGGCAACACTGTCCGGCGAAAAGCCGGCACTGCTTTAGTGACGTTGCCCTTATTCCCCGGTCCGCGAAGTCCGTGAACCGTAATGCTCGGCCAGCCTGGCCAGTCCCTCATCAATGGACACAGCAGGTGTCCAGTTGAGGAGTTCACGGGTCAATCGTTGGTCGAACCAATGGGCGGTGGACAGCTGCTCAGCGAGGAACCGCGTCATAGGCGGCTCATCTTTTTGTCCTGCCCAGGTCCACAGCCTTTCCACAGCTGCTCCCACTGTTCGTGCCAGTCCACCCGGTACAGACCACGACGGCGGGGCCACGCCACCCGCTGCGCAAATGCCCGCCAACAGCTCGCCGATCGGCCGGGGCTCGCCATTGCTCACCACCAGGGCCTTGCCGTGGACCTGCTCCATACGGTGCAGCGCCGCGACGATAGCCGAGGCGGCATTGTCCACATAGGTTGTGTCGATCAGGGCGGCGCCGGAATCGAGCAGGGGAAGCCGGCTGCGGCTGGCGCGCGCCAGGACGCGTTCAACCAGCTGGGTATCTCCCGGTCCCCACACAATATGGGGGCGCACTGCTGCCACCCGGAAATCGGGACGGTCCGCGGCGAGGGCAAGCAACTCAGCCTCTGCCTTGGTGCGGGCATAGTGTCCGCGCGTATGCCGCGGGTCAGCCTGCTCCGCACCCTGCCCCATGATGGCCGCGCCGGAATGGGCCACAGACGGTGAGGAGACAAACACCACGTCCCGCACCCCAACCTGGCGGGCCAGGTGCAGTAGTTGGCGGGTTCCTTCCACATTGACAGCGTCAAACTCCTCGGCGCGGCCGGTGATGGACACTTTGGCTGCGAGGTGAATGATTCCCTCTGCGCCGGCCAATGCCCGGCGGAGAGCCGCGTCATCGTTGATGGAGCCGCGGAAGTCCTCCACGCCGTCAACCCCCGACGGGCGGCGCTGGAACGTGGCCACGTTATGCCCTTGACGGACCAGTTGCCGCGCAACGTCCCCTCCGAGGAGCCCGCTTGCCCCCGTGACGAGGACCCTCATGGCTTGCCCGGGCGGCCGCCGGCCAGCACCTTTGAAGCCCACCGCGCAAGTCGCGTCCTGTCGATCTTGGCGTTATGCCTGACATCGGTGGGCTGTGCGGGGACTACGAGCACGGCGCTGACATGGACGCCGGCCTCGGAGGCCGCTCGTCGGACATGCCCAGCGAGTTGCGGCGCTGCGGGACCGGCTTTAGGGACAGGAGGCACGGTCTCGACGACGGCCACCACAGCTTGCGTCCCTGACGGTCCTACGCCGGCAATGGCAGCCAGCCTCACGGCGTCCAGGCGTTCGATGCACTGCTCGGCACCAACGGGAGTCACTACTGCCCCGGGTGCTGTCACGACGTGGGCAAGACGGCCCTCCACCCACAGGCGGCCAGCGGCGTCGAAGTGGCCAACATCGCCCGTTCGGTGCCATCCGGTCAGACCGGCACTCTCTTGTTCGGTCAGCCAGAGCCTGTCATAAGCTTCTTTGACGTGCGGGGCGCTGACCAATATCTCCCCAGTCACCCCAGCTATCCCCCCAGTCACCCCAGCCTCGGTCAGAAGGTTCTCTCCTGGTGCTGTTCCATCTGCCGCCAGCGCGACGATCGACACCCGGGCACCATGCACCGGCATGCCCACGCAGACCCCGTTGCCGGCTCCAAGGACAGTCCCGGCAGCCGCATCGGCGCCAGCCGCCTGGATCTCCTCAAAGCTGATGTCAGTGACCGGCAACGCCTCGGTCATCCCGTAGGGCGTATGCAACGAAGCTTGCGGCATCAACCGCTGCACCTCCGCAAGGAGGGGCTCGGGGACGGGCGCGCCGGCGGACAGAAGCAGCTCCACGTTGCCTAGAGCCTGCAATAGTGCCCCGCTGAGGTCATCACGGGTGGCGACGACGTTACGCAATGCCGCAGGCGAAGCGAAGACCACGCTGGCGTCAATGGCAGTTACCGCGTCTGCCAGGGCTCGGGCCGTTAACGTGCCGGGGGCAGTGACGTCCATGGCAGGGGTCACCGAAACGGCTCCCAGCGCCGGACCCAGCAAAGCGAACGGCGCGAAGCCCGCCACAAGCCTGGCACCGGAACGGATCCCGAAAGTAGCGGCAACCGTGTCCCTCATCGCAGCAAGCTGCCGGTGTGTGTAGAGGACGCCCTTGGCCGGACCGGTGGAGCCGGAGGTAAAAAGCACGGCGGACGGCGCGTCAGGGTCCACTATGACTAACTGAGAGTCTTGCTGACGCCCGGCGCTCCCGTGTGCGACGAGGCTCCTTGCGCCGCTCTTTGCCAGCGCATGGAGCGAGGTCTCAACCCCCAGGACTCGACGGCGGGCTGTGGGGAGATCCTGAACGCTGATCCGGCGTCCCGGCCACCCAAGCACCGTGGCGGCCGCCAGTGCCTTGTCGATGCCGATCAGGAAGTCGGCCGTAGCGCCCTTGACGGCGCGGCTCATGCCTTTGGTCCCGAGTCCGGCGTCGGCCACAACTACAACCGCGCCAAGCCTCAGGCAGGCGTAAAGCGCCACGGTCAGATCGGTTCCGGGCGGAACCATCAAGTTGACGCGGCTGCCGTGGCCCACGCCGGCTTCCCGTAATCCCTCCGCCAGATCCAGAATGCGCTCCTCCAGCTGGCGCCAGTTGAGTGAACCACTCACGGTGCCGTCGGGCGCCATTTCAGCTACAGCGATCTCTTCCTTGGCTGGTCCCATGGCCAGTTCGGCGAGTGCGTCCCAGAGTGGCCGGAATTTAGTCTTCTCTTCCTCGGCAGGCTTCTTAGGCAGTGGCTCGCCGGTAGCTCCGGCCAACCGGGAGGCATCGCCGCTGATGGCATTCCCACTGATTTCAGTGCCGTGCACAGCAAGCCAATCAAAGACCGGCGCGGCAATATCCCGGTCTTCCGCCACGAGATGTCCGGCACCTTCGAATCGATGCACATCCGCGTGGGGAACCCGGCTGATGAGGTCTTTGAGGTATCGGTCGGAGAAGATCGGATCCTTCGGACCCCAGAGCATCAGGACTGGAACTCTCAGACCGCGCAGGCCGTCCGCAACATGTGTGAGCCCGGGAAAGCTGGGGTGGGAAGCATTGGCGGGAATGTCCGCAACGAAATTTCCCACCCCGGCCCGGCGGCCGGCGCCGCGGTAGGGGGCCATGAAAGCCCTCCTCACATCTGCCGGCAGCGGCGGGTTGGCCAAAGAATGTGTCACACGCAGGAAGGCGTCCGACGTCGTAGTGCCCCACCGGTGCACGGCGGGGTGCAACGCGAGCCGGAGGGCCGGAGGGAGTGGCGAGTCCGAGGGGTGGTAGACGGCGGTGTTGGTCAGCACCACGCCCGCGAGGAGCTGCGGGTGCTTCAGGGCCCATCCTGAGCTGATCACTCCACCCCAGTCGTGGCCGACCGTAACCACTGGCCCCTCCAAGCCCAGGGCGTCCGTGAGGTCGCCGAGATCGGTGACCCGGTCAGCCAGGCGCCGGAACGTGCCCGTGCGTTCTGAATAGCCCATGTCCAGCTGGTCCACGGCCACAACCCGCCACGGATGCGCCGGGTCTGCTCCCGCGCTCAGCAGCGTTCGCCACAGATAGGACCACGTAGGGTTGCCGTGCACGCACAGCAAGGTACCCCTCGGAGTCAGGCCGCGGCGTTTGAGCTGGGCGGCGTTATCCAGCACATGCCAGCGTCGCACGGCGCCGGGCGCGTCCACCGACGACGTGGACTTTACCCGGATTGTCCGGGACCATTCCGGATCCACGCCAGGCCAATTGGCGGCTACCAAACGATTTCCACCATTCCTGCGTTCAGTCCGGAACCAACACCCATGCACAGGACCCGGTCGCCCGAGGTCAATGACTGCGCCTGCGCCGCGAGCGTCATGGGAAGCGATGCGGGACCCACATTGCCCCAGTGCGGGAATGTGATGGGGACCTTGTCCGGGTCCAGATCTATGGCGTTGATGATGGCCTGGGTATAGGCGTTGCTGACTTGATGAGTGACATAGCGGTCCATGCTGGCCCAATCCCACTCAGGCTGGGCCTCGTGCCAGGCATCCACCACTAGCTGCAGGCCGCCGTCGAGCAGTCCTTTGGTGTCGGTGGACATGCCATCGATGCCTCCAACACAAAGTTCGTGATGTTCCGTGCCGGCGCGCATGACGCCTCCCACAAGCCGGTGGGCCCCCGGGTGCTCATTAACTGGACCCAGAACCGCTGCGGCAGCCCCCGATCCCAGCGTCAGTGTGGCAAATTCGCGGTTGAAGTCTTCACGGGTGGTTTCAGGACGCTGGAGCCGCGCCAGAGTGGCTTCCTGCGTGCCCTGAGCGTCTTCTCCGTTGACGATCACCGCATACTTGATCTGCCCCGAGTCAATCATGTTGGCCGCCAGGATCAAGCCGTTCACGAACCCGAGACAGGCATTCGCCAAGTCAAAGTTCATGGCCGAGGACGGCAGGCCGAGCTCGTGGTGGATCTTGACCGCCACGGAGGGTTCGAGGTTGCGCCTCGTCACCGACGTGTTGATCAACAAGCCGATTTCTGAAGCTTCGACGCCGGCCTCGGCCAAGGCTTTGGCGCCCGCCTCCACAGCAGCATCATCGAAGGACGTCCCCGCGGCCCACCAGCGGCGGTGAGTGATGCCCGCTACGCGTTCAAGCAATCGTGGTGGAAACTTCAGCCGCTGCAAGGTCGAAGCCAATCTCCGGTCGAAATCCGTGGAGCTCACTATCCTCGGAGCCTCTACGCTGCTCACCGAGAGCAGCGCGGTGTTGCTGTGCCGGAAGGTCGCATTCCCTGCCAAGTTAAGCCCCTGTTCGTTTCTGTCCTGCCTTTATGCGGTGACTGTACCCATAAAGTGCAACCCCAAGACGTTAACTATGCCGGTGCGGACCCGTTCCTGCATATTTGGCGCAGCCCGGACCGACTCAAGACTTGTCCGGGACTATGGGGGCTAACCTTCACGCGCCTTCCGGGTAGCTGCGTCGTTGGCCTTCTGCAGCGCTTCCACCAGCTCCTTCTTGTCCATTGTTGAACGACCTTTGATATCCATTTCCTTTGCCCGCTGGTAGAGGTGCTCCTTGGAAGCGTTGGCATCCACTCCCCCGGCCGTGGGCTTGGTGGAGTCCGCTCCTTCCTCCGCGTGCTCATCGGAAGGTCCTCGCTCCTCTTTGGGTTCCCAGTGGTCACCCACCTTCTCGTAACTGTGCTTCAGGGCCGCGAAAGCTGTCCGGGCTGCACGGCTCGAATCGTCGTCGTACGTCTCCATTGCCGAGTCGTAGGTCTTGGCAAAAGTATCCTGGGCTTTCTGTTCCGAGCGCTGCAGTGTTGACGGCAGCTCGTCCTTGCGGGCGTGATCATTCTTTCCGGTCTTGGGCATGGCACTCCAACTCCCTGCATCATGATTGTCCTCGGGTGGTTCAAGTCTGATGTGAACCGAGTGTCCGGATCAAGGACCGTAGCCGCCACGGCGAACCCGGTCAGTACAGCTAAAGAGCCGCCCTGATCTTCTTCAGGTGCAGGCCCCGGCATGGGATGGCTGCCGAAACGAGGGCTTGGCTGTGGTGATGCTGCGGATCCGTAAAGAACCTGTCCGTGTCAGCGAGCTCCACAAGTCGTCCTTGGTAGAGGACTGCCACTCGCTGGCACATGTGCCTCACCACGTCCATGTCATGGGTGATGATCATCAGCGTCAAAGCGCGGTCCCGGTGAAGACGCTGCAACAGCTCAAGAATAGTCCGTTGGGTCAGAGCGTCCAGAGCGGACGTTGCTTCATCACAGATGAGTACTTCGGGCTCCAAGAGCAACGCGCGGGCAATGGTGACCCGCTGTAATTGCCCTCCCGAGCATTGACCCGGGCGCCGGTCCAAGAGGGCGGGATCCAGCTCCACCTCTTCCATGGCGGCGGTGACTCTGCGGGAGCGTTCCCCTGGTGTGAGTTCTGTTTTCGACCGAAGCGGTGCTTCGAGGCTTGCGCGGAGCGTCATACGTGGGTCAAAGGAATCGTGGGGTTCCTGGAACACCAGCTGCACGGCGGTGGGGCCTGCACTACCGCCCACAAGAGTCCTGCTGATGGTTCCGCTGCTGATGCCCTCCAGCCCAACAATGGCCCGGGCGAGCGTGCTCTTCCCTGATCCTGACTGACCCAGGACACCCAGAATTTCGCCCTGTTTGACGTCCAGGGAGATCGAGTCCAAGGCCGGTCTCCCACGGCGCCTCCCGGATCCGAACTGTTTGACCACGTTTGTCAGCGTCAGGGCGCTGTGCTGGTGGGTGGGTGGCGCCGCGATTCCCGTGGGAGCGAGGTTGGACGCTTCAAGGAGCCTGCGGGTGTACTCCGTCTGGGGCCGTCCCAGGACCGTCTCGGTGGTGCCGGATTCAACGATCACGCCGGCATCCATGACCAGCACTCTGTCCGCAAAGGCAGCGACTGAGGCAAGGTTATGGGTGATGTAGAGGATTCCCAGGCCGCGCTGGATCCGCTGCCGGTCCAACAGCTCCAGGATTTGTTGCTCCAGAACTTTATCCAGGGCGGACGTTGGCTCGTCCGCCAGAAGGATCTCGGGCTGGCCAGCCAGGGCCATGGCCGTCATGGCTCGTTGCGCCATGCCGCCGGAAAGCTGATGCGGATAAGAGCTTGCGCCCCTCTCCGGATCCTCGAAGCCCACCTCGGCCAACAATTCGAGCACTTTCGCCTTCGCCGCGTGGCCGCGCATGCCGGCATGGAGTTTGAGGGGTTCCCGGAGGTGGGCCCCGATGTTTCTATTGGGGTTGAACATCTTTTTTGGCTGCTGAAACAGCATTCCCAGCCGGCCACCCCGGATGCGGTTCAACTCTGATTCCGATGCCCCTGTGACATTGAGGGAGCCGAGCCGGACGGAGCCGGACTGAATCCTCAACGGCTGAGGAAGTAGTTGCAGGACCGACCGCGCGGTCATGGTCTTCCCCGAACCAGAACCTCCCACGAGAGCCACGAACTCGCTGGGTTTCACTGCGAGGCTGACACCATCGAGGATGGGGCGTCCCGTCACCGTGCTGTGGACTGTCAGATCCTCAACTACCAGATCAGGCATGCTGGCCCTCCACTACCAGGACGTCCACCGGATCCGAGGCCCGGCGCGATGCCCGTTGACCGATCAATGTCACGCATAGAGCAACCAGGAACACAGCGAGTCCGGGAGCGATGATCCCCCACGGCGCCCTTTCTGCGTAGGGTTGCGCTGCCGCCAGCATGGAACCCCAGTCTGATTGCGGCGGTTGGACGCCGAGCCCCAGATAGGACAGGGCGCCTACGCTGATCAGGAGCTGGCCGAAGCGCAGCGTCGCCTGCCCCAGCATTGGCGCGGCCAGATGCGGAAGGATGTGGCGAAAGACAATGAACGACGGCGAACAACCCACCACCCGTGCTGCTTCGACGAAGCCGCGTGCCGAGATGTCGTAGGCCAGTGTCCGGGCCAGCCGGGCAAACGGCGTCCACCCTGTCACGGTCAGGGCCACCAGCAGTGATGTGAAGCCTGTGCCCATGGCAGCCACAATGAACAAGGCCACCACCATTTCGGGCAACGCCAGCAAGACGTCATTGGTGCGTGTGAACAGCTCATCAAGCCATCCCTTGCGGCGGGCACTGAGGACACCTATCACCAAACCAATGATGCCGGTGAGCACGGTGGCCAGTAAGGCAACCATCAAAGAGAAGCGGCCGCCGTCGAGCAGTCTGCTCAGCGTGTCCCGCCCAAGGTGGTCCGTTCCCAGCCAGTGCGTAGCGCTGGGAGGTGCAAGCCGTGCGGCGAGGTTCTGATCATCCGGAGGGAACGGCGACAGCCACGGTGCGGCAGCCACAGCACCGACAATAAGCACGAGAATCACGACGGCGGCAGCGTCGATCGCTGAACGGTTACGCAAGGGCGCCACTCACTTTCGGACTCAGGATCCGATGCAGGAAATCAGCAAGAGTGGTGATCGCGACTGCCAGTGCCACCACTACCACCACACCGCCCTGGGCTAACGGGATGTCGCTGTTGACCACGGCGTCGAACAGGAGCCTGCCCATTCCCGGAATTGCGAAGATCACCTCCACAATCACCGAACCTCCCAGCAGACCCGCAAACCACACCGCAAACAGTGTGGACAATGGCACCAGGCCGTTCGGCACAACATGCCTGATGACTGTCTGAACGTGGCTCAAACCCCGGGCGCGCGCGGCGGAGAGGTGTTCGGCGTCGAGGGCATCGATCATTCCTGACCGCACGGCGGAGGTGAAGAAGCTGATGGGCCGCAGCGCCAGTGTTGCCGCCGGCAGCACGATGGAGGACGCTGTGTTCCATCCCGCAGAGGGCAGCAGGGACAACTTGAGGGCAAACAGCAGAACCAGCAGAGGCGCAAGCCAGTATTCAGGCATCGCGATAAAGGACTGCGTGACCGTGGTGATCACCTTGTCCGTTCTACTTCCTTGTTTAAGCGCCGCAACAATCCCCAAAGGCAAAGACACCACTACGGCAGTGCCCAGCGCGACGATCACCAGGCTCAGCGTGATGCCCAAAGCCGGCATCACTTGATCAACCACGGGTGTCCGGCTGATATGGGACAACCCCATGTCCCCGGTGAAGAAGTCTCCCAGCCATCGCAGGTATTGCACGGGGAGGGGATCGTTGAGTCCAAGGCTCTCGCCCAAAGCCTGAACAGTCGCGTCATCCACCACATCCCCGGCGACGCGGGAGCGGATGATCTTCCGGACAGGATCGCCCGGGGTCACATAAGGGATCAGGAAGACAGCGAAAGACGACAACAGGACGGCGACCACTAGGGCCGCCGTCCGCTTCGTAAGGAACGTGATCATGCCGGTTTGTCTGTAGGCTCGCTGTTTGGTTGCTAGGAGCCGGACTTGGCCGTTTGTGCCGTCAGGACGTAACGGGCCAGCGGATCCTGAACGTAGGAGAGGACGTTGCTGCGGACGGCGTCGGTGGCTTGTTCGTTGACCAGCCAAAGGTTGACTGCCTGGTCGTTCAGCAGTTGTCCGGCTTTGGCATACAGCTTGTAGCGTTCCTCGGTATTGGAAGTGCGGGCAGCTTCGGCGATGATCGCGTCATACTCTTCGTTGCAGAAATGGCTGAGGTTGTAAGAGCCCTTGCACGTGTAGTCGGCAGTCAAGAAGCCAATGGGATCAGCGATGTCGATGAGCCGGTTGCGCTGGCTCAGGATCATGTCGTAGTTGCCCGCCAGAACATCGGGTTCCGCGGAGGCGTATTCCTTGGCCTGAATCGTCACGGGTACACCGATGTTCTTGAGATTGTCCTGAATAACGGTTGCGACGTCGGCGAACTCGGCCCTTTCAACAATCGCGATGATTTCCAACGGCTTGGCGGCCGTGTAGCCGGCGGCAGCGAGGAGCTTCTTCGCTTCCTCAACGTTCTGCTTGGGTGGGATTGCATCGCTCGACGCCCACGGTTCAGAAGGTGCATAAGGGCCGGCAGCCGGAAGCGCGGCGCCCTCGTACACGCTGGCAGCCAACGCTTCAAGGTCCAAGGCCGAGCGGAGGGCCTTGCGGAAATCGACGTTGTTGAAAGGCGCCCGGCCGTTGTTCATATACAGCGTGGCCGTGCGTGGCGAGTCTTCCTTCAGCACGGAAACCTCAGGGGCACTTTGCAGAGTGGACAACGCAGAGGCCGGGATGGAAAGTGAAATATCAGCCTCGCCGGTTTGTACCTGCGCAGCGCGTGTGGCGCCGTTGGTGATGAAGCGGACCTCAGCACCCGCAAGCTGAACCTCTCCGCCCCAGTAATTTTCGTTGCGGTCCAACGTCAGAGACTGCTTCGCCTTCTCCGATACCGGAGTAAAGGGGCCCGTGCAGTGACCGAAAGGATCAACGGTGGCACCTCCGTAGGCGGCCGGGGCGAGAATGCCGGTGTTTACGCTCGCAAGCCGGAACGGCACCAGCGGATTCTCCACAGGCGTGGTCACACGCACAGTCTTGGCATCGGTGGCCTTCACAGCACTGACGACGCTCGGGCTGAACGCCCGGGCGGGCACTTTAGCCTCCAGAACGTGATTCAGTGAGTCGGCCACAGCCTCTGCGGTGAGATCGGTGCCATCCTGGAATTTCACGCCTTCACGGATGGTGAAGTCCCATTCCAACGGCGAGGCCTGCTTCCATTCGGTGGCCAGGAATGGAACCACTTTCCCTTGGGCGGAATCGTACTTGGTGAGGGTCTCCAAGCAGCCGGACAGTGACAGGATATACGCGGCGTCGGACTCGGGGGCCCAGTTGGCCACGGGTGCGCGGAAGTTGTCCACCACGATGCGCTGGTTGGTGTCGGCCACCTTCCCGGCGGAAGCAGGCTGGCCGCCGCTGAGCCCACATCCGGAAAGAGTGAGGAGTGCTGCCAGCCCGAGGGCTGCCGTGGATCGGCTGGGAGTGCGCAAAGGGAACCGCCTGCGTTTTATGCCCGAACGGGTGGGCATGGGGAAAATGGAGACTATTTAGGTTAGCCTTACCTCTTTCTGTATGAAAATTGACCCTCCGGGGACCCGTAACATTGTGTCCGGTTTCACTGCCTCGTTGTAAGGAACCTGGAATCAGGACCCGGGGACGAACCCAAGCCTTTTGTCCACAATGTTCAGCAGCCGTTCCCCCCTGATGAAACGCTGGAGATTGTCCACGAACACCCCGTCCAGATCCTCAAGGTAATCTTCGGTGTCACCGCTCATGTGAGGGGTCAGGATGACGTTGCCCATTGCCCACAGTGGGTGCTCTTCGGGCAACGGTTCCGGGTGGACCACATCCAGTGCTGCGCCGGCGATGGATCCTGAGCGGAGCGCGTCTACCAGCGCGTCCGTTTGAACCAATCCCCCGCGACCCACATTGATCAGGTGTGCTGTGGGCTTCATGGCTGAAAGGACATCCGCATCCACCAAGCCCTGAGTGTCGTCGGTGAGAGGTGCGGCCAACACAACGTAGTCGAAATCGTGGACCACCAAGGCCAGATCCCTCGACGAATGAACCACGTCAAAGTACGCATCCCCTGGCCTGCTGCTGCGGGCCGCACCGCTGACACGCAAACCAACGGCGCCGAAGAGGGACGCGATTTCCCGTCCGATGGAGCCTGTCCCCACCACAAGGGTCCGCTGGCCCTGGATCTTGCGGGTGATCCGGTGCTGCCAGCGTCGGCCTTGCTGGAGCCTGAGTGAGCCTTGCGCATCTTTCGCGATGTCCAAGACGAACCCCAGCGCGAACTCAGCAATCGCCCTGCTCAGGACGCCCCGCGAGTTCGTGTACACGATGTCACTGTCAATCAGATCGTCGAAGAGGAGCTCGCTGACGCCGGCCGCAGAAACATGCACCCACGTGAGCGACGAAGCTGCGGACCAGTTCGCGCGCAGCGCAGGTGAAAACGAATGCCATTGATACAGCACGTCCGCTCCGTCCAACGCCTCGGCGAGTCCATCGGCCTTTGTCAGCCGGACTTCGGCCAGTTCCTCGATCTCGCCCAATCGGGGCGGCAAGGCGTCCCGATACAGGACAGCCACAATTGCTCGCTTGGCTTCAGCCATGGTCATGATGTTTCGCCTCGTAGCAGGCTTAGAGCCCGAGGTGCTTGTTGAGCTGGTCCAACGACTCAACAGTGGTGTAGTCGTAGCCCTCTGTGACGGGATCGTAGCCACGGTCCAGCAGGACGAGGTTTCGGAATCCAAGATCGTGCATGGGGTGCATGTCGTAGCGGGTGTGGGAGGAAACGTGCAAGAAGTCCTCCGGCTTGGCGTTCAGGGTGTCCAGCATGTATTCGAAGGCCTGATACCTGGGCTTATACGCCTGGGCCTGCTCAGCAGTCATCACCGCATGGAAGGCGGCGCCCAGCGCGGGGATGCTGATGTCCAGGTGGCTGGTGTCCGCGTTGGACAGTGCAACCAACTTGTAGTTCTCGCCCATCAGCTTTAGCGGAGCCGGCACGTCCTGGTGGGCACCCCAGCTGCGGACAGCGGCGGCGAACGATGCACCTGCACCTTGGGTGGGCCCGATGCCCCAGCGCTTGCACACCCGGTCGAAAGAATCCTGGAGGATCTGCTCATAGGGCTTGTAGTCCCCAAGCACCTCATCAAAACGGTACCCCCGGAACTGCTTCTTGAACGCAGGCCACTGCTCGTCGGAGATACGTCCATCAAGCAAATTCCGGGTGGTGGGATCGAGGTCGAAATTGATCAGCGTGCCGTAGATGTCAAAAGAGATGAACTTCGGCCGGAAATCAGTGTCTTTCATGTCAATTCCGTTTCTGGTCGGGGTGAGACTAGGGGACGTTCATCCGCGGGGTGGTCTCCAATTCTTCCACCTGGGCTGCTTCGAAATTAAACCTTCGCACTCTCCAACGCAGCCCATCACGTCACAGATAATCACGGCCCCGTTCCCGCGCAATTTCCAGAAGCGTTGCATGGAAAGCGACCTCGGCGGGTGCGTACACCTTGTCCTGGCGCTGGGCCAGGAGAACCCGACGCAGCGGGGCATCAGCGCCGAGGCTTAGAACCCTGACGTCCGGATGTTGCAAGGCCACTGCTGTTTTGGGGACCATCGCCACACCCATGCCGACGCTCACCATGGCTTGAGCCTCCTGGTAATCGTTGGCGAGAAAACCGATGTTCGGCTCAAAGCCGGCGTCGTGGGCTGATCGCTGAAGCACCTCAACCACGGGATGGGCCTCCGCGCGGACAATCCATGATTCCTTGCGGAGGTCTTTCATGGTCACCTCGTCACGATCGGCCAGGGGGTGCCCCTTGGCCACCAGGATCACAGTGCTCTCCTGGAAGACTTCAGTGATGCGAATGGATTCATCGTTGAACCGGTTCCAAGGGTAGTCCCAGAGCAGGCACAGTCCGGTCACTCCGGACTCCAGGTCCGATACGAGCTCATCGAAGCGGGCGCTCCGCACGGATAGACCGATCGCCGGGTAGCGCTTCTTGAACGCGCGGATCACCATCGGCAAAAATGAGCCGGCCAACGTGGGAAACGTGCCCACGGTCAACGAGCCGCGGTTCAAACCGGCGATTTGGCCCAAGTCGGACCGCGCTGCACGCATCTGACCTACGATCTTCCGTGCGTGACCCGCCAGCACCTGGCCCGCCTCCGTGGGGACAACTCCGCGCGACCGACGGTTGAGGAGGGGTTGCCCCACTTCCTGCTCCAACTTACGCAACTGCTGCGAGACAGCCGAGGGCGAATACATCATGATGTCAGCCGCGGCCGTGATGGATCCCTGCTCCACCACCTCCACCAGGAGGGCGAGCCGCCGGATATCAAATAAATCCACATTCTCATCGTTAAGCACTGCTTCAGCCTTCCCTGTCTTTGGTTCATTCTAAGCAGTTCCGCAACATTCCGGGCCTGCAGCAGTGTGCAAACCAGGGAATTAGTGATCCTCAAGATCGTCCTGACCCTGCCCAGACAGTGAATGAAGGATCACTACACTCCCCCTCATTCATCCAACATTGTCTTCATATGTGATCCGCATCATCCTCATAACAGGCAACAAATATTCGCAAGATGCCACGAGAGGCAGGGAAGCACAATGAAGATCGAAGCTGAGTGGATGCGCGGGGGCACCAGTAAGTGCTGGGTCTTTGAGACTGAAGATCTGAACAGGGCGAACGCCAATCTGGACGACCTCCTGCCACGCCTCTTCGGAAGCCCGGATTCCCGTCAGATCGATGGCGTAGGCGGGGCTACTTCAACCACCAGCAAGGCCATGATCCTTAACCGCCCGGCAGAAAATGATGTGGATGTCGAATTCACGTTCGCCCAGGTGGGCATCGAAGAAGCCTCTGTTGACTGGGGCAGCAACTGCGGGAATTGCTCGGCGGTTGTGGGCCTCTACGCCATCGAGAAAGGGTGGGTAGTTCCTGACGGCGATTCCACCCGTATCGTCACGAGGAACACCAACACGGGTCAGATCATCATTCAGCAGGTCTCGACTCCCGCCGGCGCCCTCCCGATCGTCCCGGACGCACAGATGCCCGGCGTCGTGTTTCCCGGGTACAGAGTAGGGCTCGGATTCCAGAATCCGGCCGGCAAGACCACCGGACAGCTACTTCCCACCGGCTCGGCAACGGACACGATCACTGCCGGCGGAACCCGCTGGACGGTTTCCATGGTGGACGCTGGGGCACCGGTGGTCATGGTCCGGGCCGAGGAGCTTGGACTGGACACTGCCCGCTACGACACGTGGAAAGCCGGCATCGAATTGCAGTTGGACACCTTGGACGTCATACGGCGCCAGGCTGCGGTCCGGATGGGCATGGCAGCAACTCCCGCTCAAGCCGCGCGGGCTGTTCCCAAACTCGCAATTGTCGGCCCGCCCGAAGGTCCTGACGCCGAAGGTGACGTCAACGTCATGATGCTCTCCATGGGCAAGCCGCATCCGGCCCTGGCGATCACCGGCAGCATTGCCCTAACGCTCGCTGCCCGTACGCCCGGCACCGTGATGAACACCATCGCCGGCACCACATCCCCAGCAGCGCTGAAGCTCAGGACGCCTGCCGGCGTCATCGAAACCTGGAGCGAGGAACACGATGGTTCCCTTCTGGTGGGTGTCGATCGAACAGCGCGCACCATCGCCTCCAGCACTATTCACCTCCCGGAGACTCTCGGCAACGTCGTCGAAGCCTCACTAGCAACAGCCACTCGATGAGGAGATAACACCATGGCTAAGACTATTTTCACACCAGCTCCCGAGGCTGAGAGCGACCTCCGGGAAGAAGATTCCCAGCGTCCCGACAACCGCCGCCGTATCCTGCTGATAACGGTTGCCGCTTCTGTCATCCTGGGTCTGATTGCCATCCTGTTTGGGGGTGCCATCTTCAACCCGGCGGCCACCCCTGAATCGGAGCCGACCATGACCGCCATCCAGATCATCCCACTGGTAATCCTCGTGGTGATGTTCGTCGTCGCCACCAAGTGGCCTTTGAACATCGGCGTCATGGGACTCGTGGCCTCCTTCGGCGTTGGCTACTTCATGCTGGGAATGACCGACAAAGAGATCCTGGCCGATTTCCCGGCAAACATCGTGATCACCATCATCGGTGTCACGTACTTCTTCAGCATGGCCCAGCGGAACGGGACCATCGACATCATCGTCCAAAACTGCGTCCGGCTTGTTCGTGGCAAGACGCTGCTTCTGCCGTGGGTATTCTTCCTCCTGGCTGCATCACTCACCGCCTTGGGCACGTTCTCCCCCGCCGCCGTGGCATTGCTGGCACCGGCTGCGATCGGACTGGCCTACGAATCACGCATTCACCCGGTTCTCATGGGCGCTTTCATCATCAACGGAGCCCACGCCGGCGGCTTCTCCCCGCTCTCCGTGGCGGGCGTCCTGGTGCATGACATCGCTGTAAAGAACGGTTTCCCGATCTCCCAAGGTGCTCTTTTCGGAGCGAGCTTCGCACTGAATCTCATCCTGTCAGTGCTCACCGTGGTGCTGTTCGCACTGTTGGGCAAACTTCGCGACGGCGCTGCCGGGCAGCACGCCGAGCTCGAGGCACGCGCCACCCGGCCTCACGGCCAGCAGATCCTGACCCTGGGACTCATCGTCGCCATGCTGGTCTGCGCCTTGGGCTTCCACATGCCCATCGGCTTCGTGGCACTTTCGGCAGGGCTCCTGTTGGCGCTGGTCAACATCAAAGAGCACCAGACCTTCATCGGCGGAGTCTCCTGGTCCACCGTGCTGCTCGTCGCTGGCATGATCACCTACGTTTCCCTCCTGCAGCACGTCGGTGTCATCGACACCCTCGCCGAACAAGCCCTGGCACTCGGAGCCCCGCTCCTCATCGCCCTGGTTCTCTGCTACGTCATCGGCGTAGGCTCAGCCTTTGCTTCTTCCACCGCGCTGCTGACGGCCTTCATCCCCTTGGCTGGTCCCTTGCTGGCAACGAGCTCACTGAGTGCATCGGGAACGGTGGCGGCCCTCGCCATCGCCGCAACGGTGGTGGACGTATCGCCCTTCTCCACCGACGGTGCCCTGGTAGTAGCCAACGCCCGCGAAGATGACCGTCAGCGCGTCTACAAGCAGCTGATGATGTACGCCGGCGGAGTAGTCCTGGTGGCACCGGCGCTGGCCTGGGCACTGCTCGTTCCTACAGGCATCATGTAGCCCCGAGGAACAAACTGACACCGACAAACACGCTCGGTACGCGTAAGGAACCGCTCCAGCACACCATCGCAACAGGTAGCCCGACCGACGGGCGCAGGGGCGCGACCCATCGCAGCAAGGGCAGGACCACCCACCAGTGGTCCTGCCCTTGCTCATCCAGTGGCCATCGCCACAACGCTGGTAGTCAACGAGGCTCCTTAGTTCGTCTCCTTCACCACGGCATCAACGGCCTGGCGCTGGGTCGCGGCCCAACTGGCGAGGACTTTCAGGGCGTCCTCGGAGGGTGTCCCGGGATCTGCTGTATAGATGTTGATACGCAGCCCCGGGTCCGCAGCCAGCTCGAGCGCTTCGAAAGTCAGGTCAAGGTCCCCCACGATCGAATGGTGCAGGCGCTTCCGGCCTGTGCGGTGGTACTTCACGTCATGGCGTGCCCACCGGCCCCGGAATTCTTCGCTTCGGGTTGAAAGTTCACCGATCAGGTCAGTGAGGTCCTTGTCGTACGGGTTTTTCCCTGCCGTGGATCTGAGGACGGCCACCATGTCATCGGCAGCACGTTCCCAATCGGCAAAGAAATCCCGCGCCTTCGGGTTCAGGAAAGTAAAGCGCGCACTGTTCGGCGGGACTGTCTGTTCGGCCATCAATTCCAGATAAAGCGCGCGGCCAAGGTCGTTGGCGGCCAGGACGTCTCCGCGGTCGTTGCGGACCCAGGCTGGTGCCCCAGTGATCGCATCGAGGACGCGTTGGACACTCGGCCGTACCGTTTGTGGACTGCGCTTGCGCCTCACACGGGGAACAGCAGTGGCGGCACGGGCCAGATCGAAAAGGTGGGCCAACTCGGCGTCGTCGAGCTTCAGCGCGCGTCCGAGCGCTTCCAAGACGCTGTCCGAGGCGCCGGAAAGGTTTCCTCGTTCAAGGCGGATGTAGTAGTCGATGCTCATTCCGGCGAGCATCGCCACCTCCTCGCGGCGCAGGCCGCTGACGCGCCGGTTGCCGCCATAGACGGGCAGTCCGGCTTCATCGGGGGTGATTCTGGCGCGGCGGGTGGTCAGGAACTTCCGCACGTCCTCGCTGTGTGTCATGGCTTCCACGCTACGCCGATGCCTCAGACCGAGGGAGGGACTGGCAGTACCCGGAACAACCGTGACTCCCCACAAAGAGGGGATCACGATTGCATGAAAAGCATGAAACCTGCACCCGCAACTACCGCCCACCCTGCGGCGATTCTGGCGATCATCCTCGTCAGCTACTTCATGATCCTTCTGGACAACTCGGTCATCTTCACTGCACTGCCGAGCCTGGAGGCCGATCTGCACCTGGGCACCGGTGAACTCACGTGGGTTCAGGATGCGTACACGCTGGTCTTCGGTGGCCTGCTGCTCCTGGGCGCCCGGGCAGGAGACCTGCTCGGCCGCAGACGTGTCTTTGTGTTCGGCTTGGTGGTGTTCTCCATCGCCTCCCTGCTGATCGGGCTGGCACCGTCGGGCGGGTGGGCGATCGCAGGCCGCGCAGTTCAGGGCATCGGGGCCGCGATCGTCGCCCCGGCTTCCCTTTCCTTGCTCACTGCGAGTTTCCCGGAAGGCCGCGAACGCACCCGTGCCGTGGCGCTGTACGGTGCGACCGCCGGCATCGGCGCCAGCCTCGGACTGGTCATCGGCGGGGCCCTGGCCCACTGGATCTCCTGGCGTGCAGGATTCTTCGTCAACGTGCCCATCGGCGTAGCAATGATCGCGCTCGCTCCCCGGTTCCTCCCGGAGACCGGACGAGTCAACGGGCGCTTTGACCTGTTCGGCGCCCTCAGCGCGACCCTCGGCGTGGGCGCCCTGGTGTTCGGGATCATCCACACGGCCGAAGCGGGCTGGAACTCGCCTGTGACGCTCACGGCCGTCAGTGCCGGCGTCGTACTTTTGATCGCTTTTGTCCTCATCGAACGGCAAGCCGCCCAGCCCATCATGCCGCTGCGCCTGTTCAGAAGCCGCCGCCGCACCGGAGCCTACCTGGCACGATTTCTGTACCTCGGAGCGATGATTTCCTTCTTCTTTTTCACCACCCGGTTCCTGCAGGAAGTCCTTGGATTCGACCCCCTGCAGGCCGGCTTGGGATTCCTGCCCATGACAGCGGTCAATTTCGCTGTTGCCATGAGCATCCCTCACCTCCTCCGCAGGGTGCCCGCCTCACTCGCGCTGCTGGCCGGGGTGCTGGTCACCCTTGCCGGGATGTTCTGGCTCAGCGGGGTGGGAGTCGGGACTGGCTACATGCCCGGGGTAGCCCTGCCCATGGTGCTCATCGGTGCCGGCCAAGGGCTCGCGTTCGCGCCCCTGACCTCCTTCGGCATCGCCGGAGCACCAGCCGCCGACGCCGGGGCGGCATCGGGCCTGGTGAACACGTTCCACCAAGTAGGCACCTGCCTAGGGCTCGGCATCGCAGTGGCCGCCGCAGCGACGGTCCCCACGAGCGGGACGGCCACACTGGACCTGGCCTCGCAGGTCAGCGCAGCCCTCACCACCGCCAGTGTGTTGCTGCTCCTGGCCCTGATTGTTGTCATCGTGCTGATACTCCCCGCCGAGTTCGCCGCACGCAGCAAGAAACTCCGCGCGACCGCACCTGCACCTGCACCTGCACCTGAGGCAGCACACGCACGCTGACCGCCTTCAAGCCACGTCGATACTTCTCATCCAACCCGCTGACTTTCGAGCAGTCCGTTCAGTTCCTCAAGGCTGGGCGGATGTGCTCCCGGGCGCTGAACGGTGATTGCCGCAGCCGCGGCCGCCGCTCGTCCGAGCTGCTCCAGAACACCGGGAGCGAAGCCTTCCGTTTCACGGTTGAGCAATCCCAGAATCAGGGCGGACATGAAGGAGTCGCCGGCGCCGATGGTATCTGCAACGTTGGTTTTCACGGCAGGCACGGTGACGTCAAAGCCCGGGGTGCTGAGGTAGGAACCTGCGGCGCCCTGGGTAATGACCGCCAGACTGGTTCCGAGTCCCAGGATGTGAGCGGCTGTCTCGTCAAAAGTCATCCCCGGATATAGCCACTGCGCATCCTCGTCGCTGAGTTTAACCACGTCGGTGTAAGCCAACAGGTCCTCAAAGACCGCTTTCGCTTCGGCATGGCTGCCAAGAAGGTCCGGGCGGATGTTTGGGTCGTAAGTGATCACGCAGTGCCGATGGGCTTGTTCCAGCAGGGATTTCACCACGCTGGCGCCTGGATCAAGGAAAGTGGCAATGGACCCGGTGTGCAGCATTTTCGGGAAGTGCGCAGGCGTCTGAGGCGCCAGTTCCCAGGAGATGTCGAAGTCATAGTGGGCGGAACCATCGGCAGCAACGGTTGCTGTGGCCGATGCCGTCCTGGTGAGCGATGTTGATCCCGGCAGAACCACTACTCCCGCGCCACTGAGATGCTCTTCTATGCGCCTCCCCCACGCGTCCGGAGCGATGGCTGTCAGGAGGCAGGTATTGACCCCGAGGCGGGCAAGTCCGTAGGCCACATTGGCGGGCGAACCGCCCGGGTGTTCAGCCCTGAGCGTCCCGGTGGTCACGACGTCCATGAGCGCTTCACCCACCACCATCACATCAAACTCGGGATGCGCTTGGTCTGACGTTGTTTTGAGGTAGTCCATCAGTTGTCTCTCTGTCTTCGGGCGGGCTAGGGGGTGACCTTGAGTTCGCGGATGGTCAGGTCCTTGAACGTGGCCGATCCTTCATGGGCGTAGAGGCGGATGCCGTCGTCGCCTTCAAGCGGGAAAACCCTGTGCGAGTGCACCACGCGCCCATCGCCCACGAACACCTCCACGCTGGTGCGATCCACAAGGATGCGTAGCGTGAGGCGGCCAGTGGAGGGGTCCACCGGGGTTTGGGTTTCGCCTCCAGTGGGGTTGATGGTTGGGCGGCGGTTGACGTAGGTAAACGGGCCCCGCAGGAAAGCGCCCGCCGCCACATGCCTGCCTCCACCGGGCGCACGGCATACTTCCAGCCCTAGATTGGCCGGCGGCGCGTCCGGGTTCCACACCAGCTCGCAGCTCAGATCGTAGGCGTTCGAGCGGATCTTCAGATCATGAGTGCCAGCAACCGCCACATCACCGAGCCGGTGTGTCCGCTTCACGTGGTCCCCCAATGCCGAGGTGGGGGCGGAGGCGAGGTAGTAGGAGCCGTTTCCACGCTTGAGGCGGACATCGCGGACAATCATGTCATCGCCGTTGTAGCCATCAGTGGCAAGGGTCGGTGTGTTGTGGGGGTAATCCCAGAAATTGGCCCACCCGATGGCGCGTCGAAGAGTGGGGTCTTCCGCACCCGAGGCATGGTGGTGCGGATAGGTCACTGCGCCATAGAAGTCGAAGCCGTAATCGAGCCATTCCGGCTCGGCGTGGTCGGGGGTAAACGAACTGCCGTCAAAGGCTCCAGTCCAATACGCATACGTGGCAGGTAATCCGCGCCCTTTGCCGTTGGCGCTGGTCCCGAGGACCCAGTGGGAGGTGCCGTCGTCGGCAGTCATCCTAAAGAGGTCGGGGCACTCCAGCAGCCCGAGGTCGCTGCGAAGAAACTCGCCAACACGCGTCCAGGACCGCAGGTCCGGGGAGGTGTAGAAACCCAGCTTTTGCCCCTCTGCATTGGCCATGAACCAACGGCCACGGTCTGCGTCCCAGATCACCTTGGGATCGCGGAAATCATGGACCCCCGGGTTGGGCAGTACCGGAGCCAGGCCTCCGGGCTTAAAGGAGCGGCCCCTGTCCTTGGAGTACCAGAAGTACTGGGCTTGACGGCCTTCCGGCGCTTGCGTCACAAGGGCAATGACCGCACCTGCCCCGTATCCCGCAGTATTGCCCTCATCAACCACCATGCAACCTGACCAACAGTCGCCGTTGCCGTTGCTGAACTTCGGTATCGCCACACCTCGGTCCCGGAACGCGACGTGATCGGTAGTGGTGGCACGGCGCCAGGACGTGCCACCACCGCCGTTGATGTAGTCAGCGTTGTACAAGTAGTAATAGTGGTACTCCCCGTCCAGGTAGATGGGCCGCTGGGGATCGTTTTTCCAGTTGTCGGCCACGCTGAAGTGATAGGCCGGGCGCATCCGGGATGTTCCTTTCGAAGCTGGGCCGCCCGCCGCCATGGCGGGCACAGCGGGGGTTGACAGCGCCAAGGATCCGCCGATGGCTACCGCACTGGCGCCGGTGAGAAGTCCGCGGCGTGAGACTGATGGTGAATTCTTCATGGGTTTCACTTCCGTTCAGGCAGGAGGCTACGGGTCTCTTCAAAGACCCCAGCCATGGTCCAGGCATCGAAGGAGAGCAGCCGCACCGAACCTTCGGTGGCTGCCAGTGTCACGCCCTCGCCGCCCAGCGTCGGGTAGATACGGGCGGTGAGCGGCTTTCCGTTGGCGAAAATTTCGACGGCGGACCGGTCCACCAACACGCGCAGGCGAACACGACCGTCCGTCATGGAAAGGGGGCCGGACTTCTCCTCCACATCAACGGCAGAGTCAAGGCTGCTGCGGGTGCGATCAAGCCGAAGGGTACCGGTAGGGGTTCCGTCAGCATCCCGGCCAAGCACGATCACCGTTTGCTCCGCGCCATCAGCCGACGCCAGCACGCCCAAACGAATCTCTGACCCGGGAGCCAGTTGCACATCCAGCTCAAGGTCCAGCTGGTTGCCGGACACAGCTGTGGTGACCGGTATTCCGGCTCCCACCAGCACTTGGGCCGGCACGCTGGTGTGGTTTCTGCGCAGCTTGCCGATTTCCGGAACCGGTGCAAACTCCAAGGTTCCGTCGTTGGCCACTGTGGTGAGCCGCGGCAGGCTCATGACTCCGGACCAGCCGGCCTCCACCATCGCCGCGTCACTTCGCCCTTCCTGCATCCAGCCAAACATGACGCGTCGGCCCGACTCATCCAGGAAAGACTGCGGTGCATAGAAGAAGCGGCCCCCGTAGTCCAGCCGATGCAGCGCCTCCGGCGTGAAAGTATCCCCGGCGTAGCGGCCGGTCCAGTACAACGGGTGGCGGGTTTCGCCGTCGTCCCACGCGGAGAAAACCAGCACGTCGGGCGAGTGGTCAGCAGGCGCGGACCCCAACCGTCCCTGACCGGCCCGGAACAGGTCAACGCATTCCCACATGGTCCCGGTCCAGTCCGTGTCTGCGGGATCCCCTTGGGAGGCGTCGCCAATCAGCAGTGGCCCAAGGTAGTCCCAGGTCCTGAGGTCCGAGGACTCATACAGGAACGCGGTACCCCCGACGTCACGGATTCCTGAACCCACCAACTGGCGCCAGGTGTCTCCTTCGCGCCATACGCAGTGATCGCGGTAAGCCGTAATGTCAACGCCAGCCGGCGGTGCAGCAATAACAGGATTTCCGGGATCTTTGGTCCAGGTCAGCAGGTCCGGGGAACCCACTGCGACGCAGGGAAGCTCCTTGTCTTCTAACCGTCCCGAGTACACCAAGGTGGGCGTACCGTCGTCGTTCACCAACACCCCGGACCAGCAGCCCTCGGCATCGGGTCCGGCAGAAGGTTCCAAGGCCACTGGCTGGTCATTCCAGGTGACCAGGTCCGTGCTGGTGGCATGACCCCACTGGATGCGGTGGTGGAAGGCACCTTCAGGGTTGTATTGGTAAAACAGGTGGTACGTGCCGTTCCATTGGCTGACCCCGTTGGGATCGTTGAGCCAACCGGCCGGCGAGACAAAGTGGAATCGCGGTCGGAGGGGGTCTGCCTCGGCGCGGGAGAGCAGTTCTTCCCGTGGAATGGTGGCCAGCGGGTGGGTGGTTTCAGTCATGCGGAAGCCTTTTCTTGAGCGTTCGACGCCGGGTGGCTGGGTGGGAGTGGCTCGCTGGCCAAGGCATGGCCGCCGGCAGCGGCCCAGGGCCGGTAGAGGTGGCAGCGTACCCAGTGACGGTTTTCGGGGTCACCCACCTGATGACGCACAGGTTCCTCTGACGAACATGCTTGGTTCGGATCGCCATGGAACGCACAGTGCTGTGAGGCCATCACGGCTTTCCGCAATTCGGCCCTGCGGACCGGATCATACGAGCCTGCCCGGGCCGGGTCCGGGACAGCTGAAACCAGCAGTTGCGTGTACGGGTGCGCAGGGTTGGCCAGAAGGTCCAAGGATTCGCCTTCCTCAACCAATTCGCCGGCGAACATAACCGCAGTCCGGTCTGCCAAGTAACGGGCAGACGCGAGGTCGTGGGTGATATAGAGCATGGAGATGCCCTGCTCGTCGCGGAGCTTGCGCATCAGGTTCAATACGCCGATCCGGACAGAAACGTCCAGCATGGACGTGGGCTCGTCAGCCAGGATGACCTGCGGTTCAACGGCGAGTGCCCGGGCGATCGCAACGCGTTGGCGCTGGCCTCCGGAGAGCTCGTGCGGATACGAGTTCAGCATGTCGGCCTGCAGGCCCACCGTGGTCATGAGTTCTTCGAGCCGACTCTGGGTCTCCCGCTCCGTTCTGCCACTCTTGCCGTGGATTGCCAGTGAGCGCCGGAGGAAGTGATCCATTCTGTGGGCTGGATTCAAGGATCCGAAGGGGTCTTGGAACACCATCTGCAACTGTGATCTGAACGCACGTGAGGCTTGGAACCGGTCGCGTTTCAGGACGTCGACGCCGTCAATGAGGATCTCCCCCGAGCTCGGCTTTTCGAGCCGCGCCACACAGCGGGCCAGGGTGCTCTTGCCGGAACCGGACTCCCCCACGAGCGCCACGATTTCGCCCTTGCCGATGGTCAGATCGATCCCGTGCAGGGCGCGGACAGAATCGCGGGAGAAGAGGCCGCCAATAGGAAAGGTCTTTCCCAAGCCGCGAATCTCCAGGGCAGGGGTGCCGGTGTTGGACACTGCCGATGGGGTGATCAGTGAGTGGCTCATCGTGCGGCTCCTTCCAGATTGGCGGGCTCAGCAACCGAAGCGTCGGCACCGAACGGTGCCACAAAGTGGCCGGGTGCAGCCTCGGTGAGGTCCGGGATGTTGCGGAACTTCACGCCGTCGGGCAGTCCGGTCAGCGGAAGGCGGGGGCCGGTGAGCGGCGGGAACGCGCCCATTAGCGCCTGGGTGTAGGGGTGGCGGGGGGTGGCGTAGACGTCCTGGGCCTTGGCGGTCTCCACGATGCGCCCGCCGTACATCACGGCCATACGGTGCGAGAGTTCCACCATGAGGGACATGTCGTGCGTGATGAACAGGACGGAGAAGCCAAGCTCGCGTTGGAGTTCCTTGATTTGGGCCATGATCTCCTGCTGCACCACCACGTCCAGGGCGGTGGTGGGCTCGTCCAGGATCAACAATGACGGCTTGAGCGCCACCGCCATGGCAATCACAGCGCGTTGACGCATGCCGCCGGAGAGCTGGTGCGGATAGGACTTAAGCCGGGCAGCGTCAATTCTCACCAGTTCCAGCAGTTCACCGGCACGCCGCATTGATTCCTTGCGGGAGTAACCGGCGTGTGTGGTGAAGATATCCACGATCTGTTCGCCGATGGTCAGTACTGGATTGAGCGAGTTCATGGCCGACTGGAACACCATGGCCACGTCCTGCCAGCGGAAGCGCCGCAGCTCCTCCGGACTCATGGCGAGGACGTCCTTACCACCGAAGGAAATACTGCCGCCGGCAATCTTCGCAGGATCCTTCAGGAGCCTCATGATCGAGTTGGCAATGGTGGACTTCCCGCAGCCGGACTCCCCCGCAAGGCCGAACACCTCACCGGTGCCAATGCTGAAGGAAACGCGATCGACGGCGGTGGTGGAGCGGGTGTCGCCGATGTACTTGACCGTGAGGTTCTTGATGTCCAGGACGGGTTCGTGGGAGCCGAAAGAAACTTGGGAGATGGTCATTTGGCGGCGCTCGTTTCGGCTTTCGTGGGTGTTGTTGTGGGCGTCTTGATCTTTCGTAGCCGCGGATTGGTGACTTCGTCCACGGCGTAGTTGATCAGGGCAAGGGCGAACGCGACCAGCGCGATGCACACGCCTGAAGGAACGAAGACCCACCAACTGCCAGTCAGCAAGGCGCCTTCATTGCCGGCCCAGAAGAGGTTGTTGCCCCAGGAGACCGTGCTGACATCGCCCAGTCCGAGGAACTCCAGGCCAGCTTGCGCGCCGATTCCGTAAATCACGCAAGCCAGGAGGGTGCCCATGACGATCGAGGCCATGTTGGGCAGGATCTCCCGGAACATGATCCGGCCAGCCCGTTCGCCGGACACAACAGCCGCAGCCACGAAGTCCTTGGAACGGATGGATAGCGCCTGTGAACGCAGGACCCGCGCCGAGCCGGCCCATCCGGTCACCACCAGAACCAGGATCACCGTGCCCAGGCCGGGCGGAAGGAAAGCGGCCAGGATAACCAGCAGCGGCAGACCGGGAAGGAGCAGGAAGACGTTCGTGACCAGGGAGAGTGCTTCGTCAATGAATTTGCCGAAGTACGCCGAAGCCAGGCCAACCAGGATGCCGATGAACGTCGATGCGATGCCCACTGTCAGGCCCACGAACAGCGAGCTTCGTGAACCGTGGACCGTCAACGCCAGGACGTCCTGTCCTTTGGCGGTGGTACCCAGCCAGTGCTCGGCCGATGGTTCCAGGGAAGCCATGGCGGTGATTCTTGACGGATCGCCCGGAAACAGGAGCGGCGCCAGCAAGGCCAGTGCAATGAAGATGATCATCACGGCCATGCCCGTCAGCGCTTTCTTGTTGCTGATAAGGCCGTGGATGAAGCTGCGGTTGGGCTTGCGGACAGCTGTGGGCTGGGTTGGCTGCTTGAGAAGTGCGGTTGTCATGGTCAGTCCTCTAGTTGCTGCGCACGCGCGGGTCGAGGCGGACGTAGAGGATGTCCACCAGGAAGTTGGCAAGCTGCGTAGCGGAGCATGATGCGGCCCGGGCGGAGGCCCTTGGCTTCGGCCATGGTGATGTAGTCCTCGGAATTGGTGGCGATCATCGTGTTTCGCATCCCGAGCATCCAGCCGCCGATGGAGACCAGCACGATCGTCAGCGCCGGCAGCACCAGGTGGGCACCGACGTCGCCGATGAACTCCCACGTGAATGCCGGCTCCAAACCGTCCGTGAACGCATGCCGGATGGGGAACCAACCCAGCACCACGCCGAACAGGTACAGCGCACCCATGGCGAGCCAGAAGTACGGGAACGAGCCGATGAACACCAGTACCGGTGGGAGCGCGGAGTCTATCGCTCCGCCGCGCCGCCAAGCGGCCAGGATACCCAGCAAGTTGCCCACGACGGCGGCGATCACCAGTGCGGTTCCGCCCAGCAGGAGTGTCCAGCCGATTTGGGACGAGATGACTTCGGTGACAGGGGTGGGGAAACGGGAGATGGAGACACCCATCTGCCCGGTGAAGACGTTGTGCATGTAGTCGATGTATTGCTCCCAAATGGGCCGGTCATCAACACCCAGCAGCTTGCGCAGGGCCTCGATCTGTTCAGGTTGCATTCGGTCCTGGGAGCGGGCAAACATGCGGGACACGGGGTCTCCCGGCATGAACCGCGGGAGCAGGAAATTCAGGGTGATGGATGCCCAGAAGGCGATCAGGTAGAAACCCAGGCGGCGCAGGATGAAGCGCACGGTTTCCCTCCATTCGGGAATTGCGGAAAGTGTGAGAGGGCACGCCCGGCGGGTTCGCCGGTTTAGCGGCGGAGAGCCGCCGGGCGTGCGGTGAGGGCTGAACGCAGATTGCGGCCGGCTACGCTACTTGCGCGGTTCCAGCGTGGTCAGCACCAGCACCGTTGTGGGTGCGCGGACCGAAAGGGTTGCATACGGGTTGCCCTCGGTGGGCCAGCCGGTGAACCGGGTGTCGTTGAAGGCACCCCATTCAGGGCCGGAGAACAGCGGCACCAGGGGTGCGGCGTCGTTGTACTCTTCCTGCAGCTTGTTGGCAATGTCCTTTTGCTTGGACTGATCGGCCTCCGCAGCGAAGTCGGCCAGCAGGGCGTCGGCTTTCGCGTCGCCGAAGCGGTGGTAGTTATCAAACGTCTTGGTGCCCACCGGCTTCACAGTGGAGGTGCCCATGGTGGTGTTGAAGTACTTGTAAGGGCTGGGATCGTTGGCGCTCCAGACGATCCCGGAGTCGAAGTCGCCGGTCTCGTAGCCGGCAACCACTGCAGCCCAGTCCGGGGACTCCACCTTGGCAGTGACACCCACCTCGGCCAGGTTCTGCGAGATCACGTTGGCCACGGACAGCCAATCGGAAGAAGTGGCGCCCACGGAAATCCTGAACTCGAAAGGCTTCCCGTCCTTGAGAGTGCGTTTCCCGTCTGCTCCCTTGGGATAGCCCGCCTTGTCCAGAAGCTCGTTGGCCTTCTGTACGTCGTGGTTGGTCCACGTGCAGTTGTCCTTGACCGCGGCGTTCTTCCAGGTTTCATAGTTGCCGGAGAGTCCAGTGCAGTCCGCCGGCTTGGCGTAGCCGCTCATCCCAATTTTGGTGACTTGATCGCGGTCAACAGCCATGCTCAATGCCTTGCGCACGTCAACATCGTTGAACGGCGCTTTGGTGGTATTGAGCTGCCAGTTGATCATTGAACCGGTGGCGGGGAACCAGTACTGGCGGTGTTCCTTGTCCTTTGAAACGAACGTCTTTTCAATGTTGGGAATGTACTGCGGAGCCCAGTCCACATCCCCGTTCGCGGCGGCGAGGTTGGCGCCGTCGTTTCCTGCGAAGGCGAGCATCTTGATGCCGGCGATCTTCTGCTTCTCCGGCTGCCAGTAGTTGGGGTTCTTCTTCAGCACAAAGGATTGGGCCTGGAAAGTATCCACTTCGGTGTACGGTCCTGTACCCACCGGATTGGCGTTCGTATCCTTTTCCGGGTCCGGCAAAGCAGCCCAGATGTGCTTGGGCAGGATGATGAGTTGGCCGATGTCGTAGAGGGCAGGCGACCACGGCTTGTTGAAGTTGAACGTGACGTTGTTGCCTTCGGCGGTGACGGTGTCCAGATACTCGAAGCCGCCCTTGATCTTCTTCTGAAGTTCGAAAGTGTAGGCAACATCATCAGCAACGAGGGGCTGCCCGTCGGACCACTTCACGCCGTCACGAAGGGTGAAGGTGACCGACTTGCCGTCCTCTGCCGCCTTCCACTCGGTGGCCAGCCACGGCACCGTGTCTCCCTTTGCCGGGTTGAAGATCAGGAGGGATTCGTAGATGGACTGCTGAACCATCGGGTTCACCGTGGGAGCGAACGGGTTGAAGTTCTGCACGAACGTGCCCATGTCCTCACGCGGAATGGTGAGGAACGCGCTGGCGTTCGCTCCGGCGTCGGAGGTGCTTGTTTTAGTGACATTTGCTGTGCAGCCGGTGAGCAGCATCGCGCCCACTGCAAGGCTTGCCGCCGTCATCCGGGCAGCCCGGAAGTATCGGGGTTGTGTCATGATGGTTATCTCTTTCCTATCTTCATCGTCCAAGGTGAAGGGGTGGGTAAGGGTTTGCTCTTCGACGTTGATTTCGCGGTCAGACCGAAGAGCGTTCTAGCAGCGGACAGTCGACCAATTGCTGGTCGGCAAGGATCGGCTGTCCTGCTGTAAGAGCGGCGAGCGTTTGGACGCCCAAGGCGCCCATTTTTTCGAAGGGCAACGCAACCGTGGTCAATTTCGGCCGCAGGTAGGCCGCAATAAGTTCCTGGTTGTCGAAGCCGATCACGGCGATGTCCCCGGGGATGGTCAGGCCCCGTTCCTTGATGGCGTCATAGGCGCCCATCGCCATGCGGTCATTGAGGCAGAACAGTGCTGTTGGCCTGTCACTTTCCGGGTAGCGATCCAGGATGTGGCACGTGGCTTCGTAGCCCCCGTCAGCCGTTGCGTATCCTGACACCACCAGTTCAGGGTCAAGCTCCAGTCCGGCGTTGGCGAGTGCTTCGCGTGCACCCTCCAAACGTCCCACTGCAGCCGGAATATCCGGGTCAAGGTTGATGATGCCAATCCGGGTGTGACCGGCTTGGAGCAATCGTTCCACCGCCACGCGTCCACCCCCACGCTCGTCAGGGACGATCGAGGGCAGCTTCCCGTCCGCGTCGAAACAATTGATCAGGACGGTGGGTACTTCATTGGCGCTCTGTGGAACATGCACGCCCCGGTGGAAGGTGGCTGCGTACAAAAGTCCTTCCACTCGTTGCTCCAACAGCTTTTCAGTTGCGGCATCTTCCAGGCCCTGGTTGGGTCCTACGGCATCGGCCTGGTCGGAGGGCGCGATAAGCAGGAACCGGCGGTCAAGCCAGGCTTGGTCTTGGGCTCCTTTGATGATGTCGACGGCGAAAGGTGCCGTGACGATCTCAGTGACTATCCCGTACCAGTCACTGCGCCGGGATGCCAGCGCACGTGCGCCGGCATTGGGACGATAGCCCAGTTCCTGCACAGCGTGATTGATCCGGGTGCGGGTTTCCTCGGAAATGCTGGCGTTTTCGCGGTTACTCAGCACAAACGAGACTGCAGTCCGGGAGACGCCGGCGTGGTTGGCGACGTCCTTCATGGTGACTCCCCGTTGCCGCACAGGTGCGGACTCGTCGGGGTTGGTTTTCGCCATTGAATGCTCCGGAGCTCTTGATTGATGCGATGGTGTTGCCAGTGCTTCATTGTCTGGCTGCTTCGCAGGAAACGCTGTTGGTAACGCGCGTTACCCGAGGGGCATGTGACTTAGGTTACCCGCGTTACTTCCAGTATGTCAACAGCCCAAAATGGCACGTGCGAAAGTGCCTTAGACGTGGATGCCCCGGCGGTCCCCCATGCCTCAGCCCCTGAGATTCAAGGTGGCCTGAGTGAACTCTAGAAACAGCGGAATCAGGGGATTTCGGCACTCTTCCAGCCAGGCAGTCCCCACACTCCAAGATGCTGAGTCGAGGTCGATCGGGACGAGCTGCACCCCCTCGGGTGCTATCGCTGAAACGCTTGCGGGCACCACCGATGAACCCGCTCCTGCGGCCACCAGAGCCAGGACTGTCAGCAAGTCCGAAGTCCCGTACATCGACGGTGGGCTGCATCCCAGATCCTTGAACAGTTCGCTGGTTTGAGCCGCGAGCCCTGGACCCCTGGCCTGAAGCAGGCTGACGAGCGGGCGGTCCTGGAACCACTCACGCAGACTCCGGCGATCAGCCAACGGCACGGGCTCGCCGGATGGGATGGCTAGGGCCAGCTGATCACTGCGAATCTCGCGGGTGAGAATGCCCGGCGGAGCCGGGAGCCGAACAAATCCAACGTGTAGAGAACCGTTACGGATGCCCTCGAATTGTGCGGTGGAGGACATGTCTTCGAGCCTGATGTCCACGCCAGGGTGGCCAGCCCGGAAGACGGCGACGGCGCGCGGCGCAACGTCAATGGCAGACATCCCGAACCCCACGTTCAGCACACCTTCAGCGCCCATCGCCACGCGCTCCATACGCTGGGCCAGGGCGTCTGCCCTGCGCACCAGATCAACGGAATCCGCGAGCAAGGCCTCGCCGGCGGCGGTCAGGACGGCACCGTGGCGCCCGCGGGTGAACAGAGCGCTTCCTGACTGCCGCTCCAGGAGTTGAATCTGTTTGGTGAGGGCGGATTGGGTTGTCATCAGCGCCCTCGCCGCGGCTCCGAAGTTGCGATTCTCCGCTACCGCTATAAACGAACGCAACAGGCGTAGTTCCATTCCGCAACCTTACAGAAGTTCTGACACCTTTCATTCCCACATGGAATTGATAGAGAGGAATTATTCAATAGACAGAATGTATAAGGCGAACAAGCATGGGAGGAGTCAAACACCGCTACCCAGGAGACCCGATGCCCAACGAACCACTCCCGAACCCTCGCGCCACAACCCTTCGAACCGCAACCGCGCAATTCGAGGCTGTACCCGACCGCCCGGACCTTAATCTGCAGACAATTCGCCGATTGGCGGGCAAGGCAGCAGAGGAAGGAGCGCAGCTGGTGGTATTCCCGGAAATGTGCTTGATCGGCTACTGGCACCTTCGCAGGCAAACCACCCGGCGTTTGGAGGAGCTTGCCGAGCCGGCGGACGGCCCAAGCATGCGCGTGGTCAGCGGGCTTGCCCGGGAGCTGGGTGTGGGCATCGGCGTTGGATTCCTGGAAGCCGGCAGCGACGGCAGCCTCTACAACTCCTACACGCTATGCCTCCCCGATGACACACAACACACCCATCGAAAGATCCACGCCTTCGAACACGAGTCCATAGACAGTGGCTCCCGGTTCACGGTTTTTGACACCCCGTGGGGTGTCAAAATGGGAATCCTGATCTGCTGGGACAACAACTTGGTGGAAAACGTCCGGGCAACCGCGCTCCTGGGCGCCACCGTGCTTCTGGCGCCTCACCAAACCGGGGGCACCAACTCCCGAAGCCCCAGGGGAATGAAGCCCATTCCGGCCGCCCTCTGGGAGAATCGCGCAACAGATCCCGAGGCCATCCAAGCTGCCTTCCGCGGCCCGCACGGCCGCGGGTGGCTCATGCGCTGGCTACCTGCCCGCGCTCACGACAATGGAATGTTCATCCTCTTCAGCAACGGCGTGGGCAAGGACGACGACGAGATCCGGACGGGCAATGCGATGATCATCGACCCCTACGGTTCGGTCATCGCCGAAACCTGGGTGGCCGGCGAAGCGATTGTCACCGCCGATCTCGATCTGGGCCTCGTACCCCTTTCCACCGGTCGCCGGTGGATCCGCGGACGCAGGCCGGAGCTCTACACACTCCTGAGTCAACGGCAAGGCAGTGAGCTTGACCCCCGCGCCGCACGGTTTTCGACTGACGCGGTCACCCTCTAAGCCATTCGTCAGTTGCTTCAGCATGCCCGCAGGGCCGGAATCACGTGGGGCGTAGGGTGGATGGTGGACGAAAGGAGCACTTCATGAAGAAAATCCTCATGGTACTGACCAGCGTTTCCGAACTCGGCACCACAGGCGAGAAGACCGGCTACAACGTCGCCGAAGCCGCACACCCTTGGAAGGTCTTCAAAGATTCAGGCCACTTCGTCGATTTTGCCTCCATCAAGGGCGGCCAGCCTCCCGCCGACGAGGTTGATGCCGATGATCCCATCCAGGTTGCCTTCACCAAGGATGAAACCACACGCGCCGGACTCTACAACACTGCCCGGGTGGACGTCGTGGATCCCGAACAATACGACGCCGTCTACCTCGTAGGAGGGCACGGCACTATGTGGGACTTCCCGGACAGCGAAGGACTCCAGCGCATGGTAGCCAGCGTTTACGACGCCGGCGGCCTGGTGGGCGCGGTATGCCACGGTCCCGCCGGACTGCTGAATGTGGAACTGAAAAACGGTTTCCGCCTCGTTCAAGGACGGGACGTTGCCGCGTTCACCAACGATGAGGAAGTGGCCGCCGGTAAGGACAAGGTCATCCCGTTCTTCCTGGCAGACCGTTTGGAAGAACAGGGCGCCCGTCACGTTTCCGCAGGTGTCTTCGAAGAGAAGGTGGCGGTGGACGAGCGCCTGGTGACCGGCCAGAATCCAGCCTCAGCGGCAGGGGTCGCCAAGGAAATGGAGAAGCTCTTCGCCGAGGTCATCCACCAGGAAAAGGCCGAAGAGCAGCATGAGGCAGAGGCGCTGCGTGCTGAGAAAGACGCGGAGAAGACTGCCAAGAAGGAAGCGGCGGACACCGAACACTAGTCTGCTGGCACTAACCCACTGGCACTGATCCGGGCGGCTCCCCCTTGGGGGCCGTCCGACAGTTTCAGGGCTGCCCGCGTGGCCTCCGCTCCCCGTTCTGAGAACCGTGGCCGCCGCCAGCATATAATCCGAGCATGCCAATAACGCGTTTCTCTTTAGGTAGCCATACTCTGCTGTCCACCCATGAGCAGGACGGGGCGGTTCTGTGAGCGGCGGTTTGGTAGCGCTTTTGGACGACGTTGCAGCTCTGGCCCGCATTGCGGCTGCATCCGTGGACGACATCGCTGCAGGGGCCGCCAAAGCCGGGGCCAAAGCCGCGGGCGTGGTCATTGACGACGCCGCTGTCACACCGCAGTACGTCTCCGGGGCGGACCCGTCCCGCGAACTGCCCATGATCAAGCGGATCTTCTGGGGCTCGCTGCGAAACAAGCTGGTGATCATCCTCCCGGCGCTGCTGCTGGTCAGCGCCTTCATCCCGGGAGTCATTCCGTTCATCCTCATGTTGGGCGGCACCTACCTCTGTTACGAGGGAGCCGAGAAGGTTTGGCACAAACTCCGCGGCCATTCAGACGCAGGGAAGGCGCCGGCTGTACAACGCGGCCCCGAGGCTGAGGCCAAGGTGACCAAGGGTGCCATTACCACCGACTTCATCCTGTCCTGCGAAATCATGGTCATTGCCATGAATGAGGTAGCCGGCGAGTCTTTGTGGGTCAGGGCGTTCATCCTGGTGGTCGTAGCAGTGGTGATCACAGTCCTCGTCTACGGCGCAGTGGGACTCATCGTCAAGATGGACGACATCGGCCTCCACCTGACCACCAAGGACTCCGGGAGCTCCCAGCGCTTCGGCCGCCTGCTCGTCAAGGGAATGCCGGCTGTACTGGCTGCCATCACCCTGATTGGGACCATCGCCATGCTGTGGGTTGGTGGCCACATCATGCTGCAGGGTGCGCACGACCTCGGCTGGCACGGGCCTTATGACCTTGTTCATGTGCTCGAGACACCCTTCGCCGGGATCCCGGTGGTGGGCGGCTTCCTCGCCTGGCTCGTCAACACCTTGTGCTCAGCCATTCTGGGAGCCATCTGGGGTCTGGTCATCATGCTCATCCTGCACCCACTGCTCAAGGTGCTGCCTTTTGGCAAGAAGAAGGAAGGCCACGAGGAAGGCGACGTCCGCGCCGCAATTGCCGGTCATAAGCCCACGAATCACACCGAAGATCCAGTCTCCTAGCAAGCTGGCGGCTGACCGCACGGTCACCGTTGGACCCTCAGAACGGCACCCCTCAAGCTTCGCCTGAGGGGTGCCGTTCTGACGTTGGGAACTGCTGTGGTCAGGCCTCCAGGGTTACCGTGGTGGCGCCAGGGCGACGGCCACCCTGAAGTTCCAGCAGTTCGTTTCTCAGGGCCGTGTCCAGGGCCGCGTCAAGGACTGTCAGGGCCAGGACAGTTGCGCCGTCGAGAACTGCCTGATCCGCTTCAGGAGTGATGGCGTCGGCGGTGAAGTCCGGGTGATGCGGAACTGCCGTACTGTTGCGCACCACCACCATCCCGTGCACGGACGGGAGCACTTGAGAGACGTTGCCCATGTCAGAGGATCCCCCGCCAAAAACGGGCGTCGAGTCCACAGGCCTCCCCACAGCCTCCATGTTCTGATCCCAGAAACGTCCCAGACCGGGGTGGGTTTCAAGCGGAGCGTAGGGGTGCTCGGTCTGCCGGTGAGTCCACGTGCAGCCGGTGGCGATTGCCGCGCCTTCGAAGCATGCGAGTACCCGCCGTTTGAGGTTCCGCCACACGTCAAGGTCGCCGGCACGGACTTCCACTTGGACAGTCGAGTCACCAGCGATGACATTCGTTGCGCCTCCACCGTGAGAAATGAAGGCATTGGTATTGGCATTTTCCGGCAGGTGCTGCCGGAGCACGGCCATGTTCATCAGCGCCAGGCTTGCTGCCGCTCCGGCGTTAATGGCCTTGTCCGGCGCGCCGGCAGCATGGGCTTCGCTTCCCTTGAACTGGACTTCGAAGCGTTCCACGGCCGCCATGGTGAATGCCGAGGCGCTACGTTCCGTCCCCGTCATCCCGTGAACCATCAGCGAGAACGCGGCATCTTCCCAAGCACCTGCCTGCAGCAGGGACACCTTTCCGCCGCCGTGCTCTTCAGCCGGGGTGCCGAGCAGTTTGATGCGAAGTCCGGCAGCATCAGCAACCCGAGTGAGGGCCAACGCCGCGCCAACGCCGGCAGCGGCGATCATGTTGTGGCCACAGGCATGACCCACCTCGGGAAGGGCGTCGTACTCTGCACAGATCACTACAGTCAGTTCCCCGGTACCGTAGATTGCTTCGATCGCCGTCGGGACGCCATAGGCGCTTTCCGTGACGTCAAATCCACCTGCACGCAGGACGTCGGCCACGGACGCAGCCGATTGATGCTCCTCCCAGGAGATCTCCGCCAATGCGTGGACTGTGTGGCTAAGTTCCAGAATGGAAGGCCCGACGGCGGTCACGGACTCCTGCACAGCCTCCCGCAGGGCGGCCTTGGAGGTGATGTCGATGGAAACGGTCATTGGATACTCCTTTGTTGGGTGGGGTGTCAGTTGACGGGTTCGAGGGCGTCGGCATCAGCCGATGCAGCAACGGATGGTGCGGTTGGCTTCGCAGGCCGTATGAAGAGGACAGCCACAGCGAACAGAAGGCAAAGGCCTGCGCAGATCCACCAGACAGCGTGGAAGGACAGCTCGGTGGCAGCCCTTGGTCCGGCCGTTGTGGGCGTGGCCAATGCAGCCATCAGCAGCGCGAAAAGTGCTCCTGCTACGCCGCCGGCAGCAGTGCGGGCAGTGTTGTACAGACCGGAGGCGATTCCCACCGAATCTGCGGCCGCCCGTTGAACCACCAGCGTTGGCAACGTGCCGCTGACCAGGCCGGCACCCAGGCCTACGATCACCAGCCACACAGCGAAAGTCACGAGGCTTCCCGGTGCCAGAATCATGAAGACGTAGGCCACAGCGCTCAGGACGCCGCCTAGAGCTACGCTTCGCGGACCGCCCAGTGCACGGGCCACCCGGTCGCTGAGGGACGCCCCCAGAAACGCTGCCAATGCCATGATGCTGAGCATTGTTCCTGCGGCCGAGGCTGCAGCGCCAAAGCCGAAGCCCAGCGTGGCGGGGTCGGAGCGAAGGTAGACCGAGATAGGCGCCTGCGCGCCGAACATTTGGGCGCCATAAAGGAAAGCGACGATGATGGGCAGCCCGAGGCCGCCTCGGAGCAGCATGTTCAGGTTCACCAAGGGGTGCTCAATCCGGCGGGCCGACATCACCCAGGCAACGAGGAGTGCAACACCAGCCAGCATGGCGATCGCAGTTCCCATGGGCGGCCATGTTGAGAGGTTGGAGGCGCCGCCCAGCAGGGCAGCCAAACCGCCGCCGAGCAGCAACGCGCCTAAGTAGTCCACCCTGCCCTTGCTGCGTAGCGGCGATTCTTTGACGAAGATCGCGATCCCGGGAAGGCACAGCGCCATGAAAATCGCGGGCATGAGCAAGGTGATGGACAAGCTTTCCACAGCGTCCAGCACGAATCCGGAGAGCAGGCCACCTATGGTCGCCCCGAGTGTCAGCGCCGCGACGAGCCTGCCAATGCTTCTCCCGGAGCGCGCCGAGTCACGCTGGTGAACGATGGCGAATTCAAGGGGAAGGAAAACAGCCAGCGGTGCCTGAATTGCCCTGCCCAGGAGGAACAACTCGTAGTTGGGTGCGAAGGCCACCAGGACGGACGCCGCGGCCACGATTGCTGTGGCGATCATCAGGATCCGCTTGTGGCCGTGGATATCGCCAAGCTTGGACAGGAGGGGAACAACCAAGACCGTCGCCAAGAGATAGGAGGCGCTGATCCAGTTGAGGGATGCAGCTGAGACTCCGTAGTGTTCGCCGATGGATGAGAACAGAGGATTCAGCCAGCCCTGAAGGATGCCGCTGCCAAGCTCCATGACCACCAGGAAGCCTACGGCACCGGCCGCTGTGGTGGATTTCTGCGCAGTTGTACGCATGAACGCTCCGATGTGATGAGAAGTGAACGGGATCACAACATCTTGAAAGCTACATGTTTCCGATTGATGAAATTGCAGTTTTCCATGGATATGCTTCATCTCATGTCGAAAAACATGCTTGATCCCCTTGAGGAGCGCATCATCCATGCTCTTCAAATCGAAGGCCGGGCACCTTGGAGTGAGCTGGCACCTGTGATCGGAGTGGACGCCGTAACTCTGGCCCGGCGGTGGGAGTCGTTGCGGGAACGTGGGCTGGCCTGGACCACCGGCATCTTCCCCGGCGGCGCTTCTGCCTTGATCGACATCACCTGCCACCCTCAGCAGATCAGCGAGGTTGCCCGCCACCTCTCACAGATCCCGGAAGTGCTGACCTTGGACCACACCTCGGGCGGGCGCGACCTCTTGGCCACCATGCTGGCCGAGAGTCCCCTGTCCATCTGGGACATTGTCACCAACAGCATTGGCGCTTTGGACGGCGTCAGAAACACCCAAACCCACCTGGTCACCGAGATAGTCATGGAGGCCTCCGACTGGAGGATGCGAGCCCTGAGTTCCCAAGATGCCGCGAAGGTCCCACGGCCCCGCCCGCCTCGAGCCAGGGCACCGCGGGCAGTGCACCCTGATGTCGAAGCGGCTCTTCGCCACTGCCTGACTGAAGACGGGCGGCGTCCAGTCAGCCGGATCGCTGCCGAGCACGGCCTCAGCGAGCAGCGCGTCGCCGACGGGCTTGCCCGCATGCGCGCAGATGGCCTGCTCCGGATCCGAACCGACGTGGCCCGGACAGTCACCGGTTGGCCCGTCTACGCTTGGTACTTCATGCGGACTGCCGCAAAACACATCCAGCAAATGCAAGGACTCATGGCCCGGATTCCTGAAGCGCGCACAGCGCTGGCAGTCGCAAGTCAGTACAACCTCGTGGTGGCGGTATGGCTACGGGAAATGTCGGACGTGATGCGCTTCGAAGCCGCTCTGGAAGCAGCTGTGCCCAGCGCCAGAATTGTCGATCGGAGCGTGGTGTTCAGGATGAGCAAGCACCTGGGCCGGCTCATCGACGAACAAGGTGCCGCGACGCTGGGATTTATCCACCCGTCGTCGGCAAGTAGCTAGAGCCCGCGCTTCTAAGGTTAAGTGGTCCTAAACCAAAGGAGGCCCCTGTGCTCGATATCCGCCGGCTGCACATCCTCAAAACCCTGGCCCTCGAGGGAACAATGACTGCCGCTGCCACCAAGCTGCACATGACAACATCGGCGGTAAGCCAGCAGTTGGCCGTGCTTGAGAGGGAGGCAGGACTGGCACTGCTGGTCCGCGCCGGGAGGAATGTCCGGCTGACTGAGGCCGGGGCAATGCTGGTGGAACACTATGCCAGGATCGCCACCGAGGTTGAGGCGGCTGAGGCCAACCTGAAAAAGCTTCAAACAGACGTCCGTGGGCGGCTGTCCATCAGCGCCTTCCCCAGTTTCTGCAGCACAGTGCTCCCCTCGGCGCTCATGTCCCTGCAGGCTGGTTATCCGCGGCTGGAATTGACGGTCTCGGACCTGGAACCCTTCGAAAGTGTGGCCCAGCTGAGGGCCGGGCACCTTGATGTGGCGGTGGTGGATGACCTGCACGACATCCAGGATGAGGGGCTGGTAAAGACCATCTTGGGCAGAGACGAGATCATCCTTTGCCTCCCGGGAGACCGGCACGGGTCCACAGACGCTACGCTCTCAGACTTCGCTGACGAACGTTGGATCCTGGACCAGGAAGGCAGTGTCTTTGAGCAGTTCGTTCGCCAAACCTGTCGGGACGCCGGATTTGAGCCGAATGTCGTAGCGAATTGCCGTAACCTTATGGCCATGCTCGGATTGGTTCGCGGCGGCCTGGGCGTAGCCCTGATGAGTGAGCTGAACCTCGGACGCGAGACCGAGGACCTGGTGGTACGCCGCGTCGATCCGGGGTACGGGCGCAACATCATCGTCCTGCACCGCGCTGCCAGCCGTGAATCCCCGGCGATCGCCGCCGTCGTCAGTGAACTTCGGAAAGCTACAGACGCCCGGCCCACAGCGTGACTCGTCCCTGACCGCACACCAAAACGTTAAGTATTGCTTGAAGTTCTGTTCAAAAGTTCCCGATGGACGCCCGCCTGCGTTCGCCCCCAAGCTGTTAGGAGACCCCAACCATTTTCCACCCGGAGGTATCCCATGGCCCTGAGTGCCCTTGACCTGTTCTCGATCGGAATCGGCCCGTCGTCGTCCCACACCGTGGGGCCCATGCGCGCGGCCCGCTCGTTCGTGCAAGTCCTTGAAAGTGAAGGGAAGATCGACGGCGTTGATCGCCTCCACGCCGCACTGTTCGGTTCCTTGGGGGCTACTGGTCGCGGGCACGGCTCGGACAAGGCGGTCATCCTGGGTTTCATGGGAGAGTCCCCGGAATCCGTGGATACCCTCACGGCAGACCGCGTTGTAGACGAAGCCACGGAGGCCAGGAAGATCCTGCTCGCGGGGCGCCGGATGATCTCCTTCAACAGAGCCAAGGACGTGGTGCTGCACTTGCGGCAGTCCCTTCCGGCGCACCCCAACGGCATGCGGTTCCAGGCCTTCGACGGTCAGGGGAACGTTGTGGCGGAACGCGTCTACTACTCGGTGGGAGGCGGCTTCGTTGTGGACGAAGACGCTGTGGCTGACGAGCAGCCGGATACGGTGCAGCTTCCCTACCCTTTTTCCAACGCCGAGGAATTGTTGGCGCACTGCGCCAAGAACGGCCTTTCAATCAGCGACGTCATGCTGGCCAATGAGGGCGCCTGGCGCAGCGAACAGGAAACCCGTTCGGAGCTCCTCCACATCTGGGAAACCATGAAGGAGTGCGTCTCGCGCGGCTGTAGCCGAACCGAAGTTCACCTGCCCGGCAACCTGATGGTCCGGCGTCGTGCGCCCCGCCTCCTGGCAGACCTGCAGGCCAAAGACGACACCAGCGATCCTTTGCGCGCCGTGGACTGGGTAAACCTGTTCGCCCTGGCGGTCAACGAAGAAAACGCCACCGGCGGGCGGGTCGTCACGGCTCCCACCAATGGCGCTGCCGGAATCATTCCTGCGGTACTGCACTACTACATGATGTTCACCCCCGGGGCCAACGAAGAATCCGTGGTGCGGTTCCTTCTCACCGCAGCTGCCATCGGAGTCCTCTTCAAGAAGAACGCCTCCATTTCCGGGGCCGAAGTTGGATGCCAAGGGGAAGTCGGATCAGCATGTTCAATGGCGGCCGGAGCCCTCTGCGAAATCCTCGGCGGCACCCCTGAACAGGTGGAGAACGCCGCCGAAATCGGGATCGAGCACAACCTGGGCCTTACCTGCGACCCCGTAGGCGGTTTGGTGCAGATTCCTTGCATCGAACGCAACGCGATGGCCAGCAACAAAGCCATCAACGCCGCCCGGATCAGCCTGCGCGGCGACGGCATGCACCACGTCTCCCTCGACGCAGCCATCAAGACCATGCGCGAGACTGGTGCCGATATGAAGAGCAAGTACAAAGAGACGTCCCGGGGCGGCCTCGCCGTCAATGTGATCGCCTGCTGACCTGCACCTTGGGTCAACGAGCGATGGACTCGCGCCTGGCGTTTGTGACGCTCAGGCGTGCGAATCCATCAGCACTTACCTTAATCGCTGCGCCGGTCCACCATGGATGCCACGACGGCCAGGACAATGAGCCCGGATGCAAGGAACAACGGCATGCGGGTAGCAGGGGCGATGAGTGCTCCCGCCAATGCTGTGCCGGCTGAACCGGCAGTGATTTTCAGGGCGCCGATCCAGACGAACACCTGACCTCGCGCAGCGGGCGGTGCGTATTCGCTGCGGGCCGCCAACGTGGCGGCGAAGAAGTAGGAGTTCAGCACGCCGGCACAAGCAAAGGCCGCAACCGCCGTCGGGAAGGTCCCCGCCAAGGCTGCCCCACCCAGAGCAATCCCGACAGTAGCGGCCAGCCAGGTTATCAACGGATCCGCATCGGTTTTCAGCGGCCGGATCATAACGCCCGCAGAACCCAGGAGTCCGCCGAGCCCATAGGCTGCCGTCAAAAGACCGGCCGCGGCTGGCGCTACGCCAAGTTCCCCCGTGGACGCCACCGCGGTGATGGGTAGGGCGGCCACCGCCAATGCCACCACAACGGTCATGTAGAGGGTTCGTCGAAGCGGGCCGGTGGAGATCATCATCAGGAGCGTGCGGCCAGGCCGTGGAACGTCAGCGGCAGCGGAGGCCGGACGCGCGTAGGGCAGAAGCCTGATGAGAGCCGCTGCCACGAAAGTCGATGCTGCAAGGATCAATGCTGCAGCGGCCGGGTTGGCCCAAGCCGAGACCGCCGCAACCAATGACGGTCCGATCGTGCCACCGATGCCATAGCTGGCCACGTCCCAGCCTTGAGCCCGGCGCTGGCTGATCCGCTCCGGCCCGGCAATTGCTGTCAACCTGCTGCTGATGCCGCCTGTGAGGAGTGGACCCACCAGTCCGGAGGCGATGAGGATGAGCCCTGGCACCAGGGGCGGAGTCACCGGGAAAAGAAGAACCGCCGCAGCCAGGGTGGCCCCATGGAAAACACATGCCCAAGCAATAACAGTCCTGCCATCCGCGGCTGTATCCAGCCTGCGCGCTACCAGCGGCCCGAAGAGATGCGGCGCCGTGATGCAAGCACCCAGAATCCCGGCCAACCACCCTGACGAACCACTAGTGGTCGCCAACAGGACTATCGCCACAACAGCCCCGCCGTCCGCGCTGCGTGCCAAGGTAGCGGCTACTACATAGCGGGCAAGGCCACCCAAACTACCTGGCTGGTTCGTTTCAGCATCCTGGCCTTTCCCGGCCAGGCCCACTCCCCTTCCGCCACCATCGCGAAATGTCCCGGACGTTCCATCCTGAGCCAAGTGCTAAGCCTCCACACCACATTGACGAATGGCTGAGGCCACCAAGTCCCGGCCCTCGGCATCCAAACCGCGCAGTGGCAGCGGCAAAGCCGAGGACGGCACCACGCCAAGATCCTCAGCCAAAGCCGCGGCGACGCGAAGGCTTCCATAGGTACGGAACAGGGCCCAGATGGGTTCCAAGTCCGCGGATGCCGCCAGCGCCTGATCTCTTCGGCCAGCCACGGCGTGATCAACCAGGGCCCGTGCCTGGCGAGGCAACACCCCCGCAATCACTGAGTACCAAACATTGCATCCGGCAAGCAACGCGTCCGCGGCGACCCAATCGCCACTGATGCCCAGTGATGTGTGGCCGGGCAATCCGGCCTTGAGCTTGGTGACCCGGGCAGCGACTTCTCCGGCCGCGGGCGGCGGAATCTTGAGGGAGGCAATTCCCGGGATCCTGGCAATCCTGGCGTGCAGGTCATCGCTGAAGGTGAAGCCGGTGGTAGCCGGATTGTCGTAAACAACAATCGGAAGATCGGACTCTGCCGCCACAGTCTCGAAGAGTCCAAATACCTCGGCGTCGGAAAGCTTCTGATAGGACACCGGGGCTACCAGCAACGCTTGAGCCCCGGCGCGCTGGGCATCGCCTGCATGCAGCAGTACGTCCCGGGTGCGCACAGCTCCCACGCCAGCAAGTACCGGGACGCCGTTGGAAGCCTCCACCGCCGTCTCCAGCACTGCCCTGCGTTCCTCCCGGGAGAGGTAGGCGTAATTTCCCGTTGAACCGAGAACACCCAGCGAGTCCACTCCGGCCTTCGCAGCGCGGTTCACCACTTTGCCGAGGGCCTTGAGGTCCACGCGTTCGCCCACCAAGGGGGTGAGCGGAAATGCGCTGAGGCCGTTGAACACTGTTTCCCACTTTCGTCGGGCTGCAAGGAGGCAGCGCTTCAGGTGACCTTTTCCATGCTCCCAGCGCCTTTGGTCCTACACTAGATCCAAGATTGCATAAGTCTGGAGGTCCAAATGGCAGTAGCTGAGCTACCGATCGAGCTGGATAGGAACCACCCCAATTCCCTCGCAGCCCAAGTTGCCAGCCAGCTGCGGGCCGCCATCCTCACCGGTGTCCTGCAGCCTGAGGACACCCTGCCGGCCACCCGTAGGCTCGCCGCGGAACTTGGCATCTCCAGGGGTGTTGTTGTGCGGGCGTTTGAACAACTCTCAGGCGAGGGGTTCCTGGTGAGCAACGGCGCGGGCGGCACCAAAGTGGCCATCCGTCCGGACATCCACAGCCGCCCATCTCAGGGCAGGAAACCATCAAGCACTTCGCCCCAGGTTGAGCGCATAGACCTGACGCCTGGCCGACCCTCCGGATCCCCGTTTCAGGACAGGCAATGGCGCAGTGCCTGGAAGTTGGCCGTCGCGGAACAGGGCAAGGTCCAACTCCCGCCCGCCTTGGGGATCCCGGCACTGCGTGAAGCTGTCGCTGATCACTTGGCCGTGTCCAGGGGCCTCGCCGTCGACGCTGATGACGTCATCATCACCGGGGGCACCAGCGACGCGCTGCATCTCATCGTCGCCATGCTCCGCAGCCGGGCCACCCAGCCGCGAATCCTGGTTGAGGACCCCGGCTACCCTACTGCGCGCCGGGTCATGTCGGCGGCCGGCGCCCGGCTCGCCACACTGCCCGTGGATGAAAACGGCCTGAAGAGCTCACAGTTGGCAAAGCTCAAGGAGATCCCGGACGCAGTTCTGGTGACACCCAGCCACCAGTACCCGCTGGGCGGCAGGATGACCGTTCAGGAAAGGCTGGGGCTGCTGAACTGGGCGGACCAGCACGGTGTACTTGTGCTGGAGGACGACTACGACAGCGAATTCAGACACAGCAGAATGCCTCTCCCCGCCGTGGCATCCCTGCCCAGCGGGGCGGACGTAGTCCTCCTCGGAACGTTCTCCAAAAACCTCAGCCCTTGGCTGCGATGCGGATACCTGGTGGTTCGCGGCGACTCCGGTCAACGGCTAAAGGCCACGAGGGAAGCTTTGGACACACCTGTTGCCGGCGTACTGCAGTCGGCAATTGCCCACTACATCCACGGAGGCGGGCTTTCCCGGCACATCACGCGGGCCAGGCGGGAATATACGCACCGCCGGTCCCTTCTCATTGACCGGCTGGGGTCCAGGACTGACCTGGAACTCTCAGCCCTCGACGGCGGCCTGCACGCCGTGGTGCGGTTCAAGAACCCGGAAGCCACTAACGTGGCCGCCGCAGCGCTGAAACTGGGAGTGCGGGTCATCCCCCTGGCTGAGTATTATGCGGACCGCCCGCCCGAAAATGGACTCGTTCTTGGCTACGGAGCCGCCTCGGATCTGCAGCTTGCCAAAGCCCTCACTATTCTCACGGAGCTGATCGGACCACCTACGCAGTGATCACGTGCGGCACTGAACCCCTCAGTTAGGCGAGCTCAGTCCGGCCAGCTCACACCAGCCAGCGCCACCAGCGCGCACGCTCCGGCTCGGGCGTCGGTTCTGGTTCCGGCTCCTCACCCAAGGCAAGGGCGGCCTCGACGATGTCGTCCCCGGTGAGCGTCATGAGCGTCTCACGATCGAGAGTGTCGAGACCTCGTTCTTCGTCGATCGAGAGGCGCAGAGCCTGGCGGTTGAGTGCCTGCTCGAACAGCGTGCGGGCGAACCGTGCATTGCCGGAGTCCTCGCCCGCATGGAGCCCGGCGAGGATGCGACGAAGCATCTGGTCCGCACCCGGCTCCAGCGTGTACTCATGCTGGGCCAGCATCCGATGGAAGATCGTCTGGAGTTCATCGACAGAGTAGTCCGGGAACGTGATCTCCCGGGCGAACCTGGAACGCAGCCCGGGGTTGGACAGCAAAAAGGACTCCATCAGCCGCGGGTACCCTGCCACGATCACCACCAGACGGTGACGGTGGTCCTCCATCCGCTTGAGCAGGACCTCGATCGCCTCGGGGCCGAAGTCCATCCGGCCGTCCTCCGGGGCCAACGCGTAGGCCTCGTCGATGAACAGAACACCGTCCAGCGAACGCCGGATCACCCGGTCCGTCTTGATGGCCGTCGCCCCAACGTACTGCCCCACCAAAGCCGAACGGTCCACCTCCACCAAGTGTCCTTTCTGGAGCAGCCCGACCGCGCGATACATCTCGGCCAGGAGCCGCGCCACTGTCGTCTTGCCAGTGCCGGGGTTGCCGAGGAACACCAGATGCTGTGATGTGGCCACCTCTGGCAGGCCATGCGCTTTACGACGGGCCTGTACCCGCAGCAATGCCACAAGCGCCCGCACCTGTTCCTTCACGGTCTCCAGACCCACCAGCGCGTCAAGTTCGGCCTGAACCTCGGATAGCGGGCGGGCCGGCCCGGGCCTGGCACCGATGACGTCACCCACCAGTTCATCGACACGTTCCGAACCGGACAGCTTGAGCTGACTGGCCAGATGGCCAATGGTTTCGCGCAGTTCATCGAGCGGATTGCGGCTTGCAGCCATACGTCCACTGTAGTACCGGATTCTCGACGATGGCTGGGCTGGGCTCCAGTACTAAGGCAGGGCGAGCTTAAAGACTTTGGCCCACGCAGAGCCCACCTGTTTGAGCAGCGGCCCCGTGGTGTACTTCAACCCGTAGCGTTCGCAGATCTCCCGGACTTTGGGCGCAAGCTCTGCGTACCGGTTGGATGGCAGGTCCGGGAAAAGGTGGTGCTCAATCTGGTGCGACAGGTTCCCTGTCATGAGGTGCATGAACCGTGACCCGGAAATGTTGGCAGACCCGATCATCTGACGTACGTACCAGTCGCCGCGGGTTTCGCCTTCCACCATTTCCTCGGTGAAGGTATCCGTTCCTTCGGGAAAGTGGCCACAGAAGATCACGGCGTGGGCCCAGACATTACGGACGGCGTTGGCAGTGAGTGTGCCGTAGAGGGCTTGTTTCCCTGAACCCGACACCATGGCCAGGGCCGGAGTGGCCGCATAGTCTTTGGCGAACTGTTTGAAGGCCTTTCGCCCCAACGCTTTGAGGTCCTTGTTCATGGCCTCCTTCGATTTGAGGCCTTCCTTGTACTCCGGGATCTCCAAGTCATAAATGGCGATGCCCCATTCGAAGACAGGCGCCAGCAGGGCGTTGTACAGGGGGTTGCCCACGTTGAAGGGCTTCCACTCCTGATCGGGGTCCATGCGCAGGAGATTGTAGCCGACGTCGCGGTCTTTGCCAATCACGTTGGTCCAGCGGTGGTGGAGGTCATTGTGCGTGTGCTGCCACGAACGCGATGGGGTAACGAAGTCCCACTCCCACGTGGTGGAGTGAATGTCCGGATCGCGCATCCAGTCCCATTGGCCGTGGAGGATGTTGTGGCCAAGTTCCATGTTCTCCAGGATTTTGGCCACGCTGAGGAGTGCTGTGCCTGTGAACCAGGCGGCCTTGTTCCTGCCCACCAGCAGCGCGGCACGGCCGGAAATTTCCAACCCACGTTGAATCTTGATCATGCGCCTGATGTAGGCAGCGTCGCTGGAGCCTCGCTTGGCAAGGATCCCATCACGCAGGGCATCGAGCTCACGGCCCAGTTGGGCTACTTGCTCGTCGCTCAAATGCGCCGCCGCTGGTGGCCGCATTGTGGGCCTCCCCGTTTGGGCGAGGGCACCGGGCCGGGTCTCGGGCCTGACGGCGGTGGCGGAGCTCTTGGCTGAAACTATTGACATGCGGTTGTACTCCTCAGATTTCGAGGTTGACGGGTCCGGCAGCTGCCGAGACACACGTTTGGATTAGTTCCCCCGGGGCTCCGTGGATCTCCCCGGTGCGCAGATCCCGGACCCTTCCAGCGAGCAGTGGTGTGAGGCAACTGTGGCAAATACCCATGCGACATCCGCTGGGCATCAGCACCCCTGCGTCCTCGCCGACGTCCAGGATGGGGACGCTGCCCTCGGCCACCACCTCGCGGTCGGAAGCTTCGAACGTGACCAGGCCACCTTCGCTTCCGTCCCCGCCCCGGAGCTCGGTGCTGAACCGTTCAATAGTGAGCGAACCCTGCCCGGTTCCACTGCTGGCTTCCTTGCCGGACGCGGCGGCATCAGCCAGCGCCACTTGGTTCCACAATGCGGCGGTGTCATCCAGGAAGGACTCGGGACCGCACGCGTACGCTGCCCTGCCCCGCCAGTCCGGGCAAACTTCTTCCAGAGCGGCAGAGGACGTGAAGTTCATCCGGCCACGACCCTTGGTGTGCCATTGCACCAGCCTGAAGTTGGGAAATTGATCAGCGAGTTCAGCAAGCTCTTCGCGGAAAATACTGTCGCCTTCCCCGCGGGACGAGTGGATCAGTACAACGTCCGCGTCGGGGCGGCTGGGGACGAGTGTCCGAATCATTGACATGACGGGCGTGATGCCGCTTCCCGCGGTGAGCATCAACAGTGATCGGGGGTGCTCAGGGAGGACAAAGTCGCCCTGGGGCGGAGCCAGGAAAAGCACATCCCCCACCTTCGTCTCGCGGACCAGGGTTCCTGACACGGATCCAACGTCAGTGACGGTAATGGCCGGGTCTTTGCCGGCTGGTGAACTCAGTGAATAGGACCGCCATTGGCGGACTCCGTTCAGCTCTACACCTATCCTCGCCCACTGACCGGCGAGATGGGCATGCCAGCCGCGGCCTGGACGGAAGAAGATCGTGGCTGATTGGGCCGTTTCACGGACTACCTGAGTGACCACTCCGCGCAACTGACGGGAAGAATAGACCGGGTTGAAGAGCGCCAGGAAGTCCTCGGGCGCCAGCGGGGTGGTCAAGACCGACGCGATGCGGGCCAAGGGCCGAAAGCTGACCATGAACTACTCCTCGCGGACGGAACCACTGCCGGACATGCGGAAGACCCAGGAGGGTCTTTCAACCGGAAGGTGACAGAGTGCCAGGAATAGTCAGCGGCGATGCGCTCCACCTTCAGGGCCCATGTCCCCCATGGCGGTTTCAGAAGACAGTAGTACGTCCACCGAATTCCATGCAAACCCGAAAGCCACGAGTTGGCGGTCCTCACGGTGGTACAGCCTGCTAGCCTCTCCTCATGCGCACAACGTCGGCCCGAGCCGAAGCCACCGACAGCGGACAGCGCATTCTCATCCTCTCCGCAGGTGTGGGATCGGGGCATAACAGCGCGGCTGCGGCAGTACAGCAAGCATGTGCCGAACGCACGGACATCGCCGAGGTGCAGGTGCTGGACGTACTGCAAGTGAGCAGCGTTCTCTACCGCGCTCTGCTAGGTAAGGGTTACTTCGTCCTGGTGGAGGACCTGCCATGGCTGGTGGAGTGGGGCTATGACATCAGCAACCCGCCATTCCGGCGCCGTGGCCCGATTGACCCTTGGACGAGGGTGAACTCCAGTCCAGTGATCAGTGCCATCAAAAGGTTCCGTCCCACAGCGATCGTGTGCACACATTTCCTGCCGGCCCAGTTGTTGGCCACGCTGCTTCTTCGAGGCGTGATCGACGCCAAGACAGCTGTGGTGACCACCGACTACGACTTCCAAGGCTTGTCACTTACAGGCGCGTTCCACAAGATCTTTGTGGCCAGGGAGGAGGGAAAGGTGGAGCTGATGGCGCTCGGCCTTCCTCCCGGCCGAGTGGCTGCCACGGGAATCCCGATTAAGAAACAGCTCAGCCCAGCGCCAGTACGCGATGCCACCAAGCCACCTATGCTGCTCATCTCGGCGGGCGCGAGTGGTGGCGACTACGCTGTCTCGGTGGTGCGGCAAACGATGCACATGCGCTCGGCGTTCACGGCCACAGTGGTATGCGGACGCAACGTCGCTCTGCGGCAGCGCATCGAGGCACTTGTGGCGTCGGCTGGCGAGCGCTACACCGTGCTCGGCTTCACCACGGAAATGCCGCAGCTCCTGCAGCGCGCTGACTTGTTCGTGGGCAAGCCGGGCGGGTTGTCGGCGTCGGAGTGCATGGCTGCAGGGCTCCCCATGGTTCTTGTGAACCCGATCCCTGGTCAGGAGGTACGTAACGGCGATTACCTCATGGAGCAGGGGGCGGCCGTCCGCTGCAACGCGGCCGCGACCATCGGCTGGAAGATCGATGAGGTTCTGCGCGAGCCGGGGAAGTTACAGATGATGCAGGCAGCGGCGCAGAGAACAGGCCGCCCGGACGCCGCAGCCAACGTACTCAGCGAGCTGCTGAGCGGGCCGTCCCGTCCGCTGGTGGTCACACGGGCGGCGCAAAGGACCATTCTTGCCGCCAGCGAGCAGCGTTTCGTCGCGACGGACCTCACCGGGCCCTCCTCCTTGGTTCGCTTGGTGGACCAGGCGTCGGGCAGCACGGTTGCGCTGCTGCAAGAGGAGGAGGTGGCGGATCTCCAGAAGCGACACTCGACGCCGGATGGAGAGTTGGTGCTGCGGCGCAGCCAGGCGTCCCCGCTCCGTCATTGGGAGGAACGTCGCTTGCTCCGTGCCATGCTTCGGGGCGAGGACGCACTGCCTGTCCGTGTGGAAGGGCCGCCGGAACCGTTCCGCGATCTTACGGGATAACGAGATCTTCCGGGGTACGAGGGCCAGATCCCCGGTCAGCATCAGGCCTGCAGGCCGTCCGTGATGACGTCCTTGTCTGTCAGACCCTCTGTGTGCCGCAAGCGGACGGCGTTCTCCCAACTGTCCGGGCTGTGTTGGCTGGCGAGCAGGGCCCACTCCCCCGCGCGGGGAGACCAACGCCGAGTACTCGGATCGCGCTGCAGGGTAGGGGCCGCATCCAGAGCCACCCGCACAGTGGTCTCACCACCGGGCTGCAGGGTCACCTTGCGGAAGCCCAGAAGCTGAGACACGGGTCTGCGGAGGGACACATCGGCCGCGTAAATCTGAACAACGGTGGAGCCCTTGCGGTTGCCTGTGTTTTTTACGAGCACGTCCGCATGGCCGCCGGTATTGTCCAAGGTGTGCTCCAGGAGGCGGTGCTCCATGGTTGTGTAGCCCAGGCCGAAGCCGAAGGGGAATGCGGGCCTGTGCCCCTCGCCGTCGAGCCGGCGTTGACCCCATTGCTCGTCATAGACAACGGATTTTGCCGCGGAGTCGAAGAATGGCAGATGGGCGGCGTCCGTTGGCAGCACAAAAGGCAGGCGTCCACCGGGTTCCTCACTGCCGGTCAGCACGCTCGCGAGCGCGCGTCCGCCCTCCATACCGCCGTACCAAGCGAGGAGGAGCGCTGGCACCCGTTCCCGCCACGTCTCGGTGAGGATCGCGCTGCCGCTGATCAGCACCACGACGGTCCGGGGGTTCGCGGCCACCACCGCCTGAACGAGCCGTTCGTCGGTGGGGCGCAGGTTGAGCGAGCTGCGGTCGCCACCTCGGACGAAGCGGGCGGCCAGGTGCGCTGCTCCGATGAGGACCCGGCGGAGGGGGCCTGAGCCAACGGTCCTTCCGAGCACGCCCACGTCCACACCTCCGGTGACCACCGATTCGCCTTCGTCGTGCTGGTCCAGGCCGACGACGACGATCGCCGTCTCCGCCGCGGCTGCCAACGCCGCCGCGCGGCGCACGTTCTGGCCGGTTGTGGTGGTGATCCGGACTCCGGGAAGGGCCTCACGCAGGCCCTGCAGGGGTGAGGCGGTGGAAGGAGGCCGGACACGTGAGGAGCCATGATCGCCGAGGTTAGCTCGTCCGGCGAGTCGTCCGATCACTGCAAGATGTCTGGTGGTGGGAGCCAGTGGCAGCAGCGGCGCCGCGCCCACGGGTTCGTTTTTAAGTAGCACGATCGACTCTGCGGCGACCTGGTGGGCAAGAGTCCGGTGCGCCTGGGATGCGATGACGTCGCGGGTAGGCGCCTCCATCTTCCGGGCTGCGGCATGCTGCACGCACGTGCGCAGGATGCGGCGCGCGGACTCCAGAATTGTGGATCGGGCCAGCGCACCATTCCGGAGAGCGGCCGGCAGCTCGCGGGCCCGCAGCAGCCGGAGCGGCATCTCCACGTCCATTCCTGCTTCAAGGCTGGCTACAGCATCGTGGGTACCGAACACCCAGTCGCTCGTCACGAACCCGGAGAAACCCCACTCCTGCCTTAACACGTCGGTGAGCAGGGCGCGGTTGACGTCCATGTACTCGCCTCGCACGCGGTTGTAAGCACTCATGACGGAATCGGCGCCGGCGTCCACCACCGCCTTGAAGTGCGGCAAGTAGACCTCATGCAAGGAGTGTTCGTCCACCGCCACGTCCACCTCGAAGCGCTCGTTCTCCATTGAGTTGAGCGCGAAGTGCTTCACGCACGCCATGGTGTTCACGCGAACGCCACGCGTCAGGGCCGATCCCATCCGGCCGGTGAGTACCGGGTCCTCCCCATAGCACTCCTGCGCCCGGCCCCATGCAGGGTGGCGAAGCAGGTTCACGCAGACTGAGGCCGAGTAGTTTGCTCCCCTCGCCCTGGTCTCAAGACCGATCGCAAGCCCAACCCGTTCCTCCAGCGCCGGATCCCAGGTGGCTGCCCGCGCAATCGTCACGGGGAAAGCCGTGGACGCGCCGATCACCACGCCTCGGCCACCGTCGCTGAACCGAAGGCCCGGTATGCCGAGTCGCCTGACTGCCCCCGCCACGAACGGGCGCCTTCCGAGCAGTACCGGGATGAACGGGAGCAGCCACCGGGGCGAATCGCCGTCGAGCAGCCCAAGGATCTCCCCGTCCGTCATCTGGCCGATCAGCTGGTTCGCCGCTTCATCCGCGGTGAGTTCACCGGCCCGGACTGCCCGGACTGCGTCGCCGTACGCGCTGCCCGTCACCGTGGTCGTTTCCATCAATTGCGACTCTTGCGTTCGCGGAGCCGTAAGCCCGCAGCCATCTTCATGAACCCAAGTCTGCACCCTCTGCCTGCACGCGCGCCGGGTTCGCCTGCGGTCTGACGGGTAACGACTACTGGTTAGGCTTGGTGGATGGCAACAGTTATTCTTGTGCGGCACGGACGCACCACGGCCAATGCAACCGGGGTGCTGGCCGGACGGGCCCCCGGTGTCAGCCTGGACCAGACCGGCATCGAACAGGCGGCCCTGGCAGCAGACCGGCTCGCCGCCGTACCAGTAGCAGCGGTGGTGTCCAGCCCTCTGGAGCGTTGCCGGCAGACCGCCCAGCTCATCATCGATCGCCAGGCCGGCACACCGTACGCACCGGTGGAACCCGATCTCACTGAGTGCGATTACGGGCAGTGGCAAGGCCGCGCGCTCAGTGATCTTGCCACCGAGGAACTGTGGTCGGCTGTGCAATCGCAGCCGTCCGCCGTCGTCTTTCCCGGCGGCGAATCCATGGCCGCGATGCAGGCCCGGTCCGTGGCAGCGATCCGACGCCTCGATGCCGCCTTCGAAGCCGAGCATGGGTCCGGGGCCGTGTGGGTGGCGGTAAGTCACGGTGACATCATCAAGTCAATCCTCGCCGATGCGCTCGGAATGCACCTCGACCTGTTCCAGCGTCTTAGCGTGGGCCCCGCCTCCCTATCGATCGTGCGCTATGGTCCCAACCGGCCGACCGTTTATGCCACCAACACCGACGCGGGTGACCTGTCGTGGCTCTCAAACGGCATTCACTCCGGCGATGCGCCGGTGGGCGGGGGCGCGGGACATAAGGCGTCATGACCCTGATGTGCCTAAAATACAGACATGCCTACACGTGTTCACGAGTTTGCCTGGCCTGATCGGGTTGTAGTTGGCACCATTGGCCTTCCGGGGTCGCGCACGTTCTACCTGCAGGTGCGCGCAGGGACTCAGATCGTGAGTATTGCCTTGGAGAAGCAGCAGTCTGCTCTGCTCGCGGAGAAGATTGATGCGATTCTCGACCAGCTCGGCACGGTGGACGGCAACCCGTTCAGTGTGCCCACCAGTACTCCCATCGAGTTGGTGGACAACGATCCCCTTGAGGCCGTTGAAGAGCAGTTCCGCACCGGCGCAATGAGTTTGGGTTGGGATCCCACCACGGCCCAGGTTGTGGTTGAGGCGTACCCCCTCAGCGATGCTGATGACGACGAATTCCTTGATGAGGACCACTCCAACGCGCCCGAAATGCTGCTGGTGCGAATGCCGGTGGGCACCGCCCGCGCCTTCGCCAAGCGCACCCGTGAGATCGTTGGGGCCGGTCGTCCTACATGCCCGCTCTGCGGTTTCCCCATAGACGCCGACGGGCACACCTGCACCCTTCCCGACGCCTGATGCCGGCACCGGACCTACTAACCTCCGAGCTGACGCTGACGGGCCGGATCACCACGGCCTCCAACGCTACATTTCTGGGCAGCATCGGCGACGTACAAGTCGTCTACAAGCCCATAGCAGGCGAAAGCCCGCTGTGGGACTTTCCCCATGGCACGTTGGCACACCGTGAGGTGGCTGCCTATCTGGTCTCGCAGGCCCTCGGCTGGGACATCGTGCCCCGCACCTGGCTGCGCGATGGTCCATTGGGTGAAGGAATGGTGCAGCTCTGGCAGGAGCAAGACCCCGCCCAACACGCCGTGGACCTGGTAGCAACGGACCACGTGCCGGAGGAAGGCTGGAAACACGTTCTCGAAGGACAGGATGAGAACGGACAGATGGTCACCCTGATTCACGAAGACTCGCCGGAACTCAGGCGCATGGCAGTCTTCGACACGGTAGTCAACAATGCCGACCGCAAAGGCAACCATATTCTTGCCATGACGGACGGACACCGGCACGGCGTTGACCACGGGCTGACCTTCCACCATGACCATAAGCTGCGCACGGTGCTCTGGGGATGGCTGGGAGACCCTCTCACCACCGGGGAACGCGAAGGCATTGATCGCGTCATCGAAGGATTGGACGGTGGGCTGGGCCGGGACTTGGCCCACTTGCTCAGTGCCGAAGAAATGGAAGCGCTCGCAACGCGCTGCGCCCGGTTGCGCTCCTCGGGGCGCTTTCCGGCTCCGAGCGGTGAGATCTCGGCAGTTCCCTGGCCGCTTTTCTAGGGACTTGGGAACAGCTGGCCCCCACCGGAAAGTGGCGGCCACCGCCGTCGTGCTTCAAGAAACGCACGACGACGGCAGGCGGCATGAGCGCGTAGCGTCAGGCTGGCAGCTGGCTGGCAACCCGGGGCGCCTCCGGTGCCGGCAATCCCTCCCCGGTTTGACCATAGAGCCAGTCGTTGTACTGAAAGTCGTCATCCTTGCGGCTCTTGAACAGCAGATTGCGCAGAGTCCGGCCCAATCCGGAGACATGCCAGGACTCACCCCAGACGCGAGCGGTGCGCTGGACCCTCGCGGTGCGGGCGGCGCGGGCGGAGTTGAAAGCGGCCAAGGCCTCGTCCCAGCCAGCGGGGTTGATGCCGTCGGTTGTAAAGACGGTGCCCGCGGTGACGTCCTGCAGCACGGCCGCGTCCTCCAGGGCCTGGCAAGCGCCTTGCGCGAGGTACTGGAGCATGGGGTGGGCGGCATCGCCCATGAGGACCATGCGCCCGGCAACCCAATTCTCAATTGGATCGCGGTCATACATGGGCCAGCGGATCCCGGTGGCGAGGTTCGCAAGCGCCGACTGCACCGGCGGGATGCAATCCTTGTAGGCGGCCTGCAGCTCGTCCACTCCCCCGTATTGCTCTTCCCCGCGCTCAAAGGACGGAGATTTGAATACAGCCACAGTGTTCAGCAACTCACCCTTGCGGAGAGGGTACTGCACCAGGTGGCAGTCCGGGCCCAGATAGACCACAACGTCTTCGAGGTCCGTGGCAGGGGTTTCCGATGTGATGGGAACGGTTCCCCGGTACGCAACGTACGCAGAGGAAACGGGTTCATCTGAGGCCACCAGCGGGCGAAGCGTGGACTTCAGGCCGTCGGCGCCAATGACTACGTCCGCTTCATAGTCCACTCCGGCTTCTGTGTGCACTATTCCCCGGCCGTTCACGGTTTCCACACCGTTCACCATGACATCATTGATCAGCTTCACCCCGGCAGCTTCACATCCCTCAAGGAGCACACGGTGCAAGTCGCTGCGGTGAATCACCACGTAAGGAGCGCCGTAGCGTTCGGCGAACTCCCCGCCGAGCGACTGACGCGTAAGCTCTTCGCCGGTGATGGCATCGCGGAACACCAGGTGCTTGGGCTGGACACCGATGTCGAGTGCTTTCTCCAGGAGCCCCCATCTCTTCAAAATGCGCGAGGCATTCGGTGCCATCTGCAGGCCGGCACCCACCTCCCCGAACTCGGGCGCCCGCTCTACCAGCGTGACGTTGGCGCCGTTTTCGCGGAGGGCCAAAGCTCCGGCGAGGCCGGCCATGCCACCTCCCACAACCAGAACGTCAGTGGAATCAGGGTATTCAGACATTGTTTGCTCCTTGGGAGATTTTGGTGGTGATTTTGACTGCGACGCCGGCCAGCAGCAAAGCTGCGATTGCGGCCGCTCCAGCGAACGCGAGGAAGTTGGAGTTGACGCCCAACCCGGCCGCCAGCAACAAGCCACCCACCTGGGGTGCTATGACGGCTCCGATGCGGCCAGTGCCCAGCGCCCATCCGAGGGCGGTCCCCCGCAAATGGTCGGGGTAGTGGCTGGCGACGGCAGCGATGATGAGGCACTGCGTGCCGTGGGTTCCGACGCCGGCAAGCACCAGGGCGAGATAGACAACACTGACGGGCGGACTGACCAGGAGAACGGCAAGCCCGACGGCGGCGACGGCGGCTGCCGCTATCGCCGTCGGAATCGGACCGAAACGCGTGCCCGCCCAGGCGGTAATGACCGATCCAGCAACGGCACCAAGGTTCAGGGCGAGTGCGAAGGTCAGCGCCGATCCCAGGTTGTAGCCCGCCAGCTGCATCAGGTTGGGCAACCATGTGCCCAGGCCATACCAAGCGAACAGGGTGGCTATGGTGGCCAGGGCAAAAAGGATGCTGATGCCCAGGTAGGGCGCGCGGAGCAGGCTGCGGAAACCTGCGGAGTTCTTGGACTGACCACCCGTCATGGACCCTGGCGTCAGGGTTTCCGGAATGTACTTCAAGCCCAGCGGCACCACAATGACCAAAGCCAGCACGGCCACCAGGAACATGGCCTGCCATCCGAAGGCGGGAATGAGCGGGATGCCCACCAGCGCGGCGAGGGATCCACCGATGGGGACCCCGGACATCATGAGCGTGGCAATGGTGGACCGCCATTTGCCGGGGACCAGTTCGGCCACCAAGGCGTTGGCCGATGGCACAAGCCCGCCTAGTCCTATGCCGGCCAGCAGGCGAAAGGCGCCAAACACGGCCGCATTGGGCGCGAACGCGCAGAGGATGGTGAAGATCGAGAAGACCACCGCGCATCCGAGGATGGTCTTACGCCTTCCCAAGGAGTCGGCCATGCGGCCGGCGAAGAGTGCTCCGATCATCATGCCGAGGAACGCCATGGAACCGATGGTCCCGGCCGTGGCCTTGGTCAGGCCCCAGCCGGTTTCAGAAATCAGGGAAGCCTGGACGGTGCCGTACACAATGAGGTCGTAACCGTCGAAGACCACCAGCAGCCAGCACACCAGCACGGCGAGTGCCGAGCGTTTGGAGAACCGCGGAGAGCTGGTGCCAGCGGGAACTTCAGCGGTGCCGGTTCGGGAAGATGACCCTTGCGACGCTGCAGCGGGAAGTGTGTGATTCATCCCACCACTGTCAGATGAACAGCACTCGAGGGGCCATATAATTCTGTTGTGCAGAACAGCTCAGCATCACAACCAAGCCGAAAACCAGACTCAACCCGGAAACCAGCGCAGAAGCGGCCCACGTATTCCATCGAAGCCGTGGACAACGCCTTGCAGCTCCTCCAACTCCTCCGCGACGGCGGAGCGCTCCGCCTCAAGGACGCGGCGGCAGAGCTTGGCGTCGCGCCCTCTACCGCGCACCGACTTCTGGCGATGCTGGTGTACCGGGGCTTTGCCGTGCAGGACGAGAACCGCCGATACGTTCCGGGCCCTGCGATGGGAGTTGGCCCGGCCGGACTGAGCTGGACGCGGCAACTGCGCGACCTCGCCCAACCCCATATGGAACTCTTGTCCTCGCGTCTGGATGAGACGGTCAACCTGATGGTCCGGGTAGGTACCAAAGTCCGCTTCCTCGCCACCGTGGAGGGCAGCAACGTACTGCGGATCGGCGACCGGCAGGGGACTGTCATGCGGGCCGATAAGACGTCCGGCGGCAAAGCCATGCTGGCCGAACTCGAGCCCGGCATGATCGAGCAACTATTCCGGGGCCACAATGCGGAGATCGGCGGTGACACCATCCTGGCCTCTGACTACCCGGCCTTTCTGCGCGAGCTGGACAGCATCCGGGGCAACGGATTCGCGGCCAACTTCGAGGGTACTGAGGAGGGCGTCAGCGCACTCGGGATGGCGCTCCACAACCGGCAAGGGCAGGTGGTCGGCGCACTCAGTGTCGCCACCCCAGCCACGCGCTTCCGTAAAGTGTTCGACGCCGGTTTGGTGGCTGCCTTGCGTGCAACCTGCCGCCAACTGGAAGTGGACATCGCGGCCAACCCGGCCGAAGGAGCCTAGGTGGCCTCACAACGCACCACCTCCGCGTTGCCAGGCCCGCTCTGCGCCCCATTCACGCATCTTTCCGCGCATAGCGGACCCCGCAATGATCCTACAATTCTGCACAGCAGAAACTTCTCTGACTCCCGGCGGGCCATCCATAGGGTCGAACTACGCCAAAAACTGTTCGCACCCTATCGAGGAGGCCCCCGTGTCCATCAGCGCCGAGAACCCAACGCATGAATCTGTGGCCGCCGCGCATGTTGTGCCGGAGCCCACTGCGGAGGAAGCTGCCCAGTTGGAGCAGCTGTATAAGGATTTCGCTGCCGGGAACATGGTGCCGTTGTGGACGGAGATCGGTGACTTGATGCCGATGGTCCCCACGCCGAAGGCCGTGGCGCATGTGTGGCGTTGGAATGACTTGTATCCTTTGGCTGCCCGGGCGGGGGATCTGGTTCCCGTGGGCCGCGGTGGAGAACGCCGCGCCATAGCCCTCGCCAACCCGGGCCTGGCCGGCACCCCGTATGCGACCCCGACGTTGTGGGCCGCCATCCAGTACCTTGGACCCCGTGAGGTTGCTCCGGAGCACCGGCATTCCCAGAACGCGTTCCGTTTCGTCGTCGAGGGCGAGGGCGTCTGGACTGTAGTGAACGGGGATCCGGTGGCGATGCGCCGCGGTGATTTCCTGCTCACCCCGGGCTGGAACTTCCACGGCCACCACAATGACACCGATCAGCCGATGGCGTGGATCGACGGGCTGGACATCCCGTTCGTGCACTATGCCGATGCCGGGTTCTTCGAGTTCGGCACCGAACGCGTCACCGATGAAGCGACCCCGGACATTTCCCGTTCCGAACGGCTCTGGGCCCACCCCGGCCTCCGCCCACTGTCCGGTCTCGATGACACCACCAACTCGCCCATCGCCGCGTACCGCTGGGAACACACCGACGCAGCCCTCCGCGAACAGCTGTTGCTGGAGGACGAGGGCCACCCGGCCACCGTTTCCCAAGGCCACGCCGCCATCCGGTACTCGAACCCGACCACCGGCGGGGACGTCATGCCCACCATCCGGGCCGAGTTCCACCGCCTCCGCGCCGGAGCCTCCACCGAGCCGCTCCGCGAGGTTGGCTCCAGTGTCTGGCAGGTCTTCGAAGGCACCGGCACCGTCGTCCTGAATGGCGAGACCAAGGCCCTGGCCAAGGGTGACCTGTTCGTGGTCCCGTCCTGGCAGGAATGGTCCCTGACCGCGGACGCGAACGCTGTTACACCAACAGAGTTTGATCTGTTCCGTTTCAGCGACGCCCCCATCTTTGAACGACTGAACTTCAACCGCAGCTACACCGAAGGACGCAAGAACGCATGAGACTCCTCACCCTCCGCACTCCCGCTGGAACGAAAGCCGTCCGTCAGGACGGCGAGACCCTGACAGAGATCCCCGGGTACGCCGACGTCGGCGCGCTGCTGGCCGACCCCGCCTGGGAAACCACCGCGAAGGCGGCCAACGGCGCAACGCACGCGCTCGACGGCGCCGACCTCGCCGCCGTCGTTCCCGCACCCGGGAAGATCATCTGCGTGGGTCACAACTACCGCAACCACATCAAGGAAATGGGCAGGGAAATCCCCGAGTACCCCACCTTGTTCGCCAAATACCAGGAATCGTTGATCGGCCCGAACGATGACCTTGCCCTGCCGCAGGAATCGGACACGGTGGACTGGGAAGCCGAACTTGCTGTGATCATCGGCAAGAAAGGCCGCCGCATCGCCGAAGCCGACGCCGCCGATCATATTGCCGGGTACGCGGTCCTGAACGATGTGTCCATGCGCGACTACCAGTTCCGCACCATCCAGTGGCTCCAGGGCAAGACGTGGGAGAACTCCACCCCGTTCGGCCCGGCCCTGGTCACCCGCGACGAATTCACTGTTGGCCCGCTCATGACCTCCGCCGTGGACGGGGAAATCCAGCAGTCCACCCCCACCGGCGACCTCGTCTTCACCCCCGAGTTCCTGGTCTCCTACATCTCCACCATCATCACCCTGAACCCCGGTGACGTGATCGCCACCGGCACCCCCGGCGGCGTGGGCCACGCCCAGGACCCCAAACGGTACCTGCAGGAAGGCCAGCTCCTGGTCACCACCATCGAGGGCTTGGGCCAGCTGACCAACCGCGTGGTCAAGGAAGCCTGATGGCAGCCCGCCACGACCTCGCCACCGATCCGGGCCTGCAGGAGAACCTCCTGCAGGCCCGGCGGGGCACCGCGTTCTTCGCCCGTAAACTCAACGAACTCACCGACGCCCAGCTCGACGGCGGCACCCTCCTTCCGGACTGGACCCGCCGCCACGTCATCGCGCACGTCGGATACAACGCCCGCGCGATCGCCCGCCTGGTTGAATGGGCTGCCACCGGGGTGGAGACACCCATGTATCCCTCCCCCGAGGCACGGAACCACGAAATCGACTTCGGAGCGACCCTCTCACCCATCGCGTTGCGGAACCTGTTCGACCACTCCGCCGTGCACCTGTCCGTCGAATGGCGCGACCTCCCCGATGCGAACTGGGCCAACGAAGTCCGCACCGCCCAAGGCAGAACCGTCCCGGCCTCAGAAACAGTGTGGATGCGCACCCGCGAAGTCTGGGTCCATGCCGTGGACCTGGACAACGGAGCCACCTTCAACGACATCCCAGCCCCGGTCCTCGAACGACTCCTGGGCGACATCACCGGCGCGTGGAAAACCCGCAGCACCGACACCGGACTCCTCATCAACGTCACCAACACTGCCGGGAACGGCACCAACCTCACGTTCGGCGACACCAGCACCCCGGACCCAACGACCATCACCGGCCCCCTCCCCGCCGTCGTCGAATGGGCCACCGGCCGCGGAACCAACAACGTCACAGCCGACGGTCCCCTCGCGAACGGGACCACGCCATCTGCCCCACCATGGATCTAGCTGCCACGACGGGTCCGTAACTGAAATTTGAAGGTTGCCACACCGGAGGTTTGCCGTACGCTTTGCAGAGTTGCTGCTCTCCTACGCGTGAGGATGACGCCATGTCAGGCGAGATTACCGTTCCCCTGCTGCCTTGCCGGTCCATCGACGAGATCGCGGATTTCTACCAGATGCTCGGCTTTGAGCGGACTTACTGGCAGACCAAGCCCTACCCCTGCGTTGGCCTCCGCCGCGAAGACTTCCAGCTGCAATTCTTCGGGCTGGACGGCTTCGACCCGGAGGCGTCGTACGGGTCATGTGTGGTCCTGGTGGAAGACACCATGGCGCTTTACGAAGCCTTCGCCGCTGGCATGCGTGCGGTGCACGGCAAGGTGCTGGTCACCGGCATCCCGCGAATGACCAGGCCACGCAAGCGGAAGAACAGCGGCAACGCTACAGGCTTCTCTGTCGTGGACCCCGGCGGCAACTGGATCCGCATCTTCCACAACACTGATGCGGCGGACACTGACACCGACGAACCTTCAAGCCAGCTTGCGAAAGCAACTCGGAACGCGGTGGTGCTGGGCGACTCCAAGGGCGACACCCGGCAGGCCGCACGGATCCTGGGCAGCGCACTGAACAAACACCGCGGCTCGGCTCCGGTCACCGAGCTGGTGGAAGCACTGGTCTATGCCGCCGAGCTCGCGATGCGGCTCGGCGAGCAGGCGCAGGCCGGCGAACTGCTGGCGGAGGTCGCAGCCATCAAGCTCACCGGCGAGCAGCGGGAGAGCCTCAGCGAAGCACTGGCGAACGCAGCCGATCTGGAGCAGGCACGGACCGTCGGGAACTGACTACAATCCCTCCGCCGGGCCGCGTTAGGAGACCGCCTTCTCGACGAGTCCGCGAATCGTGGCCTCCGTCGCTTCATCCAGCGAGGTTATGGTCCATGCGACCGGGTGCATGTGTGCGCCCTCCTCCTGCGCGGGATTCACAACTTCACCAAAGCCAAATACCAAGTACTCCTTGTCCGGCTTGATGTAGCAAACATCCTGGCCGTCCTTTACATAGAAGGGCAGTCCCCACCGTACGATCGGCTCCAACGAGGGCGCGCTCTCCCGGATAATGCTGTGCAGGCGCTCCCCGATGGCCCCGTAGGGTGCGGGTGCTCCCCGTAGTTTGGCCAGAACAGCCTCATCACCCTTCTTAGTGAACATCCGGTTCACGCCTCCTTCATGTGATTGTCAGTGAATTGCGGCTCCCTGACTTACCGCCCGGGCCACCAATGTCGTCGGCGACGAGCGCCGGTGCTAGCCTACGACGCCGGGGAATGGTAGTCGAGGCGAAAATTCGGCGCAGCACGTTGCCAGCCCAGGGCGTATGTCACCATTGGTCCATGTCCCCTGCCCGTGAGCACGACCTCGCTGTCCCAAATCTCCCCTCCCGGGACTTCGACGCGACCGAACTGTTCTACGGTGCCTTCGGTTTTGTATGCCAGTTCCGCGACCAAGGTTGGATGATCCTGACCCGGGCCGGATTGCAACTTGAGTTCTTTCCATTTCCGGACCTTGATCCGTACTCGAGCAACTTCATGTGCTGCCTGCGTGTGGCCGATGTCGATGAGCTGTACGACGCCATACTCCGGACCGGCGTGCCGGTGACCACCGCCGGTATGCCACGCCTCCACCCGGTCCGTAGGCAAACGTGGGGTCTTCGTGCCGGATACCTCATAGACCCCGACGGTACCCAGCTCGCCCTGATCGAACAGCGGCCCTGAACAACTCCCCCGGGTCGCAAGCCGTCATGTTTCAGACGCCTTTGATATATTAGTTATGTATTAGATGTCTACGAATGACTCTTAACTCAACGAGGAGTACAAAGCATGCAGCAACTCGCGCATCGACTCGAACGGCTCGGCACCGAAACTGCCTTTAGCGTCGCCCAAGCTGCGGCGGCCTGGAAGGCCAAGGGGAACCTGGTTTACCCTTTCCACCTGGGTGACATCAACATCCCCACTGCCCCACATATCGTCGAAGCCATGACCAAGGCAATCGCCGACGGTTACACGGGCTACTGCCCCGGTCCGGGCATCCCACAGTTGCGCGAAGCACTCGCAGAGGACATCGGCTCACGCCGTGGCATCAGCCTCTCCCCGGATAACGTGGTGGTCATGACTGGCGGGAAGCCCGTCATCACGAAGTTCCTCCAGGCGGTCATGAATCCTGGGCAGGAGGTGCTGTACCCGAATCCCGGATTCCCGATCTACGAATCGCAGATCGAATACCTTGGAGGCACAGCCGTACCGTACCGCTACCTCCCCACAAGCCAGGGCTTTTCGATCGACCTTGATCAGGTGCGCGCTTCCATCACCCCGAATACCGTTGCGATCATTTACAACGACCTGCAGAACCCCATCTCCGCGGAGTCAACCGCGGCCGAGCGCGAGGCTGTCGCTCAGCTCGCCCAGGAGCACAATCTCTGGGTTCTCTCCGACGAGGCCTACTTCGAGACCCGCTACGAAGGAGTCTCCAGCTCGATCGCCTCGATTCCTGGCATGGCAGAACGTACCGTCATCCTCTACACGTTCAGCAAGAAGTTCGCTATGACCGGCTCGCGGCTCGGCTGTGCGGTTGCGCCTCTCGAGATCGCCAAGGTGCTCAGCACACTCAACACGAACGACGAGTCCTGCACCACCCACTACGTGCAGTGGGCAGGCATCGAAGCGCTCCGCGGAACCCAAGAACCAGTGCAGCAGATGCTGGACGTTCTGCGTGAACGCCGGGATGCTGCCTGCGAGTTAGTGAATTCCGTCCCTGGAATGCACGTCGCTGTGCCCCAATCCACCTTCTACCTGTTCCCCGACGTCACCGACGTCATGGACAAAATGGGCTACACGGCAGTCGGTGACTTCGCGAGCGACGCACTCTACAAGACCGGCGTCTCCTTCTGCACCCGCGAGCACTTCGGCCGACGCCAACCCGGCGAGGAACGGCAATACATCCGGCTCGCCTACTCAGGCATCGACGTCGCGGACATCCGCGAAGGCCTCGGCCGCCTCCGCGAATGGATCGTGACCGCATGACCCGCGTCGTCGTCACGGGACGCATCCCCGACGCTGCCATTGAAAAGCTCCGCGCAGAACACGAAGTAGATGCCTGGAGTGGCCCGGAGTCCATTGGGCGCGACGAACTCCTGCGCCGGGTCGCCGGGGCCGACGCGATCGTGTCCCTGCTCACCGAACGCGTTGATCCTGAATTGCTCGACGCCGCCGGCCCGCAGCTCAAAGTCGTGGCGAACGTGGCTGTGGGATATGACAACATTGATGTCCCCGCCTGTGTGGAACGCGGTGTCGTCGCCACCAACACTCCCGGCGTGCTCACCGACGCCACAGCCGATATCGCCTTCGGCCTCATCCTCATGGCCACCCGACGGCTCGCCGAGGGAGAACGACTCATCCGATCCGGCCAGGCTTGGAAGTGGGGCATGTTCTTCCTCCTCGGCTCCAGCCTGCAAGGCAAGACACTGGGCGTCGTCGGCATGGGCGGCATCGGCCAGGCAACGGCTCGTAGGGCCAAAGCGTTCGGTATGGAGATCGTGTACCAGTCCCGCAGCGAGCTGGATCCCACGATCGCCGCCGAGCTGGACGCCCGGCGCGTGGACCTCGACGAGTTGCTGGCAGTTTCCGACGTCGTGTCACTGCATTGCCCCTACGGTCCCGCCACTCATCACTTGATCGGAGCCGAACAACTCGCAACGATGAAGAGCTCGGCATTCCTCGTCAACACCGCACGCGGACCCATCGTGGACGAAGACGCACTTGCGACAGCACTCCGGGATGGTGTGATCGCTGGAGCAGGACTGGACGTTTATGAGCACGAACCTCGCGTGCACCCGGGACTGCTGGACTTGGACAATGTTGCGCTGCTGCCCCACCTCGGCTCGGCCACCGTGGAGACCCGCACCGCCATGGCCATGCTCGCAGCCGACAACGCCCTCGCAGTGCTCAGCGGGGAACAACCGCCGGCACCGATCGCTTAGGCGTGATCTGAGGCGTGGGGGTGCACTACTCGACGACGGTGGTGAAGTCGCCGTCGTCGAGGCACCTCTTCGCCGAGGCCGTGCCGTACGGCACCTGGTGCCATGCCGATACCCTCGTGGTGTCGAAGAAGTATTCTTGTGGCGTTGGTTCCTTGTCATCACAGCTCGTAAGGCACTTGGAAACATCACTAACAGGGGGCGGCAGTGACTGATCCGGGGTATCGCGAGGGCGTGGATGCGAGGCAGCACCTCAGCGTGGGAAAGGACTGGGCAGGTGGCTTACCGGCGCAGTACGGGGTGGCTCCGCGGGTCCGTCTAAAGACTGGCAAGTGGTTCAACCTGTTGTGGCTGCTTCCGATCGGTCTGGTTCTTTTGGTGGCGGGCATCGCTGTCGCGAAGGGGCTGCGCGAGCTACCGGCCGTTCAGGGGTTCGTCCTGGACTATCCCGGCACTATGGACTTGCCCGATGGTGCTCCGGTGGGGATTCCCGCGTGGCTCGGCTGGCAGCACTTCCTGAACGCGTTCTTGATGATTTTCATCATCCGTTCCGGTATCACCGTGCTGGCAGATCATCCCCGGCTGTATTGGTCCAAGCACTCCACACCGGGTTCGGAGTGGTTCCGGATGCAAAAGCCCGTACCCGATGACCCGTCCTACACGGCGAAGGCGGACTCCATCACTCTTCCCGGTGGTGTGGGCCTGCCCGGCCGACGCCATTCGATCGGGCTCGCCAGGTGGTGGCATCTTGGCGCCGACACCCTGTGGCTCCTGAACGGCGTCGTGTTCTACATCCTTCTCTTCACGACCGGGCAGTGGATGCGACTGGTGCCGCTGAGCTGGGACGTGTTCCCGAACGCCGTGTCAGTCGCGATCCAGTACCTGTCGTTGGACTGGCCCGTTGAAAATGGCTGGAACAACTACAACAGCCTGCAGCTGATGGCGTACTTCATCACCGTGTTCATCGCCGCGCCGGCAGCGCTTATCACCGGTCTCGGGATGTCACCTGCGCTATCCACCAAGTTCCACCGCATCAGCTCAGTGCTGAGCATCCAACTGGCCCGGTCCCTGCACTTCCTGGTGCTGTGCTGGTTCCTCTTCTTCATCCTCATCCACGTAACCCTGGTGTTCACTACCGGTGCGCTGCGGAACCTGAACCACATGTACGCCGCAAACGACACCGCATCCTGGGCCGGGTTCGGTATCTTCGCCGCATCCATGGTGGCCATGATCATCGCCTGGGTAGCTGCCACACCCGTCACTTACCGGCACCCGCGGGCCGTGCAACGCATCGGGTTCGCGCTCATCGGCCCGTTCCAGCAACTCTTTGAACACCTCGATTCAAAGCCGGGACGCTACACCGAAAAAGACATCTCACCCTACTTCTGGGGCAACGGGCGCGTGCCCGACAGCGATCAGTACCAGGCATTGCAGGCGGACCAATTCCGCGACTACCGCCTCTCCATTTACGGGCTCGTGGAAAACCCGGTGGAACTCTCGCTCCATCAACTCCGTGACCTGCCCCCACACGAACAGATCACCCAGCACTTCTGCATCCAAGGATGGTCCGGCGTCGCCAAGTGGGGCGGAGTATCCATGCAAACCATCCTGGACATCGTCAATCCAGCACCCGAAGCGAAATGGGTGATCTTCTACTCCTTCGCAGAAGGATCCGACGGCGGCACCTACTACGACGCCCAAGAGATCGGGCAAATGAGCTACCACCTCACCATGCTCGCCCTCGACATGAACGATGCGCCACTGAACTTCACCCACGGCGCACCCGTCAGGCTCCGCAACGAATCCCAACTCGGATTCAAAATGGTCAAATGGGTCAAAGGAATCGAATTCGTCGAAGACTTCCATGACATCGGCAGCGGACACGGCGGCTACAACAACGACCACGAATTCTTCGGCTACCGGCAGTCCATCTGAGGGCGCTTGGTGAGTCCGGGCAGAACACCACTCCCATCCATAGGGCCTGCAGCTCCGAACTACTGATGGCGCGTCACACTGTGGCGCGTGGATATCGTCAGCTACGTAATGGAGAAGATCCCGTGAACAAGTCCACCAAGAACGCCGCTCGCCTCACGGTGGGAACAATGCTCGCAGCTTCCGCGTTCACCATCGCCTCTCTTCCTGCACAAGCAGCGATCACAACCGACACGCCTACAGCCGCCAACGCAATCGCGGCCCCTTCAGAGGTAACTGTCCTCAACGACTTTCTGGCTGGAGGCATCTTGAACGGTGGGCTGATCAACGGCCCACTCATTAACGGTCCCCTCTTGGACGGGGATGTGTTGGGGCCTCTCCAGATCGGCCAGTTTCAGTAGCGGCCGCCTGGCAACAGTCACTTCCGCACATTCTCAGCACACAAGCACCTCTCCGTCCCTGATGTGAGCCCCTGCAAGCACGACGCGGCAGTCCTGAATACCGGGGCTGCCGCTGCTTTCCCACACCCCCCACCGCAGAGAAGGACTATGAACTCCCCTATCCCCGCTTCCCCTGACCAGCCCGGCATTCCGGAGGACCAGGCACCAGCCCGGATGGGTTTGACAGCCGCCCAGCGAGGCATCTGGTATGCGCAAAAGTTGGCACCCAGCAGCCCGATGTACCACATTGGCCAGTTCATCGAGATCAATGGACCGTTGGACGTTGACCGACTGGAGACCGCTGTAGTCCGGGCCGTTGCAGAGACACCCGCACTGAACCTTGCCTTCGGCGAAGACGACGACGGTCCCTACCAGTACGCAAAAGCGGCAGTGCCCGCCGTGCAATTCACCGACCTCAGCCAGTGCGGGGACGAAGCTGCACGCGAGCGGACTGCACGCGAACTCATGGACTCGGACATGGCACAAGCGCGCAACGTGGAAGAAGATGGGCTGCTCCACACGGAGGTCATCCGGATCTCCGGGTCAAGGCACTTCTTCTACCAGCGCGTCCACCACTTGTTGCTCGACGGATACTCCGCAGTGCTGGTCCTGAGCCGCGTCGCCGCAGTCTACGAGGCACTCGCCGCCGGCGAAAACATGGGCTGTGCCCCGGGCCTCGACTATGCCCCACTGAAGGATTTGATAGCCGATGACCACGGCTACCAGTCCTCAGCCGTGGCAGCCTCGGACACGGGTTACTGGTCAGACGAACTCGCAGGTAACCCGGTCCCCACCGGCTTGGCGGGCCGCCCCTTGGGCACAACCGACTCCCTGGTGCGCTCTACCCAAGGTCTTTCTCCGTCCGCCGTGGAGGCATTGGAGTCAGCATCCGGCACCGCACCGTCGTTGATTCTGACTGCCACGGCCTTATACCTGCACAGGATGACCGGGGAACAGCATGTCTCCCTCGCGCTGCCTGTAACAGCCCGACGCGGAAAACTTGCCAAGACCACACCCTCAATGCTGTCGAACATCGTCCCTATCAGATTGGACGTCACCCCAGGAGCCACCGTCCAGGACATGGTGACAACCATGGGAGGAAAGCTGCGTGGGGCCCTCATCCACCAGCGCACACGCTTCGAGTCTTTGAGCGGCCACAGCGGATACCAGGGTCCATCGGTCAACATCCTTCCAGTACTTGAGAATATTTCCTTTGGCGAGGCAACGGGAGCCATGAATATTCTCTCCACGGGACCTATTGATGATTTGTCGATCATCGTTCATGGTCTCGGACAGGGTTCAAGGGCCGAGGTAACAGTTCAGTTTGCGGCGAGTGCCGATCTTTACAGTCAAGCGGGGCTTGATGAACACCTGATGCGTTTCGTCCGTTTGCTGGACTCGCTTTTGGCCAGTCCTGAAGATCCGACTGCTGCTCTCTCCGTGACGACGATGGCCGAAGAACAGACGCTGCTGGCCAAGGGGGACGCCGAGTCCGTGGACCTGCCGGGCCACACGGTTGTTGAGGAGTTCCAATCGGTGGCAACAGCCGCTCCGGAACGAACGGCCGTGGTTGCTTTCGACGGGTGCCTGACGTTCGCCGAGGTGGAGCGCCGCTCCAACCAGCTGTCCCGCTTCCTGCGCGGACGTGGGGCCGGGCCAAGCAGCACCGTGGCCGTTCGACTGGACCGCAGCGTTCTGCTTCCCGTAGCCATCCTGGCCATCCTGAAGGCCGGCGCTGCCTACGTTCCGCTTGACCCGGACTATCCGGCGGGACGAGTGGAGGGGATGCTGGAGGATGCGCAACCGATCATTCTGCTCACCGAAGCTGCCCTGGCCGCGGACAGTGAGCCAGGGAGGCCCCAGACCAAGGTCCCGGTGACTGTCTTGGATTCCGCCGAGACTACGGCAACATTGGAGAGCCATGATTCCACGGCACTACCCCCCAGCGCTGGACAGCATGATCTTGCCTACGTCATTTTCACGTCGGGTTCCACCGGGCGTCCCAAGGGCGTCGGCGTGGAACATTTGGCACTCCTGAATCTGTTGACCTCCCACCGCGACAGGATTTTTGATCCTGCCGAAAGTCGTCTCGGCCGGCCGCTGCGTGTGGCCCACACCGCCGGGTTGTCTTTCGACGCGTCGTGGGATCCCATCCTGTGGCTGTTGGCCGGTCACGAGCTGCACATGGTGGACAACCAGACCCGCCGCGACCCGGAGGCATTGAGCGTGTTTCTGGCAGACGAACTCATCGACTCGATAGAAACAACACCTACCTTTGCCAAGGCGCTGCTGAACTGCGGACTCTTCGACCAAGAGGTGCATCCCTCTGTAGTCGCCCTGGGCGGGGAAGCCGTGGACCCTGCCACGTGGCGTGAGCTGGCGGCCCAACCCGGCGTCGTGGCCTACAACTTCTATGGCCCCACCGAAACCACGGTGGACTCACTCACCGCAGTGATGGAACCCGGGACTGATGTCACCCTGGGAGGATCCGTAGCAAACAGCCGCCATTACATTCTTGACTCGGGCCTGAACCCCGTCCCTGCCAATGCCATCGGAGAACTGTACGTCGCGGGCCCCAACCTGGCACGCGGATACATGGACCAACCCGGCCTGAGCGCCGGGAAATTTGTGGCTGATCCGTTTATAGGGGACGGCTCGCGTATGTACCGCACGGGCGATGTCGTACGCCGATCGAACGACGGCATCCTGCAGTTCCTTGGCCGCATGGACCAGCAGGTCAAGATCCGGGGCTTCCGGATTGAATTGTCCGAAATCGAGGAAGTGCTGCGAGGCATCACCGGAGTGGCACAAGCGGCAGTGACTATCACTAAGAACAAGGCGGGCTACGATCAACTGCTCGCCTACGTCACCCCCGCTGGCACCGAGCCCGGCCTCGAAGGCAGCCGCACGTTCACAGACGTGTCTGGTCCGCAGCCCTTGGACTCAGCCGCCATCCGTCAGCAGGCACGCAGGACGCTGCCCGACTACATGGTGCCCGCTGCGGTCCTCACCATAAATTCCATCCCGTTGACCGCCAACGGCAAACTGGATACCCGGGCACTGCCAACGCATGAACGTGAAGTGGCAACCACCGAGCCACGCACCGACGCCGAGCGCTTGGTATCAGAGGCGTTCCGGGAGGTTCTAGGCCTCGAATCCGTTGGACGTGAGGACGACTTTTTCGATCTTGGCGGCCACTCGCTCCTGGCCACGCGGCTGGCGGCTTTCCTGCGGGACGCAACCGGTTCGGCACCGGCACTGCGAACCATCTTCGAAGAGCCTACAGTTGCCGGCCTGGCCGCGGCCTTGGAGCACGACGGACCGTCCGCTCCTGAACTGACGGCGGCGAACCGGCCCGCAATTATTCCCTTGTCCTATGCCCAACGCCGTTTGTGGTTCCTGAACCAGCTTGATCACCAGTCAGGTGCTTACAACATCCCGATCGTACTGACTTTGACGGGTCCTCTGAGAGTAGATGCCTTGGAGGCCGCGCTGACCGACGTCTTATCCCGGCACGAGACACTACGCACCATCTTTCCGTGGTCGGAGGGCGAACCACGTCAGGAAATCCTGCCCCCGGATGCAGCGCAGGCAAATCTTTTGGCAGTTCAGTGCGATGCGGCCAACCTGGAGCGGGCACTGCTGGCAGAGACACAGCGTGGCTTTGATATCACCACCGAAGTTCCAGTTCGGACAGTCCTGTTCCAACTGGCGCCGGACCACCACGTCCTGGCCATAACACTGCACCATGTTGCCGCGGACGGATGGTCACTGGCACCTCTCGCCCGCGACCTCTCCCGGGCCTACACTGCGCGGCTGCGTGGAGGGGCGGCAGTTACCCATGACCTTCCCGTCCAGTACGCCGACTACACCCTGTGGCAACGCGCGGCCTTGGGCCGGGAGGACGATCCGTCAAGCCCGATTTCACGTCAGTTGGAATTCTGGGCACGCGAACTCAAGGGATCTCCGGAGGAGCTGCACCTGCCCTACGACTACCCACGAGGAACCCGCGAAGGCGACCTCCCGGCGACGTCGATTCCACTGGAACTGGACGCCGTCACTTCCTCAGGCTTGAAGGAACTGGCGAAGACCCACAACGCCAGTCTTTTCATGGTGCTGCAGGCTGCCTTGGCGGCACTCCTGACGAAGTCGGGCGCGGGCGAGGACATCCCGCTGGGCACGCCTGTGGCCGGCCGAACCGATACCCAACTGAACGAGCTGGTGGGCTTCTTCGTCAACACTTTGGTGCTCAGGACCAATACGTCCGGCAACCCTACGGCCGCTGAGCTGGTGGAGAGCGTCCGTTACACCAACCTGCACGCGTATGGGAACCAGGACGCTCCGTTCGAGCGTGTCGTAGAGCAACTGAACCCCACGCGATCACGCCACCGCCACCCGCTGTTCCAAGTGATGCTGACGCTGCAGAACACCCCTGATGCTGTGCTTGCCATGGACGGCATGGATGCATCGGCGGACTTGGGACGGGAACCAGGCGGCGCGAAGTTCGACCTCCTCCTGGACCTGGCAGAACGGGACGGTGGCGCCATCGCCGGATCCCTTGCTTACAATCCCGCCCTCTTCACACGCAGCACAGTGGAGCGGCTGGCAGCAGGTTTCGCACTGGTAGCAGCGCAGTTCGCCACGGACTTCGACGTCAGCCTGGACCAGCTGCGGATACAGAGCCCGGCCGAGCACGAAGCTGTACTGGCCAACAACGTCGCCAGCGAACAGGACGTCCAGTGGGCCACCATCCTGGACGCCTTCTCAGAGACGGCCGCCCTGCGGGCATCACAGATTGCAGTGGCCGACGGGACAGGTGTTGCAGGGTCTTCTTGGACCTTCGCTCAGCTTGAGAAGCGGGTAAGCACCATCGCGAACGGACTGATTGTGCACGGTGTACGCCCCGGCGACAGGGTGGCGGTCGCCATCCGTCGATCAGCCGACGTCGTGGCTGCCGCCCTGGCCGTACTGGCGGCAGGTGCCGTTTATATCCCCGTTGATCTCGCCTACCCCACGCAAAGGATCCGGATGATCCTGGAGGACAGTACGCCCGCGGTGGTGATCGTCGATGCCGACGCGACTACCGGCGTCGAGCCTTACAAGGCAGTGACGCTTGCAGAATTGCTGGCAAGCGGCGCAACCACCCCGGGCGGCGACTCCGCGGATCGAGCGCCAAACGCAGGTGACCTTGCCTATGTCCTGTACACCTCCGGCTCCACCGGACGGCCCAAGGGAGTGGCGGTAACGCATGGCGCTTTGGCCAACCTCTACGCCCACCACCACCGCACCCTCTTTGGCCCCCGCCTCACGGTCGACGCGGATCAGCCCGTGGTGGGGCACATTGCGGGCCTGGGATTCGATGCTGCCTGGGATCCAATGCTCTGGATGGTTGCCGGTGCCAAACTGCACATGGTGGCTGATGAAGAGCGGGGCGACGCCGAAAGCCTCACCCAATACTGCCTCCACCACGGCATCAACGTTCTGGAGACAACACCGACGTTTGCCACGCAGTTGTTGCAATGCGGCCTGTTGGAGCACCAACGCGAACAACCGCTGATTCTGATCCTCGGCGGCGAAGCCGTCCCGGGCGCCCTATGGGAACGCCTCGCCGCCGATCCTTCAGTTCGTGCGCTGAACTTCTATGGCCCCACAGAGTTCACAGTGGACTCAGTCACGGCCGATGTCCGTGGACCTAAGCCTGTGATCGGACGGCCGGCTGGCAACACTTCGGCCATGGTGTTGGATGCCTACTTGCAACTTGTCCCGGCGGGCGTTCCCGGGGAACTGTACTTAGCGGGCGCCGGAATGGCGCAAGGATACGATCAGCGCTTCGCCGAGACGGCATCGCGTTTCGTGGCCAACCCCTTCGCCTCGGACGGTTCCCGTATGTACCGCACGGGCGATGTAGTGAGGCGGGATGCCAGCGGTGTGCTGGAGTTCCTCTCGCGGCTCGATGACCAGGTGAAGGTACGCGGCTTCCGAATCGAATTAGGTGAGGTGGAGGCGGCGCTGGCCAGCCATCCCCAGGTACGACAAGTCGCAGCGGTGCCTGAAGGCAATCCAGCCCAAAGGATCATCGCGTACGTTGTTGGCGAGGTTGACGCTGCTGAACTCAGGACGCGTGCTGCCGATCTGCTCCCCGACTACATGGTCCCAGCCGTCTTCATGACCATCCCGGAGCTGCCGCTCACCTCTCACGGCAAGTTGGACCGCAAATCCCTCCCGGCGCCCGTGGTCTCCGGCGCGGGCCGCGGCGTGGCCCCCGCAACACCTGAAGAACATGTCATGGCGGGCATTTTTGCTGAGGTTCTTGGACTGGAAACCGTTGCCATGGACCATGACTTTTTCAGGATGGGAGGCCACTCCCTGCTGGCAATCACCATGATGGGCAAGGTCCGGGAAGCCTTCGGCACCTCCCTTCCGTTGCGAACCCTCTTCGACCTGCCCACTCCCGCGGCTTTGCTGGAGGCGGTGACCTCTGATCGCCCTGGTGGCGCCAAGCACGAATCCGGCCAGTCCACTCACGATGAGGCCTCACCGACGTCGGAATCCACACCCCTGTCGGAGTGGATTCTGCGCCGGGAAGGGCGTGCGGATTCCCCGGCCTTATCTTTCGCCCAGCAACGAATGTGGTTCCTCAACCAACTGGATGCGGGATCGGCCGACTACAACATTTCCCTGACCGCGCAGCTGGACGGCGAAGTGGACGAGAACGCCCTATCCTCGGCCGTCGACGCATTGGTGGCCAGACACGAAATATTGCGCACCACTTACCCTGCTGACGCCGGAACCCCGCGGCAACGGATCCACGCTCCAGCAGACGCCCAGGGCATTCTGCAGATCATCCCGGTGACGTCCCAGGCAGAGGAAGCCCATGTCCTGGAACAGGAGACGCGCAAGGGCTTCGACGTTACAGAGGATCTTCCGCTCCGCGCGGTCCTGCTATGCAGGGACTACGGCGCCGGTTCCGGATGGGTCCTGCAGTTGGTACTGCACCACATCGCGAGCGATGGCGCGTCCTTGGCACCGCTGGCCCGTGACCTTTCGGAGGCCTACGCCGCCGCGCTCCAAGGTTCGGTGCCCCGCCGCGCCCCACTGTCCGTCCAATACGCAGACTTCAGTGCATGGCAGCAGGAGGAACTGGACCGGGACGCCACGTCAGGGAGGAAAATTGCCTACTGGCGGGATGCGCTCGCGGGAATTCCTGCTGAGCTGCCACTCCCTGCCGATCAACGCCGCCCCCGCGAAGCACGGCAACCGGGTAAGCACCATGGTTTCGAGCTCGGCGCCGCAGCCCTCGAAGGACTGAACTCCGTCGCAGCGCACTCCAACGCAAGCATGTTCATGACGCTCCACGCGGTGCTGGCAGGCTTCCTTCACCGCATGGGCGCCGGTGATGATCTGGTGATTGGCTCACCGACCGCCGGACGGACGGACCCGGAGCTGGAAGAGCTGGTGGGTTTCTTTGTCAACACCCTGCCGCTGCGGGTCAGTGCCGCCGGCAACCCCTCTCTGCGGACCATGGTGCATCGTGCCCGGACCAGCATTCTGGCTGCCTTCGATCACGACAACGTTCCCTTCGAACGATTGGTCGAAGTAGTGAACCCGGAACGCGAACTGGGCCGGCACCCGCTGTTCCAGACCATGCTGACTGTGGACAGCTCCCCCGTTTCACTTCCGGAACTGCCGGGGGCCGTGGTGCGTCCGTTTCCTGACAACGGATCCGGAGAGGCCAAGTTCGATCTCTCCTTCACGTTCCGCCCGGGCACCATGGGGCTTTTGGCAACGCTGGAGTACAACGCTGCCATGTTCCAGGAAGACACTATCCACCGCCTCGTCGCCAGCCTCGTGCGCTTCGTGGAACGCAGTGCCAGCAACCCGGATTCGCCCTTGTCAGAGGTGGTGCTCGTCGATCCTGAAGAGGCAGACGCGCTGGCCGCGCTCACAGCGGGACGACGTTCCGCCGTCGGGCATCACACGGACACGAACGACGGCGTCTTGGCCGCGTTTGCTGCCTCCGTTCGGTCTGCACCAGACCAGGTGGCCCTGGTGACTGAGGACGGCGAACAAACCTTCGCCGGATTGGCCGCTTCTGTGCTGGCCCTGGCGACCGGCCTGGAACAGCAAGGGGTGGTCGCCGGCGATGTCGTCTCCGTGTTCCTCCCGCGATCAGCAGGAACAGTTCAGTGCCTGTTGGGTGCATTGGCTGCGGGCGCCGTGTACAACCCCATTGACACCGAGTACCCGGACCACAGGGTCTCGTCCATCCTGGAAGATGCCGAACCGTCTGTGATTATTACCGTGGACGCGGTAGCGGAACGCTTGGAAGACGTGGTGGCCGCGATGGCTACCCGGAAGACCGGAGCAGCCCTTCCACGCCTGATCACGCTGCCCCAACTGTTTGAGCCTCTCTCAGGAATGGACGCAGAACAAGGCGTGGAAGCGGCCCGGAAACTCGTCGAACGGCAGCCCACAAACCGTGAATCCGCTTACGTCATGTTCACCTCCGGTTCCACGGGCAGGCCAAAGGGCGTGGAAGTGAGCCACGGAGCACTCGGCGCCCTCCTGGAATCCCATCAATCAACACTTTTTGAAGGGCTCAACCCTGCCACCACAGGAGTCCGGCACAACGTGGCACACACCACGGGAGTCGGCTTCGACGCCTCGTGGGATCCCATCCTTTGGATGATTGCCGGCCATCAACTCCACGTGGTGGACGACACCATCAGGCGTGATCCGGCAGCTTTGGCCGGATACTTCGAAAAGCATAGGATCACCGTCTGGGAAACTACGCCCGGATACGTCAGGCAGTTGCTGAAGGAACCGGCATTCACCCGCGTGCTGGAAGCCCCGGGGACCTCCCCAGACTCCGGGTTCAGCCTTGCCTTGGGTGGCGAAGCCTTCGATCCCGGACTTTGGAGCGACTTGTCCGCCTACCACAATGTGTCCGCCTGGAACCTGTACGGGCCCACCGAAGCGACCGTTGATACCGTGATGGCCCGGGTCGCTGATAACCCGGCTCCGGTATTGGGAGCTCCAACGTCAGGAACCCGGTTGTACGTCCTTGACAGTCAGTTGAAGCCCGCACTTCCAGGAGTTCCCGGCGAGCTGTATATCGCAGGCCGCCAGCTGGCCAATGGATACCGTGGCCAGCCAGCTTTGACGGCCGAACGCTTTGTTGCCGATCCGTTCAGCTCCGCTGGTGCACGCATGTACCGCACCGGAGACCTCGTGGTGCGGCACGCTGACGGGAGCATCGTCTTCTCCGGACGCAATGACAATCAGCTGAAGATCCGGGGGTTCCGTGTGGAGCCCGGGGAGATCGAACAGGCGGCCGCCACTGCGGCAAACGTTCAGGACGTCGTGGTCCGGGCGGTATCCTCCGGCGACGGCGTGCGGTTGGTGGCGTGGGTGGTCCCCGCGGCCGGTGTTTCTGTTGACACTACGGATGCCGGGGCAGCCTTCACTGACGGCGTGCGCGCCCACCTGCGGAACCTGGTGCCGGATTACATGGTGCCTGCGGTGGTGGTGGCCGTCCAGGAGATCCCCCTGACCCATCACGGAAAGGTGGATTTTGCTGCCCTGCCGGAAGCGGACAGCGCGCCGCACACGTCCGGCAAGGTTCCCCGGACCCCCCGGGAGCAGGCGGTGGCAGCAATCTTCGCGGACGTGTTGTCCCTGGACAAAGCAGGGGTGGATGAGTCGTTCTTCGAACTGGGTGGGCATTCATTCCTGGCGCAACCGTTGATCGCCCGTATTAACGCAGCGCTGGGTACATCGCTGCAGGTGCAGGCTTTGTTCCGCGCTCCCACGGTGGAGTCGCTTCTGGCTGAGGCCGATCGTGGAGTGGAGGAAGGCGCGGCTGAAAGCCTGCGACAAATTCTTCCCTTGCGCACCAGCGGCACCAAAGCGCCCCTGTTCGCCGTCCACCCGGCGTCGGGTATCGCATGGGGCTACGCTTCAATGCTCGGCTCGCTGGATCCGGAGCGGCCCCTGATCGGGCTGCAGATGCCGGGCATGGAACCGGGCGCCACCCACTCTGTCACTGCGATGGACCTTACTGAACTCGCGGACAGCTACATTGCCCATATCAGATCCGTTCAGCCTTCGGGCCCCTACCATTTGCTGGGCTGGTCCTTTGGTGGGCATGTGGTCCACCGCCTGGCTACCCGGCTGCAGGAACTCGGCGATGAGGTTGCGTCACTGGCCATCCTTGACGCGTTCCCCGGCAACCAGGAGAGCAACGATGAGGTGGGGGCAGGTGCCGGAATTTGGGCTGCCTTCCTGGAGGCGCAAGGCTACGCCCTGGACGAGTCCGACTACGAGGATCTTGGCGCTGCCAAGGCCCAGGAGATCCTCCGCAGGAACCACAACCCACTGGGCACCGTTCCACTGGACGCCGTGCAGGCCATGGTGGAGAACTTCCCCGTACTGGCCAAACTGATCAGGGAAGAGGAACCAGCGGTCTTCGGCGGTGACCTGCTTCTCTTCCGCGCGACGGAGGACGTCCCTGCGGGGACTCCAGGAGCGCAAGCCTGGGGGCCGTATATCACCGGTCGCGTGACCGCCGTCGAGGTGCCGGCAAGGCACTCCCGGATGTTAAGTGACGCAGCTCTCCCGGTAATTATGCCCGCCTTGGCCATCCAGCTGGGGGGTTGAGTCCGAACCACTGGAAACGCTCCGGAACCCGGGGCCTTGTTTACGCCGGAACAACCCGAAAGGTCAATCCTCGTGACGAACCCGTTTGATGACACTTCAGCAACCTTTACCGTCTTGGTGAACCAATACCAGCAACACTCACTGTGGCCATCGTTCGCGGCCACACCCAAGGGGTGGGTGGCTATGTTCGGCCCGGACAGCCGCGAGGCGTGCTTGGAATACGTGTCGCAAACGTGGACTGATATGGCTCCCCGCAAGGTTTCCGAGCTGGCCGCCAGCCAGTGATCCGTATAGAGAATGTCCGCAAAAACTACGGCACGTTCACGGCCCTGGACGGACTGACACTCAACGCCGCCGAGGGGACTGTGCTGGGACTCCTGGGACCTAACGGCTCAGGCAAGACCACCACCGTCAAGGTCCTCACCACCTTGCTGGCACCGGATTCAGGGGATGCTTGGGTGGCCGGACACTCGGTCAGCAAACAGCCTGAACTTGTACGACGCAATCTGGGTCTCTCGGGACAGTACGCGGCAGTGGATGAAAAACTCACCGCCTTTGAAAACCTCCACATGGTGGGGCGCCTCTATGGCATGAACCGCAGGAACGCCTCCGCCCGCGCCCACGAATTGTTGGCCGACTTCCGGCTGACGGACGTTGCCGGCAAGCGGGCCGGCGCGTTCTCGGGCGGCATGAGACGCCGACTCGACCTTGCCGGAGCCGTGGTGGCGCGGCCCAAAGTGGTGGTGCTGGACGAACCCACCACCGGGCTAGACCCACGAGGCAGGCTTGATACGTGGGAAGTAGTGGCAGACCTTGTATCCGCCGGAACCACCGTCCTGCTGACCACGCAGTACCTGGAAGAAGCTGACAAGTTAGCGGACCACATTGCCGTCATAAACCATGGCAGCGTGATCGCCGAAGGCAGTGCGTCGGAGCTCAAAAACCGTGCGGGGTCGGAGCGCGTGGACATCACCATACGCAATGCCACAGACCTTCAGCTTGCCTCGTCCATTCTGGCAGCACAAACCCGCGGATCCTCAGCGCCGGACGTCGAGCCAGCGGCGCTGAGAGTTTCCGTTGCAGCACCCGGAGGGCACGGCGTGCTGGTACGCGTCTTGGCCGAATTGGACGCGCGATCTGTCCCGGTGACAGAAGCTTCCCTGCGCCGGCCCACGTTGGACGACGTCTTCCTCCAGCTCACCGGAGGAAGTGCCCAGCCGCAAGGGCACACACGCAAGGACGAGGTACCAGCATGAGCGTCATGACCGCGGCTGTCCGGGATAGTTCCGTCATTGCACACCGCAATCTGCTCAACGTTCTCCGTACCCCTGGGGCGCTGGTGACAGGAATCGTGCAACCTGTCATGTTTGTCCTGCTTCTGGGCTTCGTCTTCGGCGGCTCGCTGGGTGGCGAGCAGTATCGCAGCTTCCTCATCGGCGGCATCCTGGCCCAGACCTTGACGTTCAATGCGTCCTTTACGGCTGTGTATCTGGCCAAGGACCTTCAACTCGGACTCATTGACCGTTTCCGCTCCCTGCCAATGTCCCGGGTGGCAGTGATCCTCGGGCGCACCACCTCGGATCTGTACACCAGCGTCATTTCAGTTGTGGTGACTCTCGTCTGTGGTCTGGCCGTCGGCTGGCGGATACACACCGGCGTACTGCAGGTCATTGCTGCCCTCGGCGTTCTGCTCCTGTTCGCCTTTGCCGTGTCCTGGATCGGGGCGCTGATCGCATTAACGGCACGCAGCGTGGAAGTAGCCCAGAGCCTTGGCCTGGTGTGGTTGTTCCCTGTTACCTTCGTGTCCGGCGCCTTCGTCTCCACGGCTTCCCTCCCGGTTCCATTACGGGCCATTGCCGAATGGAACCCGGTGACCTCCGTGGCCACGGCTGTGCGCGAGCTCTTCGGAAATGCTGCACCTTCCGGTTTCATTGCCCCCGGCGGCTGGCCTGCAGAGAACGCCTTGGTGTATGCCTTGGCCTGCAGCATTGCGATCATCGCTGTGTTCGCACCGCTGGCCATCGCAAAGTACCGGCGCATCAGCAAGCTGTGAAGGCCCGGAGCGCCGCCTTCGCCGTCGGGTACGTGATCCTGCCTTCCGCCGACGTCGAGGCGGCGTGTTCCGGCGTCGGCGGTTTGGACCGTTTTCTGTCCCCAGCCGAAACGGCCGCCCGGGCACAGTTCCGTAGCATGGCGGACAGCCAGGACTATGCGGCCTCACATGTTCTGCTGCGACTGCTGGCGACGCACCAGTTGGGGCTGGAGCCGCTTGCGGCCCCTGCATTGAACATCACACGGCAGTGCCCGGGCTGCGGCAGCACCGACCATGGGCGGACGGTCCTGCCGGGAATGTCGCTGAGCCTTTCCAGGAGCCATGGCCTGGTGATGGCGGCAGTAGGGCCGGCCTCAGCCAGCGTTGGCGTTGACATTGAACGCGTCCCATCCGGACTTTTCGACGGCTTTGACAACTACGTTCTTGATCCCCGGGCTGCGGCTTCCATGGACAACACGGACGTGCCGTCAAGGATGCGCCAGTGGGTTGCCAAAGAAGCAATACTCAAAGCCGCAGGGCTGGGCCTCAGTTTCCCGCCGTCTGCTGTGGCGCTGGTCTCCGCTAAGCGGAATTCCGGTAGCTTCCACGCCGTTTGTCCGGAGCAGCCACTGATCGATGGCCTGACGATTCACCACGTCCCAGCCAGTGCAACGCACCTTGCTGCCGTATCCATCAGGGGATGCGGCCCACCGCTACCCCGCGACGTCACCGAGGTAGTTCCAGCTCTGTTGGCCTGCTAAGTCGCTGATCCGCCCGCTGTAGTCGAGATGCCGCTCCTCCCCTTCGAAAAGTGTTCAGTAGGGTGGAGAAGACCCCAAAGTGAGGACCATGTCCATGCATACAACCGCCAATAAGACCATCGTGGATCGGCACTACGACCTGGTCATCATCGGCACCGGGTCCGGAAATTCCATTCCAGGACCCGAATTCGAAGACCAGTCGATCGCGATCATCGAGAAAGCGTCGTTCGGCGGTACCTGCTTGAACGCCGGCTGCATCCCGTCAAAAATGTACGTGCACACCGCTGACACCGCGCTGGACATCGTTGATTCCGGACGGCTGGGCCTCCACGCCGAGGTCACGTCCATAGACTGGCCCGGCATGGTTGACCGCAACTTTGGGAAGCGCGTCGATGCCATTTCCGCCGCCGGTGAGGAATACCGCCGCGGCCCAGACAGCCCGAACGTCGACGTCTACGACCAGCACGCCGTCTTCGTCGGAGAACGCACCTTGCGCACGGGCCAAGGGGCTCAACAGAAAATCATCTCCGGTGACCAAATCGTCATCGCTGCAGGCTCCCGGCCCTTGATCCCCGAGGCCATCGCCGCCTCGGGCGTGCGGTACCACACCAACGAGGACATCATGCGGCTCCCGCAGCTCCCCACATCGCTGGTCATCATCGGTGGTGGATCCATCGCCATGGAGTTCGCCCACGTCTTCGACGCCCTCGGCACGGACGTCACCATCATCACCCGGTCCACGCTCCTACGGAACCTCGATGACGACCTGCACATCCCCTTCAATGACTTGGCCGCCGAGCGCTTCGACATCCGGTCCGGCAGGACCACCGTCGGCGCCGATCAGACCAAGAAAGGCATAACTGTCAGGCTCGACGACGGCTCCTCCGCCACCGGGGAGGTACTGTTGGTGGCCACAGGGCGCATCCCCAATGGGGACCTCTTGGACCTGCCCACGGGTGGGATCGAGACCATAGGAGCCGGGCGCATCAAGGTGGATGAGTACGGTCGGTCAACCTCCGCCGCAGGTGTCTGGGCCCTTGGCGACGTCTCCTCTCCTTACATGCTCAAACATGTTGCCAACGCCGAGATGCGCGCCGTGCGCCACAACCTGCTGAACCCGGAGAACCTGCAGAAAATGCCGCACGACCACGTGCCGGCTGCCACCTTCACCCACCCGCAAATCGCCACCGTCGGTATGACCGAATCCCAAGCCCGCGAGCAAGGCCGCAACGTGACAACCAAAGTTCAGAGCTATGGGGACGTCGCCTACGGCTGGGCCTTGGAAGACACCACCGGCATCTGCAAACTCATCGCCGATAAAGACACCGGCAAACTCCTCGGCGCCCACTACATGGGCCCCCAAGCATCAACCCTGATTCAGCAAATGATCACCGTCCTGGCCTTCGACCTCGACGTTCGCCAGTTCGCGGGCAAGCAATACTGGATCCACCCCGCACTGCCCGAAGTCACCGAGAACGCCCTGCTCGGTCTCACATTCAATCCACAGTAGACCGGCAAAACGTCCGCACGCTCCAGCGACTCAGGAAGTCCTGGGTGCGGACTCCCTGCTCGCTAAGGATCTCCTCTGTGGATCGGGCGCGAACTGCAGAGTCCCTACGCTCCCGGTTGGCCAACGCTTCTTCACATAGACGAAAACGAGCACTATGATCAGTACTCGAGCCAGCATGCCTGGGATACCGCCTTCGGGACCATAGGCGCCACCGTTCAGGATCTCCGCGCCGGAGGAGGTGGAGCTGAACCAGCCCGGCACAACATGGCCACTGATCGGGAACCCAAACAGGCCTTGCGACATGTTCCAGCCCAGGTGGAGCCCGAAAGGAAGCCATACGCTGCGCGTGGTCAGGAAGGCGACGGCGTAGATGACCCCGCCGAGTCCTGTCCCAAACGCACCGACCGCGGTGGCGCCCTCGTTTCCCAGATGCCCCGCACCAAAGAGGGCTGCCGTAACAAGCACAGCTATCCACCGCCCGCGCTGGAGGCGTGACAGTACTATGGCCACGCCGCTGAGCAGCAGAACTCGGAATAACAGCTCTTCGAGCGCTGCCGCTCCGGCCAGCGGGACCAGTACTTCGTTGACGAACGACGTCCAGGTGAGAGTGCCCGGTTGGACTGAAATCGCTCCCAAAAGCATTTCGACGACGAACACCAGCCCGATCGCGACGAACGTGATCGCAAGACCAATGACAACGTCAATCGGCAGCCAGCGGTTGAAGGTCAGGCCGAGACTACGAAGAACCGGCTTGCGCTTGGCCATGCAGTAGCCAATGGCAAAGATCCCAAAGCCGAGTGCCAGCACGTACGTGAAGACGCTGAACGCCAACGACGGGGTCATGTGTCCAGCTCCATGGCGGTCAGCTTTCGGTAGTAGACGGTGGACAGGCCAGCCGGAAAGTTGACCGTGGCCCTTTCGGCTTCAATCTAGCAACGATATGGTTCTCTCAGCCAGAGTCCCCCACCTGATTGGCTCTGGTTGCAGACAGCGGCTTTGAAGGGGTTTCGGATGGACGATTCAATGAGTGTTCCAGCTGTCGATGAGCGTAAGAAGCGGTTCGGCCGCCTCATCGAACGGGATGATGGCCGTGATGTCCCTTTCTATGACGGCCAGCCCGCGGAAATTGCCACGTGGAAATGGATCGTCGTCATCGTTTCCTGCATGGTTGGATTTGCGGCGCTGGTTCTGCTTCCGCAAAACACCAACGTCATTGCGCTGCTCCCCCGATTCCTGTTCGTTGCCATCCCCCTGGCCGTGTTCATCTGGCTCACAGGGTCTTACTGGAAATCGATTTTCCATAAGCCGACCGGCGCAGACTACCTTGCCATGGTCATCTTCTGGCTCCTCAACTTGGTCATCAGCTTCGTGGTGGGCATCATCGTGTCGTCCATTTTCGGAGCCAACGCCAACAAGGCCACGGACGGGATCCTGGAGCGTGGACCCGGCGAAGTGGTGGCCTTCTACGTCGGAACCGGTATCCAGTTGCTCGGCGAAGAGGTCTTCACCATTCTGCCGTTCCTGGCAGTCATGTATTGGCTGTACTCCAAAGCGAAACTTAGCCGCACAACGTCGTTGCTTCTGGCCTGGCTCATCACAGCACTGTGGTTCGGTGCAGCCCACTTGCCAACGTACGGATGGAACGTTGCCCAAGCACTCCTGGTTATCGGAACCGCCCGGATGGTGTTAACGCTGGCCTTCATACGGACGAAGAACATTCTCGTCTCCACCGGAGCGCACGTGCTCAATGACTGGGTGTCCTTCAGCCTGGTCCTCCTGGCGGCTGCCACAGCAGGAAGCTGACCTACAGGCAGAGGCGACTGCCGCCGTCGAGATCCACCACAGCCCACGGGCTTATGGTTGAGGAAGCAGTCAGAGCCCGGCTGTCTTGAGGACAAAGAATGGTGGACACTGGTGCAGCCGAGCCATCGCAGAAGATCTCACGACGCATGCCCCAGATGACCTCAGCGTCGGAGAATGCCCTCGACGCCGATCTGTGCGCCGCATTCCTCCAGGAATTGCCCATCAATGGCGCGGCCGTATCTGTCTTTGGTGGTTCTGCAGCCGAAACACTGATGTGCGCATCCGACGCTACAGCAGCCCGGCTCGATGAGCTCCAGTACGATCTCGGCGACGGGCCACGGTGGGATGTTTTCCGTAGCCAGCAACCGGTCATGATCCCCAATTTGAGCGGCATCGGAGCCCGGTCATGGCCGGCCTTCGCCGAGGCAGCCACCACAACGGAAGCTGCGGCACTCTTCGTCTTTCCCTTGCTCGCCGGTGGCCTGGCCATCGGCGTGGCGGAGCTTTACTGCACCTCACCATGCGAGTTCACCCCCGCTCAGGCAAGCCAGGCCGCCCGCATCGCCGGCAGGACCGCGTGGGCATTGCTGCGGGGATTTGTGCCGGACGATGGAGCCGGATCGGCGGGCATTCCACTGGCGCGGCGGGAAATCCACCAAGCAACCGGCATGGTGCTGGTCCAAACCGACAGCACCGCCTATGAGGCGTTACTGTTGCTGCGCGGCCACGCCTTCGCCAGCGGGCGTTCGTTGCAGGAAACAGCCTTGGACGTGGTGAGCCGTCGGCTGGATTTCACCCCAGAAGCGGGCGTCTCCGATACCGGTTCACAGTAAAATGCAGACATGGTCATCAAAAGCAGAGCCGAACGTCTGAGCGATACGTTCGTGAAGCTGACCGATACCCTCGTTGCAGACTACGATGTCCTGGACCTGCTCCACACTCTCGTCGCAGATGCCGTCGATTTGCTCGACGCCGCCCAGGCCGGACTGTTACTCTCCGACGCCGACGGGAACCTCCAATTGCTCGCGTCCACCAGTGAGCAAAGCCAGCTGGTGGAACTACTGCAACTCGAAGCAGGAGCGGGCCCGTGCGTAGAGTGCTACCGCAGCGGAACAGTCATCACCGTAGATGACATCAGCAACCTTGGTGACCGGTGGCCGGCTTTCCAACACATTGCCTTGGACATGGGATTCAGGTCAGTCCACGCGGTGCCAATGCGCGTCCACACCAGGGTCATCGGCGCCATGGGTTTGTTCGGCGCCGAGACAGGCGCCCTGACCCCCGAAGACGCCGCCATCGCCCAGGCCATGGCCGATGTGGCGACCATCAGTCTTCTTCAGGAACGCACCATCCGCGAAGCAGGCGTTCTCAACGACCAACTCCAGCGTGCGTTGACTACCCGCGTACTCATCGAGCAAGCCAAAGGTGTCATCGCACAGACCAAAAACCTCACAATGGACGACGCTTTCAACGTGCTGCGCGCTCATGCTCGCGCATCCCGGCAAAATCTGCACGACGTGGCCGAAAGCATCGTCAAACGCACCCTGATGATCTAGCACTCATCCTTGTTAGCCGCGGGCAAAAGGATTGCCCCCACAGATCCATTCCCTATGGACTCAGAACACCCTTCGTGCCTACGCTGGTGTTGTTGCCCCAGACCTCGGCAGTGCAGTCCAAGCACACACGAGGAGGCAATATCTTGTCGCTCATCAACCAGCCCCCACCGGTGGTGCCCACGCGCGCGCCAGCTGCCCAGAAGGCAACGTCCGGAATCCGCATCAACAAAGTCACCAGCAGTTACGCGGGCCTTTTGGCGTCAGTTAAGGAAGCAGGGCTTCTTGAGCGTTGCCGCGGCCGTTACCTCCTGCTCTTGATGTTCCTGATCCTTGCGGGCGGGGGCGTCTGGGTGGCCTTCTTCGTTCTGGGCGATTCTTGGCTCCAACTTGCAGTCGCGGCCGCACTCGGTGTTCTCTTCACGCAATTCGCATTAGTCGGACACGAAGCCGGGCACTTTCAGGTCTTTGCTTCCCGGACGGCAAACGAGTGGGCTGCACGCCTGCTGGCAACGTTGGTAGTGGGCATGAGTTACGCCTACTGGACCGACAAACACTCAAGGCATCACGCCCGGCCGAACGTGGTTAGTAGGGATCCGGACATCGCTCCCGGCGCCATCGTGTTCCACAACGAGGTGCCGACTACCCGTGGACGGTTTTCCCGGGCCTACGGCAGGCGACAGGGTTACCTGCTCTTCCCACTGCTTTTGTTCCTTGGGTGGACGTTACACATCGACTCGCTGAAGTACTTGCTGCGTCCTGGGCAGGTGAAGTTTCGCTGGCTTGAGCTAGGCCTGCTGGGTGTGCGCTTTGGCACCTACATCGGTTTGCTCTTCCTGGTGCTGTCCCCTGGCCTGGCTGCGGCGTTTATCGGGGTTCAGGTCGCCGTCTTCGGTCTATACATGGGCGGAACCTTTGCACCCAACCACAAAGGGATGCCGATACTGCCCCAAGACAGTCGTGCCGACTTCCTGACCCGGCAGGTCCTCACGTCCCGCAACATCACCGGCAATGGATTCGTGACGTTCTTCATGGGTGGGCTCAATTACCAGATCGAACACCATTTGTTTCCTGACATGCCCCGCCGGCATCTGTGCGAAGCCAGTCAACTTGTCAAGGCACACTGCGTGCTCGCTGGCATCCCATACACCGAAACCGGGCTGATTCGCTCCTACGCAATCGTGATCCGCTACCTCAATAAGGTCGGTCTCGCCGCGGCTGATCCGTTCACCTGCCCCCTCGCCGGGGAGCACAGGCGCTAGGCGTCGAAGTGGGTCCGCACTCGTGGGTCTTCTGAAACTGAAGCAACCACAGACGCAGCGATGTCGCGGAGTTTGACGTTTCGTGTGCTGGAGGCAATTTTCATGATGGTGATGGCCGTTTCCTGGTTGCACCGGTTTTGGGCCATGATGGCACCCGTTGCCAGGTCGATGGTCGTGCGCGATTCCAAGGCAGCTGTGAGATTGGTTTTCGCCTCGGCCAGCTGGCTGATTTTCACGGCGAGACGGAGTGCTTTCGATGCGTGATATGCGTAAGACTCCACAGCGTCAATATCCTCACGGCTAAAGCCCTCGGAACGGGTGGAGTACAGATTGAGGCCCGCTTCCGCTTCTCCCGACAGGGCAAGCGGCACGGAAAGGCTAGATCCGACTCCCACCTCCAGCGCGGCCTCCGTATACGAAGACCAACGGTGCTCCTGGGACAGGTCCGGGATATGTACGGCGGTTTGGTTGCGGATCGCGGACAAACATGGCCCGTCCCCGGCGCCGTACTGGATCTTATCGAGCTGAACGGCACCCTCTTCGCTGCTGGCCACAGTTACCGGCTTCTTTCGCTGCATCAGGGTGATGCTGCAGAAGGCAATGGCAGGGTCGGTCAGGGTAAGCGAGGTGAACTCGGCGAGTTCGTCCAACATTTCCCTCACGTCATCGGTCTTCAAGACAAGGTCCTGCATATGGTCGACAACTAGATCGGCGGGAAGTATGCGTGATTCAAGGGCCATGACGGCCTCATTCCTCATTGTGCCCTGACAACAACCCTTGACGGGGGACACCGGGAGGACGGAAAGCAGCGCGTGCGGCTGTCACCTGAGTATGCGCCACCACCTAAGCAATAGCCAGCAGCCCGGCGCACAGCACTTCCGCTTGGCTCAGCACTTCGATGGCTCAACGGGTCATTACACGGCGTTCCCCAATATCGAACCCCGGCCCTCCCGGAACAGAGTCAATCAGTCGGCGCGTGTAGGCGTGCTGTGGATTCCCGTAAACCTCATCGACATCCCCCTGCTCAACTACTTCACCATGGAACAAGACCAGGATTTCATCGCTGACGTGGTGCACAACGTCCAGGTCATGCGAGATGAATGCCATGGTGAGGTCCAATTCCTTCCGGAGCCTGCCAATGAGGTTCAAGATCTCAGCTTGAACAGAGAGATCCAAAGCGGAGGTGATCTCGTCCGCGATGATCAGTTTCGGCTGCACAGCCAAAGCCCGGGCAATAGCGATGCGTTGGCGCTGTCCGCCGGAAAACTCGTGTGGATAGCGTTCGGCCACGTCGGGATCCAGGCGGATGGTTGAGAGCCAGTAGGAGATCTTCTCGCTGTGTTCCTTGGGATTGGCCCGCAGGGGATCGATTGCCTCCGCGAGGGTTTGCCCAATGGTCCGCCGGGGGTTGAGCGAGGAATACGGGTCCTGGGGAACCATCTGCACAACCCGCCTCATGCGGCGTCGCTCGGCCCCGGACATTTTGGTCACGTCGCGGCCGGAGAACGAGATCAGGCCGTCACTGGGCTTCACCAGGCCCACAATCGCTTTGGCCATAGTGGACTTTCCCGAGCCCGACTCCCCTACGATGCCCAGCGTCTTGCCTGCATGGATGCTGGCGGTGACTCCTTTGAGGACAGTGGCGGCGGAACGTCCGGAACCGAATGTGACCTTGACGTCGTTCAGTTCCAGAACCGGCTGATTCTGAGTTGTAACAGCGCTCATTTGGCGGTCTCCTCGACAGTCCGGCTGGTGGTGACGTTGCCGCCCGTAGCGGGGTCGTCGTCGAAAACTTCATCCAAGGCGAAGTCCTTGGCAGAAACGGTGACAAGTTCGGCCTTGCGTTCGGCAATGGACGGCGTCGCGGCGAGAAGTGCCTTGGTGTACGGGTGCTTGACCTTGCCGGCGGCGAGCTGTTCGCCCGTGAGCCGCTCGAGGATCTTGCCTCCGTTCATCACGATGACCTTGTCGCATAGCGCCTGCACCACTCCAATGTCGTGGGAGATGAACAGCATGGCCGTGCCCATTTCGCGGTTGATGGTGCGGAACTGCCGGAGCACATCGGCCTGGACCGTCACGTCGAGGGCTGTGGTGGGCTCATCGGCGATGATCAGGCGGGGGTCCGTGACCAAGGTCGAAGCGATCATGGCTCGTTGCAGCATCCCGCCGGAGAGTTCGTGGGGGTGTTGCTTCATCCGTTTTTCGGGTTGGGTAATCCGAATGTCTGCCAAGGCCTTGACCATCCGGCCGAACGCAGTACTGCGGGACTGACCGAGATGCACGCGGCTTACTTCAGTGAGCTGCGATCCAATGCGGAGGGCCGGATTGAAGCTTGTTCCCGGGTCTTGATAAACGAGGCCTATCGAGGTGGCGAGCTCGCGTGGGTTGTTCTTCTTCAAGAGGTTCAGCTCGCCAAGACGCATGGTCTTGGCACTGACGCCCAGTTCCTCCGGCAGCAGCCCGGCGATGGACATGGCGGTGAGGGATTTTCCGGAACCGGACTCCCCCACCAGGCCCACCACCTCACCAGCATGGATGCTGAGAGACACACCCTTGACCAACGGAACGCCAGACGGCGTGGTGACGGTCAGGTTGTCCACCTCAACCAGCGCTTGGGCATCGGCACGCATGGATTCGGGCATCTCGGAAGCTTTACGAAGGCTGCCAAATTTCCGCCCGCCGCGGGGATCGGTGGCGGCAGCAAGGCCGTCACCGATCAGCATGGCGCCCAGACCGGTAATGGTAATCATGATGGAAGGCATCACAGCCTGAAGAGGCTGGGAATAGATGTTGACGAGCCCCTCGTTCAACAGGCGGCCAAAGTCATACTCAGGATTCTGTACGCCCAAGCCAATGAAAGACAGGCTGGAGAGGTCGATCAACGTAGTGGCGAAAACGGTGGCGGTCAGCACCAGGAGCGGTTCCGCCATGTTCGGCAGCAGGTGCCTGGTGATGATGTGCGGACCGGAGACGCCAAGCAACCTGGCGGTGGAGACGTAGTTGCGCTGGGAGATCGAAGCCGCCATGTTCGCGGTGAGCCGGGCGAACGCAGGGATGCTGGCGATGGAAATGGCCAATACTGCAGACCACGTGCCTTGGCCGAGGATGGCGGCGATCAGCAGCGAGAAGATGAGGCTCGGGTAGGCGACGGCGGCTTCGATGACGCGGAGCACGGCGGCGCGGATGCGGCGGGGTGCCAGCCATACGGCGGTGCCGATCGCGATGCCTGCGACGACGGCAATTGCCGTGGTCGCCGCCGTCATGAGGAGTGTTAAGCGGGTGGCCACGAGAGAACGGGCAAGGACGTCGCGGCCGAAGTCGTCGGTTCCGAGCCAGTGCTCGGTGCTTGGTCCTTGCGAGGCCTGCGGTGTCAGTTTTTCCGCAGCTTCTGAGAGGAACATCGGCGCGAGGATGGCAGTGAGGACCATGATGGACATCATGACGATGCCCACAATGAGGCCGGTGGTCCAGCGGAACCTGCGGCGGGGACGGGCTGTCTCAGCCATTGGACTTTCCTCCGAGCGTACGGGGGTCGATGAGGCCGAGAATGACGTCGACCAGCAGATTGAGGACGATTGCCAGGAAACCCAGAACCAGGATGATGCCCTGGATCACTGGGTAGTCCTTATTGACGATGGCTGTGACGATCTCGCGGCCCAAGCCCGGCCAGTTGAAGACGTTTTCCACGATGATTGCGCCGCCGAGCATGCCGGCCAGGATGAGCCCGGCCAACGTGAGTGCCGTCGTCAACAGATTGGGCAAGGCGTGCCGTGCATACAAGCGCAGCGACGGCAACCGCCACCCTCGGGCAGTCCTCAAGTAATCCTGCTCAAGGACGGTGGATGTCTCGCGGCGGACCACGCGGGCGATGGAGCAGATGGGAGCGATCGACAGGCCAATCACGGGCAGTATGAGTGCGCTCAGTGAAGCTGCTCCGGCTGCTGGCAGGACCTTCAGGATAATTGCGAAGAGGACCACCAGCATGGTGGAGACCACGTACTGCGGAACAGCCTGGAAGAATCCGGTCAGCATGCCGAAGGACACGTCGAGCCATTTTTTGCGGCCGCCACGGGTCAGGATGCCCACGAGCATGCCGGTAGGAACTGAGACCAGGAGCACCAGGATGATACCGAGCACGGCGAGTTCTGCGGTGAAGGGCAGCTTGGTGGCGATGATCTGCGAGACCGAGGTGCTGTAGGCAAAGGATTCCCCCAAGTCTCCGGTGAAAAGGCCGCCCACATAGTTGATGAACTGGACGAAGAGAGGTTCGTTGAGACCGAGACTGCTGCGAATGGCTTCTATTTGTTCCGACGTGGCATCCGCGCCTGCCACTGCAACGGCAGGATCGCCGGGGATGAGCGGAACCATGAAGAAGGTCACCACCACCAGAAGGGCGACGGAGAGGATGACACCGCCGGCGCGGCGGAGGGCGTAGTCGGCCCAAGGGGAAAGACTCAGGGCACCGCCCCGGGGGCGCTTAGTGGCCCCCGGGGTTGTGCTCTCAAGGATCTGTACTTCCTTAGAGAGCATGGTTGGTTCAGTCATCGTGAAACCTCTGCTTATTTAGTGATGCGCATGGTGGCGTAGTCGACGATTCCCGACGGCGCCTGGATGGAGAATCCGGAGCGTTGCGCAACGATCTGCGGCTCGCCGACAAACGGAACGATGTCGTTGTCGCTCAGGATGCTCTTCTGCGCTTTGGTGTACGCGTCGCAGCGGGCCCCTTCGTCGGTGGCAGCTTGGGCGGTGGCGATGTCCGCGAGGATGTCGGCGTTTTCGCCACCGCCAATGTTGCGGCCACCCTTCTCGGTGGGAACTCCAGCGATACGGGTCAGGGAAGCTGCCACGGTCCCTACGAAGTTGGCGTCACCCTGGACGGTAAGGTCCCAGGTTTCGGGCTTGGTCTGGGTCATGGTGGCCCACGCTCCGTTGTCCACGAGCTGTAGTTCCACCGTGGCCCCTGCAGCACGGAGTGCTTCCTGGACGTAGGTGCTGCCTGCACCGTTCGGGCCGATGCTGGTGGTTCCCACCATCTTGAATGTCTTGCCTGCCAGCACGGCCTTGGCAGCTGCGGCGTCTTCGGGCGTCAGGCTTGAATTGTCCGGAAGAACGCACGGAACGGTAGGGGCGACAATCGAGTTGTAGGTAATGCCTTTTCCGGCGTAGGCGGCAGAGTTGAAGGCTTGCTGGTTCATCAGCTGAGCCACGGCCTTACGCAGTGCGGGATCCGTGAAGGGGCTGCCTTCGCGCTGGTTGAAGAGCAGGAAGATGCCGGCAAACGGGACTGTGGTGACGGCATAGTCTTTGTTGCTTTCAAAACGCTGGACGTCCGAGGGTGCGATGTCGGAGACGTCCATCTCGCCTGTGAGGAGCTGGTTGGCCACCGTTGTCTTGTTGACGCCGGGGAAGAACCGAACGGTCTTGGCTGGAGTTCCCTCCAACGGTTTGGACCATTGGGGCCAGGCCTTGTAGTCCTCACGCAGGGTCATGTCGTAGCTGACGCCGTGGCTGGACTTCGTCAGTGTGTACGGGCCGGAGAAGGCTCCTTTGACGCTGCCTTTGGCCAGGCCCTCCAGATCAGCAAGGCCTGCCGGGCAGATAATACCGGTCTGAGCCAACGTCAAACCGCCAATGAGTTCGGACCACGGTTGTGCAAGCTTGATATCCACGGTGCCTGCGGCGTCATCACCGGTAATGGTGGGCTGGCCTGGGCCGAAGACGAGCTTGCCGAAGTTGTTCTTGGTGGCTGGATCGGCGAAGTAGCTCAGTGACTTGGCCACGATGCTGGGCGTAATAGCTGTGCCGTCCGCACAGGTCGCATCCTTGCGGATGGTCAGCGTGGCTTCAGAGGCAGTGGATTTCCATTCCGTGGCCAGGCCGCCGATGAACTTCCCGTCGGCGTCCCGGCGGACCACGGTGTCGAACAGGAAGCGCGCTACCTCGTAGTCGTCCTTCGCGTTGGCTTTGGCGGCATTGAAGGTGGTGGGGTCGGCGTTGAGTGCAGTCCTGATGGTGTCGGTGGACATTGTCCCGCCGGTGCCGCCGGAGGATGCCTGACCGCCCGTAGTGCAACCGGTCAAAAGGAACGCGGCGGCGGCGACGGTTGCCGCCGCTGCCATGAAAGTGGAACGTCCTTGCATAGGGATGAGCCTCCTGGTCGCCTTCGAGTCTCTGGCCATTGCGGATGCGAGCGCATCTGGCGGAGAAACGGAAGGATTTGATCTGCGATAACTTTCGCGAATGAGAAGAGTTTCTCTAATTGAATCGACTAAGTCAACGCTTTTTTGTGAGTTCCCCCACAAGTGACCCCCGCCACGCCGATGTTTTACACGCTGGAAACAGAAGGGCCTTGACGTGGTGGGGAAAAAACGCGAAACTTTTCTCATATGTGATTGACGTCTCAAGGCGTCCTACTCATCCGGAACCCGGAACAACCAAAGGTGGAAGACATGGCAACGACCCTCGAGCTCACAGTCCGCAAGGCTCAGTGGACCCGACCGCCGCGGGAGCTGGTCCGCGCGTTTGAGGAGTTCCCGGTGGCCAATATTGGCGACGCCATGGAACGCCTGGGCATGGTGGACGGAAACATCAACCCGGTCTGGGCCGGCGCCAAATGTGTGGGTTCCGCGTTGACCGTTCTCGGCGCGGCAGGCGACAATGCCGCCGTCATCGAGTCCCTCAACTACATCGAGCCTGGTGACATCCTGGTGATCAACGGCTTCGGACACGAGCACCGGGCCTTGGTAGGCGAACAACTTTCCCAGCGTTTCGAGGCCGCAGGCGCAACCGGAGCAGTTATCGATGGCTATATCCGTGACCGCGCAACCATCACCGAGATCAAGTTCCCTGTCTTCGCACGTGGAACCACCCCTGCCGGACCGTTCAAAAACGGCCCCGGCGTGATCGGCGAACCGGTGGCAATCGGCGGCATAGTTTGCTCCGCCGGTGACATCGTCGCCGCAGATGATGACGGCGTCGTCATCATCCCCCAGGCCCGTGCGGCCGAAATCCTCGAGCTGGTCAAGGCCGTCGCAATCCATGAGGCCGAGATGACTGCCGAGATCACCCGCGAATACAGCTAGTCCTCCCCTACTCCCCCAACGGGACCCCGCTTAGACTGAGAGAACCCGCAATGACTAACACATCGACGGAATCAGTGACACTGAACACCGCTCAAATCAAGGTCGTCACCGCTGACGGCAAGGTGGTGCGCAAGGCAACCTTGGCCGGCACCATGGGCTCCTTCGTGGAATGGTATGACTACGGAATCTACGGTCTGCTCACCACGTACCTGGCCATCAACATCATGGGTTCCAAGGACCTTGGTTCGCTGCTGCTGACCAATGTCGGCTTCCTGGTGAGCTTCCTGGCCCGCCCCTTTGGCAGCGTCATCGCCGGTTACCTCGGGGACAAGCTTGGACGCAAGAACCTGCTGGCCGTACTCCTGCTCCTGATCTCCGGCGCCACGGCTTGCATCGGCCTCATCCCGTCGTCCTCCGTGATCGGCTGGGCTGCCCCGGCACTGCTGATCCTCTTCCGCATCCTCCAGGGTTTCTCGGCGGGCGGTGAAGTGGCAGGCGCCATGGCTTTCGTTGGCGAGTATGCCCACGACAAGCACCGCAACTTCTCCATGAGCTTCATCGCGGTGGGCTCCTTCTGCGCCCTCCTCTTCGGCAGCGGCTTCTCCGCCATGCTCATCACCACTTTGGGTGACGCCACCATGGAAGCCTGGGCCTGGCGCATTCCGTTCCTGTTCGCGCTCCCCCTGGGCTACGTAGGTTTCTACATCCGTTCCAAGATGGAAGACACCCCGCACTTTGCCGCACTGCGTGAACGCAACGTTGTGGAACGTAACCCGTTGCGAGCCGTGTTCACCTCCAAGCGCCACCTCAAGGCCATCGCCCTGACCATCTTCCTGCCCGCCGTGAACGGTCCCGGCTACTACCTGCTGTTCGCATACATGCCCACGTATTTGAAGACTCAGCTGGGCAGCGGCAACAACTTCAGCATGCTGCAGGCCCTCATGGTCACGGCCGTCAGCCTTGTTGCCATCATCATCGCCATCCCGCTCATGGCCCGTTTGTCCGACCGCATCGGCCGCAAGCCCGTCCTGATGCTTTCGGCAGTGCTCATGGCCTTGGTTTCCTACCCGATGTTCGCCATGATCACCACCGGAAACATGACCCTGGCCTGTGTAGCAACTGTTGTCATGGCCATCGCATTCTCCGGGCACGCCGCCGTGGTCCACACGGTCCTGACCGAAATGTTCCCCACGACCGTCCGCTACAGCGCCTACAGCATTGGCTTCAGCATCAGCACCATCATCTTTGGCGGCAGCGCTCCGCTGGTGATGACCGAGCTGATCAAGAGCACCGGCAACAGCATGGTCCCGGCCTACGCCGCGATCGGAACGGCCATCATCACTCTGGTCTCCATCTTCTTCCTCAAGGAGACCAAGGGACAGCCTCTCGCCACCCACTAACAAGACACGCACGACGGCGGCCTGCCGCCATTGCCGACCGGCCGCCGTCGTTGGACCATAAAGCACTACAACGAAACCATTGGGAGTCACCTTGGGCATCAATTCAGTCGCTGTCGTCGCCGACCTCGGCGAAAGCTACGGAAACTACACCATCGGCGATGACGACGCCCTGCTGGGCCTGGTCACCGCCTCCAACATCGCCTGCGGCTTCCACGCCGGAGACCCGCGAGTCATGGACACCACCGTCAAGGCCTGCCTCGAGCGCGGAATCGAACTGGGCGCGCACCCCGGCTACCCGGACCTGGTGGGCTTCGGACGCCGCCTCATCGAAGCCAGTGAAGAGGAAATCCGGACGGATGTCCTCTACCAAATCGGGGCCCTGGACGCTTTTGCCCGCATTCACGGCGGCAAGATCAGCCACGTCGCCCCGCACGGCCGCATGGGCAGCATCGCCCAGACTGACGCGAAGCACGCGCGCGCCATCACCGATGCCATCAAAGCCTACGATCCGTCGTACATCGTGATCTGCCAGAACGGTCTCCTGGCCGATGAATCCCGCAAGCGCGGACTCGAGGTGGGCTACGTCTTCCTGGCCGACCGCGGCTATGGCGAAGACGGTATGCCCGTTTCCCGCAACACCGAGGGTGCTCTCCTCCACGATCCCGAGGAGATCGGGCGCCGTGTGGTCCAGGTTGTCACCGAGGGCACGGTTCGCGCCGTCACCGGCAAGGTGGTCCCGCTCGGCCACGACGCCGACGTCGTCCTCCTCCACGGTGACCACCCACAGGTGCTGGAGAACGGCACAGCCCTTCGCGCCGCTCTGGACCAGGCCGGCGTCAAGGCCACCGGGCTGCAGGAAGTGCTGGCCGAAAAAGCCCGCCTGGCAACGGTCTGATTCAGCCGCGCACCTACTACCGAGCACCCAAGGACACATGAGTACGCACCCAGCTCCCGGACAGCTGAGCCCGGCATCGGAGACAACCGACATCAAAGCAGTTCCCTTCGGCGACTCGGCGCTGATGGTCAGTCTGGCTTCCGGGACCGCAGAGGAACGTCAGTCCGGGAGCCGCGGGCTGCGCGAAATCCTGCTGAATGTGCGTCCTCACGGTCTGCTGGACGTCGTGGCTGGCGTTGATTCCATCCTGGTGGAATTCGACTGTCTCACCGTCAGCCACACCCAGCTGGCGCAAACCATCCGGCTGGCCGCGGCAAGTAGGGGCTTCGAAGGCGACGGGCCAGCCCACCTCGGGAAGCACTTCACCATTCCCATGGTGATCAACGAATCGTTTGCACCGGATCTCACGGACGTGGCGGAAGAGCTAGGCATCAGCAAGGAGGCCGTCCTGGGACACCTCGAGGCCTCGGAATTGAACATCAACCTTCTGGCCTCAGCCATGGCGCCCATGATCGGCAGGGTGCAGTTTCCCGGACAGGTCAGCCGGTGCAAGGAACCACGCACCAATGTGGACCCAGGATCCGTGATGGTGGCCGGAACCAATGCCATCATCCAGCCGTTCCCCGGACCGACCGGGTGGAAGGTCATCGGGCGCACCCCCCTGACCATTTGTGACATCCGGGAGAACCCGCCCACCTCCTTCAAGCCCGGCGACACCGTCCGGTTCAAGGTGGTCCCGGAAAGTGAATGGGAACGGCTCGAAGGACGGTTCCTACGTGCCGATTCCGACACCACCAAGGGGGAACACTGATGCCGGCGTCCGAACGAAGCGTCACCATCAAAATCCGTGAGGCCGCTTGGCTGGCGACCTTCCAGGATTTGGGCAGGGAGCAGTCCGAGGCCTTGGGTGTCCCCTGCGGCGGGGCGGCGGACCAGCACTCCGCGTCCGTGGCCAACATCCTGGTGGGCAATCCGCGGAATGCCACCGGCATCGAAATCATGGGTGGCCGGTTCTCCTTCACCACCTCAAAGCCCTTGCTGATCTCGGTCACGGGGGCGCCCGCGGATGTCACTGTCAACGGCAGCAAAGTACAGATGTGGGAACCGGTGTGCGTCCCCGCGAAAGGCCGGGTGGTCATCGCCAACGCCCACGGCGGCATGCGCAACTACCTCGCCTTCAGCGGCACCGTGGTCGCCGACCATTTCATGGGCAGCACCGCACCGGAAGCACGGATGGGCTTTCCCCAGCAGATCTCTGCCGGGCAGCACCTGAACCTCATCACGGCCTACGCAGGCTTCGAGCACCCTTACCTGACGCAGCCGTTGTTCCGCCTCCCCGTACCTGTTCCTTCGTTCGATCACCCGGTGTGGACCATCGACATTGTTGAAGGCCCCGAAACTGATGCTGCACACGGAATCAGGGAATTACTCGCCGCACGGGAGTACACGGTGACGGCGAAATCCAACCACGTAGGGCTGCGGCTTGATGGGCCGGTGGTGCATCCGGAAGGGCTCGGTGAGATCGTGTCCCACGGTGTGCCCATCGGCGCTTTCGAAATTCCGCACGGAGACGAACTCATCATCTTGGGCCGTTACCGAACCCTCACCGCCGGCTACCCCATTGTCGCCTTCGCCACCAAGGCCTCGCTTCCCATGTTGGGACAAGCCCGGCCCGGCCAGCGCATGAGATTCCGCTGGGTGAGCCAAGAAGAGGCTGTCGAAAGCCAGCACGAGTCCCAGCGCCGGTTGAACCTCTTGGAATCGCGCGTGCAGAGCCTTTTCAGCGCCATCGATCTGCCACATCACTCACGGCCGGTCGCGGCGCAGGAAGCGGCCTGAAGCGCGTCACGCCCCCGAGGTACTTGACGCTCACGTAAACTAAATGAGAAACTTTTCGCATATGTGATTCGAATCTCTCTACCAACCAGACCCGAGGAACGTAAATAATGGGACTTCTTGAAGGCAAGGTCGCCGTAATCACGGGCGCAGGAACGGGCATGGGCCGCTCCACCGCGGAACTGCTCGCAGCCGAAGGAGCGCACGTGGTGCTGGTGGGGCGCAGGCTATCCGTCCTGGAAGAGGTCGCGGCGGGAATCAAAGCCGACGGCGGCACCGTCCACCCCCGCGCTGCGGACATCGCATCCAAGGACGACGTAGACACCCTGGTGGCCTGGGTCAGCGAAAACGTTGGTCCGGTGGACATCCTGGTCAACAACGCCGGCAGTGCCAGCAAGGTCCTCAACGTCCGCTGGATCAGCCAGGAAGAATGGAACGAGGTCCTGGACGTCAACCTCAACGCCGTCTACCTCCTCACTCAGGCAGTACTCCCGGACATGCTCGCCCGGAACACCGGCACCATCATTACAGTTTCGTCTTTGGCAGCGGTCAATCCCAACCTGCTGGGGGGTGCGGCCTATGGCGCTGCCAAGGCAGCGGTCCGCAACTTCATGACGTACCTGCACAACACCTTCCGCAATGAAGGGCTGCGCGCCATCACCATTCTTCCGGGCGAGACAGCCACTCCGATTCTCGACAACCGAGCCCGTCCACCCAAGGCTGAAGAGCGCGACGCCATGGTCCAGCCGGAGGACGTGGCCCGTGCCATCCACCTCGTAGCCACGCTGCCACAGCGCACTGTGGTCCAGGAGCTCGTCATTGCACCTACTGTGCAACGCGACACCTCCGGGGACATCGAAATCAGCCGCTGGACAGGCGCGCCCGCAGAAGACCTGCCCCGTCCGTGAAACCCCGGCGCCTCTACGCACCCGGCCAAGCCGCCACCCTCCCAACGACTCGAAGCAGGACTGTCATGACCCTTGAACCAACCACCGCCATCGCAGCGTTCCAGCCTTCCGAGGCCGTGCTGCGGGTCCAGCGCACGTCGTTGCGCGTCCAGCAGCCCCAGTCCAAAGGTGACCTCGTGTCGCTGGCCATGGGCGAACCAGACTTCGATACCCCCGAACAGGTCCGCGCTGCTGCGGCCCGTGCCCTGGAAGAAGGGCACACCCATTACTCGCCATTGCTCGGCGAGCTGGTGCTTCGCGAGGAGCTGTCCGCCCGTATCGGCCAGCTCCTCGGCGAAGTGGCCAGCCCCAGCGATGTCCTGATCACCCAGGGCGGAACCGCAGGCCTTTCCGCCGCGATCCTCGGCATCGTGAACCCGGGAGACAAGGTGGTCATCCCGGACCCCACCTACTCCCTGTACGCGGACCTGGTCAGCATGGCCGGCGGAACCGTCGTGCCTGTCCCACTTGCTGAGGACCTTCACTGGGACCTTGAAGCCCTGGCCGCAGCACTTGAAGGGGCCAAGATGTTCGTCTTCTGCAACCCTTCCAACCCCACCGGCATCGTCCACTCCCGCCAGGAGCTGGAAGCGTTGGCGGACATGGTGGCGGGCACGGACACCCTGGTTCTGTCCGACGAGGCCTACAGCGATCTCGTTTACACGCCTGAACCCTTTACTTCCGCTTTGGAAATACCGGGCCTGGCGGGTAGGACCATCTACTGCCAGACATTCTCCAAGAGCTATGCCATGACGGGCTGGCGAGTCGGCTACCTCTGGGGCCCCTCGGATGTCATCGCATCTGCCGCCCGCGTTCACAACACCTTCAACGGTTCAATGAACACCGCGGTCCAGCTCGCTGCCCTGACGGCCCTCAGGACCTGCGGCCCCGACATCGAGCGCATGCATGCTTCTTACGCGGTGCGCCGCGAACTGATGTTTGAGGGCCTCAGCAGGATTCCGGGACTCACGGTCAGCTCCCCTGAAGGGGCGTTCTACCTCTTCCCGAAGTACGACATCGATATGCCGGCAGCGCAGATGGTTGCACACCTGCGCGAGTACGGCGTAGCAGTCCGCCCGGGCAGCGAGTTTGGTCGGAACGGTGAACATCACCTTCGCCTCTCCTACGCTGCCAGTGCCGAGGCGATTTCACTCGGCGTCGAACGCATCGCCGCCGGTCTTGCGGCGCTCAAGTAGGTACCCATGACAGTTCTCGACCCACCGGCCGGGCTGCGGATCGACATGCAGCGAAACCGGAAGCTTTTGGTGGACGCGGCCGGCCGGCTCTTCGGAGCCGGCCGTTCGGCTACCATGTCCGAAATCGCTGCTGAAGCCGGCATCTCGACAGCTACCGCCTACCGCCACTTCGCCTCTGTTGACGATGTGCTTGCCTCGTACCGCTTTGAAGTGGGCCGGGAGCTCTTGGAGTTCAGCCGGGCTTCAGAGGCCGAAGGGCTGGAGCTGTTGAACGCTGTCTGCCACAAATGGGTCCGTTTGGTGGTCCGGCACGGGGCGTCCATGGTTCACACACGATCAGCGGAAGGCTACCTCGCGCGGGTCAGGGCGGGCGCCTACTACCTGACAGTACAAGCTGAAGCATTGGAACGTCCCCTGGAGGAGGCCTCCCGGGCACTGGGCATCCAGCACCCAGGCGATGAAGCGCTCTTCCTATGGAATGGCTTTTTCGACCCCCGGGAAATCTACGATCTCATCGGGAGCCTGAACCTCACTGCGGAGCAAGTGTCCGCACGACTGGTCAGGACTTTCACCGCTGCCCTCACCGGTTGGTCGGCTTCCAGGACCTAAGCTATGAGTTGACGAAAGGGCACCCATCAATGCGTAGTGACACACAGCGCAACCGCAGGCAACTGGTCAAGGCAGCGGGACAACTTTTCGCGTCCCGTCGCGTAACCATCAGCATGACCGATGTTGCCAAGCAAGCGGAAATATCCACTGCCACCGCTTACCGGCATTTCGCTTCAGTCGAGGACATCCTGGCAGAGTACCGGTTTGGCGTCGGCGAGAAGCTGCGCGACTACAGCCTGAAGCAGCAGGAGATGTCCGGCGTCGAGCTTTTGACGGCGGTCAGCCGCAAGTGGGTTGACCTGGTCACCCGTCATGGCGGAGCCATGCTCTACACCCGTTCCGGCGAGGGATACCTTGCCCGGCTCCGCACGGGTGCCTACTACCTGACGGTTCAGGCGGATGCTTTGGAGCGACCTCTGCGCGAAGCCGTCGAGGAACTGGGACTGCCGCCCATCGGCGACGAAGCAATGTTCCTCTGGAACATCCTCTTTGATCCACGCGAAATCCTGGACCTTATCAATACTGTGGGTTTGACCAAGGACCAAGTCACCGCCAGGCTCATCTCTGCACTCAGGGGCGCGCTGGCGGGTTGGAGCGAGAACCGCGAGCAGGGTTAGTCAACCAGGCTCAGTGAGCAGCTGCAGGCCGCATGAGTTCACGGATCCGCTCCGCCGGCAGTGCCGTCAGAGCTGCGACACGGAAGATGTCCAGACGGCCTGATTCCAGGCCCTCCAGTACGTCGCGCCGGAGTTTCTGCGCACTTTGCTCTTTGTCTTCCAACGCAGCATCCAGTTGGCGGACGATGGCGGACAGCCGCGTGAGGTGCCAATCATGCCGAATTCCCGAAAAGTGCAGGTCGTGGTAGGCGCCACCGAGCCGCTTTACATCCGCCGCCCTGATTCCCACCACAGTGGAAATCGCAGACAAGGACACTTTGTCTGCTAAAGCGGCCGCAATTGCCTCATTCCGCTGGCTCAGCAGTGTACGAACACGGCTATCGATGCACGCCCGCGTCACCCGGGACTCGGAGAGGCGCATTTCCACGCGGTTCAAACGGGGCTTTGCAGGCGTTGTGCGGCGACGGGGCCGGGCTTCAGCTACGTAGGTCACGGCGCGTGAGGCCCTGGACCAGCTGCCAGTCAACGGCGGAGTTATCGTGCACCGGCATGATGCTGCCTTCCAGTAACCGCAAGCCCTTTTCCGCCTTCCCGGCGGGCGCCCAGATGCCACTGATCGGGCAATGGCTTCCGGTGCCGGCAACTAATCGGCTCCGGCGTGAACGGTCTTCTGCGGGTTGTCCAACGATGCGCAACATAACGTGCCTCCGGCGTTGTCTCTGGTTCTTGTCTTAATCCTATGGTCCAGCTCACATAAAAGCAAGAAAAGTTTCTCATTTGATTAAGGAGTCTCATGATTATTGGAGATATCTGAATGCGCCCCACGCTTCCTTCAGGAGCTCGCAGCCGTCCTTGTGCTTGGCCCCGAATGCAGGCGTCTTCTTTCGTGACGGGGCGCGGAAGAACGCCGGCGAGCCGCAGCCCAGGCACACGAGCCCCCGCTGGCTGCTCTTGCGCCAGGAGGGGTCGCGCTCACTGAACTCACGGGCGTGCCAGTCCCGCCCGTCAGTTATGCTTAGAGCCCATTTCACGCCCGGGCTGCCTTCCTGAGGGTGCCCACATAGGCAGAAAGTGCCTCAAAGCTGCCCGGCGGAGCCAATTCAACCAACCGCTCCGATTCGTCAAGACGCCTATGGTGCAGTTGCTCCCATACGGTAACGCTGTCGGCGCCGGGCGTTTCGTCGCCGAGGCCCAGGACGGCGACCGTCAGTTCAGGCACGACGCCGGACACGTCGTCCCGCAGCGTCGCCCTGGCCATGGCCTGCCACTTGGTGGAGCGTGGCAGGTTGTCCACGCGTTCCAGTAAACCCTCAATCCCGAAACGGTTGCGGACAGTGAAGTAGACCGGTGCGATGGCGTCCAAGGGCCGGCCCGTGACTTGCTGGACCCGGGCGACGTCCAGCAGCGTGAACGCCTCCCGCAGTTCTGCCCATGTCCTTCCAATCTGCGATGGCAGCCCCCACTCAAGTGCTTGGTCCTGCAGAGCGGCAACGTCCGCTTTGTCGGTTCCCATCAGGAGTTCGGGCAAGCGTCCGCGGAGCGCTTCTACCACCGGCCGGTACAGCCTTACGCATTCTTCGATGGGACGCTGATGATCGTACTGAATGAACCAGCGCATGGCGCGGTCCAGAACACGCCGGATGTCCAAATAGATCCGGCTCCACTTTTCGGCCGGCAGGTCTGCACAGAGGTGAACCAAACCCACGGAGAGGTCCCTGAGCCCGAACAATTCACTGGCAATGACAAAGGCTTTAACGGCGGCCGTCTCATCGGCCGAGGTCTCCTCCATGAGCCTGAAGACCGCTGTCACACCGCCCATGTTGATCGCATCATTAGCGAGGATTGTTGCGATGATGTCCTCGCGGAGCGGGTGCTGTTCAATCCCCTCTCCAAGCCTGTCCACCACGGGACCAGGGAAATACCCGTTCAGGAACTTGGTCAGGTAGCGGTCCTTAACGAGCGGACTCCTCCGGATACTGTTGGCCAGAGTGTTCTTGGCATAAGCGGCCAGGACCGACAACTCCGGGGAAGTAAGGCCCTTGCCTTGGGAGATCCGTTCCTCCAACGACTGAGTACTGGGGAGGTATTCCAGCTCGCGGTCCAATTCGCCCCGGCCCTCAAGGGACTGCATCAGCCGTTCATAGTTAGGGAACGACGCCGGAGGGAACCTTCTGTCGGTCAGGAGCAGGACGTTCTGGGCTACGTTGTCAGTCAGCACCAATTCTGCGATCTCGTCCGTAAGGGCTTCCAGGAACGCCGTTCGCTCAGCTGCCGGCAGTTCCCCGGCCCTGATGTTCTGATCAACCAGGATCTTGATGTTCACCTCATGGTCGGAGCAATCCACGCCGGCCGAGTTATCGATTGCATCAGTGTTGATGAGGACTCCTGACAGGGCTGCTTCAACGCGACCCGCCTGGGTGACGCCCAAGTTGCCGCCTTCCACCACCACGCGGGCGCGGAGTTGGCTGCCGTCGACCCGGATGGAGTCGTTTGCCCGGTCCCCGGCGTCGGCATGGCTTTCCGTGCCGGACTTGATGTAGGTTCCGATGCCGCCGTTGTAGAGAAGGTCGACGGGAGCCTTCAGGATTGCCTGCAGGAGGGCCGGCGGACTCATGGACTCGGTGGCAGGGTCCAGGCCAAGTGTTGCGCGGACGGCCGGATGGATTGGAATGGCGCGGGCTGTCCGCGGCCACACCCCGCCGCCGTCGCTGATCAACGAACCGTCGTAATCTGCCCAGCTGGAGCGCGGCAGCGCGAACAGCCTTGCGCGTTCCAGGAAAGATGATGCCGCGTCCGGATTCGGGTCCAGGAAGATGTGCCGGTGGTCGAAAGCCGCTACCAGTCGGACGTGCTGCGAAAGCAGCATCCCGTTGCCGAAGACGTCTCCGCTCATGTCGCCGATGCCGGCAACCGTGAAGTCCGTGCTCCGGGGGTCCAGACCAAGTTCGCTGAAGTGAATCTTTGCCGATTCCCACGCACCGCGCGCCGTGATGCCCATGCGCTTGTGGTCATAACCCACCGAGCCCCCGGAAGCGAAGGCGTCCCCCAACCAAAAGTCATAGCTGGCAGCGACGTCATTGGCTATGTCCGAGAAAGAGGCCGTCCCCTTGTCCGCCGCTACCACAAGGTAGGAATCGTCGCCGTCGTACCTCACTACGTCCGGTGGGGCTACAACCTGCCGCTCGCCGTCCACGAAACGAATATTGTCGGTGACATCCAGCAGGCCGCGGATGAAGGTCCGGTAGCATTCCTGCCCCTCGGCTAACTGCTCCGCACGGTCTCCCATGTCTGCAGCGAACTTGGCGTAGAAGCCGCCCTTGGCGCCGTCGGGAACAATCACTGCATTCTTGACGGTCTGCGCTTTGACCAGTCCCAGGACTTCGGTGCGGAAATCTTCCTGCCGGTCCGACCATCGCAGTCCGCCGCGGGCCGTCAGTCCAAAACGAAGATGGACACCTTCCACCCGCGGGGAGTAGACCCAGATCTCATGTGCCGGTCGCGGGCTGGGCAGCGTCGCGATACCCGTGGGATCGAACTTGGTGCTGATGTGCGCTTTGACCTGGTAGAAGTTGGTGCGCACCGTCGCCTTGACCAGGGAGGCCAGAGCCTCCAGTACGAACGCCGCATCCAGGGTGGCTACGTGGTCCATGGCTGTGGCGACGGCTGCTTCGGCGGCAACCACGGCGTCAGCCCGGTCACCCACATGATCGGGGTCGAACTTCGCGGCGAACAAACCAACCAGCGACCTCGCGGCCTCCGGGTGCGACTGCAACGTCGAAGCCACAAACTCAAAGGAATGCGACGTCCCGAGCTGCCGGAGGTACTTCACATAACTGCGCAACAACGCCACGGTGCGCCACTGGAATCCCTGCAGCAGGACCAAGCTGTTGAGCTGGTCCGATTCGGCCTCCCCACCCAATACGGCGCGGAAAGTTCCCGGCACCAGATCCCATGCGTCGGACGAATAAACATCCGTGGGCTTGGCCACCAGGAGGTCATACAGGTAGAACGCCGCGCCGCGGGAATCAACGATTTCGTGTGGACGTTCTTCCAGCACCTCCAGGCCCAGATGCTCAAAGTACGGCAGGATGCGGCTGAGGCTCTCCGGACGGCGAAGATAGAGGCGAATGCGTCCACTCGAGTCAGTCGATGCGTCCGTCACGGGGTCAACGTAAAGTCGTGCCGCCGTCGTGCTATCATCCACGCCGAGTTCATGGAACCGTTCAATGTCCTGACTGGCCTCTTCCACGCTGTACCGGACCTGGTATTCCGGCGGGAACGCCTCGCCCCATCGCTTGGCGAGGACTTCCGCTTCGGCTGCGGAACGACTTGACCTCAGGGCATCTTGGACGCCTTCCGCCCATGACCTCACCGCACTGTTGACCCGGCCCGCGATCACGGCTTCATCAATCCCGCTGGTGCCGTCCGTCCACACCGTAAAGAAGATACGTGCGAGGGCCGACGAGCTGACGCGGGCCTCGTGTTCTATGTCGATGGCGCCGTACGCCTCGCGCAGTTCATGCTCAATCCGCACGCGGACTGCCGTGTTGTAACGGTCCCGCGGCAGGTAGACGAGCACCGTCACGAATCTGCCGTAGGCATCGTGCCGCAGGAATACTCGTGAAAGCCTGCGCTCCTGCATCCGCATGATGTTTCCTGAGATATGGAACAGCTCTTCAACACCGATCTGGAACAGTTCGTCGCGTGGATAGGTTTCCAGGATCGCCAAGAGTTGCCGCCCCGAGTGGCTGGACGGGTCCAGTCCGCTGCGGGTCATAACCCCGCTGATGACTTCCGCGACGACGGGAATATTGTCCACAGGACCGTTGTAGACATTGGAGGTGAAAAGCCCGAGGAAACGGTGCTCGCCGGTCACCTCGCCCGCAGCGTTGAACTTCTTGACTCCGATGTAGTCCAAATGGGAGTCGCGGTGGACCGTGGAGCGGGAGCGGGCCTTAGTGACGACGGGGGCAACCGGCGCCCGAGCCGAGTCACGGGCGGCGCCGGTCAGGACACGCGGAGGCTCAACTCCTGCATCGCCCGGGTTACGGAGGATACCAAGCCCTGTTCCCGCAATGGCCACCAAACGATCCACCGATTCACCTCTCTCCAAGGCATACTCCCTGTAGCCGATAAAGACGAAATGATTGCGGCCGAGCCATTTCATGAGGTTTCGGGCCTTATCGTGGCTGGGGAGACCCCTGGCCACCTCCCCCAGCTTGTTGCGCATGGAACCCCAGTCACTGGTGGCTGCTTTCACGTTTGCGAGGACGCGCCGGAGGGATTCCAGCAGGCTGGCTGATTCCTTGGCGGGGAGGAGCTCGCGTAGCTCCACGGCAATCCACGACTCAGCGCCCTCTCCCAACCGAGAGGAAGCCCGCTGGATGTCCGTGACGGCACCGTCTGCGTTCCGAAGCACTGCGAACCGGGGATGCACGACGAGTCGAATGCCCAAACGGCGACGCGTCAACTCGGCCAGGACCGAGTCCACAAGGAATGGGCTGTCGTCGCAAACGATGCCAAGTACGGTGCTCACCGAATCAGGCAGCAGTCCGATCCAGGCCTCCTGAGCACTGTTTCTGACAGCACTACGATGGGCAGCAGCGCGGGATTCAAGCCGTCCAACGACGTATGGCGCCTTGTCTTCCGGCGACAACTCGGCGTAGTAGTCAGCCAGGAAGGGCTCAGGCAGCGCATGGATTTCCATGTCATATTCCGTGGACACGTCTTGCTCCCTTTGTGGGTTCGTCTTGGGGTCGCGACTTCGAAAAGATATGAGAATCTTTTCTCATATTGAGCGGGCCGTCAAGGAGCTTCATGAAGCCTTGACGACAGCGTTGCTATTTGCGAAACTATTCTCAATTGTGAAGTTGATCTCATGTCGTGCGTAAGGCAGAGATGTCAGCCCGGCAGACCCCCCGAAAGGACCCTCGACATGGGACATGAACCCCTTCCGCCGATTGTTGTCATGGGAGTCGCCGGCTGCGGCAAATCGACCATGGGCTCATTGTTAAGCGAACGTCTGGGTCTGCACTTCCAGGATGGAGATGATCTTCACCCTGCCGCCAACAAGGCGAAAATGGGTGCGGGAATTCCGCTGGATGACGATGACCGGAGGCCTTGGCTTGAGGAAATCGGCCGCTCGCTACGCCAGTCACAAGACGCCGGGGAGCCGCTGATCATCGCTTGTTCGGCGCTGAAACGCAGTTACCGGGACCTGCTGCGGCAGCATGCGCCCGACGTCGTGTTCGTCCATCTCAATGGTGACCGCGAAACCCTCCTGGCCCGCATGAACGCCCGCGACCACGAATTCATGCCGAGCAGCCTCCTCGACTCACAACTCAGCACCCTGGAACCGCTGGGGTCGGATGAAAGGCACGTCCTCGCGGATTTCAAGCTCTCCCCTCCCGTGCTGGTGGACGACATCTGCGGGCGGCTTCAGCATTAGGGGCATAAGCCGACTTGGCATGATGACTTAGGAGCCCCCGAAGTCACAGTGGTCACGAACTCCAATGCTTCAAACTTCAGCTGAGGGCCTCCGCGTCCAACTGTGCACAGTATCCGCTGATGGCATGAAGCTCTTCCAGGGCACGCAATCTTCGGTGGCAGGGCACCTCCGTACCTTCGGCGGCGAAATCGAGGAGTAAACCCGCGCTAGGTTTGGCGGTTAACACCCGGCAGGGCGTCAACCGCCGCAGGCAAGGTGGGTCGCGTCGTCGTGCATTAATTGACGTCGCTGACTTGCAACACAACTGAGCCGAGAGAGTTTCTAGCTCGCCGTGGGACGGTAATCCTGGCGGATGAATGTCTTTCCGTTCGGCAGTGGATAAGCAATGCGACCCAGCGCCAGGAACCCAGCATCCAGCATGGCCGTGTTCAGATCTTCGGGATCAACGTCCGTGGAGATGGAGCCGAGGCCGTCAAACGCCGAGGCGTAATCCGTGGTACTCACGAAGCCGGCCGCGTGGTTGCTCTGAGTCACGCACGACATAACACCAATGACACCGGCATTCGTGGCGGCAAACGCCGCGAATCCATCAACGCCAACGTACTCAATGATGAGGTTGGCGATGAGGAGATCCACCCGGTCAATCGCCAACGATCCCTCGACGGATGCCTCAATGAGGTGCAGTTTGTCACCGAAAACCGGTCCATACCGCAGTTGGCACACTGCCAAGTATTCGGCGTTGATATCGTAGCCGAAGACCGCATCAATGGTTCCCGGGTCGATGAGGTCAAGCCCGTTACCTCCGGCGACACCCAAAACACCGACTGATGCCGCCGGGTATGCAGCGAGTTGATCCCGCGTGATGAGGTTCAGCTGCTGAAGCTGCCCGACCCGGGAGTCGCTCATGTGCCGCTCGTACACATCGAGATCAATGTCGCGCCAAGGGTGTTCGTTCCCAGCAACGGGTGGTTTCTTGGGTTCCCAGCTGTCCATTTCTCAAGCCTTCCACATTCACGACGCGTGCTGAGCAATCAACTGCGGGTGCGTGCTCACCGGGAACAACTGGTGGAGTTGCGAGCAAGCGCGCTGAACCACCGAACGCAACCAAACGTTGGCCGGATCCTCAGTTCGTGATGGGTGCCAGTACAAGGCCTCCACCAGGGACGCTTCGAGTTCTGCCTCGAACTCCAAGACCTCGATGTTCGCCCCTCGCTGGGCTCTGGCTGCCAGCATCCGCGGTACCAGCGCCACCAAGTCTGTTCCTGCAACCAAGAGCGGCAGCGAAAGGAAACCTGCCACCACAGCTGCCACACGGCGTCGAACTCCCCGGGACTCGAACAGCTTGTCAGCCGGGGTGCTGATTCCCTCCCCGAAGTAACCCACCGCGTGCGGGACGGTCACCAGATCTTGCAGGGTGATTCCCGGCAGCTGCACAACAGGGTTTGCGGCGTCCATGATGGCCACAAAACTGTCCCTGAACAGCTGCTTTGTTTCCCCCTCCATCTTGTAACCGGTAGGTCCAACGAGAAGGTCCAGCTTTGAATAATCGGCCATGGTGCCGTGAAGTCCTGTCATGGGGACGATGTCCACGGTGACGCTGGGTGCCTCTTCCCGCAGGATTTTATGCAGCGGGCCCACGATGAGAGCCGCCGCATAGTCCGAGGCCGCGATCGCAAATTCCCGTTCACTTGTGGTGGCGTCGAATCCTGATCGGACCAGCGTGGCCCTCTGGACGTGCACCATCGCTTCGTCCACCAGTGGGACGAGCGACTGAGCAAACGGCGTGAGGATGTACTTTCGTCCGTTGCGGACCAAGAGTTCGTCGTCGAAATGCCGCCGCAGCCTGGCTAGGGCAGCGCTCGTAGCAGGCTGGCTCAAACGGAGCCGCTCGGCTGCCTTGGAGACGTTTCGCAGTTCAAGCAGCACCTGAAGTTGGGGCAGTAGATTCAGGTCCAGAGTCTTCATGCCCACAGACTACCGGGTATCTGTCCAACAAATACGTCCTATCCAGAATCTTCTCTTCCCCAAATAAGTGACCTGCACCATTGTTGTTACAGGACCTGCAGATAACTGTCCGAGCAACCAGCACTTAGAAGGAATTCATCGTGGAAACTCCCCTCTCCCATCTTGCACACCTCGAGATCACCACTCCGGACGTCGAAGCCTCGGCGAGGTTCTACGAGGAAAAGTTCGGCATGCGCATCATCGACCGCGTGGATGGAAACGTATACCTGCGCTGCTGGGGCGATTACTACCGCTACAGCCTGGTCATCACCGAAGGCCCTGAAGCATCGCTCGGCCGGATGGCCTGGCGCACCAACACCCAGGAAGCCCTCGAAGCCGCAGCAGCCCGGGTAGAAGCAACCGGCGTGCAGGGCACGTGGACTGCCGGCGGTCACGGCTTCGGCAAGGCCTACGAGTTCACGGGTCCCTATGGACACCACATGCGGCTTTTCTATGACGTGGAGAAGTTCGTTGCCGAGCCCGGCTTCGAATCCACCTACCCGGACCGGCCGGAGCGCCGCAGCAGCCACGCCGCCGCGCCGCGTTTCCTGGACCACGTCACCGTCGCTTCCTCCGACGTCCGCGGATTCGCCAAGTGGTACAACGAGGCCCTGGGCTTCCGCGTCATGGCGTTCGTGGACCTGGACGAAGCCCCCATCACCGTGTTCTCGGTACTGACCACCAACGAGAAGTCCCACGACCTCGGCGTCGTCCTGGACACCTCCAGCCGGGCCGGCCGCGTCAACCACATCGCTTTCTGGGTGGACGCCACCGAAGACCTGCTCCGCACCGCCGACGTCATGATGGAAAACGGCACCCCCATGGAATACGGCCCCTCCATCCACGGCGTGGGCGAACAGAACTTCCTCTACTTCCGCGACCCGTCCGGGCTGCGCGTGGAACTGAATTCCGGCGGCTACCGCAACTACGTCCCGGACTGGGACGCCAACACCTGGAAGCCCTCGGAAGGTTCCAACAACTTCTACAAGAACGGCGCCATGCCACACTCCATGACCGAATCCTTCCCTCCGGCCGAAGGTTTCACTGCCACCGAGGAAGGAGCTTCCGCCGAAATGAAGGAAGCCCTCCTGAACCCCTACGCACAGCAGGGCCGCGGCTAATGACGCAGCCAAACTATGCACTGGTCCGCTTTCAGGAGTCCGGCGACACCAAAACAAAAGCTGGCCTTCTGGTGGGCGATCGGGTCCTCCCGTTGGACAGCGACATCAATTCCCTGATCCAGCACTGGGACACCACCGAGGCCGAGCTGGACTCACTGGCCGCCTCCGTTGGTGAGGGCACCGGGCTGGCGCTGTCCGGCGTCGAGGTTCTTGCCCCGGTTGAACCGGCGCAAGTCCTGCAGACCGGCGCCAACTACCGCAAGCACGTCATCGACCTGGCGGTGGCGCACCGCGACGCCGGACAGGACGCAGAGGAAGTACGCGCCAAGACCGCAGCGATGATGGATGAGCGGGCAGGCCAGGGAACGCCGTACTTCTTCATTGGGCTCCCGACGGCGATCGCTTCGGCCACCGAGGACCTCACCTTGCCCTCCTACAGCAAGAGCCACGACTGGGAGTTGGAGCTTGCAGCTGTCATCGGGAAGGAAGCTTTCCGGGTCAGCCCCGAGGAGGCACTGGAGTACGTCTTCGGCTACACCATGGTCAACGACATCACCACCCGTGAGTTTGTCTTCCGCAAGGACATGCCGGCCATTGGTTCGGACTGGTACCGGGCCAAGAACGCTCCCGGCTTCCTGCCCGCCGGTCCCCTGCTGGTGCCAGCCAAATTCTTCGGAGACCCACAGGATGTCCACGTCACGCTGAAACTCAACGGCAAGGCCATGCAGGATGAGTCGACGCAGGACATGATCTTCGGGGTTGCCAAACTGGTCAGCGAAGCATCCCAGATCATGCCACTGCGTCCGGGCGACCTGGTCCTGACCGGCAGCCCGGCCGGGAACGGCCAGCACTGGGGACGACTCCTGCAAGACGGCGACGTCATGGAAGGCACCATCACCGGACTCGGGACCCAAGTCATCCACTGCAAGGACGAAAAGTGACCACAGAAGCCTCGAACGCTTCCTTGATCCAGCGATCGAATCCCTTGGCCAGCATCGCCGCCGCCGCGGATCGGTACAACAACTGGGGCCGATGGGGCGACGACGACGTGCTTGGAACGCTGAACTTCATCGACGCCGCAAAACGGGTCGAGGCTTCTGCGTTGGTCACCACCGGCGAAGCGTTCTCCTTGTCACAACCGTTCGACACCAACGGCCCGCAGAAGGGCTGGCGACGCCGGACCAACCCCGTGCACACCATGACCGACACCGGGGTGGACGCTGAGCGCGGCAACCAAGGGTTCCCGCACGGTTTCGGCGGCGCGGACGACGTGATTGCCATGCCATTGCAGTGCTCCACGCAATGGGACGGACTGGGACACATCTTCGATCGCGGCAAAGCCTGGAACGGCAGGGCCGCCGGGGATGTGGTGACCTCGGAGGGTGACCTGGTCACTGGGATCGAGACCGCTGCGGCCAAGATCGTGACCCGCGGCGTACTCCTGGACGTTGGGCGTGCGCTCGGGCCGGAACTGGGACGGACCGACGGTGAACTGCCTGACGGCTTCGCGATCACCCCGGAACACTTGCAGCGGACCATTGATCGCCAGGGTGCCAGCTCGGCTGTTCGTCGTGGTGACATCGTGGTGATCCGCACAGGTCAATATGCCCGGGTCCGCCGCGACGGCTGGGGCGACTACGCCGGTGGATCCGCGCCGGGGTTGTCTTTCAGCACCGCTGCATGGCTGCACGAGTCGGAGATCGCTGGAATCGCAACTGACACGTGGGGCTTCGAAGTCCGGCCCAATGAGTTTGAGGGCGCTTTCCAGCCACTGCACCAGATTGCCATCCCCAACCTGGGTTTGTTTCTGGGAGAAATGTGGGACCCGGACGCCTTGGCTGTGGCGTGTGCTGAAGATGGCAGGTATGACTTCATGCTGACCGCAGCGCCACTTCCCATCACCGGGGCCGTCGGTTCGCCGGTCAATCCCATCGCCGTCCGGTAGCCGGCCAGTCCCAGGGTTTGGGCCAACGAAGGCCCAACCCGGGACAACAGCACCATTGGCAGTAGCCGTCACACAAAGGAGTCTTCAGATGGCAGCAGTACAGAGGGTCGGAATTGTCGGAGCGGGGGCGGCGGGACTCGCCGCAGCCATTCTCCTTGCCGATGCGGGCATCGAGGTTGAGATTCTGGAGAAGGCTGCGGAGCCGCAGACCCTTGGCTCCGGTATCACCCTTCAGGGCAACGCCCTGCGCATCTTGCGCGAACTCGGCGTCTGGGAAGAAGTTGAGGCTAGAGGGTACGGGTTCAGCACCCTCGGCCTGCGGGCCCCCGACCCCGACGGCACCGTGATCGCCATGTTGGAAGACATCCGGACCGGTGGCGACGACCTTCCGGCCACACTCGGAATGTACCGCCCGGACCTGACGGCCATCCTCCGCGAACGCGCCGGGCAGGCGAGCGCCCGGATCAGCTACGGCAAGGAGGTGACCGACATTAACGACGACGGCGGCGGCGTCACCGTCAGCACTGCCGACGGTGCCACTGCGCGCTACGACCTTCTGATCGGCGCGGACGGGCTTCATTCGGCCGTCCGCAAGGCGATCGGCATCGACGTCGAACCCCAGCCAACCGGCATGGGCATCTGGCGGGCCTTCGTAGATCGCCCCACGGACGTGGTCCGGACCGACCTGACGTATGGCGGCCCCTGCTTCATTGCCGGCTACTGCCCCACCGGCCCGGACACCATCTACGCCTACCTCGTGGAGAAGGCCCAGGAACGCCACCACGACGACGGGCCCCGCATCATGGCAGAGCTGGCTGCAGCCTATGGCGGCCCCTGGAACGAGATCCGCGCCAACTTGGACCACGGTGCGCGCATCAACTACACGTGGTTTACCTCGCATCTGGTGGACGGTCCGTGGAACCGCGGCCGCACCGTGATCATCGGCGACGCCGCCCACAGCTGCCCGCCGACTGTGGCCCAGGGTGCGGCCATGGCGCTGGAAGACGCCGCAGTCTTGGCCGAACTCCTCATCTCTGCCGACCATCTCACCGAGACTCTGTGGAAAGAGTTCGCAGACCGCCGACTCGACAGGGCGACCGCAGTGGTTGAAGCATCCGTCCAGTTGGGCCAGTGGATGTTGGACGGCGTCCGGGATGCCAACTTGCCCGCCCTCATGAACTCGCTCTCCACCATGCTGAAGGAACCCGCATGAACCCCTCCGCTACAAGCCACCACCCCACCGTAGATGTCCACGCCCATGTCCTGATTCCGGCCCTGCAGCAGGCCGTAGCAGAGAATGATCCGGAAGGATTCGCGGCCCTGCAGGCCCTGGAAGTCCGGCGCAATGGCCCCGAATCCATGGCCAACTCCGGCCTCATGATCAAGGAACGCTGGCCACAGCTGACGGACCTGAACCGCCGTCTGGCGGACATGGATTCACAAGGCGTGGATGTACAACTTGTCTCACCTTCGCCGTCCCACTTCTACTATTTTGCCGCCGAGGAGCTTTCCCTGACACTGGCCCGGCAGGCTAACGAGGCTGTCCGGGATTACGTCAACAACGCCCCCGAGCGGCTCAACGGTCTAGGGCTGGCGCCCTTGCAGCATCCGCACCTCATGGTCGAAGCACTGGACCATGCCGTGCTGGAATGTGGTTTGCTCGGCGTGGAAATCGGTTCGTTCGCAGGGACGCCCGGCGACCCGGAGAGGACCACGGTAGAGCTCTCTGATCCGCGGCTGGAACCGTTCTGGAGCCGGGCCGAGGAACTGGGTGCCATCATGTTCCTGCACCCCTTCGGTTGCTCCTTGGACGAACGGCTGGACCGTTTCTACTTGGCCAACACTGTCTCCCAGCCCGCCGAAAACGCGGTGGCCCTGTCCCATGTCATCTTCAGCGGCGTGCTGGACCGGCACCCAGAGCTCAAGATCCTGGCGGCCCACGGCGGCGGCTACCTGCCCACCACCATCGGACGATCCGACCACGCCTGGAAAGTGCGCCCCGAAGCGCAAAGGTGCGCCGAACCGCCGTCGTCATATCTGCGGAAGATCTTCTTTGACTCCCTGGTCCATAACCCTCGTGAGCTGCGTTCGCTCGTTGAGGCATCGGGTCCCGGACAGGTGCTGCTCGGTTCGGATTACCCCTTCGACATGGGATCAGAGAGGCCTGTTGACGACGTGCACGCCGCCGGGCTTCCCGAGGCCGAGGCCGCCGCGATTCTCGCCGGCAATGCAACCCGGTTGGGCATCGCCGCCGCGGCAACGCTCAATACCCGCGCTACGGCCCAAGGAGCCTGACATGGTGAAGATTGCCCGCTGGAGTCACGACGGCGGCACCTGGGAAGGGTTCGTCGACGACGGCAACTGCTTCGCGTTGCCCGCCGGACGCACAGTCAACACTCTTCTAGCCGCAGGGCTGGAGGAGACACTGTCCATCGCCGCGGAAACTCTCCGCAGCGCCCGTCCCGTCGCCCTGCGGGACGTGCAGTTGCTGGCACCGTTGGCACCATCAACCATCCGGGACTTCGTCGCCTTTGAGGAACACGTTGAAGGTGTCCGCAAAAGCATCGACGGCGTAGCCGGCGTGGTGGCTGAATGGTACGAAGCGCCCACCTTCTACTTCACGAATCCCCATACGGTGACCGGCACCGGCGAGGTGATAGGCATTCCCGCAGGCTGCGAGGACCTGGACTTCGAAACCGAAGTAGCTGCCGTCGTCGGCCATGTCCCGGGCAGCGACGGCCGGAACCTGACGGCGGCCGAGGCGCACCACCACATCTTCGGCTACACCATCCTCAACGACTGGTCGGCACGCGACCTGCAGCGCCGCGAAATGAAAGTCAGCCTCGGTCCTTGCAAGGGCAAGGACTTCGCCAACACCCTGGGTCCGTGGATCGTCACCGCCGACGAGTTCGCACACCTTCACGACGACCAAGGCTTCCTGCCCATCTCCATGGCCGTGGAAGTCAACGGCGAGCCGATCGGCCAGGACCTGCTCTCCAACATGGGCTGGCCGTTCGCCGAACTCGTCGCCTACGCATCCCAAGACTCCGTGGTGCGGCCCGGCGACGTCCTCGGATCCGGAACATGCGGCAGCGGCTGCCTCGCCGAACTCTGGGGACGGAATGGTTCCAAGACTCCCCCGCCGCTAACGACCGACGACGTCGTGCGGATGACCGTGGAGGGAATCGGAACGATTGAGAACACGGTGGGCGAACGCCGCGAAGCCGTGACGCGGGTGGCTGCACGGAACCGGCCACGGAACAGGACTGTCTCTGAAGGCGAATCCGCTATGTCTGCGTAGGTGAAGGTGGTAGGAGCGCGGAGTTCACCGCGCTGGAGTACTGAGTTAACTCTTGAGGATTGCGGTCAGGAGTTTGATGTCAGGTGCTATAAAATCTTGGCGCCCACCGAGTGAAGGCACGGCGACCACCACAAATTCGGCAGCCGCGTTGACGTGGGACTTGCGATCAACGCGGCTGCCGGTGCTACTACTAGCGGTTCATGAGTTCGCGTAGCGCCGTTGTGACGGACTCGGGATCCTCCTCTGCCATGAAATGCCCGGCATTTAGCGTCCGGTGTTCAAGGTCGGACGCCCACTTGCCCCAGAGCGCGGCGGCGTCGTACCCGAGGACTGCACCCCAGTTTTGTTGTAAGACAGTGACGGGCATGCCCAAAATATGGCCTGATTCCCTGTCTGCGCGGTCGTGCTCGACGTCAATGCCGGCTGATGCCCGGTAGTCGGCAACGATGGATGGCACGGCATTCGCTGATGCTGACAGGTAGTGGTGCCGGTATTCGGCGGGAATGGCTTCGGGATTGGAGGTCCATCCGTCCAGGAAGGACGCGAAGAATGTATCGGCGGTCGCTTCAATCATGGGCTCCGCGACGCCGGCCGGCTGGGCCATCAGGTAGAGATGCCACGCGACTTTTGCGTCTGCCCCGTGCAGAATATCCCACATATCCAGTGTCGGCAGGACATCCAATGTCAACAGATGGCTCACATTGTTGGGGTGATCAAGGCCCGCCCGGATTGCGACCAAGGCGCCGCGATCGTGGCCTGCCAAGGCAAATCGTTCGTGGCCGAGTGCTCGGGCAACGGCTACCACATCGGCTGCCATGGTCCTCTTTGAGTAGGTGTGCTCGTTGGATTCTTTCGGTTTGTCACTGTCGCCGTAACCGCGCAGGTCGGGAACAATCACCGTGTGGTCTGCTGCCAGCTTCGCGGCAACATGGCGCCACATGTGATGTGTCTGCGGGAAGCCGTGCAGGAGCACTACAGCAGGTCCGCTTCCGACGACGGCGACGTTGAGTTCTACGTGCGGCGCTGCAGGGACGCGGTAGTAGCTTGCTTCAGGGAGCAATTTCAGGGACATGATGTCTCCGTTCCTTGTTGGTGTCTCCACTTTCCCGTGGGCGAATCAGTGCTGAATCAGTGGGGCGCCGCTTCCGCACGACATCGGGCAGGGCGCGGACTTTGATTACGATGAATTCGTGAGCTGCCCTCAATTCCGCGTCCTCGGTCCTATCCAGGTGACTGTTGACGGTGTAGTGCGGCAGTTGTCCAAGCGCCGGCACCGGGAGATCGTTGGGATACTTCTTTCTCTCCGGGGCGGGGTGATCTCCACCCAAGACCTCATCGCGGAACTCTGGGATGACGCACCCCCGGCTGGTGCGGTGGGAGCCGTCCGAACGTTCGTGGGTGAGCTTCGCCGAATCATTGAACCGAATCGTCTGCCGCGGAGTCCAGCCAAAGTCCTGGTAACTGTCGGCGATGGCTACTCATTGCGGTTGAGTGCCGACGCCGTTGATGCATGGCGCTTTGAAGCTGCCGTGGAATCAGCGGGAACGGCCCTGCCGGAGAAAGCAGACTCGGTGCTTTCGGCCGCGTTGGCTGAGTGGCAAGGCGAGGCTTTCGAAGAGTTCGCTGAGCGGCCGTGGTCGCGTTCCGTGAGAACAAGATTGGGCGATCTGCGGTTCTCTGCCGTTGAGCGCTGCGCCAACGCACGGCTCGCCGTTGGACGGGCGGACGAGGCCGTGCCGCTGCTCGAAGGGCAGGTAACGGCCGCGCCGTGGCGTGAAGAAGGGTGGGCTTTGTTGGCATTGGCTCTCTACCGCAGCCAACGACAAGGGGAGGCTTTGGCGGTCCTACGCACTGCGAGGATGCGCCTCAGACGTGATCTGGGGGTCGATCCCGGACCGGCGCTTTCAGCTCTGGAGATTCAGATCCTGCGGCGGGACCCGAATCTGGAGCTGCCCGAACCGACAGGGTTGGGCTTAACGGCAGCCGCATATTCCCGGAGTGGCACCAGGGCTCAACTCGAGGCTTCAAACGCGGTGCTGGGCAGCCTTGCGGTCACGGGTGACGTGAAGACTGCCCAGACACAGCGAATCGCCACGATTCGCGCGGCACAGTCGGTCGACGATGCCGAACTTACTGCCCGGATCATTGGCGGTTATGACATTCCGGGAATATGGACGCGCTCCGACAACCGGGAGGCCACAGAAGTCGTTGTTGCAGCTGCTGAACATACACTCGCTTCAACCGCGCGAATCTCTGACAGGACACGCGCCCGCCTGCTGGCCACCATCGCCATGGAATCACGCGGCACTGCCGACCGGCAGGCCGAAGCCCAAGAAGCAGAATCAATTGCCACGCGCCTCGGCGACGAACAACTTCATTGCTTCGCCCTCAGCGCCCGATTCATGCAGGAGTTCCACAGGACAGGCTTGGCAAAGGAGCGCGCTGACATCGGCGCCCAGCTGACAGCTCTAGCCATAAGCGCCGACTCACCCACCTTCGAAATCAACGGCCGCCTCATCCGCATGCAGGCCCTCTGCGCTCTGGACGACATCCCTGCGGCCAACGCCGAAGCCGACGCCGTGGACGAACTCGCCGCACGACACGAAAGACCGCTCGCAGCAGTATTTACCGGCCGGTTTAGGTCCGCTTTCATCGACGACAGCGACCCTCCGCTGCCAGATGCGATGCCTGGCTTCACTCATGGCCTGGCTGCTTTGACCAGATTCACTCGAGAAATGACCCAGGGATCGAACATAAGTGACGGCGACTTCGGGCCCTATGAGCCGTGGGTGCGGCCTCTACTCATGCTGCGGGCAGACCGACGTCAGGACGCGACCCATGCCCTCAGGACTTTGCCCGCGCCGCCCAACGATCTCTTGCTCGAGGTCACTTGGTGCGTAATAGCTCAAACCGCCGTAGAGCTCGGCGAAGCCGCGACCATTCAGCGGGCTTTTTCCGCTCTTGCTCCGGCCGGTGGAGAGCGAGCCGCGGGTAGCGGTGTTGTAGACCTCGGCAACGTGAAGCGGTTCCTGGAGCTGCTCGAGGCAGCTCCGAAAGGATAGGGGTTCAGGACCTTCCGCGAACCGCTGCTTTACAGAAGGGCTCCGCCGGAGACTTCGATGCGTTCGGCAGTAATCCAACGCATGTCATCGCTGACGAGTGAGGCGATGGCATCCCCAATTTCTTCCGGGTGGCCCACCCGTCCGAGTGCTGTCTGGGAGGCGAGCACCTTCCGAAGCTCGTTGTTGTCCCGCATGGCTCCTCCATTGAAGTCAGTAGCGCTAGGGCCCGGGGCGACCGCGTTGATGCGGATCTTCCGTGGCCCTAGCTCAAGGGCGAGACTCCTAGACAGAGCTTCCACCGCGGCTTTCGAGGCGGCGTAGGCCGAGGTTCCCGGGCTGGCATGACGGGTCAGCGACGTTGAAACGTTGACAATACGGCCGCCATCGGACATGAGGGGTACGAGTGTTTTGATCAGGAAGAACGTTCCTTTGAAATTGGTCCCAACAAGTGCGTCAAAGCTTTCTTCAGTGGTCTCTTCAAGAGTGCCGAACAGTCCGACTCCGGCGTTGTTGACGAGTACATCCAGCGTTTCCCGGTCCCAGCGTGACCGCAGAGATTCCTGCAACCCATCGGAGAAGCCTGGAAACGTCCCGATGTCAGTTATGTCGAGCGGTACTGCTATGGCGTCGCTTCCCGCGGACCGAATCTCATCGACGACGGCAGCTGCGGCTTCTGACCCGCTACGGTACGTCACTACGATTTTCGCGCCCTTGGACGCTAGAGCCAGCGCGGTACTGCGGCCCAGTCCCCTGTTTCCACCCGTCACCAGCGCAACAGTGTTCTTCATTGTCTTCCTCATTTTCTGCTAGAAGGTACATAAGTAAGTAGGTATTTACTTATATACTAAGGGTGAGATCGTTAACAGGCAACCAACAGGAAGGAAGGTCGATGGCGCAACGCGATGCGGAGGCAACGAAAGCCCGAATCCTTGAAGCGGCCGTGGAGGAATTTGCCAAGCATGGCCACGCCGGAGGGCGAATTGAGCGAATCTCCGCTAGCTCAGGCACTAATGTCCGCATGATTTACGCATACTTTGGCGGCAAGAGCGGACTGTTTGATGAGGCGCTGGCCGCCTCTCTTGGCGCCATGGCCGCGGCGGTCCCTCCTCGCGCCGAAGACCTTCCCGAGTGGGCCGGCGATCTCTTCGACTATCACCAGCGTGACCCCGCTGCACTTCGCCTCACCTTGTGGGCTCAGCTGGAGCGTCCCGAGGCGGCATCCGAACCCTTGCAGAGCTACATGGATAAGGCGTCGATGTTGTCCGGGACAGCCCCGGGGCCACTGACCGCCGTCGACCTTCTAGTGGTGATCTACGCGGTCGCCCAAGCGTGGCAGCTGGCCCCTCTCGGACTGCTGAAAGCGAATCACGCGGATCCCGGCAGCGCAGAGGCCATGGCTTCCTATCGGCAGGCAGTCATTTACACTGTCAGGCGCATTACCACCCCCGAGTCAGCTACCCCCGGAATTTCGCCCGCGTAAGAGAGGTTTCACGGGCCGATCGACCAACCAAAATCCACCGCCCTGTGCCGACCGGAAAAATGCCTATCCAACAGAGTCGAAGTACCCCAAAGCGGCTGCGTGACTGCTGAACTTCCTTGTAAACAGCTCGGAAGCCAACGAGTTGATCCAGGGTGGTCGTGGGATGCTCGGCAGGAGTTCCTCCAGGACCACATTTCCCGATGCGGCCGCGATCTCTCGGTGGGAGGCGGCATCGGCTTCCCCGAAGGCTGCCAAGTCATCGACACTTTTCTGCATCGCCTCCAAGTTGGCACGCATTCGTTGCAGGGCTTCGTCGTTGACCCTGAGTGCGGCCAGTTCCACGGCCTGGACTTCAAGGCCGCTGCGCAATTCGACTAGTTCGCGGGTCCGGGGATCCCCCAGCATGAGTCCCCAGCTAAGCGTTCGAAGCCATAGCTCGGAGACGCCGTCGCTTAGTTACCCGCCCCGGGCCTCACAACGACAATTCCGAGGATTTCCAAGGCCCCGAGGGCCTCTCGGATGCCGAAGGGCAAATCGGCGCGGTAGTCGCTACGCCGCACCCTCCAAGTTCCATGGCCACCGAGCAGTGATGATTCCGTGCTGTTCAACGAGCACGGGTAACAGTGCGCGAACACGCTAGAGCAACCCCCTGACACGTTCGATGGCATTACAGGCCGATCCAAAGAAGTGTGGACATTGTCCACACTTCTTATTGTGATCTACCACGAAAATGACGTTCCGGTCGCGAATCCGTTGGACATATACAAACCCGCACGACTAACCCCGTAAAGATCCCTACGGAGCCGTTGAAAGGTATCCACTTTGCGTGGGCGGCGCACTGCCGCAAAGCTGAGCTTTTGCTCGAAAACGCGCGCGCCTTCCACGATGTCCTGCCAGTTAGTGCCTAGGTGTACCGCTGGATTGACGTGGAATGAGGGTCGGCATGGAGCGCCGGATGAGCGGTTCCTTCCCGGGGTTGACGATGAGGTCGACGGCGGTGGCGGCGATTTGGTCCAAGGGAACGTGGACCGAGCTGAGGGGTGTGGGCAGCCGCGCTGAGAGGGGTGTGTCGTTATACCCGACGAGAGCGAGGTCCTCCGGTATGGTGACGCCGTTGCGGTGAGCTGCAGCCATAACGCCCATGGCGATGTTGTCGTTGGCTGCGAAGATCGCTGTAGGTCGGTGGCTGACGCCGAGGAGTTCATCACCGGCGGTGTAGCCGTTTTCGATGCCGTAACCCGCTGCAATCAGCCAATTGGCAGGTGCGTTGATGCCGGCTTCTTCCATGGCCCTGCGGGCTCCGGTGAGACGGGCCTTCCCGGAGGATGTGAAGTCAGGGCCAGTGACCACGGCTATGTCGCGGTGCCCCAGGTCGATGAGGTGTCGCACGGCCAGATAGCCGCCCACTTCGTCATCTCCGAGCGCTGATGGACTGATGCCGTCGGTACGCAGTACCAGGGCATGCGCTACCCGGCGCTCACGCAGAAGGAGGGGAAGTTTGTCGTCGAGCCGGGCCGTTGCCAGTATCAATCCGTCCACGTTACGGTCCAGCAGGGTTTCAGCTGCGCGGCGTTCCTCATCAGGGTCATCCCCGCTGGTGGCAACCATGGCGAAGTAGCCACGGGAGGCGGCAGCTTTTTCGAGTTCTTCGAACATCAAGGCCATGACGGTGTCGCTCAGGCGAGGGACGAGGACGCCCAAGGTCCGGGTCTCTCCGCGGCGAAGGCTGGAGGCGAATGAGTTCCTCCGGTACCCGAGCTCCTCGGCTACCCTCCGGACGTTCACTGCGGCGGCGGACCGGGAGGTGGTCCGCTCATCGAGGGCGCGACTGGCCGTGGAGATGCTCACACCACTGGCCGCTGCGACGTCCTTTAGTGTGACGACGTTGCCGGGGGCGTCCGGTTCCATGGCGTTTCTCCTAGTCGGCAAAGGTGTTACAGACACTCTAATCCTCCTGACTTGCAAACGTTCCCTTGACAGTGAGCTGCGACACGTGCAAACTTGAAAACGTTCCCGCAAACGTTCCCACAGATGCGGAACTGCCAACATCAATGAAGACAAGAGGTAGCTGTAATGACACTCGATCTCCGCGGACTCAGCCCCGCCCCTGTAACCCCTTTCACCGAAGATGGCGCTGTCGACTTCGCTGCGATCCAGCGTTTGGGTTCGTGGCTGGGATCGATTGAGGGCGTGAAAAGCCTGGTAGTCCTGGGACATGCTGGCGAAGGCACGTTCCTTACTGAAGAGGAACAGTTGGACGTCATTCGCGCCTTCGTGGCATCCACTGACGGTCGCATCCCGGTGGTAGCTGGTATTACCAAGGAGGGCAACAAGACTGCGGCCCTCGAAGCGAAGAAGGCAGTGGAAGCCGGCGCGTCTGCGGGCCTGGTCTATCCCTCGCATGGGTGGCTGCGTTTCGGATACCAGAACGGCGCTCCCCAATCGCGCTACAAGGAAATCTACGAAGAGTCCGGCCTGCCGCTGATCCTCTTCCAATACCCGGACAACACCAAGGCCACCTACGATCTGGACACCCAATTGGACATCGCGGGCCAGGAAGGCGTGTTCGCCACGAAGAACGGCGTCCGCAACATGCGCCGTTGGTACACCGAAATCCCTGCACTGCGCGCCGCGTACCCCGAGTTGCAGGTGCTCTCCTGCCATGACGAATACCTGCTGCCGACCATGTTCGACGTCGACGGTCTGCTCGTCGGCTACGGCAACATCGCCCCCGAGCTGCTCATCGAACTGATCGAAGCCGGCAAGGCACAGGATTACGCGCGCGCCCACGCCATCCACGAGCGACTCCTTCCCGTGACCAAGAGCGTCTACCACCGCGGGTCGCACATGGAGGGCACCGTCGCCTTGAAGTGGGGTCTGGTGAACCGGGGCATCCTGGATCACGCCACCGTGCGCACGCCACTGCTGCCCCTGCCCGAAGGTGCCGATGCAGAAATCGCGGAAGCCTTCGCCGCAGCAAACATCGGCAAGGTCACAGCCAACGTCTGACGACCACAGGGTGCGTGCGGCGAAGGCGAACTGCACGCACCCTGGTTCCGCCACCGCCCACGTTGATACGCGGGCAATCGGCCACTTCGGTGGGCCGCCCACCCGACATTGAGGTCGGGATTAATGAAGTCAAAGAAGACTGAGCGGGAGAATAGTCCCGTGGAAGGAGGGCGCGCCGTGATTGAGCATACGAAGACGCCTAGCACCTCACGTACCCCGGGCGCCGAATTGGGGAATCTACCCCCCAATAGTGTCCGGACCGGTGCCGAGACCCGAAAGACCCGCCGATCCTTCTGGGGCCAATTTGCCCTGATCGGCCCAGCCTTCGTCGCCGGCGCCTGGCAGTTCGGACCCGGTAACCTTGCCACCGCCGTCCAGGCTGGCAGCGGCTACCAATACACCCTGATCTGGGTGATCGTTGTTTCCACCATCCTGATGATTTTCCTGACCGACATGAGCGTGCGTCTGGGTATCAAGTCACCGGTGTCGTTGATCCAGTCGATCAAAGACCACCTCGGCAATAAGGTCGGGGTGATCGCCGGCATCGGCGTCTTCCTGGTCACCTTGTGCTTCTCGGTCGGCAACGCCGTGGGCCTCGGCCTCGGCGCGTCAATGCTCCTCGGCGGATCACCGGTGATGTGGACCATCATCGGCACCGCCATGGTGGCCACCATCCTCCTCTTCCGCAACGTCTACCGGGTCATAGAGAAGGTTCTGGTGGTGATGGTCGGCGTCATGGCAATTGCTTTCGTCACATCGGCCTTCATCGCGAACCCTGACTGGGCCGCGGCAGCATCCGGCTTAATTCCCCGCGTTCCCGGCGATGCCTGGTTGCTGGTCATCGCCCTTGTCGGCACCAACTTCTCAGTGAACGCCGCCTTCTACACCTCCTACGGCACCAAGGAGCGCGCACGCAGCGAGGCAGACTACCGCGACATCACCATGGTGGATACGATTCCGGGAATCGTTGCCCCCGGCATCATGACCTCCCTCGTGATCGTCGTGGCCGCCTCCGTACTCGGTGCCACGGGCCAGGCAGCAGCAACCATGGGTCAGCTCGGCAGCATCTTCGAACCCCTCGCCGGCCCTATCGGCACCGCGATCTTCGCCATCGGGTTCACCGGCGCCGCTTTCTCCGCCATGACAGCCAACTGCACCGCAGGAGGCACCATGCTCTCCGACGCGCTCAACCGGCGCGGCACCAAAGGCATCACTTCCGGCACCCAGAAACTGATCAGCGCCATCATCCTCGCGTTCGGCCTCACCATCACCGTTATCTTCCAGACCTCACCGGTGCAGGTCATCGTCATTGCCCAAGCGCTGACAATCCTGGTCGCACCCCTGCTGGCCACGCTGATCGTGGTCATGGCGAACCGCCGCGAACTGATGGGTTCGCTGCGCAACAAGTGGTGGCAAAACCTGCTGGGCGTGGTGGGCCTCCTCGCAGTACTCGCCCTCTCCATCCGACTGATCCTCAACTTCGTGGCCGGCTAACCCGACCACCCCATAGGCCCGCACCAAGCACCAGCACACAAGAAAGTGCCCCTACCCAAAAAGGTGGGGGCACTACTCGTATCCTCGAAAACAGTCTTCCAAGGATCGCCTGGTCGGTGACCCTTGTTCAGTGGTGCAACTCCTGGTCAGTGATGCAGCTGCATGCGTTGGAGGACAGTGGCGGATATTTCTTCCACGGACATGGACGCGGAGTTGACGTAGGGGATGTTGTTGGCCTGGTACATGTCCTCGGCATTACGCAGCTCAAAGGCGCACTGATTCAGTGAGGCGTAGTTGCTGCCCGGGCGGCGTTCCTGCCGGATCTGGCTGAGGCGGACGGGCTGGGAGGTCAGCCCGAAACATTTGCTCGCGAAAGGCAGCAAGGGTTTCGGGAGCGTCATGGTGTCGAAGTCTTCCTCCACCAGGGGGAAGTTCGCGGCGAGGATGCCGTGTTGCAGGGCCAGGTACATGGTGGTGGGAGTTTTCCCGCACCGCGACGGGGCGATGAGTATCAGCTCGGCGCGTTCGAGCGCCCGAAGCGACTGACCGTCGTCGTGCTCTATCGCGTATTCGACGGCGGCCATGCGGGATTGGTAGCGGACGGCGTCACCCACGCCGTGGGCCTGGCCGGGCTTGCCGTTGGCCTGCGCGCCAAGGGTCTGTTCGAGTTGTCCGATGTGCGTGCCGAACAAGTCGAAGAACTGCCCGCGGCTCCGGGAAAGGATGGCACGGATGTCCTGCCCCACAGCAGTGGAAAAGATGATCGGCGGGGAACCACTGTCCGCGACCCGGTCGATCAGTGCCACCACCTCACGCGCTTGCTCGCTGGTGGTGATGAACGGGATGGTGCGCCGTTCCAGCCGCTGGCCCGGAAACTGCGTCAGCAGCGTGTTGCCCAGCGTTTCAGCGGTGATCCCGGTGCTGTCGGAAAGGAAGAACACCGTGGGGGCAGGCGAGGAGCCCGCCCCCGCGGTGGTGTGGTCTGCCATTTAGGCGGTGGTGCTGGTGGTACGTGTGGTGCGGGCCAGGCGCAGCCAGGTCTCGGTTACGGCATCGGGGTTCAGCGAAATCGAACTGATGCCCTGTCCGAGCAGCCACTCGGCAAAGTCCGGGTGGTCGCTGGGACCCTGGCCGCAGATTCCCACATAGCGGCCCTTGGCGCGGCACGCCGTGATCGCCATTTCCAGCAGTTTGGTCACGGCCGGATTCCGCTCATCGAAGCCCTCAGCAACCAGGGCGGAGTCACGATCCAGTCCCAGGGTGAGCTGGGTGAGGTCGTTGGAGCCAATGGAGAAACCATCGAAGTACTCCAGGAACTCATCGGCCAGGAGTGCGTTGGCCGGCAGTTCGCACATCATCACGATCTCCAGCCCATCCTCGCCCCGGCGGAGCCCATTGGCAGCGAGGAGTTCTATCACACCGCGGGCCTCGTCCAAGGTCCGGACGAACGGGACCATCAGCTTGATGTTGCTCAGGCCCATCTCGTTGCGGACGTACTTCAAGGCTTCGCACTCGAGTTCGAACGCTTGGCGGAAGGACGCCGACAGGTACCGGGAGGCGCCACGGTACCCGATCATCGGGTTCTCCTCCTCCGGTTCGAAAGCCGGACCGCCGATGAGGTTGGCGTACTCGTTGGACTTGAAGTCCGAGAGCCGGATGATGACCGGTTCCGGCGCGAACGCCGCCGCGATGGCGCCGATGCCTTCGGCCAGGCGGCGGACATAGTAATCACGGGGACCATCGTAAGCGGCGGTCTTTTCCTGGATTTGCCGGACGGTGTAGTCATCCAAGGCAGCCGGGCGCTCGATTTCGCCTGCCACCGCCAACAAGGCGTTGGGGTGGACCCCGATCTGCCGGTTGATGATGAACTCCAAGCGGGCCAGGCCCACGCCATGGTTGGGGAGCCTGGAGAAGCTGAACGCCTGTTCCGGGGTACCCACGTTCATCATGATCTTCACCGGAGCTTCCGGCATGGTCTCCACGCTGGTCTCGTGCAATGAGTACTCGAGCAAACCCTCATAGACCAGACCGGCCTCACCCTCAGCGCAGGACACCGTGACCGGGGCCCCGTCTTTGAGGATCTGGGACGCATACCCGGTACCGACAACGGCGGGAATACCCAGCTCCCGGGCAATGATCGCTGCGTGGCAGGTCCGTCCGCCACGGTCGGTGACAATAGCGGCGGCCTTCTTCATGATCGGTTCCCAGTCCGGATCCGTCATGTTCGCCACCAGGACATCACCCTCTTGGAAGGAGGCCATCTGATCGATCGAGGTCAGCACCCGAACCTGCCCGGCACCGATCCGCTGACCGATCGCTCGGCCTTCCACCAACACCGTGGAACGTTCCGTGAGCGTGTACCGGGACGTGGTCCCGGCGGCCTTCCGGGACTCGACGGTTTCCGGACGAGCCTGAAGAATGTACAGCTCACCATCCACACCGTCCTTACCCCACTCGATATCCATCGGACGGCCATAATGTGCCTCGATGGCTACCGCGTGCCGGGCGAGTTCCTGGACTTCGGCATCGGTCAGGCTGAAACGGCTCCGCAAATCCTGCGCTACCGGAACGAAGTCAACGGTCCTGCCAACTTCCTCCGAAGCCGTGTAGATCATCTGCACGGCTTTCTCCCCCAAACCGCGCTTGAGCACGGCCGGACGACCGGCTGCCAGGGCCGGCTTGTAAACATAGAACTCGTCCGGGTTCACAGCACCCTGGACCACGGCCTCCCCCAGCCCATACGAGGACGTAATGAACACAGCGTCCGTGAAGCCGGTTTCGGTGTCCATGGTGAACATCACGCCAGAGGCGCCGACGTCGGAACGCACCATCCGCTGAATTCCGGCCGACAGCGCAACTTCAGAATGCGTGAAGCCGTGATGCACCCGGTAGGCGATGGCCCGGTCGTTATACAGGGAAGCGAACACATCCTTGATGGCCAGGAGAATGTTGTCGATGCCACGGATGTTCAGGAACGTCTCCTGCTGACCGGCAAACGATGCATCCGGTAGGTCCTCAGCCGTGGCGCTGGAACGCACCGCCCACGACACATCCCCGCCATGTTCCTGCGTAAGGCGCTCATAAGCGGTCCGGATGTCTCCTTCGAATCCGGCCGGGAACGGTGTTTCACGAATCAAGGTGCGAATGTCCTGGCCAACTTTGGCCAAAGCAGTGACGTCGCTGCTGTCCAAGCCTTCCAGGATGCCTTCGATCCGGGCATCCAACCCGGACTCCGCCAGAAAACGCCGGTAAGCGTCCGCCGTCGTCGCGAATCCGCCCGGAACTTTCACGCCGGCGCTGGCGAGATTCCGGACCATTTCCCCAAGCGATGCATTTTTGCCGCCAACCTGGTCAAGGTCGGACAAGCCAAGCTCAGAAAACCAAAGAACGTTAGTCATAAATTGTGTCCTCCATTGGGCACGCTCTGACAAGCGCTAAAAAAACTAGGTCATGCAAGGATCAAGGCACCAGCTCAGTGGAAGCAAATAGATGTGACTCGCGCAACATACCCGCGAAGTAACGAAAGGTCATCAAACTTGTGCTCCGCCCATGCCAACGACCACGGGCAGGTACGAAACCAGCAACCCGCTCGGCTGCATCAACGACGTCCAATCACTGCAGGGTAAAGACCCGCCCGCTCAACGGCAGTCAGTTGAGTAGCGCTACGCCGAACTCAGCGACGACGGCCCGCAATTCCCCGAGGTAGCGCTGCGCTTGGTCGGTGAGCGGGATCGAGGCGTGGCCGATCCAGCCGATCTCGATGCGTTCGTCAACGTCAAGCGGGATGGCGACGATTTCCGGGTCGAGCTGCCCGCTGATGATGCCCGTCGAGATCGTGTAGCCGTGGAGCCCGATCATGAGGTTGAAGATCGTGGCACGGTCAGAGACCCGGATCTCCTGCTTACTGGACAAGGTGGAGAGAATCTCCTCGGCGAAGTAAAAGGAGTTGTTCGCACCTTGATCGAAAGTTAGCCGCGGCAAACCGGCGAGATCGTCGAGAGTTGCACGCTCTTTTGAGGCGAGCGGGTTCTTCCGTGAGATGAAGATGTGCGGATCGGCGAGGAAGAGCGGAGTGAACGCGAGCCCGGACTCCCGGAGCAGTTTGTCGATGACCTTCCGGTTGAAATCGTTCCGGTAGAGGATGCCTATCTCGCTGCGGAGCGTCCGGACATCCTCGATGATGTCCCAAGTACGGGACTCACGCAGCGAGAACTCGTATTCGGCCACATCAGAGGCCTTAACCATCCGAACGAAGGCGTCCACCGCGAACGAGTAGTGCTGCGTTGACACCCCGAGCAGACGTCGCCGCGGTGGCCTGCCAAGGTAGCGCTGCTCGAGGAGAGCGAACTGCTCGACGACCTGCCTCGCGTAGCCGAGGAACTCAACCCCGTCTGCGGTGAGGGTGACTCCGCGGGCGGAGCGAAGCAGGAGCTCACGGCCAACCCGGGCCTCAAGATCCTTCATCGAGGCGGACATTGTTGGCTGCGCTACGTAGAGAAGATCGGCGGCCGCGGAGATCGACCCCTCAGCTGCAACTTCTATGAAGTAACGGAGCTGCTGCAGGGTCAATCCGCTCGAAATCTGGGGCATAGGCAAATTCTATATGAATGCATAGTAACCACTAGTTACCTGATACCCGTCGGAAGGCTGCACCATGGAGACATCACCTTCTGAAAGGCCGTCTCCGGCCCATCAACGGATTGGCAGCACATGGCAGACGACTTCACCTTCAGCATCACCACCACCCCTTTCGACGAGGACTACTCCCCGTCAGAAGGCTCCCGGATCACCACGAATTTCGCCAACCTGGCACGAGGCGAGCACCGCCAGGAGAACCTCCGCAACGCCTTGACCATGATTCGACGCCGCTTCAACGATCTCGCAAGCTGGGACAACCCGGACCGGGACCGTTACACGCTCGAGCTTGAGATTGTCTCCGTGCAGATTGAGTTCACTGCAGAAGGTACGGATCGGCAGTTCCCCCTGTTCGAAGTTCTCGACATCCAGATCGTTGACCAACTCAACGGGGTCCGCCACCAGGGGATCGTGGGAAACAACTTCTCCTCCTACGTCCGCGACTTCGACTTCAGCGTGGTTCTGCCAGCGGCAGCAGCGGAGTCGGGCAAGCCCACCGTTCCAGAGGACTTCGGCGATCTGCACGGCAAACTGTTCCAGCAGTTCCTCGATTCCTCCGCCTGCCAGGAACGCTTCCCGCAGCCGCCAGTGGTGTGCATCAGCGTCTCCACGAGCAAGACGTACCGGCGGACGGAGAACCATCACCCGGTCCTGGGCGTCGAGTACTCCCAGGACGAGTTCTCGCTGACTGACGCGTACTTCGCGAAGATGGGGCTGCAGGTTCGCTACTTCATGCCACGCGGCAGCGTTGCGCCGCTCGCCTTCTATTTCCGCGGCGACCTGCTCAACGACTACTCCAACCTGCAGCTCATCGGCACCATCAGCACCATGGAGACCTTCCAGAAGATCTACCGCCCCGAGGTTTACAACGCGAACTCCGCCGCCGCCGTCGTCTACCAGCCGAGCCTGGGAGAGCAGGATTTCTCGCGGACCCAGATTGCTTACGACCGCGTCGAGCGCAGTCAACTCGCGATCACGCAGGCGAAGTACACGGAGGAACACTTCATCACGCCCCACAAGGACCTACTGGACCAGTGGACCGCCAGATACCCCGCTCTCGTCAACTGACCCACGGAGAATCGTCAATCATGAACACACTTTTGCCCACCACCGTTGTCGGTAGCCTGCCGAAACCATCGTGGCTCGCACAGCCGGAGACGCTGTGGTCCCCGTGGAAACTGGAGGGAGATGCGCTGCTCGAGGCCAAGCAGGATGCGCTGCGCATCGCCATCCACGAACAGAGCCGACGCGGCATCGACATCGTCAGCGACGGCGAACAAACCCGGCAGCACTTCGTCACCACCTTCATCGAGCACCTCAGCGGGGTGGACTTTGAACAGCGCAAGACCGTGCGCATCCGCGATCGCTACGACGCCAGCGTGCCCACCGTCGTCGGGGCGGTGCGCCGCGAGCAGCCGGTATTCGTCGAAGACGCAAAGTTCCTCCGCGCAACCACCGACCGGCCGATCAAATGGACTCTTCCCGGCCCCATGACCATGGTGGACACCCTCTACGATGACCACTACAAGAGCCGCGAGAAGCTGGCCTGGGAGTTCGCTACCATCCTGAACCAGGAGGCGAAGGAACTCGAGGCGGCCGGCGTGGACATCATCCAGTTCGACGAGCCCGCGTTCAACGTCTTCCTCGACGAGGTCAAGGACTGGGGCGTGGCTGCGCTTGAGCGAGCGGCAGAAGGGCTGCGTGCGGAGACCGCTGTGCATATCTGCTACGGCTACGGAATCAAGGCGAACAATGACTGGAAGGCGACGCTCGGCTCACAGTGGCGGCAGTATGAGGAAACGTTCCCGCTGCTGCAGAGCTCCAGCATCGACATCATCTCGCTGGAATCCCAGAACTCCCACGTGCCCATGGACCTGATCGAGCTCCTCCGCGGCAAGAAAGTCATGCTCGGTGCAATCGACGTCGCAAGCGAGACCATCGAGACCCCGGAGGAGGTCGCCGACACCCTCCGCAAGGCCCTGCAATTCGTAGACGCTGACAAGCTCATCGCCAGCTCCAACTGCGGCATGGCACCGTTCCCCCGGGACGTCGCCCTGGCCAAGCTGAGTGCTCTCAGTGCAGGGACGGGAATCGTTCGCGAGGAACTTGAACGCTCCGCCCCCAAGGTGTAGCGATGTTTCACGCCTATCCCACAGACACTTGGCTCGGGGCTCCGAAGAAAACTTTCACTCAGTCCCTCCCGGCCGACGACTTCAAAGCACTGTTCCGGGGCCACCCCGGAGGTGTCGCCGTCATCACGGCCGATGCCGGCGAAGGGCCAGTGGCGCTGACGGTATCGTCGGTGGTGTCAGTGAGTGCGGAACCTCCATTGCTGATCTTCTCGGTCTCGGCACTGTCCTCCTCGTCCGAGGTTCTCTCGCGCGCCGAAACCGTCGTGGTGCACCTGCTGGACGCGCACGACGTCGACCTGGCGAAGTTTGGAGCGACCCCCGGCGCCGACCGCTTTGACCAGACCCACCACTGGTCGGCCCTTGAAACCGGCGAGGCGGTGTATGAGGATGTCCGCGCCTGGGTGCGCTGCGCCGTCATCAATCGCATGGAGGTAGGGACCTCGACCATCATCGCCGTTCACGCCCTGGAGTCGCGCGTCATGCGTGACGTCCAAGCGGGCGAACCCGGCGACGCTCTGGTCTACCACAACCGTTCCTGGCACCGCTTGGGCGAGCACTCCAAGCTTGAGGGCTGAGCGCCGCGCCAACAATGCGAGGCGGCAAGCCGAACGGCCCACGACGGCGGGAGGTAACTCCCGCCGTCGTCCTCGTTTAACATCGGCGTCCATCGACGTCTGAAACTCCTGCCCAGCGGAAAGTTGGCCGCGTCCCCCTAGGGCCGATTGCCGGCCATCTGCCGCTAAGAGTCTTCCGCCGTCTTAGCACGCACCGTCAGCGTGCCGGCCAGATCTACGTCACTGCCGGAGCCCGTGACGCCGGCCTGCGAAAGAAGGGTGGCTCCGAAGGCTGCGCTCCAAAACGTCCTGGTTTCCACAAGCATGGGGCGCTGCACTTCCCATTGCCGTTGCTTCAGAAGGCGGCCAAGGTAGCGCTCAGACTGGCGGAACAGCAGATTCAGATGCTGGTCCACCACTGCAGCGAGGGCCGGCCGGGATGTCCCCACAGCCAAGGCACGCACCACCAGCGGCATCGATGGGAGCATCAGCGCCGCGCGAGCCATGTTCCTACGGAACGATTCGGGACATCCGGCGCTGTGGCCGATCGCTTCCACGCGCTCCGCATCGTGGAGCAATGCAAGGAAGGCTGCGTGGATGAAGAGCGAGTCCTTGGAACCGAAGTAGTAGGTCACTTGGTTGGGAAATACTCCGGCATCGGTGGCTATGGCCGCCACGCTCACTTCAGCGGAGGGGGTGGCGAGGTAGAGCTTTACCGCGCTGTCCAAGATCCTGCCCCTGGTCGTGTGGCCACGGGCTTGGGATGGGCCACCCGGTTGAGGTTTGCCCTTGCGCTCTACGGTCATGAGGGAAGCTCTGCGGTCATAAGCAAAATTGTACATCATACAACTATCTGGATATCTTGTATGACATACAAGAAAAAGGAGTTGCTATGAGGGCACGAGATATCGCTGTGACAGGAATGGGCGCCACCACGCCGTTGGGAGGCACCGTCGAGAGCACCTGGACCGCCCTTCTTGAGGGTGTTTCAGCGGTTCGCGACGTCGGGCAGGAGATGTTGCGGGACAGCGGACTCCCGGTCACCATCGCCGCACCCATGGCTACCGACCCCGCCACAGAACTTGCCGCCGTCGAAGCCAAACGACTGGACCGGGTTCAGCAAGCCGCCATGGTTGCCGCGGCGGAAGCCTGGGCGGATGCCGGTTCACCCCAAGTGGACGGCACCCGGCTGGCCGTAGCCATCGGAACAGGCGTGGGCGGAATCGGCACACTACTCCGCGAGGACGACACCCTGGAGAACCGCGGACAGCGCCGCGTCTCCCCACGCGCCGTACCTATGCTCATGGCCAACGGACCCGCCGCGGCGGTGAGCATCCGCTATGGCGCCAAGGCGGGTTCCTACACCCCGGTCTCAGCGTGTTCCTCCGGCGCCGAGGCAATCGCCCTGGCCGCCAGGCTGATCCGCTCCGGCGAAGCTGATGTCGTCATTGCCGGCGGCGCCGAAGCCGCCATTACGCCCTTCACCGTCGCCGCCTTCCTGCAAACGAGGGCCCTCTCAACCCTCACCGCAGACCCGGCTTCCGCATCACGCCCCTTCGCCTCCGACCGCGACGGCTTCGTCCTCGGCGAGGGAGCAGGCATCGTTGTACTCGAAAGCGCCGAACACGCCACGGCCCGCGGCGCCACCGTCCATGCGGTCCTGCGTGGAGTGGGAATCGCCTCCGATGCCTTCCACATGACGGCACCGGCGGACGATGGCGAAGGCCAGATCACCGCCATCACCAAAGCCCTCAACGACGCCGGCATGAACGCTGCGGAGGTGGGTCACGTCAATGCCCACGCCACAGGCACCACCCTTGGCGACCTTGCTGAGGCGAAAGCCATCAGGGCCATCTTCAGCGACACCATCCCCGTAACTGCACCCAAAGCATCCCTTGGACACCTCTTCGGGGCCGCCGGCGCTGTCGAAGCCATCATCGCTGCCCGGAGCGTTGCGCAGGGGATCATCCCTCCCACCCGCAACCTCCATCCCGGAAACGTGGACCCGGAGATCGGACTGGACCTCGTTACCGAACAGCGTCACATCAGCAAACAGCGCCACGGAACACCTCCCACAGCACTGTCCAACTCCTTCGGATTTGGCGGCCAGAACGTCAGCCTGATCTTCAGCAAGAATCAGTGAGGGGCGCGTCCAATCGCCTCAAGCCGTCGCCGTAGGCGTACAAAGGATCCAGAGTGCCGCCTGGAACATCGCTCTGGGATTCGAGGACAGCCTCAATCGACCGGGGCAGGTCGAAGGGAAGTCGGCCTTCGGGATTGACGGCCCCGGTCAGCACCCGCACGAGGGCTTCGTCGGAGACCCCGAATGTCGCCAAGATTGCCGAACAGTGCGGTTCCAGCGGCGTAAGGATGGCAGGTCGGTCCAGGTTGACCACAAGAACCACCGGTACTTGGGCCGCAAGCTCTTCGATACGTGCCACGGTTACGGCATCGAACTCGAGGCTTCCCGCGTGGAACATGGCCTCAAGGAACAGCTCATTGCGTGGCTCGTAAGGGGCATCAAGACGGACAATCGCCATGTCCGCTTCAACCGGAGTCGCTGCAACACGAGCATCATCCGCGAGGGCCTCAGGGGTATGCCGTGCCCGAGGTGGGACTCGAACGGGATTCCAGGCCTTGGAAACACTGGGAAGTCGCGGAAACATACGGAATGCGGGGCAGTTCGGTGGCTGTACGAGGGAGTTCGAGACGAAAGGTGTGGACATTGTCCACACCTCCTTTTCACGCGATCGAGACCGAAATACGGGGACTCGACACGTCCCGCGCACTCAAAGACTCCGCCGGGACGGCGTTACCTCCTCTGCAAATTAATGGCTGGATGGCGCCTCTGAGTCCGCGTGAAGCCTCCGGCCAGGATGAGGCCCCGCCCTCCGGAGCATGACTCCTGCTGGGCGGCAGAACACCCCGCACGCGACGGCACTCTTCCCTACAGAACGCTGAATAACTCGACACAGTGGGAGCACCTCCTTCATCTGTACATGGCCAAAGCGGCACCAAGGAGCATGACCAAGCCCTTCCGGACAGTCCCCCATAGCGTCCAATATCGGCGCTGGCGGGTCATGAAGTCTCAGTCGTCTCACTCTGCAACGGGTCCGACTCTTCGAGTGCGGCCACAACGCGGGTTGAAGAGCTACTTAATAACAACTGGGTTGACCGGTGCACCCGAGCCGCCCACGATCTTCATAGGAGCGGCGGTGTAGAGGAAGGTCCATTGCCCGTCAGAGGAGCAATCATCGGCAAGTTTATCCAAGGCGATAATTTCCGTAAATGCGATGCCGAGGTTTCGCATGAGCGCATTGTGGAGCGGAAGGTCAACTCCGCTGACCGGGTCGCGGGTGACCTCGTTGCCGATGGTATCAGTGACTAGGTTGGGTATTTCCATATCTCGGAACCACTCCACTAGCTGCGGGGAGTAGGTCAGCCCAGGTTCTAGGAAGTCACGGTAGAACTCCGTTTCCTCCGTTTTGTAATAGGAGCCGATCCACCCTGTGCGAATAAGAAGTATGTCGCGTTTCTCGATGGTGACACCCTGCGCTGATGCAGCAGCCATCAGGTCCTCGTAAGAGAAGGTTTCGCCTCTTTCCAATGCCGGTTTGCCCCGAAAGCGCGCCATGTCGACGAGGATGCCCCTTCCCACGATTCCGCGTTCTGCTATGGGGAAGATGCTGGCCTTCTTCAGGCTCCCGATTGTTGTCTCGGCTGCAAACCCATTGTAAATCTCTTCGCCGTACCACATGTGCCCCAAAGCGTCGTACTGGCTGGTTCCCTGAAGGTACATCGTGATCACATCATCGGCATATTCAACGTCGCCATTGAAGCTGGGCCCTGTTCCACTGAGGAAATCGCCCCGATCCATGACGTTAGTCCTCACCGCGGCTTTTCGGCCCGGCCAGATTGGATCACCTTCTGGATTGCCAATCGGAATGGCCAGAGTAAAACTCTTCCCGGAGCGGATTTCCGCCGCACCGCGCCGCGCTTCTTCAACGGTAAGGTAATTCAATGAGCCAACTTCATCGTTGGGTCCCCACTTGCCCCAATTCTTCGGTGAATCACGTAGTAGCTCATGCATTGTGGGCGTGCCCGGGGTTTCCTGAACCTCAGTCATCACTAACTCCTTTCGGTTACTCGGGTCTTATGCACTAATTGCGGAAGAGATTCTTAGTTGTCTGCGAGCTGGATTCAGGCAACTTGAAAATCGAAGAACCGTCTCCATCAAAGGTCATTTTGCGGCCGTACCCGTCGATCCATAACCAAAAATACGTGGCATCATCACCTATATTTTCGACTGTGGCTCTTAGGAGCGGCGACCCAGGGACCTGGACGAGCACCCTGTCGCCCTCGTTGAGATGTACCCAATCGTCAAAGTCCAATTGGCAAACATGGTGGTCCCCGGTTGAGTGCTCATCCGGGAGTCTATTGTTGGTTTCCATGACGGTCGATCCGATTTCAGTGGCGGCCGCTGGCTCCTCTGACGGTCAGCTCGTACTGATCAGTCAGGATTGAAGCTGCCTACGGCCATCTCTCGAGCAAAATTACATCAGTGGGCAGGCGCGATGGCCTGGCCCACTGATGTGTTTAGGACCAGCTTTTGATGAACTCAAGAACTGCTGAGTCAACCTCGGCGGGCTTTGACGCACTCAGGAAGTGATGGCCGCCTTCGATGACCTCCAGCCGGACCTCCGGCGAACCAGTGAACATAGTTATTTCTTTTTCTGCGTTGGCCACGGAATAGACCTTGTCCTCTGAACCGTGCAACCACAGCACGGGTGAACTAATGTCACGCAGTCGTCCATGAAGCCCGTCGCGATCCCTGAGGTTAATGGTGCTGAGCAACAGCCGTCGGCGACCTCCGTCTCCGGAGTAGTTAGCACGGTAGGTAGCAAGCCAAAATTCGCGTTCGTCAGCTGAGAGTCCGCCCAGAGCCGCGTCAAAAGTGTCATCGACGAACTGCTCCGGTACCACCCATTCGTCCGGTACCGGATCTGCGAAGGCCTCGATGAAGGGCGTGCAAAATTCCGGGGCATCCCAACATCCGAGCTGCCGGCTATGGAGAGTCTCTGAGTCCATGGACGAGCCCAGCGGAATGATTCCCCGGACTAGTTCCGGTGCCAACAACGCCATGCGGGCGGCTATCCATCCACCCTGTGACGTCCCCAGCACGAAGGCCTTGTCAATACCTAACGCAGCAAGGGCCTGCAGGTTGGCAACTGCGCTGTCCCAGTACGTGAAGTGCTGGTAGGACGCTCGTGTACGGCCGTGGCCGTAGGGTTCAAGTGCCAGGAGGTTTACAGCCGATGTAAGAGCGGCGTTGGCGAACTGGGGCCTATAGAGCTCAGCCGATGTGGTGTAGGAATTGATCAGCACCAATGTGGGTAGTTCCGGATGGTATTGACCGCTCAGTGTGTATCCAACCACTGATCCGCCAAGGTGCGGGACGCTTACGGTCTGCTCGATCTTTCTCATCTGCCTATCACTTTCTTTCCTGTTGTTAGACCCGTTGGCCGGAGACGGTGCCCCGTGCCAGTGATACGGGATGTCATGCTGGTTCTTGGCTCGGTACCGATTCCGCATCTGTCAGTGCAGAAGTTTCCTCTGTCACTTCGGTTCGGGCCCGGGCGGCACGGAAAAGGCTGCCGACTCTGGCCAGCTCCGCGTCGCTGCTTCGACGGGTGAAACTGACCAGGACGTAAACAATCAGATTGACGATCAACCCAACCAAACCTGCTCCAAACCCTCCGAGCCAGGGAATTGCGCCTCCTGTGTGCATGTACGGAATGGTCAGGGCCAGTGCTATCACTGTGCCGATAAGAAGCCCCGCGATGGCTCCATCCTTGTTTCCGCGGCGCCAGATCAGTCCACCGAAGATCGGGACAGCCAGCTGGATGATCGCCTGGTAGGCAAGCTGGGCCACTCCGGCCAGGTTTGACCACCCGTAGATTTGATTTGCGATGACTGCTGCAATGATGGCGGCGCCAGCCATGGATCCTTTGGCCAGATAAAGTTCCTGCTTATCGCTCAGAGGCCGAATCACACCGACTATGTCGTTGGCAACCTGCGTCCCAAGAGACTGTGTGACCCCGTCAACAAATCCCATGCTGGCCGCAAAAACTATGAGCAACGCAAAGGCAAGCAGCCACGTTCCACCAGCGTCTTGAGTGAGAGCGAAGAATGCCGACAACGGATCCGCCGATGCAAGAGACATGGGCGCGGCGCAAAGTGCGACAGCCATAAGCAACACAAAGAAAACAAACCCGATCACCATGGCTTGGAGGGAGCCCTTCTTAACTTCCCGCACACTCCCGGCTGTATAAATCCGGGTGAAAATCATGGGCCAGCACAAGCTGCCGATGATCCCTGAAGCGACGATTCCGAAATAGAACCATTCGCCGCTTTCTGAACCATAGCCTGGGAGGCTGAGCTGCGCGGTGGTGAGCTGTTCAAGATTGGACAAGCCGCCGAAGTAGAAGATCAGCAGGCCCAAGCACAGAACGGCAGAACCGATGTATGCCACGATCCCCTGGACCATGTCGGTGACGATCAGTCCACGCATGCCCATTTGCACAGTCCAGAACTGGCGAACTACGAGCACTGCGATGCCGATTAGGATCGAGACTTCGAAGGAGAGGTTTCCCAGAGAAGCCCATTGGATGACCGCGCCCATGGCAATGAGTCCGAGGATCAGCCAAGGAAGTAGTGCAACAACGCTGATGGCGCTGCTAAGCAGTTTCAGGCCAGGGCTGTTGTAGCGCAGCGACAACAGGTCTGACTGAGTGCGCAAGTCGAACTGTTTTCCCCATTTCCACACCGGTCGAGCTATGAAGTACATGGCGAGAACGCCCAAGGTGGAGTAGACGAGGAAATAGAGTCCAATGACACCACTGATGACGGCAAATCCAAAGACTGCCGTGAATGTGGAGCCGGGCCACCAAGAATTGGTGTAAGCCATTGAAACGAACCAGCTGGAGAACGATCTCTCGCCCACCGCATAGCTGCTGAAGCTTGAGACGCTGCGGTTTTGCTTGGACTTGTGCAGCACGAGGACGATAAGCAAAAAGAATGCTGCGAGGACTCCGAAAGTGATCAGCATCAGTCCAACTCCCCGCGTCGTCCCTCAACGCGCCACAGCCCGTAACCCACCAGGATGGGTGCGGCTGAAACCAAGAGGAGATACCAGATGGAGCCGGGCACGCCGGCAACCAGCGCGTGTTCTTCAGAAAGTGCAATGTACAGCGGCGGCGCCAAGGCCAGCACGAAAATCAGGGTGAACAGCGTGCCGAAAAGAAGATTAGTAGAGGACCGCCTGTGAATCTCTGCGCGTTCCATGATGCCTCACTTAGGACTATGTTTGGGGGTGTCATCGTTGACAAATCCCAGCCTAGGGAAGCCTCGTCCTGAGTGTTATCGGTCACGTGACGTATCTTTTCCGCCTCAGGAGGAGTCACCTAAGGCTCACTGCTACGTGACAGGCGAACGTCTAGGGGCTGCTTGAATGAGTCGTAGCCCCTCGCGGCTGACAAGAGCGGCCGCTTCAGCACGGGATGAAACCCCAAGCTTTGCCAGGATGTGTTCGACGTGAGTTGAGACCGTTCGCCTGCTAACTACCAGGTGATCGGCTATCTCAGGGTTGCTGATGCCATCAGCAAGTAGTGTGACGATCTGAAGCTCTCTGGGGGTTAGTCCATAGGGCGGTAACACTTCGCGTTCCGCCACAAGGGCAGTGTTCTGTATGCACCGCGTGATGCTGATTCTGTGGCACCCCCCCCGGTCGTCAATCCAGATGTAGCTGTTGTCTCCGTGTAGAGCGAGAGGCAGAAGTAATGGCCACAATGGTCCGTCCGATAGGAGGGTCTTCCCTACTTCGCGGCCGGTAATGGCTTGGTCAAGGCCTGCACCAATCACCGCAACATTAGCGTCGCCGTGCAATTCCTCGGCCAGGACCCGGTGTGGTTGCGATCGGTCACATGCGGCGGCAAGCACGGGAAGGAACTGTTCGACAACTCTCTTGGTTTCATCTGTTGCAGACCGTGCCGTTGCCCAGTTCATGTGGATGGCTCCCACATGGTGTCCACCGGGCAACCAAAGGCTTGCAGATATGCCTTCGTGGAAGCCCGCCGGCCGCAGATAATCTTCGGCCAGGGGTGTGAACGCAAAATGAACGTCCCAGTCACGATCCAAGTCTGCCCATCGAAGAGCCTGACGTACTCGGTTTCGCACCACACTGAATCCAGGATTATTGGTTTCCGGGATGAAGTTCTCAAGCAGTTGAGATACCGCATCAGGTGCATAGCCGTCTGAGGCCAGCTGTTGGTGTTGAGGGCGTTCTCCCGAGGGGGCCGACGCCGACAGCAACACAGCATCGCACCTCACCAAGTCGCGCAGGAGCCTGGTAACTTGCTCTGCCCGCTCAAGGATGACAGGTGTTGTTGCAAGCGGGGCTTTTATTGTGGGATAGGGGCGCATCGAACTGTTCCTAATCAGGAGAAAGTGTTGATTCCCGGATGACCAGCTCCGGGGCCAAGCGCTCAGAGGACGGATTCTTTCCACTGAGAACTGATACGAGCAGCTCCAGCGCCCGGGTACCCATGGTGTGCAGTGGTGAGCGCACACTGGTCAAGGGCAACGGCAACTCGGCTGCAAGCTGAGTGTCGTTGTAACCCGCCACGGCAATATCCCTGCCGGGGCGCAGGCCCGCATCGCGGACAGCGCCCAGAACACCGATAGCGGCGAAGTCATTGACAGCAAAGATGCCTGTCAATTCAGGGGCTTGCTTGAGAAGGTATTCCGCTGCCTCATGTCCGCCTCTCGCATCGAAGGAGGAGTTCACGGCCAGCGCCTCGAAGCCCGCCTTCTGATAAGTGTCAATAAAGCCATTGCTCCGGTCCACGCCTGTACTGGCGAAGGGTTCACCAGCGACTACGCCGACCTTCTCGTGCCCGAGCTCCAGGAAGTGCTTGGCAACGAGGCACCCTCCCAGGTAGTCATCACATGTCACGGATGGATACTTGGACGCGTAGCGGCTCACAAGCACGAACGGCACCTCCCGCGCCGCCAGTTCGTCCAGCACAACTGCGTCTCGGTGCGCATCGCCGAGGATAAGGCCGTCGACGTGGCGGGACAATGCCAAATCAATCTTGGCGCGCTGTTCCGTGGGGCGGTCATAAGTGTTCATTACGAACGTGGCCAGTCCGTTGCGGGCGCATGCCTCTTCCACCCCTTCGTAGATGGTGGCGAGCACCATGTCGGACAAACGGGGAACCAGCACTCCGATCAGATTGCTCCGTGCTGTTCGCAGGCTCTTAGCGTGCGGGTTGGGCTGATAACCCAGTCGCTGTGCCCAGTCGCGAACGGCTGCGGCTGTCGTCGGCGATGCCGCCCGCGCAACCTCATCAGGAGATCCGCTGAGGACCCTCGACACAGTCGAGACGTCGAGCCCCGCCGCCTGCGCAATCGTCTTCAGCGTGACCGAGCTGCTTTTATATCTACCTGGCATCGTTGAAAACTCCCTCTGTGAGTTGAGTACAAATCTTACCAAACGATTGTCCCAAACGATTGGGTATGGTTATATGCAGTTCAACCAACACCACCGAATTCGAAGAGGGACGTATGCGATCTCCCGATGCACGCCTGAAGAATCCCCCAGGAGCGGGGTTTTTCGCCAACATTGGTGTTTCCGAGCTCGCCGCCATGATGCGCAGAGGGATTACGGCGCCAACAGACCTTGTGGACATTGCCTTACAGGAGGCCCACCGGTGGCAGCCTTCAATCAACGCGTTCGTCTCGTTCGATGAAAACGGCGCCCGTGCGGCGGCGGCGAGGGCCCGCACTGAGCTGGCCTCTGGCATCGATCGAGGGCCGTTGCACGGCATTCCTGTTGCCATCAAAGACGTCATCGACGTCCGGGGAATGCCCACAACCGCAGGTTCGCGCCACCGAAATGACCACATTGCCCGTACGAACGCCGAATGCGTTGAACGGCTCGTCCAGGCAGGGGCGATCATTATCGGGAAGACCACGACGCACGAATTTGCGAACGGGCCTACCGGAGATCGCTCGGCCTCCGGCCCTACGCGTAACCCTCACGATACAGACCACATGGCTGGTGGTTCGAGCAGCGGGTCCGCTGCCGCGGTTGCCGCCGGAATCATTCCATTGGCGCTCGGTACCGACACCGGCGGATCCGCTCGTATCCCGGCGGCTTGCTGCGGCATTGTAGGGCTCAAGCCAACCCATGGAGCTTTGCCCATTGGCGGGATGGTGCCCTTGTCACCAACTCTGGACACCATAGGCTTGCTGGCCCGCACTGCCGCCGACTGTCTCCTGCTGTGGACCGCACTGAGAGGCACTCAGAATGTTGCGCTGGCCCCGGGTATCGGATGGATCGAACCGGATTCGATATTTCCGACGCAGCCTTCAATCACAAGTGCCGTCCGAAGCATGGTCGATCAACTTCTCACCGGAGAAGCCGACGTCCTGGAAGCCAGGGACCTAAGAGAGGCATACGGGATCATCCAAGGCAGTGAGGCATACGCCCAACATACTCAACTGATATCCAACGCTCCCGAACTTTACGACCCCGAGGTGCTTGCGCGATTGCTCGCCGGAGGCGATATCTTCGGGTGGGAGTACAGTAAGGCCCTTGAGCTTAGGCACAGTGCCCGGCAAAGTATCCAGCAGCTGTTGAAGCGCTACGGGCTTCTGGCACTTCCGACGATACCGTTGTCCCCACCCCAGCTGGATAGCCGCATCGAGGACATCAACGGGACCAGCGTCGAGACCCGAAAAGCTCTTCTCTCACTTACAAGCCCATGGAGCGTTTTAGGTCTCCCGGCCATCTCCATCCCAGCGGCCCCAGTCGCTGGACTACCTACCTCTCTTCAACTCGTAGGCCCGCCTGGAGCTGAAGCGCAGCTCTTGAGAGTGGCAAGGGAGCTACAAGAGGCCCAGAACCCGACGAAAGGAAACTGATGCGGACCCTTAGCTTCAACCGTGACGGAACGACCCTGACTGCCGAGCTACGAGAAGGCAGCGGACAGCCCGTCGTGGTAGTTCCAGGCGTGATGTCCGATGCGTATACCTGGCGCCCAGTCGCCGATGCATTGAACTTGACTAACCCGATACTGGTCATCAACCGCCGCGGGCGGCTGCCCAGCGGCCCGACAGGTCGTGGCTACTCGGTCCGGACTGAAATTGACGATTTGCACTACATCCTTGACACCCTCCAGGAGGACGTCCACCTGTTCGGCTGGAGCTATGGCGGACTTATTGCTTTGGAAACGGCGACAGAGCGACGCAACCTGCGCTCTGTCATCGCGTATGAGCCCGTCTCCAGCCCCTTCGGATCGAATGCCCTTGAACCGCTACGTCTTGCTCTCGGGAAGGGAGACCTGGACGGCGCCGTCGAGGTGGTCAAGCGGGTCATGGCGGGTTACTCCGCCGAATATATGGCAGCACTGCGCGCGGACCCGATTTGGCCTGTCCTCCGTCCTCTTGTTCACCCCCTGGCTGATGAGCTGACTGCTATAAATGACCATGTTGCAGCCCTCTCCAGCTACAGCGAAATCACGGCTCCAGTCACCCTGATGCTTGGCGAACGCAACGAGGGGAAGCCGCCATACGGTGTCGCTTTCACCGCCTTCTCTCAAGCCCTTCCCCAAGCCGAGGTCGTTCGCCTGGCAAATCAGGGTCACTTGGCCCACAGCGAGGCACCCGGCCTTCTGGCTGAGCACCTCACGCAAGCAGTCTTGAAGCACAACCAGTCCCAGCATTCCAACTAGTGCGCTATTGCACTAACGAAAACACCAAGTCCAATCGTGATCCTGCTCCTGCGCAGACCGTTTGGCATGCACGGTGGGAAAGAAAGCGAGGGCCCTCACGTCCCGGCACGGGAACGTGAAGGCCCTCGCTTTCAGTCAGTTTCAGTGGCTATCGACGAGCCCCCAGAGATCGGTTTAGGGGCATTCATCAGCGCGGAATAAGGGTGTATTTGGTTGAGAGGAACTCGCTGATGCCCTCAAAACCGCCTTCCCGCCGATACCTGACAGCTTTATACCGCCAAATGGTGCCGCGGCGTTGGAGATGAGACCAGTGTTCGAACCCATCATTCCCGTCTGCAGCTTTCAATCATGCGCTGGGCGCGATGAACGTTCTCCCTGAACACATAGCTGACCAGCCCGTAGTCTGTGTCATTGGCGATTTTGACTGCTTCCTCCTCATTGGTGAATCGGATGATGCCAATGACCGGCCCGAAGATCTCTTCGGACATCAGAGCCGAGTTGGGACTGAGCCGATCCAGAACTGTTGGCTCGAAAGAATCCGGGCCAGTTCGGTGGGTGTACGGGCCAGTCCGGGGTGGAGAGTGTGGACAGGGTTCATACCCCCATCCCGTTGCTTCATGGCGTTGGCCGGACTGCAGTCGGGGCTAGCGCAAGACCAGATGCTGCCAATGCGAACCTATCCACGCATTTTCGTGAACACACACACGCAATAGAGCAGCAGTCCACTTCGCCGGCTGAAACGGCGGCATTGGAACCCCCTTCGTGCACGCACCCCCTCACCTGGAGCAAGGCTAGCCCGCCGCACGCGCTGCCGCCTGCTGTCAGCACTCAACAGCCACAGCGTCGGGCACTTCCCTTGCTTCACCGCCACGCAGCAGCAGCCTCCCGACGGACAACCACTCAGAACCATTTAGATACCAAATAGTCTAGGTTCGGCATTTTTAGACCGTGATGTTGCTTAATGGTACTTATCTTGTATTCTGGATCACAGAGACACCGCGACGAAGGAGTCAGTCTTGAAAACCACAATTATCGGTTCTGGCCAAGTCGGCCTGTGCTGGGCTGAGGCGCTCAACGCGCACTCGTCCCACACAATTTCACTCTCGGACCCGCAGCCACCTGCGGCTGCCTCGAGTTGGTCTGCTAACTCCGGGGTTCCAATCCGCCCGGTAGTTTCAGAATGGATCACTGATCAGGACATTGTTCTGGTCTGCGTTCCCGGGTCGGTGCTCCCGTTAGTTGCTGGACCATTGGTGCAGCACCTCAACGCGGGTGCCACAATCATTGATATGACGACGGCGGCAGCCCAGGCGAAGCGGGAAGCCGCGGCCTTGGCATCTGCTGCGGGCATCGACTACGTCGACATTGCAATTACTGGAGCGGTGGCCCTGAACGGGGTACGCACACCGCTGCTTTATGCCGGTCAGCCCAACCCCGCTGCCGAGGAATTGCTCCGGGACGCCGGCGCCCCCGTGCGGGTTCTCCCGGGCAGCACACCGGGAGACGCCGTAACGGTGAAACTGCTGCGTTCGGTAATCATGAAGGGACTGGAAGCACTGGCCGTCGAGGCCTTCCCTGCGGCCCGGTCCTATGGCGTCTTTGACCAGCTGTGCACCGTTCTGAGCGACGTGGACCAAGCACCATTCACGGATTTGCTTAAGAGCATGGTCGCCACACACCCTGGCCACTCGGTCCGCCGTCACGCTGAGGTGCTCGAATCCGCAGCACAGCTCGACCGCGCGGGATATCCGGCAGAACTGACCGGCCACGTGGCCGCCAAGTACGCGGTCACCGCCGACAACCTGAAGGCCACCGGCGGCCCCAGCGGCTCCACCTTTGAAGACTCAATGGACTGGCTGGACTCCCTGGCCCAGTCCACAACAGCAACGACATCCACGCAGGAGGTGCTGGCATGAGCACCTCAACCGCGCGCCCCCGCGTCGGAGACGCCACCGTCCGCAAGATCAAATACCGCATCCTGCCACTGTTGGTCATCCTCTACATCATCGCGTTCATCGACCGCGCCAACGTAGGCTTCGTAGCCAAGGAGATGAACGCCGACCTCGGCATCACCACAGCCCAGTTCGGTCTCGCCGCAGGGCTGTTCTCCATCGGATACTTCCTCTTCGAAGTACCCAGCAACATCCTCATGCGCAAGGTCGGTGCACGCCGCTGGATCGCACGGATCCTCGTTTCTTGGGGCATCGTTGCGGTGGCCTGCGGATTCGTACAGGACTTCACTCAGCTGGCGATTATCCGGACACTCCTCGGGGTCGCTGAGGCAGGGTTCTTCCCCTGCGTCATCCTTTACCTGTCCTTCTGGTTCCCCGAGCGTGAACGCGCCCGCGTAGTCGCGCTGTTCATGATCGCACTGCCCCTCGCCACCGTCATCGCGGCTCCCTTGTCCGGACTCATCCTCGACAATGTCCACTGGGCCGGAATGGAGAGCTGGCGCTGGGTCTTCATCCTCCAAGGTGCCCCTGCCGTCATCCTGGCAGCTGTCACACTCTTCGTCCTGGTCGATGCCCCCGCCAAGGCCAAATGGCTCACTACCGAAGAGAAGGCGTGGCTGGAAACAACCCTCCAGGCAGAGCGGGACGCCAAGGTCCAGCGCCACGGCCATGTCTCCTTCTGGCGCAGCCTCGCTGGCGGACGTGTCCTAGCATTGTCGCTGATCTACTACAGCAAATCCGTGGCCATCTACGTCCTAGCCTTCTTCACCCCGCAGATCATCGCCGCCGCATCAACTCAGCTCAGCAACACCGCCGTCGGTTACATCAACGCCGTGCCCTACGGCATCGCCGCAATTGTCATGGTCTACTGGGCACGGCACTCAGACAAGAAGCGCGAACGCCGCTGGCACGTCGGTATCCCCCTCATTGCCGCAGGCGGTGGCCTGGCGCTCATGCCTTTCGCGGTGAACAACCTTATCTTGTCCATCGTTCTGCTGACCGTCATCACCGTCGCCGTCTACGCCACCTACGGCCCGTTCTGGTCCTTGCCCTCCCTGTTCCTTACCGGTCAGTCAGCAGCCGTCGGACTTGCAGCGATCAACTCCCTTGCGAACCTTGGTGGATTCATAGGACCGTTCGCCTTCGGCGCCCTCAAGGACTCCACCGGTAGCAATAACTGGGGGCTGGCCATGGTCAGTGCCACGTGCCTCATCGCCGCAGCGATGGTGGTCGGCTTGAAATTCGTCAAGCAGGCCGAAGCCACAGCACGGATCGCAGAAGAAGAAGCCGACGCCAAGGCACAACTCGTCACCACAGGAGATACCAAATGATCCTCAACCAAACCACAGACCCGCGCATGACCAAGCTCGCTGGACTTGGCGCAGCTACCGTCTACGAAGCAAACGGACAGCGTGACGCCATCGACCCCGCCATCAAACCCCTGGACCCAACCTCCCGGGTCGCTGGCCGAGTGGTCACCGTTGACCTTGAACCGGGCGACAACTGGTTCATACACGTCGCACTCCTCGAAGCTGGAGAAGGAGACATCCTCGTAGTCGACGCCAAGGGATACGTTCAGGCTGGCCCCTGGGGCGACGTCCTGACCCTCGCCGCCCAGGAGCGCGGCGTCGCCGCACTCGTCATCGACGGCGCAGTCCGCGACAGCCAGGAAATCATCGCCTCCGGCTTCCCCGTCTTCACCCGGGGAGTGTGCATCCGCAAAACCACGAAGGTGCAAAAGGGCCGGGTCAATGTTCCCGTCACCATCGGAGGGGTTCTGATCAATCCGGGAGACATCTTGGTGGGTGACGCCGACGGACTCGTCCGCGTCGGTCAAAACGACGTGGACACCGCGTTGGCTTCTTCCGAGCAACGCGAACTCAAAGAAGAGACCATGCGCGCACGGATCCGCGAAGGCGCCAGCACGCTCGACCTTCTCGGACTCACCCGGCCATAACACTGCCACCATGACACTAGGCTTGATCAATAGCATCTAGCATCGTGGCCAGCCGGGATCACGATCAGTTTGGGGAGGGCATGGACACGCAGCGACAGGACGTTCTGGAGGATCTGCGCGCCAAGATCACCACAGGCAAACTACCGCCCGGAAGCCACCTCACCGAGCGCGGACTCTGCGCCGAATACTCCCTCAGCCGCACCCCCATCCGAACGGTGTTAAGAGAACTCGCGGACGAGGGCCTAGTAGTTGTCTCACCAAACCGCGGAGTATTCGTAGCAGAGTGGACCAATGCCGACGCTGCCGAGGTAATGTCCATCCGTGCCCTTTTGGAATCCCACGCCGCAGGCCTTGCAGCGCACAGCCGCTCAGACTCCCACCTGGAAGATCTGAACCGGCTGTGCGACCGCATGGACCAACTGGCCAGCAACCGGCCCGAGGGATACCGTGCCGAGATCGCCGATCTAAACCACGAACTCCACCTGCTCATCCTCGAATCAGCAGCGTCACCCAGGCTCTTCAACATCGCAAAAGACCTCGCACTTGCCCCGCTAATGTCAGGATCTTTTCAGTACTACTCCCCCGACGAACTTCACCGCAGCTTGCAGGATCACCGATTCATCGTTGACGCCATCACCCAACGCGACGAACACCGCGCACGGGCACTGATGGAAGGTCACCTCCGCACCTCCTATGCGGCCCTCACCCGCAGACGCTAAAACGGCACGGGCACACAAGAGGGGCACTCAACCATCCTGCCAACCCGGAAGCCCGCAACTTCATGACATCGAAGCAGCCCGAATCCCACAAACACTTCGAATGGTCTCGATTGACCAAAGCACGCGTGGAGATCCGTCTCCACGGCCGCATCCTGCGAACCGGCTTCGTCGACGCCGCCATGCCCGACTCCTCAGCCCTCTGGATCGCGGCCGACCAGCACGGGCCTCGACAGATGTTCGAAGCATGCCTCGGCCATCAGGTCTGGGTCACCCCACAGGAAATGGACGGGGAACTCAGCTACCGAATGACAACCAGCCACATCTTCGGAAAAGTCCAGCCAAGGCCTCGCTGACCGGAGGACCCATCACTCTGCCACCGAACGTCCGGCCCGACCAGCGTGATCACGTTCCCGCCACGTGATGACCCACAGCAACACATCCTCTTCGCCCAGACAGAAACTGAACCCCAATGGTCACGGATCTAATGGGCCCAATAATTACTCCTACGCGCATCCAGCAGAAGCATCCCACAGCACCCATCATCACCATCACCGGCTTCATCAACTGGTGGCAGGGGCGCGGTTCGAAAACAACACTCAGCCGAGGGGATGCTGTGAGGAAGTCTCGCTGGTCCGCAACTCCAGTTTCCAGCTGACGCTGCTCCCCCGGACCCCCGGCATGAGGTCACCCTTCTGTACGTAGCGGAACGGGACTGTTTCGCCGTCGGGCCGCCACCACCCGCTGACAGGAGCGTGATGGCCCGTTAGAACGAGGGCGGGAACGGTGGCAGCTCCTGGATAGCGCGATGTCATGACGTACTGTTTCCCGCTGGTGCCCGGCCTTGATCAATCGCTGGACGGTTCGCCAGCACGGGAAGGCTCCCGGTGTAGCCTTCCCGTTCCTTGGCCGCTGAGGCAATGCCCTCCCGGGCGGCAAACCACCCGCCGATCAACAGCGGAATCAGCACCAGCAACGAGGCCAGGACCCAGCGGCCCGTATCGGAAAAGCCCATGGAGACGAGCACGAAGAGCAGGAACGCCAAGGTCACGTAAGAGGTATACGGTGCCCCAAACAAACGAAAGTTTGGGCGCGTAATCAGGCCGGACCGCGAGAGCCTGTGAAGTTTCATCTGGCACAGGATGATGGTGGCCCAGCAGCCGATGATTCCGAGCGCTGAGATCTCCAGGACGATCTCGAAGGCTTGTGATGGTACGAGGGCGTTGAGTCCGATGCCAAGCAGGGCCACCACCGTGGTGAACAGGATGCCGCCGTACGGAACACCTTTGCTGTTCATCCGGCCCGAGAATCGTGGCGCGGATCCATTGACGGCCATGGATCGCAGGATTCGGCCGGTGGAGTAGAGGCCTGCGTTCAAGCTGGACAGGGCCGAGGTCAGCACTACGAAGTTCATGATGGATGCGGCCGTTGCACCCGCTTGCGGGTCGCCGAGGTGCGAGAAGAACGTGACAAACGGTGACTCACCGCCCTTGTAAGCAGTGAAAGGCAAAAGCAGGGAAAGCAGCAGGATGGACCCGACATAGAACACGGCGATCCGGAAGACGACACTGTTGATCGCCCTGGGCATGACTTTGGCTGGTTCCTTGGTTTCACCGGCGGCCGTGCCGATCAGCTCGATGCCGGCGTAGGCGAAGATGACCCCGCTGGCGGCCAGGAGCGGCGCGATGCCGCCGTTCGGGAAGAACCCGCCGTTGTCTGCGAACAGGACCAAACCTGTGGGGCCGACATCGGTGGCGGCACCGCTGAGGAGGAAGACGACGCCGACCACGAGGAAGGTGACCAAGGCAAGGACTTTCACCAGTGCGAACCAGAACTCCATCTCACCGAAAAGCTTCACCGAAACCAGGTTCAGGGACAGCACCACCACCAAGGCGATCAGCGCCAATAGCCACTGGGGTGTTTCCTGCAACGGCGGCCAATAGGGTGCCCAGAATTTCAGGTACAGGGCCGCCGCGGTGACGTCGACAATGGAGGTCATGGCCCAGTTCAGGAAGTAGAGCCAACCGGCCGCGTAGGCCATCTTTTCGCCGTAGAACTCCCGGGCGTAGGAAACGAACGAACCGGACGATGGCCGGTGCAGGACCAACTCTCCCAAAGCCCGGAGGATCAGGAAGCCGAAGAATCCACAGACGGCATAGACCAGGACCAGTGCCGGCCCGCTTCCGTTGAGGCGGGCGCCGGCTCCCATGAACAGACCGGTACCAATGGCTCCGCCGATGGCAATCATTTGGATCTGTCTCGGCTTCAGTGACTTGTGATAGCCGTGTTCTTCACTGGAGAAGTCCCGGACGGCTGAGGCAACGTCGCCCGTGCGCTCGCGTTCGTTTTCCGGTTCATCCGCGGGGTCGTGTGCGGGTGTATGCATATTTTTCTCCATGGGAACGAACCGCACGTCGTCGTGCGGCTGACAATAGACTGCCCGGAGCCCCGGGCTGGTGGCCCAAGGGCTAGATGCTGGCGTTGGCCACGGGGTTCGGGCGGAACTGCAGGTCGCGGGGACTGATCCAGACCTCGTAGCCTTCCTTGCGAACGAAGGCCCGACGGGGCTGGACCCCGTTGCTTCTTAGCCAGAGCGTGGATGAATCGGCCATGGCGTGGTCCACGATCCCGGAGTGAACGGGTTCCCCGGGCTTGCGGATTTGTACGTGTCCGCCGATCAGGGCCGTCCAATCGTCGTACCGGATGAATTGGGGCGTGTCCCGTCGTTTCATGCCTGCTCGCTGCTGAGGAAGAACGCTGTGAGGCGGTCCCACATTTCGGTGGCGTTCGAGTACATGGGAAAGTGTCCGCTGCGCGGGACTTCGGCCAGTTCGATGCCCTTTTCGGCCAGCAGTGGCAGATAGCTCAGGGTGTTGTTCTGAACGCCGTACATGTACATGCGGGGAAACGGCAGGGCCAGGAATCGGTCCATGAGGCCGCCATGGTCGGACAGTTCCACCATGGACTCGAAGATCGGCCGAACCGCTCCGGGGCGAACTTTGTGGGGAAGGCTCGCCGCGTAGAGGCTGCTGGAGTAGAACCGGGATTTCCACACGCGTTCCTGGAAGTCCTTGAAGAATCCCTCCGGGTCGGGATGTGAGTGGCTGATGATCTGTCGGCTCAGGAAACAGTCTTCCGGTGCCACGTTGCCCTCGATGTCCGAGAAACTCACAACGCGGGCTGGGTCTTGGTCTGCCAGGAGCAGGGCCGTCAGACCGCCCATGGAGTGACCTACCAGATGAAAGCGCTCGATGCCTCGGGAGGCAAGGACCTCTTTCGCGACGGCGACAAGAAAATGCACGGAGATGGCGTTCAGGTCCGAGCAGAAGGTCGCGCCACACCCGGGGGCGTCGTAGGCAAGGATAGGGCGGTCGGCGAGCTCTGCCTGTTGGATCACGTCGGCATAGTCCTCTTTGGTGGACCCGAATCCGTGGAGGAAGACAATTGGGATGCCGGTACCGGCGCGGTACATGCCGGCAACTTCGACGCGGACTCCGTCGATGTCGAGGGGAAGGGTGAAAGGCTCGAGCTTGGTCAGGCCAGGCAAGGAATCCTCCTATCAGGTATGGGAAATGATTCTAATTCGCTCATGCCGGCAGGTAGCCTGTATTGGTCATTGCGGGAAGTCCCGGACAGCTGCAGCGAAGCGGCGAAGGCCTTCATCCAGGCTCGCTGCGTCTGTGGCAAAGGAGAGCCTCACATGTCCTTGTCCGGAGGGCCCGAACTCGCTTCCCGAACGCACCAGGACACCGGCTTCGGCAAACCGGGCCACCATTTCGTCCGACCCCAACGTCGTCGTGATTCGGGGAAATGCGTAGAAAGCGCCTTGGGGCGAGAGGATTTCGACGCCGGGAATTCCGTTGAGCGCCTTGATCACCATGTCTCGTCGCTCCTGGTAGGAACCTGTCATGGTCAGGAGGTCCTTGTCCGGTGTTTCCAAGGCTGTCAGGGCAGCATCCTGAACGAAGGTGTTCAGCGGTCCGTTGATGGTGCGGTGGATCAAGTTGATCTTGTTGGCTAGGGGAACAGGGGCCACGACGAAGCCGAGCCGCCATCCGGTCATGGCATAGGTTTTGGACAGGGTGCTGCAGTAGACCACCTGGGCGGAAACCTCCGCCAGGTCAAGGGCAGAGACGAACTCGACTTCGTCGAAGACAATGCTGCCGTACGCTTCGTCGGAGAGCAGGAGCAGGTCCGGGTGATCTGCCAGGATCTCTCCGACCCCGGCCAAGTCAGCAGCAGGGTAGACACGCCCGGTGGGGTTACCTGGGTTGCACAGGACCATCATCCGGGCCGACGCAGCTTCCCTGCGGAGAACCACCAGGTTGAGGGAACCGTCCGGGAGGGCTGGAATCCAGACCACTTCGGCGCCGACCATGGCGGCGTGGTCGGCGTACAGGGAATAGGTCGGTTCCGGGATCAGAACCCGATCCCCTGGCTGGACCAGGGCGAGCATGGCCGCGGCAAGCCCCGCACTGCCACCATGCGTGAGTACCACCTCGCCCGCAGTGGTGGGGCGGGGGTGCCCGGCAGAGATCTTCCGCGCGAGCACCTCCCGCAGTTCCGGTGCTCCGGTCATGGGCGAGTACCGGGTCCGTCCCTGAACGAGGGAACGGACGGCACTGTCGACAATCGCGGTGGGGGTACCGGCGTCCGGCTCCCCCATGGCGAGTGAAATGGTGCCAGGGGCTGCCGCGCCCAGGGTGGCGGGGCGGCGGCTGGAGGCGGCGATCCGTTCAGGAGCGCCCATCTGTGGCTGGGACGTGACTGTCATGTGTTCTTCCGTCTAAAAGGAGTACAACTCGAGGGTGGATTTACCGTGTCGGATTTCGTCAAGGATCCGTTGCTCGTCGGCCACCCGTTGGTCTGCCTTGTCCAAAACTGAATCCACGGCGTCGCGCGGGACTACCACCACGCCGTCGGAATCGCCGACTACCAAGTCGCCGGCACGGACGGTCAGGCCGCCCACGCGGACCGGGGAGGAGAATTCCCCTGCGTAGTCCTTGGCGGTTCCGACGACGGTGACGCTGCGGGAGAAGACCGGGAAGTCCATCTGCGCCATTTCGTCGACGTCGCGGACGCCGCCGTCGATGACCAGTCCGGCGATGCCGCGATGCTGGGCTGCGGCGGCGAGGATTTCACCCCAATGTCCGTGTTCGGCACCCTGCATGTCGACCACCAGGACGCTGCCGGCGGGTGCGTTCAGGACTGCGTGGTGCAGGGCGAGGTTGTCGCCGCCGATGCCTCGGACGGTGAATGCCGGTCCGGTGACCTTGGCTCCCTGCCAGGCAGGTTTGAGGCCGGGATCGCAGGCACAGGGCAGTTTGGAGGCTTCATAAAGGGTGGCGGAGGAGTGTCCGCGGGCTGCATTGGTCACTTGTTACCCCACTGGAGGTCGTGGTAGCCGAGGTCTTTGCGGGCCTGGACCAGGGTGGAACCGGCCTTGACTGAGGCGACAATCCGGGTTTCGGTTTCTTCAATCTTTTCGGCCAGGTCGGCGACCTCTTCTGCGCGGGCGCTGGGTACAGAGAGCGCGCCGTCCGCGTCGGCGCAGATGATGTCCGCAGGTGAGATGGTGACATCGTTGATGGTCACCTCGGTCTGGACGGCCACCAGCTGGACACGGTCCTTGCCGGTGCGCATGAACTTTCCGCGGCTGAACAGCGGGTAGTTCTGCTGCAGCGACGTGGAGATGTCCCGGCAGACGCCGTTGATGACGGTTCCGGCGATCCCGCGTTCGGCGGCGACCTCGGTCATGATGCCGCCCCAGACAGTGACGTCGGTTCGTCCTTCATTGTCGATGACAATGACTGATCCGGCTGGTACGTCGTCCAGGAAATCTCCCACGCTGCCGCGGGTTTCGCCTGCCGGTGCGTACTGGACGGTGAAAGCCGGTCCGGTGGCGCGGAAGTCATGGGTCAGCGGGGACAATCCGTGCAAGGTCCCGTGCAGGCCGAGGGCGTCCATGGCATCGGAGATCGAGGCCGTCGGCAAAGCCGACAGGCGTTCGGTGACGGACGTTTCTGTGGTGGTGTTCATCAGTGTTCCTCTGTGGTTCCTGCCAGGCGCGCGTCGCGCATGGCTTCGTGAAGTGCGACGCCGGCCCGCAGGTCGGCGGCGATGGCCTGCTCCCGTGCGACCACGCCTTGGGCGCGTTCGAGCACCTCGTCTATGTGGGTAGCGGGGACAACTACGACGCCGGTTTCGTCCGCGAGAACAAGGTCGCCGGGGGTGACTGTCACCTCGCCCAGTTGGACGGGTTCGCCGGTGGAGCGTTGCTGGAGCCGGCCGCGGGCGGTGGCCGGGATGCGGCCTTTGGCGAAGACGGGGAAGCCCATCTCCCTGGCCTCGTGAACGTCCCGTGATGCGCCGTCGGCGACGACGCCGCGGACTCCGTTCAGGGCGGCGCCGAGGCTGAGGAGCCCTCCCCAGCAGGAGACGTCGGTGCGGCCGTCATTGGCGACGACGATGACGTTGGTGTCATTGGCTGCCGAGACGGCCGTTGCGCCGATGTGCGCACCGGAAGGGCCGGGAACGTAAGGCTCCAGCTGAACGGTGACAGCGAATCCGACGATCTTTGGGGTTCCCCAGACGGGCAGGAAACCTGCCTGTCCCGGCGGCAAGCCCAGGGCGTCGAGGGCATCGGAGACAGCAGCTGAATCCAGCGTTGAGTAGTGCTCCAGCAGTGTTGTTTGGGAAGTCATGCTTCCAGTAGACCGCCATCAATCGATATAGTGAAGGTCTGGTTAGCTATAGGTGGAAGAGGTTTTGCGACTCAATGATCGAGGTACGCCAAGCCCGGTACTTTGTTGCCGTGGCAGAGGAGCTGCATTTCGGGCGGGCCGCGGAACGGCTCATGATGTCCCAGCCACCTCTTAGTCAAGCCATCCTGCAGCTGGAAAGGCAGCTTGGAACCAGCCTGTTGACCCGTTCCAGCCGATCTGTGTTGCTCACCGATGCGGGGAAGCTGTTTCTGGACGAATGCCGCTTGCTGGTCCAGGCGTCCGAGCGGGCAGAGGACGTTGCGGCGCGGTCCAAGTCCGGCATGGCCGGGACGTTGCGCCTGGGCTCGGTGACATCCGCTTTCGACGGCCTGCTCCCCGACGTTCTGGACAGATTCCGGGGTGCTTGGCCGGACGTGGAGCTGGAAGTATCGGAGATTGACACTCATCATGGACGCGATCGGCTGCTTCGGCGGGAACTCGACGTAGCCATCATCCGCCAACCGGGTTTTGACAAGGGGCTGCGTTCGGTTCCCCTGCGGCGGGACCGTTTTGTTCTTGCACTCCCGGTGACGCATCCCCAGGCTGCCGACGGGGGCGCGGTGGACCTAGCCAGGTTCCGGGACGACAGCTGGGTGTGGCTTCCGCGTGCGATCTCGCCGGATTACCACGACGAAATGGTAGCGGCCTGCCGTCAGGCAGGATTCAGTCCGCAGGCCAGGCACATCGCGAACTCCATCCAGTCTCAACTGGCTATGGTCGGATGCGGTCTGGGGGTCACTCTGGTGCCACGCTCATCTCTGGGGGCTCGGCGGGGACTGATAGCAAGGGAATTGTCGCAGCGAGTGGACCTCGTGGAGCTGTCGCTGGTCGGCCGAGCAGGCACGTCGGAGACCATCGCGGACAATTTCATCGAGTGCGCGCAGGGTGTCGCGGACGGCGATTAGATGCACCAGCGAGCGTACGACGGCGGGAGGTTCCCGCCGTCGTACGCTCTGCTTTTGTTGTTGCCCACCCGGGTTAGTCGAGGGTGAGACGGCCGAGCTTCTCCCCCGCTTTGATACTGCTTCCTGCTGGAGCCAGGGCTTCTGCCAGAACACCTGACCGGGGCGCTGGAACGACGCTCTCCATCTTCATGGCTTCCAGGACCACCAGCGGAGATCCTTCTTGAACGGTTGCGCCAGCGTCGACGAGCCATTTGACCACTTTGCCGGACATGGGCGATTCAATCAGTCCGGGATCACTCATTTCAGCCGTGACGTTCTCTTGCGGAGCCTCAGTGACTGCTGTGCCAAACAGGCTTGCAAGGTTACCCGGGAAGCCCACCATGACCCGCTTGCCGTCGATATCCAAAGGGACTGTGACAGTACCGGCGGGGCCGGCCTGGCGGGGGTCAAAAGATGGATCGGACGTGATGCAGTGCTCAAACTCAGTTTCGATCCACCGCGTATGGATGGAGAACGAGTCTGTGAAGTCCGGGGATTCCAGGACTGCACGGTGGAAGGGCAGGAGGGTGGGCAATCCAGAGATGCTGAAGTCCCTCAACGCCCGCCGTGCCCGCCGGATGGCCTGCTGCCGGTCCGATCCTGTGACGATGAGCTTGGCCATGAGGGAATCAAAGTCCCCGGAAATCTCTGAACCTGCCCCAATCCCGGAATCCAGGCGAATGCCGGGCCCGGTAGGCACGGTGATGGACTCCACGGTCCCGGGCGTTGGGAGGTATCCGCGGCCCACGTCCTCGGCGTTGATCCGGAATTCAAAGGAATGGCCGCGCGGTTCGGGATCCTCCGCAAGAGAGAGCGGCAGCCCTTGTGCGATCCTGAACTGCTCCTGCACCAAGTCCACGCCGGAGGTCTCTTCCGTAATCGGATGCTCCACCTGAAGGCGGGTGTTGACCTCCAGGAAAGCAATGGCACCGGATTCGGACACAAGGAATTCCACAGTTCCAGCACCGGCATACGCGGCTTCCGAACAGATGGCCCGGGCTGCCTCGTAAATTGTCAGCCGCTGTTGCTCGCTCAGGAAAGGGGCCGGCGCTTCTTCCACTAGTTTTTGATGGCGCCTCTGGAGGGAACAATCCCGCGTCCCGACCACCACCACCTTGCCGAAGTTATCGGCAAGGATTTGCGCTTCCACGTGCCGGGGCCGGTCCAGGTACTGCTCCACGAAGCACTCGCCACGACCGAACGCTGTGACTGCTTCCCGGACGGCCGAGTCGAAAGCTTCTTCCACGCCGTCCAGGTCACGCACAACTTTCAGCCCACGTCCGCCTCCCCCGAAAGCGGCTTTGATGGCAATGGGCAGGCCAACCTCCTCCGCGAAGGCCCGGGCCTCCGCGGCATTGGCAACCGGTCCTTTGCTTCCAGCAACCAAGGGCGCGCCGGCGCGGACGGCGATTTCCCTCGCGGTGACTTTGTTGCCCAGCGATCGGATGGCGTCCGGGCTTGGTCCAATCCAGGTCAGCCCTGCGTCCATTACTGACTGGGCAAAGTCCGCATTTTCGGAGAGGAAGCCGTATCCGGGATGCACCGCGTCAGCCCCTGAACGTTTTGCGACGTGCAGAATTTTGTCGACGTCGAGGTAAGTCTCCCCGGGGGTCCTGCCTGCAAGACTGTACGCCTCGTCGACTGCGGACACGTGCACGGATCCGGAGTCGTTGTCGGAGTAAACACCCACGGAGGCCAAGCCCGCGTCGGTGCAGGCGGAAGCGATCCGTACGGCGATTTCTCCACGGTTGGCAATAAGGATCTTGCGCATTAGAAAGTACTTTCTGTGATCGATGGTGCGTGTCTGAAGCGGACCCGGCCGCCGGCGGGAGTTTGGGCCGCTTTGTCCAGGTCTTTGGGGGTTACGACGGCGATCACCGGGTAGCCGCCCGTGACGGGATGATCGGACAGGAAAACCACTGGCTGTCCGGTGGGCGGTACCTGGATCACACCGCAGATGGTGCCCTCACTGGGCAGTTCACCGTGCTGCACGCGTTCCAGTGGCGTACCAGCCAGACGCATGCCAATCCGGTTGGAGTCGTTGGTGACCGTCCACACCTGGTCAAAAAGGGACTTCAACGCTTGAGCGGAAAACCAGTCCTGCCGCGGGCCGGGGCCAAGTTCCAGTTCCACCACGTCTCCAGCAGGAAAGTCCGGCTGCGTTTCCGGGAGACCAACCGCCTGTGCTGGCGGCGGACCAACTGCCAGGAAGTCGCCCACTGTCAGCGGCTTGGGGCCCAACCCGGAGAGGGTATCGGCAGAGCAACTGCCCAGCACCTCCTCGGCCACAAAACCACCCCGAACTGCCAGGTAGCTGCGAACTCCCGCCGAAGGGGCGGACATGGTCAGCGTTTCCCCATCCATGAGGACAAAAGGAGTGGCTACCGTCGCAGGCCGTGAGGTGGTTTCAGAACTGATCCGAATCCCGGCAGGAGCTCCGGCGATAGCCACAATCTGCTCGCCGACAGCCTGGACGGTCAGGCCGCCGTCGACGATTTCCAACGCTGGTGCGCCTTCCATGTTGCCGACCAGCCGATTGGCCCGGCGGAGCGAGCCCTGATCGAGCGCTCCGGAGCGTGAGACGCCAATGGCCGCATTGCCAGGCCGGCCAAGATCCTGGACCAAGGTCAAAGGGAGACTTCGGCGGACCCGGAGACCATGTCCGTGGCTGACCGCTTCCTGCACAGCGGGCAGTTGAACAACTACTGTGTCCCGTACTGCTTTATATCGAACGCCCGTTCCCGGGCTGACCAACGCAGGTTCGGCACGGCCACTGTCCCACATGACACAGCCAGTGTGGCCGATGATCTGCCAACCGCCAGGCGATTGACGTGGATAGACTCCCGTGTAGCTGCCGCCCAAGGCCACCGATCCTGCGCCAACGTTGGTTCTTGGGCTGGGCCGCCGCGGGACGGTAAGGATGTCATTTTCTCCCCGCATGTAACCGAACCCGGGAACAAAGCCAGTGAAGGCAACCGTCCACAGTTGTCCCGTGTGAGCTGCCACAACGGCTTCAACGCTGATCCCTGCGAGCTCGGCAACGTCTCGGAGATCCTCGCCGTTATACACGGTGTCAATTTCGACAAGTTTCCTGCCGACCTGGCGGTGCGGCGGGATGGTCAATTTGCCCAGCTGGGACGTGATCCGCAACATCGCTGTAGGGCTTTCAGCAGTAATGAGGACGGTCTCTGCAGCGGGAACCACTTCGCGCTGCCCCGTAAACGGCGTGCGCTTCAGCAGCTCCGTCAATGCCAGGACGTCCTCGGGCGTGTCGAGTTCGGCCAGCACGCCGCGTTCCCCGACGGCCCGCACGGCCGCTATCCGGGACCCGGTTCGGATAAGTGTTTCAGGCGTTGACTTCACGGATGAGCCTCAGATCTTCTTCGGGTTTGGGATCACGTCCGAGTGCGACACCAGTTATGGTGACCGCAGCGCACACGGCCAGGTAGACGGCGATGAGGTACCAAGTACCGGTAGCAGCATAAAGACCCGTGAAGATCAGCGGAGCTATGGCACCACCGACCACTCCGGCGAGTGTGTAAGCCAAGGAACTTCCTGCATAGCGGAGCCGCGCCGGGAACTGTTCTGTGATGAAGGCAGCCTGCGGGCCGTACATCAGGCCGTTGAAGATCAAGCCGCCCACGACACCGAGGGTGAGGGTTACGACGGAACGGTCCTGGATCATGACGAAGAACAGTGGAATGTAGATGGCGCTGCCTGCTGCGGCGATGCCGTAGAGAAGGCGACGGTTGAAGCGATCAGTAAGCGCGCCCGCCGTCGGAATAATGAAGATCTGCACGGCAGATCCGATCAGGATAGCGGTCAGGACGTTGCCTGTGGTCATGCCCAGTTCCTTGGTGGCATACACGGCCACATACACGGTGAACATGGAGTAGATAACGTCGGGGCTGATGCGGGACAGGGCCGCTGCAATGAGGGCGCGCGGTTCGTTGCGGAATACTTCACGCAGCGGAGCTTCCGAGCGTTCATTGTTTTCCACCAGCGCCTTGAACACCGGGGTTTCTTCCAGTTTCAGGCGAATGATGAGGCCGAAGACCACCAGCAGGGCAGAAGCAAGGAAGGCCACCCGCCAACCCCAGGACAGGAAAGCCTCGGTGCTGAGAGATGCGGCAAGGATGGCGAGAACGCCATTGGCCATAAGGTTACCGGCAGGTGGACCGATCTGTGCGGCCGATGACCAGAAGCCGCGCTTGTCAGGATCGCCGAATTCGCTGGACAGCAGTACCGCTCCGCCCCACTCACCGCCGACGCCGATGCCTTGGGCCAGGCGCAAAAGGACAAGGATGGCCGGCGCCGCTGGTCCGATCGCGTTGTAGTCAGGGAGAACGCCGATGAGGATGGTGGCTGCGCCGATCAACAGCAGCGTGACTACCAGGACGTGTTTGCGGCCGAGCCGGTCCCCCAGCCGCCCGAAAATGACGCCGCCGAGCGGACGCGCCAAGTATCCGACGGCGAAGGTGGAGAAGGAAAGCAGGAGGCCAACGAACTCGTCGTTGCCCGGGAAGAAGATCTTAGGGAAGACCAGGGCGGAGGCCACGGAATAGATGGCGAAATCGTAGTACTCAAGCGAGGTTCCGCTGAGGCTGGCGACATAGGCCTTGATGGCACTCCTTTTGCGGAGGCGGGTTTCGCTGGGGGAAGTTGCCATTGGTTTCTCCGGTTGGGACGGCTCAGTCACGGCATTGTTGGGGTGCGTCACTGGACAAAACTCCTTACGGCGATGCCCGCCGACTCGAGGGATTCACGGACTGCTGATGCGATCTGCACGGCACCTGCTGTGTCTCCATGGACGCAGATACTTTCAGCTTGGACTTTGATCTGCGAGCCGTCGATGGTCTCGATCTTGCCTTCAGTCACCAGCCGAACAATGCGTTTGGTGATGGCCTCGGGATCGTGAAGTACAGCGCCCTCCAGGCTGCGCGGCGCCAGGGAACCATCGCGGGTATAGGCACGGTCCGCAAAAGCTTCAGGTACGCCACGAAGTCCTGCCTTTTCGGCACGGCGAAGGACCTCTGAACCTGCAAGGGCAAGGATCGGCAACGTGGGGTCCACCGAGCGGACGGCATCGACGACGGCTTGGGCCTGTGAAGCATGATGAACAATTGCGTTACCCAGGGCGCCATGGGGTTTCACATACTTCACCGTGGTGCCGGCGATTGCTGCCATGGCTTGCAGAGCCCCGATTTGGTAGGCGACGTCATCGGCCAACTCGTTGGGGGCAATCTCCATGAACCGACGGCCGAAGCCGGCCAGGTCCCGGTAGCCCGGGTGGGCGCCAATGGTGACATCGCGGCGGGCGGCGAGTTCGCAGGTAGCCCGCATGACCGTTGGGTCTCCTGCGTGAAAGCCGCACGCGACGTTGGCGCTGGACACGGAACGGAAGACGGCTTCGTCGTCACCCAGGCTCCATCGCCCAAATGACTCACCCACATCGCTGTTCAGGTCTATGTGTTGCATTGTGATCCTCATCTCAGGGAAACGTGATGAACCCATCATTGCTTAACTTTGGGAATCGTTCAACGATTCTGTGAATGAAGGATACCGAGAGAGTGTAGATTCTTCTTATGGACGCAGCTGGGGAACTCTTGGACGACTCGCACTACGAGCTTGACCCTGCCGCGAGGCTCCGGGTCGCGGTACCGGCTGTCGCGTCCAGGGTTGCGGCGGAGCTGCGCCGCCAACTCATCACGGGTAAGTGGGTCCCCGGGATGCGCCTCAATGAGCCCACCATCGCCGAGGAACTAGGAGTGTCCCGCAATACCCTTCGGGAGGCCTTCGCCGAACTTGGCGCTGAACGCTTGGTGCTCCGCCTTCCCAACCGCGGAGTTTTTGTGGCCGCCCCCGGCGCGGATGACCTTCGCGACTTCTACACGGTCCGCCGCGCTATAGAGGTGAGCGCCGTCCGGAACGGCGGCTCCGCCGCCCGCATCGCGGCCATCCAGGAAGCCGTGGCCGATGGACGGAAGGCGGCCAAAGCCAAGGACAAGGAGCAACTGGCAGATGCCAACCTCAGGTTCCACGGCGCCATCGTTGAGATGGCCGAAAGCCAGAGGCTCAATACGCTCATGAATCAAGTGCTCGCAGAGATGCGGCTGTTCTTCTTCAAAGAACCCGTAAACGTGGAGTTCTACTCGCGGTATGTGGAGGACAACGAAGAGATCGCGAAGGCCCTGACGGATGGACGCTTCGACGAGGCAGCGTCCCTACTAGAGGCGTACCTGGATCGTTCGGAGCAGCACCTCTTCGAGATTTACGACGCGTCATAGTGGCCGGGCCGCACGTCGATCCTCTCCCATCAACTGGATCAGTTACTGAACCTCAACACGACCATCGGCTACCTGACGGCGGATCTCGTCCATGGTTGCGTAGATAGCAGAGGTTTGGGCGTGGGTGTGGAGGGGATGCTCCAGCTTGCCGGCTTGAATCGCCTGACAAACCTCTCGAAGCATCGGAACATAGCCGAATCCTTGGCGGCTCGTCGTGACCACCTCGTCGTCGCGCTGCCCCCGTTCAAGGGGACGATGGATCGTGAATTCGTTCGCATACCAGAAGCCGTTGTCAATGGTGACCCACGCTTCGGAGCCCCCGATCATTGCGGCTGAGCCAAGCCAGTCCACCATCGAGAACGCCAGTTGCGCGATGCGATCGTCGTCGTACCCGAGCATGGCGTGGCCGCGAAGATCGACACCGTCGGGCCGTGTTGTTCCCATGGCGCGAACGGAGACGGGGTTGCCGAACAACATATGCGCGAGCGTCACAGGATAGATTCCCTGGTCAAGGAGGGCGCTTCCACCAGGTTGCCATCTGCTCGAATGATCGCGCGGGAAGGCCGCTCCGAAGCTGGCTTGCAAGCCGCGCACTTCGCCGAGAGTGCCATCTCGGATCATGTCTGCGAGCTTCCTGTGAAGTGGAGTGAACTTCATCCACATGGCTTCCATAAGGAACACCCCCGAGGCTGAGGCCATGACAGAAAGAGCCTCGACCTCACGGGAGTTGAGACCCAGTGGCTTCTCGCACAGCACGTGCTTTCCGGCGCGGAGCGCCTCTGATGCGAGCGGGAAGTGCGTCACGTGGGGTGTGCCTATATACACAGCGTCGATGTCCGACCCGAGCATGTCGGAGAACCGGGAGTATCTCCCGGCTATGTCATATTCCTCGGCAAAAGCATCAGCGGACGCCTGGTACCGCGAACTGACCGCGGTGACGCGAGCCTCCTCGACCCGCGAAAAGTCCGCGGTGACTTGATGGCTGATACCGCCGGTCCCCACGACGCCCCAGCGGATTCGATCTTTCTGCATGCCAACTCCTATGGCGACTGGTAATGCCGTGGCACACGCCGCGACGCTGTGACCCGGGTCCGTGCACTGGACCGGCTGCGAAACAAGTCCGTCACTGATAACTTGCACGTCTATAGACGTAGGTGAAGGCTCCGAACCGCCGCCGCGTCGAGGCCACCGCCCACATGGATTTCGAAGGCCCCTTCCTCTACGACGTAGCGAGCGTCGTTGTCCCAGAATCCGAAGTCATTCCAACCGAGTTCGAAAGACAGCGTCCGCGTCTCGCCGGGCTTCAAGCTGGTTCGAGTGAAGCGTCTGAGCCTCCGGACGGGCTGTGCGAGGGAGGCGACGAGGTCTCGAATGAAGACCATGGTTACCTCGTCTCCTGAGCGTGAGCCTGTGTTCGAAACATCGATCTCAACGCCAACGGTTTGGCCGCCTTCAAGGTCCGACAATAAGACCTCCGGGGCGGAAAGCCTGGGTTCCCCGTACTCGAAGGAGGTGTAGCTCAGACCGTGACCAAAGGGAAACTGAGGGCCAAGGTCCAAGTCCTTGTACTTGGATGTGTAGTGGTCGTCTGTGTTGCCGGGGCCCATCAGAGCAACATCAACGGCACCGCCGTCGAGTGTTCCCGACACCCTTGCCGGACGCCCGGTGTTCTCGTGGTCGTAATAGATGGGTACCTGGCTGGAGGAACGCGGAAACGTCATGGGCAACTTCCCGCCGGGATTCACCACGCCGCTCAATGCGCGAGCCACTGCCTGGGGCCCTTCCAGCCCAAGGTGCCAGGCCTCCAACACTGAAGGAGCCCCATCAATCCATGCACTTGTGACCAGCGGGCGTCCGTTGAACATGACCACAGCGAACGTTGAACCCGTCGCCGCAACGGCCTGGATAAGTTCTTCCTGCACCCCTGGGAGTCGAAGGTCACTCCGTGAACTGGCTTCTCCAGTGAGGGCTGATGGTTCACCGACGGCGACCACAACAGCGTCGTAGTCATGAGCGTCACCCACTGCTTGGGCGATCAGATCGGGCTCGCCCCCGAAGAAGCCGGTCGCCTCCCTCACAGTCAGCACCCATTCCGGGCACTCGCGCCGGATGGCGTCGGCCAAGGAACCGGCGGGCTCCGCGAAGGACTGGACCCACGCTCCAAGATGGTCCGTGCTGTTGGCGTAGGGACCGAGCAGCAGGATGCGCTTCGGCCCCAAGCCGAACGGCAGGACGGATTCGTTCTTGAGCAGCACCAGCGCCTTTTCGGCAGCCTTAAGCGCTGCACGCCGACTGGTATCCGTGGGAGATTTCACCTCGTATTCGGGCTCCCGGAAGGGATCATCGAATAGACCGAGAGCAACCTTGAGGCCGAGTACCCTGCGAACGGCGTCATTCACTCTTTCCAGGGGCAGGTCATCGTGGCCAAGGCGCGCATCGCCGTGGTCAGCAACAACATTCCCACCCATTTCGATGTCAAGCCCGGCAGCAAAGGACTGTCTGAGGGCATCCTGGAGATCTCCTGCGATTCCGTGGTCGAGGAGGTTCACCACGCCGTCGGCGTCACCCACCACCGCACCGGCGAACCCCAGTTCATTCTTGAGGATTTCGGTCAGGAGCTGCTGGTTGGCGTGTGCCGGTCGACCGGAAACCGTATTGAAGGCCGCCATCACTGTGGCCACACCGGCATCCACTGCTGATCTAAATGGCTCAAGATAGATGTTCCGGAGTCGCTGTGTGGACACATCCACGGTGTTGTAGTCACGTCCACCTTCGGCCTGGCCGTAGGCCACGAAGTGCTTTGCGCACGCAAGGATGGAGTCGCGGTCCCGCAGAGAACTACCTTGATAGCCACGAACCTTCGCCGCACCGAACACGCCGTTGACGTACGTGTCCTCTCCGAAGCCCTCCACAACACGGCCCCAGCGAGGATCGCGGGACACATCGATCATCGGAGAGAAGGTCCAATTGACTCCCCCCGACGCAGCTTCCTGCGCAGTGACGCGGGCGTCGGTTTCCGCCGTCGAGGGATCGAAGCTTGCCGCCTGAGCAAGGGGGACAGGGAACGTGGTCCTCTGTCCGTGAATCACGTCCAAGCCCACTAACAGAGGAATCCCGTGCTGGGTCTCTTCCCGGGCTATCCTCTGGAGTTCGTTGGTGGCTTCCACACTGCGAGGCCAAAAGACCGCACCGATGCCGCTCCGGACCAACTCCGCAGCGTCTTCCAGCCGGGGCCGAAAGGCTATCTGGAGCTGAGCCAGCTTTTGTTCCCATGTCATCGATGCCATGAGACGGTTGATGACGTCCTCCTGAACCGGTGTTACCGGCATTTGTAAGCCTTTCAGTGTCGAAGGGTGAGGGTCTTGAGGTCCGTTCCTCCACCGGGCACGGGCATGTAGGAAATTCGAAGCCTTTGCCTCACGGCAACTGAATGCGGTCCCTCAACCAGGCCACCTGCCCTCTCCACGGACACCGTGGCCACCTCCCCCATTTCCCAGCGATCATCAAAGACACCGGGCAGGTCTGTCAGCTTGTACGTATTCCCGTGGACCGTCAGGGACACCGAAGCGCTCGAGGAAGTTTCCCCATCGATGGTCACCTCGATGTCCTCCACCATGGAGAGACCTAGACCGCGATAGTACGGAAGCCGCACGCCAAGCTGGAAACCAGTGACATCGTCGTCATCACCTGTATTCCTCAGGGTGTCCTCAACGATGATGTATTTATCGAACATTGCTGCCTCCATCGGCGAAAACGCCGCTGCCTTGCGTTGCCCCGGCGTCGAGCGTTGTTTCTTCACCCAGCAGGCGCTGGAACATGCGGTGCTGCCGACGGACCTGTTCCACGCTGTCTACCTCCACGATGTCCTGGATATGCCGGTTGCCTTCATACTCGCTGGACAGATATCCGTCATAGCCGCCTTCAATGAGCACAGGAATGATCTTGTGGTACGGGATGCTGTATTCCGACCCGTCGTCTGTCATCTCGTAGAACTTCGCTTGGATGTGATGGATCAGCGGCATGTGCTCCAGCATCACGCGGGGTTCATTCCACGTGAGGAAGGTTGAAAGGCGGGCAATTCCTTGCTCTACAGGGTTCGCGCCCATGTAATTGAAGGTATCCATGAGGCCATGCACGTCCCCGCGATTGTTGTAGGTCTCCACTGCCAGCTCAACGAACTTCGGCCTGGCACCATCGCGCAGCGCGCGCTCGGACATGACCCGTGGAAACCGTTCCACGAAGGTACCCATATCCGGCATGAACCCCAGAGCTGGCGACTGCAGGCGATGCATCACTTCCAAGTGCCGGAGAATCCACGGATGCTCGTAGTGGAACGGTGCATGGACCTCCAGGAGTAACTTCAGCCCCAGCCTTTCGGCATACGGGGCACAATCCTCCATGACCTCCGGTGGTGTGTTGATGATGGCGCGGACGAACTTGGCGCCCATCCGTTTCGCGATGTCCAGGTCTTTGCGGACGGACCCGGTCATTTCGGCGAGTGTCATGACCCGTCCGGGGTATCGCTTCGTGTCGAGGAAGAGGTCCGTGGCTACCGTGGTGGTGCCGTACTTTTCCATCCACTCATCCCAGACCCGGTAGAACTCATCCCCCGGGTTTGGGTAACGGGTCATCGACTGTTCCGGGATGATTTCGACGCCGAATGCTCCAATGGACCCGGCCTCCCTGACGCAGTCCTCAAGGGACATTTTCTTGAGAAAGCACTCTTCCTGGTAACTGTAAAAACTGACTCCACGCTTAATCTGATGGGCGGTATTCAACACCCAGCTCCTCGTGTTTGGCGCACTTTCCGCGCGACATCTCGCACCGACCTACGACGGGCGTATTCCCACGCTACTGTCGTGTACACACAAAGGGCAGTGCTGGAAAGATCACGAACGCCGATGCTGCTCATCAATAGATCGAATGCCCACAATCGTCCTGCGCGCCGTCGCAACCGGTACCGTCTATTCAGGTGCCTGCATCGTTTAGTACGCTTCGTGCGTTGATGCTCCCGGGCACTGTGCCTCCGGTTCCATCACCCGAGCACTGAGTAATCCGCGAAGGATTCCCATGGAAATCGCATCCGACAAAGCACACCAAGCCTTCGATGTCGTTATCGTCGGCAGCGGCCCTGCGGGCGCCGCTTATGCCCGCGTCCTGCATGAAGAAGCTCCACATCTCCGGGTATTGATGGTTGAAGCGGGCCCTTTACTGTCCGAACAACCGGGCCTGCATGTGAAGAACTTGACTGACCCGGCCGCAAGAACGGCGGCGCAGCTTGCTTCCCAAGGTCCGATGACGTCCCTGAATCCGGAAACACCCACACCGGGTCCAGGGCGGCCGGGAACCTTCCTGCTGCGTCCCGACGCCCTCGCTCCCCTCGCTGGCATGCCGGCGGCGGCCATGTCCAGCAACGTCGGAGGCATGGGCGCGCACTGGACCTGCGCCTGCCCGAGGCCTGGGGAATCTGAACGGATCGCCTTCCTGGACGATGGCACGTTGGACTCAGCCCTTTCCGAGGCAGAGCGGCTCCTGTCTGTCACGGCGTTGGCGTTCGAGGGTGCACCCTTTTCGGCCAAAGTCCGCCAGCGACTGGCCGGGGAGTTTCCCCGCACCGGATCCGCGGCCATCAAGTCGATGCCGCTGGCCGTGCAAAAGCTTCCTGATGGAACCATCACATGGTCAGGGACCGACGTCGTCCTTGGCCCGCTGGCCGGACCGGCGACCCGGGGCGACCGCTTCGAACTCCGCGACCGGACCCTTTGCCGACGGGTTCTGATCGACGACGGCCGCGTTACCGGAGTGGAACTCAAAAACCTCACGACGGGGACCGAATACACCATTTCAGCGCCGGTTGTTGTTGTCGCAGCGGACGCACTCCGCACGCCGCAGGTGCTGTTTGCCTCCGGTATCCGGCTTCGCGCTCTCGGCCGCTACCTGAACGACCAGCCGCAAGTGGTCAGCGCCGTCAGGTTGCCCATCAACACGGTGGAGGACAAGGACGGAGATGCAGTGGTGGGCGCAGCGCGGCACAGCGGCGTTTCGTGGGTTCCCTACACGGACCACGAGCCGTTCCACGGCCAGGTCATGCAGCTCGATGCATCTCCCATTCCTTTGGCAGACGACGATCCGGTAGTCCCCGGGTCCATCATTGGTCTCGGCTGGTTTTGTGCCACCGAGACCGTTGAGGAGAATCGCGTGGAGTTCGACGAGGACGCGCTGGACCACTATGGGATGCCCGGCATGAGCATCCAGTACAGCCTCACGTGGAAGGATTTGCGGGTGATTGACCAAGCAAAGGAGGCTGTCACACGCGCCGGCAAAGCCTTGGGCACGTTTCTGGATGACAGACCGCCCTTCCTGCTACCGGCAGGATCCTCGCTCCACTACCAAGGGTCCGTGCGTATGGGCCAGTACGACGACGGTCGCTCCGTCTGCGGCCCGGACAGCCAGGTTTGGGGTACCGACGGTTTATACGTTGCCGGCAACGGAGTCATCCCAACGTCCACGGCGTGCAATCCGACCCTGACCTCTGTGGGGTTGGCAGTTCTGGGTGCTCGCGCGATCTCTCACCGCTTGAGTTGAATCACGCAGGCAGGAAGAAGGGCGGTACCACCCATAAGGTGGCACCGCCCTGCCTTTGTGAAGCGTCAGTGCTGGATAACTTCCAGCAGTTTGATGCGGGATGCGCTGATCCTGTCGCCTTGAAGAACCTGCAACCGCTCATCGCCGTTCAGGAGGCGGCCCTCTTGCCAGCCATCGGGTGTCAGCCGAAGCTCCCGCACTGAATCCACTTCAAGCACTGAGCCGCTCTTGTGGAAATCGAACAAAGCACCCTGGCCGACGACGAGGAACTCCAGTGGACCCGTCTCGATGACGAGTCCGAACGGACGGTTGTCGCCTGGAGTGTGACCGTGGGCGGCTCCCTCGGTCTCCCCCGGTAGCTCGGGAGGCGGCGGCAGAACTACCCCGGCGTCCAAGAGCATTGCTGTGTAGAGCTTGGCTGCGTTGCGGATGCTAACGGTGATCTCACCGAACGTGGTGACCACGTCGTCTTCGTTTTGTTCCAAAGCGAATCCGAAAATCCGCCCATCCCGCTGTGCGTCCACGATCTCCTGGTTCAGTGAAAGAATCGCCTGGCAGGCCTTACTGTATTGGTTGCCCTCGCGGCCATCCTCCAGGCCGAAGACGTGGTAGCCGAAACCTCCGAATCGCCCCACGGCGAGGAAGGCGTCCCCTGCCCGAAATCGGGCTTCCGGGATGAAGAGGGGATTCTCCGGAGTTGCGTACTGGGCCATGATTTCGGCGGAATGGGGTACGTAGATATCCGGGGCCAAGAAATCGAGGGCGGGGGCAGCTGCCTGCCACACCGGCAGCATCCTGGCCGTCGGCCCGCCACTTGGATAATTGCCCGGTAGGTCTTGGCCGGGCTGAGGACCGATCCAGGCATTGGCATAGGCCGGAAGATCCAGCAGCTCCTTGCCAGCAGCGGCAAGCCCACCAACGTATGTTGCAAAGGCCCACGCCATGAAGGTTTCCTCAGCGGCTGGGTTGCCGTCGCCAAAGTGATCGGCCCAACTGGCGTCAGAGGAGGTGATGGGACGGAGCGAATCCGCCAACGCGGAATCGAAGGAGTACTCGCTGTTGGCCAGAGCCTTCCTGAGTGTTTCGGGTACGGGCGATTCCCAGGCTGCCTGGGCTGCTTCCGAACGGTCTCGTCCGGCCCCGAGGAGCCCCACTTCGTTCTCTACCTGAACCATGATCACAGTGTGCTGCGTATCCGTTTCGGCAAGGTGTGCCATGAGACGGCAATACGCAGTTCTGTCGGCTTCAAAAAGATCGTTCGAAAAAACGGTAAGGGTTGGACGGGGCATCGATCCCTTATAGGAGAACGGTGTTTCCATGGGTTTGGATCCGCGATCCGCGCGAGGAAAGCGCGAAGGGTCATGCCGCACCCATGACGGCGCGTAGGTGGAAGAGGCATTCTTGAAGGCCCCAAACCAGATCAGCACAAGCTTTAGACCAGCGGATTGGGCGCCTGCTATGAGCCCATCAACAGCGGAGAAATCAAAGACACCTTCGGTTGGCTCCACTTGGTCCCAGGCGACTGTCGCAATGACTGTGTTGACCTTCGAATCCGCAATCCCTCCCCAGCGTGATGCCATGTAGCCGGGATCTGACGAACTCGAGTTGTGCAACTCTCCGCCAATGCAGAGGAACGGTTCATTGTCGACGATCAATCGGGCATGTCCGGAGTATCGTTCGAGTCTCGGAAGTGGGGGCATGTTCATCTTTCGTTGAGTCTGTCGGGTTAGTTGGTGGCTGAGCCGGATTGCCCAGCGGCGTCAGGATTTCACGCCTCCTGTGAAGCCCTGGATGAACTGCTTCTGCGCAAACAGGAAGAAGGCCATGATGGGGATCATCGAAATAATGATGGCTGCGAAGATCACGTTCCATTCGGAAACGCTCTCGCCGACGAAGTTGTAGATCACCACAGGCAGCGTTACTGCGTCAGAGCCGTTGAGGAAGATCAGGCCCGTGAAGAAGTCGTTCCAGACGATGAGTCCGGTGAAGATCGCCACGGTGCCGGTGGCCGGCGACAACAGAGGAAAAATAATCTTGCGGAACACTGTAAACCGGGATGCCCCATCGATCTGGGCGGCTTCCTCGTAATCCCGGGCTATTCCATTGGTGAAACCCATATAGAGGAAGATCGAAATGGGGAGCAGCGCACCGGCGTACATAATGATGGTGCCCGCATGCGTTCCCACCAGTCCAACATTGCGCATGCCCACGTAGATGGGAATGATCGCGGCTTGGGCCGGCAACACCATGGTGACCAAGATGAGCCCCATGGCTGCTTTGCTCAACTTCCCGGTCCGGCGGCTCAGCGTATAGGCGGAGATTGACCCAACAGCTACCAGCACCAGGACGCTACCGGCGGTGATGATGATGCTGTTGAGCATTCCATCCATCAACGTTGCTTGGCGTCCGCCTTGAATGGCTTGCCCAAAAGCGTCCAAGGTGGGGTTGGTCACCAATTGCATCGCCGAGGTCGTGAGTGCGTCGCTGCCATTCTTGAGGGCAAGGTTAATCAGGAAGTAGAACGGCAACAGGAAGATGAAGGCAACCAGGATCAGGAGTGCCTCACGGAACAACGTCTTCTTCGTATAACGGAACATGGCTGGCTAACCTTTGGAATTCGTACGGAGGAGGAGGCGCTGGGCCACCGTGAGGATGATGATGATCACGGACATGACCAAAGCAAGTGCGGCACCGAATCCGAATCGGCCCATCACAAAGGTCTCCTTATAGATGGTCACCGCGAGAGTCTCGGACGCGCCATAGGGCCCGCCGCCCGTCAGTGCTTGTATCTGGTCGAAGACACGCAGACCGTTGATCAGCATGAGTGTCATAGCGATCACCACAGAGGGCATGATGGCCGGGAGGACCACATAGTTGAACCTTTGCCACAAGCTTGCCCCGTCAAGGGACGCCGCCTCTTCGAGCTCCGGAGAAACGGTTGCCAGTCCGGCCAGGTACATGACCATGACCAAGCCGACGTTCTGCCAAACCATGACAATGATGATCGCTGGAAGGACGGTTGACGGGTCGCCCAGCCACGTCCGCTGCAAAGACTCCAGTCCGATCGAGGCAAGGAATTCGTTGAGTGGGCCGTCTTGTTCGAAGATGAACTTCCAAATGTAGGAGGTCGCCAACGAACTGAGCACCACCGGAGCGAAAATCAGCGTACGAATGACATTGCGTGATTTCACGGTCCGGTTAAGGCCGAGAGCCAGTAGCAAACCGAGGACGTTTGTCAGAACCACGAATGAAATGCCGATGATGAAGGTGTTGATCAATGCTGTGGTGGTCGGGCCACCCTCGGCAATTGCCGCGAAGTTGTCCCAGCCGACAAACTGCCACTTTCCCAAGCCTTTCCAGTTGGTAAAGGCGAAGAATGCCCCAATGGCGCTGGGGGCGTAGTGGATGAGCACCAGGGCCAGGAGTGCGGGGGTGAACCACCACCACGTGGCGAACCGACGCTCTGTGCCGCGGTGATCTTTGCGGCCGTTCTGCTTGCTGGAGCGGGGCTGGCGCCCGGTGACCCGGGCGCCCTCCGCTTTCTGCTCAAGTTGTGCGGTCATGGGATGTTCTTCCAATCGGGTTGGTCGCCGGTGACTAGGCGCCGCGGTCGTACTGCTCGTCCATGGTCTTCAGAACCTGGTCAGGAGTAGCCTGACCGGTGAGAAGTCCTTGGATGCCAGTGCCAAGTGAGTCGTAAACACCGCTGTTCGGCCAGAGGTAGTTGGGCTGCGTAACGATCTTCTTCTCAGGTTCGGAGAAGAAGGGCTCAAGCAGTGGGAACTGCGCAGGCACCGTCCCCGAGACTGCGGCAGTGATCGAAACGTTTCCGTTGGCTTTCGCCAGGGCATCCTGGTTGGCCGGCTGGGCGAGGAACTCAAGGAACTTGAGGGTGGAGCCCTTGTGCTTGCCTGCAGCGTTGACGGCCAGGGCGTTGCCCGGGCTCGCGATCAGTCTGGTGTCCTCGGCTTTCTCGCCGGGGATGACTGATACGTCGAAGGATCCATCCTTGACCTGGCCACGAAGGGCAGCGACTGCACCGGCCGGAGCGAATACAGCTGCCACCTTGCCTTGGGCGACGGACGGGAACAGCTGATCGAACCCGGCACCTGCGGCGCCATCCTGGTAGCAGCCGGCGTCCTTGAACTTCACGATCTGTTCCAGCACCTTCTTCCAGTCAGAGTCAGCGAACGTGGTTTCCTTCTTGGCGCGCTTTGCATCCCACTGGGGATCCTTGGCGTAGACAAATGAAGCAGCAAGCTGCATTGCCTGGAGACCCGTGTTGGCACCGGAAGTACCTGCGACTGCGAAGAACGACTTACCGGCCGCCCGTGCCGTCTTGCACTGGGCTATGACTTCGTCCAAGGTGGTTGCCTGTTTAAGGCCAAGCTCTTTCAAGACCGCGGAGTTCTGCAACTGCGTGATGGGAGCAAGGTCGGCAGGAACCGCGAAGATCTTGTCTTCGTCGTAGTACAAGTTCTTTGCCGATGCAGGAATCGCATCTGCTGCCCACTTTTGATCGGTGAGGTCCTGCAGGTAGCCGGCCTCTGCCAATGACGCGAACGACTGGTTGTTGCCCCTGCCTGCCGTGACATAGAAGATGTCGGGTGCGTTGCCGGCTTGCAGTTGCGTACGCATCGTCTGCCCGTGCTGATCGTTAGGCGATTCCACCAATTTGACGGTGATGTTGGGGTTCTTTGCTTTGAACGCGTCGATCAAAGCCAAGTAGGGGTTTCCCGCGCCGCCACCTGTGAAGGCGGGAGTTGCGAGACTGATCTCTACTGGACCCGTTTCCTCCGCGATGGGTTCGCTGCTGCTGGCGTCTCCGCCGCCGCAAGCGCTCAAAGCCAATGCGGTCACAGACGCTACCGCCGCGACGGAGAGGAACCTCCGGCCTGCGGGGCTTGTTACTTTCTTCATGGTGTGGCCTTTCATGACGTCGTTGTCCTGTTCGCCGTAGCGATCAGTGGATTCGAGCCTTGCGTCAGTTTGTGTTTCCTGGATCACAAGCTGGCTCCTGTCATTCAAGGTAGGTCAGGAAACTGCGGCCATGGAAATAGTTATCGTCTATGCTCACCATCTTCTCTCCGCATGGCTGTTTTCCCCCATGGGTATTTGCACGCGTTTGAGGCACAATTCAGATGTCGCGCGGAAGGACCCGGCGGTGTCCAGGACTATTTCGAAGACCGTCACAGTGGTGAGGGTCCGAGGGACATCACCTTCGACGACGCTGGTCGTGGAGACGCCTAGACGAGATCCGCTAACAGGTACGCCGCGACCATGCCGGAAAGATTATGGAGCATTTCATCCCAGTCGTCCTGCTCGGTGCGTGGAGATGAATGCCCCAGCCCCAGATGACGGGCAAGGACGTCGTAGGAAAAGGTGAAGGCCCAATATCGCTTGCGCTCGGACGCTTCAGGAAGCGCAGCGCTGAGCCGCCGCAGGGCGTCGTCGAAGAAAGCGCCCAGCTTGGAATGGGACGCCGCACCCCGTTCCGAGATGGACCTGTCCCCGACTGCATGGAACATCAAGGCCCTAAGGACGGCCGCCTCTGCTTCCAGTACGGCGGCGAGCCGGGACACGACGTCGCCTACGAACCTCTCGGGTGGAGTGGCATCCTCGGACGCACCGAAGAGCTCGGCGGCATGGGCGTCCATGCGATCCATTACTCTTTCATGGACCGCATGGACGAGTTCGCTCTTGCCTTTGAACCTGGAGTAGATGGTGCCTGTTGTAACTCCCGCACGGGATGCCACCTCTGCCAAGCTGAAGTCACTCGCGCCGCGGGCGGACAAGGCCTCCTCTGCAGCATCCAGCAGCTTGGCTTCGGACTGCCTGCTGCGTTCTTGCTGCGGAATTTTCCTGCCCGCTCCGACGACGCCCATGAGACTCCCTGTTTCGTATGACCTAGTTCAAGAGTTCCGCCGGTGTCTGCCACTCAGCCGGGGGCTTCCAGTCTCCCAGCGGCGGCGTGGGAACGGGATCGCCAGCATCATTGCGTGACGGCTGTGTGGGATCACAGAATTCGCGGAACTCCTTGATCTTTCCATCCTCTAAGCGAAAAGCCATGACGTAGTGGTTCGCCGCGTTGACAGGTTCATGACCATCTATGCGGATGACACCCCTACCGTCGCACTCCGCCCAGAACCGGTCGTCGTACTGCGTGTCGAAAACTTCCACGCCGCTCCACTTCCAGTCCGTGAAGATTTGGCGGTTGCGCGTGAAGTTGTAGCTGATCTCCCTGATTCCCTCCATGTCGATGGGATGCCCCATCGAGGTCCAGGGAAGCTCCTTGCGCCCATCCACGGCGAAGAGGGCAGCCCTCTCAAGTCCTGAGGTAACGAAGAATCGCTCCACTGTCCGTCGGTTTACTTCCTTGATGCTGCTGTGGGCCATGCCGGCTTCTCCTTGAGCTGTATGAATCAATAATCATAATCGTAATTATGATTATGGTTAAGTTAGCCGCGGGTGACCTGATCGTCAAGAGCCCCCTCTATGCAGTGTCCTTCCGGTCCGCCAAGCGTTGCTCGGGCATGAAGATGGACAGCAGCACCCCCACGGCGAAGATGCACGCCAGAAGGCCGAAGATCGGAAGGAACGCATCTGTGTAGATGGTGGCAACTCCGGATTGGAGCGCCGGCGGGAGCTGTTGGACGGCCTGTGGATCGGTGATCATCGACGGCGGCAGACCAAGCTTGTTGTTAGCCGAACCCTGCGCGAGCATCGTCGCGAACAGCCCACCGAAGACAGCGGTACCTACCGTAACGCCTAGTTCGCGAAGGTAACCAAGAGAAGCTGTCACGCTTCCCACCACCGAATGCGGCATCGCATTTTGCGCTGCCACCACGGTGATTTGCATGAAGCTCCCCACCGCCAACCCCATGAGTGCGAGCAGTATGCCGACGACCGGAAGCGGCGTACCGGGCTGAAGGAACCTAAGGCAGATGGCCACCGCCGCAGCAAGGGCCGAACCGGCCAGGGGGAAAATCTTGTACCTCCCGGTGCGGCTTACAATCCAACCCGTGAGGTTGGTGGACACCATCATTCCCAGGACCATGGGCAGCAGAATCATCCCTGCAACGGACGCTGACGTGGAGTAAACCATCTGCACATAGCTGGGCAGGTACGCCACCACACTGAACAAGCCGGCTCCGATAACCAAGCCCAAACCGGCCGCATTAACCACAGGCCAGCTCCGGAACATCCCCATGGGGATCAAGGCGTGCTCACATCGAATCTCGACGACCACGAACAGCACCCCCGAGACAGCAGTCAGCCCACCGAGCCCCAAAAGAACCCCAGCCGGAGTCCCCGATTCGGTGGATAGCGAGATCATCGCCACCAAGGAACACGTGAAGATCACCATGAGCAGGGTGCCGGCCCAATCCACACCCCCGGCACCGCGGTTGGATTTGAGACGGCGGAGCGAAAACGCCATGGCCAAGGCCAGCAAGCCAACTGGGATGTTGATCCAGAACACCCATCTCCAGCCGACGGTGTCAGTAATGGCGCCACCCACCAAGGGGCTGATGACTGTAGCTACACCAAAAACAGATCCGAGCGGCCCAAGATACTTTGCCCGCTGACGGGGCGGAACAAGGTCCGCGATAATTGCCGGCGGCAGCACAGCCAGCCCCGCGCCGCCAAGCCCCTGCATGCCACGGAATAGTGAGAGTTGAATCATGTCCTGCGCGAAGCCGCACAACACGGATGACCCGAGGAAAATCGTGAGGGCGACCATGAGAAGTACGGGACGGCCGAAGCGGTCCCCCAGGCGCCCGTAGACGGGCATGCCTATTGTCATCGCCAGCGTGTACGCCGTGATGATCCAGGCCATATGGCGCGCGCCATCCAGTTCACCCACCACGGTGGGCAGTGCAGTGGCGACAATCGTATGGTCCAGGGCGCCCAGCAGGACGATGATCAGCAGTGCCGTATAGATGGGGCCAACCCGGACTTTCGGCCCCTGATGACCAGGCTCGGGCGTCTCCACGGACGGACCAGCCGCCGAATATCCGTCGATGCGAGGCTCACCCTGAGCAGGATCCGAATTGGTGAGTGGGGACAAGTTTGGACGGCGCACCGCAACCTCGTTCTGGGAGAGTCAACACATTGACTCGATACCGGCCAGATGCGCGTCCGGAGGAACGTTCACCCCGACCGACGGGCCATGAAGCCCCGGTATCCCAACGAACCTATCATCGGCCTCCGCTTCGGCGCCCAGGCATGGAGCATCGGAATTCGCGATAGCGCACATATTTTGGAACTATTTCCACACCCGCGTCTCCCCCGCGTTTACTGGAGGAAATCTCAACGAAGAGGAGAGCAAAAACGATGACCCAGAGCATCCGCGCTTCTACCGCCGAAACGCACGAAACCAGCCCCGAAAACGCTGCCTGGTTCCGCTACGTCCTCGGCCAATACCCCACAGGCGTCACCCTGATTACGGCCGCACCCGGTGACGGTGACCCTGCCGGAATGGTGGTGGGGACTTTCAGTTCCGTCTCACTGGATCCACCGCTGGTGGCGTTCATGCCCGATGTCCGCTCGACGAGCTGGCCCAAGATCCGCGAGGCCGGTTCGTTCTGTGCCAACATTCTGACCGCCGGGCAGCAGGATGTCTGCCGGGCTTTTTCGCGCAAAGCCGAGGACCGCTTCAGCGCCAACCGGTGGGGAGACACCCCGTCTGGCAGCCCGAGGCTTGAGGGGGCGGCCGCCTGGGTTGACTGCGACATTGAAGACGTCATCCGCTCGGGCGATCACGACATCGTCATCGGCCGCGTCAAGGCCCTGGGAGTGGGTTCATCCAAGGAACTGCCTCTGCTCTTCCTCCGCGGAGGCTATGGGTCCTTCTCCATTCCGTCCATCGTTTCCCCGGCAACCGCGCTGACACGCCACGTTAAAGCAGCCGACGCAGCACGACCGGAGATTGAGAGCCTCGCGAAAACGTTGAAGCTCGAAGTCCTGGTGAGTGGCGTCGTCGACGACTCCGTCGTAGTACTTACCGCGGCCGGCGTGGACAGCTCGCCCGGCGGTTCGCCGTCCCGTGTCGGTGTGTCCTTCGGCCTTGCCGCCCCGCTGGCACCGCTTCATGTTGCATGGGCCGGCGAGGCTGCCGAGAAGCGGTGGATCGACAACGCCCGCGAGGTCGTAGGCGACGTCGACGCCACACTTGCCCATGCAGAACTGCAGCAGGTCCGATCCGCAGGTTACGCAATTTCCGTAGACGTGGGCGCAGCAGCTGAGTTTGAGCGAATCGTCCACATCCCGAGCGATACGGCAGCGCCGGATCTCAGCGGCGTTCTGCCTCTCCTCATCGAGCGGGCTGCATCATCCGGCCCCGCATCCTTGGACGATCCTGCAGGAGTAACATCCCTACACGCCCCGGTCTTCGATTCAGAAGGACAGGTAGCTGTGACGCTTACACTCAACGGATTCTCCGGAAACGACTCCCCGGCACGTCTGGAGGAGTGCCGCGACAGGCTTCTTACCTCAGCCAAGGCAATCTCCGCGGCGATCGGAGGTACTCCCCCGAGCCCCGCAGCTTAGGTCCGCGCTGGCTATTGACCCGGGCTGTGACGGCTCTCATAATTAGTATCAGTATTCTAATTCGAATTTGGAGAATCACATGGTCAACCTACTGACTGCGGACCTCAACCTCCTGGTTGCTTTGGACGCCCTGCTCGTAGAACGCAATGTCACGCGAGCTGGTGCAAGGATCGGAATCAGCCAGCCGGCCATGAGCTCGTCCTTGCAGCGCCTTCGCAGGCAGTTCGATGACCAGCTGCTGACGCGCGTTGGATCGTCTTACGAACTCACGCCCTTGGCGCAGGTCCTCAAGGAAGACGTCGCGCAGATCCTGCGCATGGTGGAACGGACCTTTGATGCTCAGGCGGTCTTTGACCCTGCGTTGTCGACCCGCAGTTTCCGGATCGTTACCTCGGACTACTGCCTCACCGCCCTCTCCGGAAAACTGATGACCATGCTCCAAGAGGAGGCGCCGGGTGTGCAGGTTCACTTTGATGCCGTCACACCTCAGGCAGTGGAACGCATCAAGGAGACGCTCCAGTCCGCCGATCTCATGCTCATCCCCAAGGGTCATTTTTCCGGCTTCCCCCATATGGAACTGTTTACCGATAACTGGGTATGCGTGACAGGAGCCACGTCACAGGCAAGAACACTGACAGTCGAGGAAATGAGGGACGCACGCTGGGCCAGGCTTTTCGGCGCCGAAGTGGATTCGACACTGGCCGATCGCAGGGTGTACGACCTCCAACTGGGCGAGAAGACGGACATCATTGTGGACAGCTTCCTGATGTTGCCTTTCGCGGTGGCGGGAACGGCACGTCTGGCCCTCGTCCAGGAGAGGCTTGCACGAATGCTGGCGTCCGTGGCCGGAGTCAGGATCATGCAGCTTCCCATCAGCCTTCCCAGTTTGGTGGAGTGCGCCTGGTGGCATCCTTCAAAAACCGCAGACCCCGGGCATCAGTGGTTCCGACGATTGGTGGCGCGCGCCGCAGCCCAGCTCGACTCCTCACCGACTGACCCTACTGTCCCCAGATCTACAGAAAATCCCGAGGCAGAGCACCACGTGGAGCCGCAGACGGCTCAACACGTTCTCGCCTGACACAACAAAACATTTCAGGAGTTTCCATGCATTTCTCTTTGTTCCTCACCTCCCGTTCCCGCGGCCCCGAGGAAGACCGCCCCGTCATGCAGGCCATGGTGGAGCATGCAGTCGATGCCGAACAGAAGGGATTCGACGCGGTCTTCCTCCCCGACCACCACTTCACCGGCTACGCTCCCCCCGCCAGCGACCCCTTCGTGTTCGCGGCCTACCTCGCTGGCAAGCTGGAACGAATGCACTTCGGATTCTCCGTACAGACCCTTGCGCTCCACCACCCGGTCCGTTTCGCCGAACGCCTGGCACTGCTGGATCAGTTGACTGACGGCAAACTCTTGGTGGGCGTGGGCAGTGGAACGACGCCCGAAGAAATGATCGGCTTCGGCGTGAACTACCAGGACAGCTCACGCCTGGCCAACGAAAACCTTGAGATCGCCGAGCGACTGTGGGCCAAGAAACCTGGTGACGATCCCGTTGTCTTCGATAACGGCCATTACCGCGGCGCAGTCGTCTCAAGGATCGTCCCCACCCCGTACACCAAGCCTGAACCGCGCGTCATGTCTGTCGCTGCGCGCCCCTCCAGCGTCGAGCGCGCCGCCAAGAACGCCCAGCCGGCCTTCATCCTCGCCTTCACACCACCAGTGATCGACAGCGGAAACGCTTATGAGGAAGTCAAGAAAAACTTCAGCATCTACCGCAATGCCCTTGAGGCAGCCGGCCACTCGGATGAAGCCGTCAAAGCCGCGCTGGAGTGGACCACCCATTCTTTCCAGCACGTGCACATTGCAGAAACGGATGAGCAGGCTGCCGCTGAAATGGACATCATCCTCGAGCAGTACCAGGAGACTGTAGAGCGCGAACACGCCGCCAACAAAGCAGCCGAAGAAATCAGCGGCGTAGACTTGCGCCCCACACCGGATGCGCGGACGGACGGCTACAAGGGAACCTGGTGCCTCTACGGCAGCCCGGAGACCGTTGCGGCAGAACTTCAGAAATACGCTGATCTTGGCATTGGCAATGTCCTCATGGCAGTCATGGGCGGCCCGCTCACCGAAGAACGCCGACGCTTCACTGCCCAAACCATGCGTCTGTTCTCCGAGCGCGTTTTGCCGCTCCTGCCGGCCGCAGACTCTGCTGATGCCGAGAAGGTCGCTGCGCTGTGACGGCGGGTGCTACCACTAGTGAACAAGAAGCAAGCAACGCTGCCCCGAACCTCACTGGCGCAGAACTCACCGGCGGCCTGAACGGTTGGAGCACGTCCGCAAGTGCGGCCATGGGAGTTGAGGAAATGGTCCTGCTGGACGGTCCCCTGGGGATCGTTAGCAAGGCCATGGACGAACGTGACACCTCACTAATCATGCCCTCCGGAACCGCCTTGGGCGCCACCTGGGACCCGGAACTGGTGTCGGATGTAGGCCAGGTCATCGGTCAGCAGGGCGTGGAACGTGGCGTGTCGGCCATCCTCGGACCCAACCTTAATATGCCTCGCTCGCCACTCACGGGCCGTGGATTTGAGATGTTCTCGGAAGATCCTTTGCTCACCGGCATTCTTGGTGCGGCCTGGGTTGACGGTGTGCAGTCGCAAGGTGTTGGTTCCTGCACCAAGCACGTCGTCGCTAATGACACAGAGACCGAACGACGCCGGATGAACTCCCGTGTGGAGCCGGCAACGTTGCGCGAAACGTACTTGCGGCCATTCGAAACTGCCGTCCGATCGGCCAATCCTTGGATGCTCATGATGGCCTACAACCGCGTCAATGGCACCCACTGCTCCCAGAACGCCGAGCTGATTGGCGTCTTGAAGGATGAATGGAAGTACGACGGCGTTGTAGTGTCCGACTGGTATGGCGTGGACGACACCGTCGCTGCTGCAAACGCAGGGTTGGATCTGGAGATGCCCGGACCGGCCACTCATTTTGGCGCTCGTTTCGGTGAAGCCGTCGCCGCCGGTGACGTTGCGCAACCGCGCCTGAGTGACGCCGTCGAACGTCTCACGCGGCTCGCGGACAGGACGGGACGCCGCTCTGGCGGTACCCCACCGGCACCGTCCCGCCTTCGTAGCCAACATGAGCAACGGGCGATCCTGAACAAGGCTGCTTCCCGGTCATTTGTTCTGCTCAAGAACAAGGACGATGTCCTGCCGTTGGATCTCTCGGGTATCAGGACGCTGGCCGTCGTGGGGCCCAACGCGAGCAAACCGTGCTTCCAGGGAGGAACGTTTGCGACGGTCCGCCCGGAGGGCGACGTGGTCTCTCCGCTGGAAGCTATCCGCGCAGCCGTTGGACCCGGCATTGAGGTTCTCTATGAGCCCGGTGCCGCACCATCGTCGGCTCTGTCCCTGACCGATCTTGGCAGCACAGCACCAGACGGAACTCCGGGCGTTCTACTGGAAGTCCTTCCGGCCGGTGAGGCTGAAGACGTCCTCTACAGCGAGGTGCGCCAAGCATCCGCGTTCGTCTGGTTCGGTCCGGTTCCAGGACTGGGAGCCGGCGTTCCCGGCCGTGCCCGCATCACAGCCAACTTCACCTTTCCAAACGCCACCCGATGGACCCTGGGTGCGGGTGGGACAGGCGTCAGTTCCCTTCGAGTTGATGGGACGGAGGTGCTGGAGGTTCCTCCGCCCGCGCCTGACGACGTCATGGGTGTGGTGGCGCGGGCGGAAACCCAAGAGATTGCCCTCGAAATGCCTCAGGGCAAAGTTGAGGTCGTCGTCGAAATGGCCTTCCAGCCTGGGCGCGTGCAGGCCATCACTGCAGTGGCAACACCGGAAGAGGTGACCGACCCGCTGGCTGCAGCGGTGGACCTCGCGGCCCGTGCCGACGCTGTAGTAGTCGTCATCGGTGACCAGCAAGGGTCATCACGCGAAAGCGCTGACCGCACGACGGCGGCACTGGACACGGCCAGCGACCGGCTGGTTGCGGCAGTGGCCGAGGTGGCGACGGAAACTGTTGTGGTGGTCAACGCGTCGCGGGCAGTTTTGCTGCCGTGGGCCGACAACGTAAAGGCCGTCCTGATGGCCTGGTTCCCAGGGCAGGAGTTCGGCCCGGCGCTGGCTGCTGTCTTGGCTGGCAAGGAGGCTCCTTCCGGACGCCTCCCGGTATCCTTCCCCTGGCGCGATGAAGACATCCCCGGATGGGGCACCGGGCTGGATGCTCAGCTCACGCTGAACTATGCCGCCGGCGAACCCATGGGATACCGGCACTTCGAAGGATCAGGGCGTCAATCCCGCTACTCCTTCGGGTACGGGCTTGGCTACACCACCTTTGAGCTGGTGGACGCCGTAACGCCCACTAGCCCGACTAGGCAGGACCCTGCCAACGGCGTCGACGGGATCATCGTTCGGGCGACCGTCAGCAATACAGGCGACTCGCAAGGCCGTGATGTCCTGCAGGCCTATGCCAAGGCGCCCGGCGAGGCGGACTTCAGGTTGGTTGGCTTCAAGGCCGTCGATATAGCCCCAGGCGAAACAGCCGAGGCACAGATCGCCTTGGACCCACTCGGGTTCAGGCGCTGGGATTCATCGAATGCGGTATGGGCCATCCCGTCAGGAGAATGGGAGATTCGTGTGGCACGGAATGCCTCCGACGTGGGAATCCTCTGTAGGATCGCGTTGTGACCCTTCCGGAGACAAAGTCCCGCGAACCCAAGCAGGCCAGGAGCCGCCAGTCGTTTGAAAAGACGATCGAGGCGGCCCTGGCCCTGCTTGAAGAGCGGGGCAACGATGAATTCACGCTGGCGGACGTCAGCGCCCGCTCAGGTGTCTCCATCGGATCCATCTACGCGCGGTTCGAAGGCAAGGACGACCTCGTCAGCGTCGCCCACGGCCGGAAAATGGACGACATCGATGCCGTTTCCAGCCATTTGTTCGAGTCGCTCCCGTCCCATCCGGAGGATGGATTGCAGGCAATCGTCCGTGAGGCCATGGACAAGACCATTGAAGTACTCAGGCGGTACGCCGATATTCTTCGCCCCTTCATGCTCAGGGCGACCAACGATGAAACCATCTCGCAACGAGGTGCGGCATCACACGCAGTACTTGCGGGAAACTTCGCAACCGTGCTGCGCCAGTGGCCTGGCGGTTACCTCGGCCAGGATGAGATTGACTGGTGCTTTAACGTCGCTTACAGCGTGGTCGCCCGAAGGCTCGGCCTTGGGAGCACCATGGAAGGAAGCGGCAAGCTGGAGTGGCCGGAGATTTCGGAAAAGCTCGCCGGCATGGTGACTTCCTACCTGATGGCCAGTTTGCAGGACCCGATCGACACGGCATAACTCTCAGCAATACCGGCTATGCAAAAGCTCGTCTTCCTGACACTTCCCGCCTCTCGGCATAGTGGAAATAAGCACAAACTCACTGCCGATTGAAAGGAGTCCGCCATGCACGTTCGTGTCAGCCCCGGATCCGTAGCCCTGGACGAGCCCGACGATTGCACCAGCTTCAAGGTGCTGTTGTCCGAGGCGGCGAGGGATAACCTCCCCACTCTGCTAAAGACGACCTCCGCCGGCCAACTCGACGACGGTGACGTTCTGGTGTCTGTCGATTGGATCCGCAGCGAGTGTGCAGGCCGGATCGGTATGGGGTGGAACTACCGCTTCGCCAACATGCTGGTCTATGCGGCCGGCAAGGGTTGGCTGAGCGACGACGGCAGCCATGTTCGTGCCCACATTGAGGCTTACTGACAGGGTCACCGTGGACGAGGCAACCTGGCAGCGCCTCCCTATCCGACACGAAGGACGGGCTTCTGGCGACGGTACGCCGGAGAATGGAGGACCCGAGGATTCGCACCCGACTTTTCTCCTGACAGTCCAGTCCATTGGACGTGTAGCCACGTTCGTATTGCAGCGCGACCAGCCGTGGAGCGGCTGATCGAAGCCTGCCACAAGGCGTCCGCATTCGCGGGCGCCTTTTGTTGTCTATAGACGGACTTCCGGGGCCGCTAATTCGGGCGTTTCACGTCTCCCCCAGTTGGCGGAAAACGCCTTTGGTATTCAAGATACTTATACAGGCCGATATTTTGGCTCCATATCTTGTTATCAGCGTCACAACATGCCATTTTGTATACCAGATAGCCATCTTGCCGAATTCAGCGGTATGGCTACTGACGAAAGGAATGGCATGACCCATTGCGAGGCCCCACCCCTCAGCACTCTCATCGATGTGCATCATCACGCAACCCTTCAGGTAGTGACAAACAAACAAGAAGAGCTCGGCTTGACCGTTCCCGATTGGCTCCCCAAATGGTCTCCCGAGATTGCTGTGGACCGGATGGACGAGATCGGCACGACTGCCTCTCTCCTGTCGTTGCCGTCAGACCTTGGTTTTCTGCCCCCAAGTGAACGGCCTGCCCTTATTCGCGCAATGAACGAAGAACTGACCCTACTCGTCTCGAAGAACCCCAGCCGCTTTGGTGCCTTCGCTTCGCTTCCCATGCTTTCTCCAGATGACGCAACTGCGGAGGCCGTCCGGGCCCTGGACGAGTTGGAACTGGAGGGAATTTGCATTCTTTCCAGTTACGACGGTGCCTACTTGAGCGACCCGCACTATGAAGAACTGCTTGACGAGCTCAACAAACGTCGGGCAGTGGTGTTCGTACACCCCATTCTGGTGAAAGAGAAAGTGGCGGACCTGCCGCCAGCACTGCTCGAAGGTACTTTTGACACCACCAGGTTCGCCACCAAGATGGCAGCTGCAAACGCCTTCGAGCGTTACCCAAACATTCGCTTTATCCTTCCCCACACAGGGGGCATGGTTCCCTACATCAAATGGCGCATCGCCATGTACGCACTCCAGGGCGATCTCTGGACGACCGAAACCGACCCCGCAGACTTCGACCGTGAAATTGCGAAGCTCGACGGCCTTTACTACGACACCACCCTGAATCTCGGCCCGCTGCAGCACCTTGAGCGGCCAGACCGCATCCTCTTTGGCACTGACATACCCTGGTGCTCCAAGACGGTCCTGCACCTCCAGCGTGACAAGGTCTTCGAGCAGGCGGCCCAACTGGGCCCGGATAACGCCGAAGCGATAGCCTCTGGAAACGCGCTGGCCCTGTTTCCGAGGTTAGCGGAGCGCATCCGATGATCGTCCTTGCTGATTCCGAAGTGCTACAACTGCTGGACATGCCGGCCGTCATCGATGCCGTCCGGCAGGCCCAGATAGACCACGCAATGGGGATCGCCGCCTTACCCGCTCCCTTGGCTGCAGCACACCCAACCGAAGACTCAATGTTCCTCTCCATGATGGCGGCCTCCAACCGGGACAACCTGGCAGTGGTGAAGCTGCTGGCAGACATTCCGTCCAACAGCACTCGCGGGCTGCCGACGCAACGGTCTACGGTGCTGGCCGTGTCGGCCAGCGACGGAAGGCCGGAAGCCGTTCTCTCAGGTCCAAGTCTGACCCGATTCAGGACTGCCGCCGCCACCGCTGTGGCAACAACTGCGCTTGCACGCAAAGACAGCTCAGTTGTGGGCTTCGTTGGAGCGGGCGCCCTTGCGCGAGCCCACATGCATGCCTTGTCAACCGAGATGCCCATCCAAAAAATCCTGGTTTGGAGCAGGTCAGCCGAACGGAGGCACGGATTCGCCCGCGTGGCCAGGGAAAGAGGGTTCGAAGTAAACGTCAAGGAGAGCCCCGAGGAAATCGTGCGCGAAAGCGACATTGTTTGCACTCTCACGCCGTCCAAGGCGCCCGTAGTTCGCGGTGAATGGTTCGGGGCAGGCCAGCATGTCAACGCCGTCGGGGCTCCACCGAGAGCCGATCATCGGGAGATCGACACCGCCGGAATCTCCCGTTCATCGGTCTTTGTCGACAGCCTGCCGGGAGCCTTGGCCGAGTCAGGTGACGTCCTGATTCCGCTCCAGGAGGGGGCAATTTCACACGCCCATTTCAGAAGAGAAATCGGCCAGGTTTTGGCAGGCCATCACCCTGGGCGCGTATCCGATACGGAAATTACCCTGTACAACTCCCTCGGAACCGGCCTCCAGGATCTTGCTGCAGCCCGCCTCCTTATCGATGCGGCCAAAAAGTCCGGACTTGGAACAGAAATAGACCTCCTGAAATGAAACGCATTTCCCAACTCACACCTGCCAGGACCCCGAACGAAAGGTCACCCATGAAGAACCGACACACCAGTTCCCGAGCGCAACGGCGTCTCGTTCGCCTTGCACCCGTAACTCTGCTGGCATTATTCCTGAGTGCGTGCAGCGGGACGCCCGAGGCAACGCCCACCGAAGAAACCGGGCCAGTCGAGATATTGCTGGCCACCCCCGCCTACGCGGGCGGCGACACGAACCCTTATGAACCCCTCATGGCGGCGTTTACCCAAGAGAACCCAAACATCACCATCAAGTTGGTGGAGACCCCCAACGATCAGCACGGTCAGACCATCAGGACGCAGCTTCAGGCCGGTAATGCTCCGGACATCTTCTACGTCACCGCGGGGAGGGGTATCAACCAGTCATTCGGCTCATTGGCGGACGCCGGATACCTTGAAGAACTTACCGGCCAACAGTGGGCTGCTGACACCGTGCCGGACTCGGCCCGCAGTCTCTATTTTGAAGACAATAAACTGTACGCCATGCCTGTGGACCTCGCACCGCTTGGACAGATAACGAATATCGGAGCTCTTAGGGACCTGGGCGTAGGTCCGGCCACGACCTTCCGCGAAGTTCTGGACCAATGCAAACTAGCCAGCGCCGCGGGCAAGTCACTTTACGGTCTGGCAGGTGCCTCTGCCGCCAACAATGGTATGCACGCCATGCAGATAGCGGCCTCGACGGTGTACGCCCAGGACCCGGACTGGGATGCCAAGCGGGACAAAGGCGAAGCAAAGTTCGTTGGATCCGACTGGCAAGTTGTCCTCGAGCGCATACTCCAACTCAAGAGCGCTGACTGTTATCAGGACGGCGTGGCCGGTGCTGGCATGGACCAACTGTTCCCGGCTGTGGCCCAAGGTAAAGTAACCGCGGCTTTTACTCCTGCAGGCGCCGTGGCCGCACTTCGGGCCCAAGTGACCACCGGAGAGTTCGACGTCAGCATTTTTCCGGGTAACGAGGCAGGGGACAGCAGGCTTCTGGCAACGCCGGTCAATGCCTTGGCCGTGAACGCTGCAGGTAAACACAAGACATCGGCGCTGAAGTTCCTGGAGTTTCTCGCCAAGCCCTCGAGTCAGGATGAACTGGCAAAGCTCAACGGCAACGTAGCCATGACGGCCGCACTGTCTGGTTCCATCCCCGCTCAATTCCCAACCCTGGAGTCATATTTCAAGGATGAATCGAGGATTATCGCTCAGCCGAATCTGGTGTGGCCCAACAGCGGCGTCTTCGATGCTTTGGGCACAGGAGTCCAGGGTCTCCTGACTGGACAGGCAACGCCGGAGCAAGTGCTGAAGGCCATGGATGACGCGTACGACCGCGGAGAGTAGGGCCACACGACAAAGAAACAACTGAACACATGATGGTCAGGGAGGCTGCGGGCTCTTCGCAGCCTCCCTGAAGCCGAGAGCAGCGCCATGTCCTGGGAACTATCCAGAGCGGACCGGCCCTACCGACTCACGGATCACCAGCTCCATCGGATCCAGGGTCAACGCTTCGGAGGCAGAGTGCGTCCCACGGATTCTGGAGACAAGTTCACGCATGGACCGCGCACCCAGCGCTTCGAGGTCCATGTGGACACTCGAAAGGGACGGGACCAGGAACGAAGATTCCGCCATGTCATCCCACCCGAAGACGCTGACGTCGCGAGGGACCGCGATTCCGTGCTCGTGGAGTGCGCGCATGACTCCTATGGCCATCTGGTCGTTCGCCGCCACAACCGCAGTGACCTCGCGGAGAGCAGCGATCTTCTTTCCGGCCGCGTAGCCGGAGCCGGGAGACCAATCGCCTGCGGCTACACCCACTGTTGTCAGTCCAAGTTCGGCGATCGCTTCCTCATAGGCGACTTTACGGTTCCGCGCGGAAGGCCACGCAGCAGGCCCGGCGACATGGAAGAAGTTCCGGTGCCCCAAGGAGGCCAGGAGTTCCACGATCTTCCCGGCGGCCGTGCCATCGGCAAGACTGCCGCGGGCGCGCATCTTGTTGTCGTACTCTCCAGCCACCACGAGCGGAACGGCGGAATCAATGGCGGCTGACTTCGGCCGTGGGACGAACGACAGAATGCCGGCAATGTCCTCACCCGCGAGCAAGGTCCTCAGCTGAAGGGCCCGGGCTTCCACCGTTCCTTCCATGGCCACGACGTCCACCCGATAGCCAGCAGCGTGGGCCGCACCAGCGGCACCGCTCAGCATCCGTGCCGGGAAGTACAAGGACGCCTCCGGTACCACCACCACTACACGGTAAAGTTCACGCGAACGCAGCGACCTGGCTGCGAGGTTCGGTGAGTAGTTCAGCTGCGCAAGTGCCTTTTCCACGCGTTCGGAGGTGTTGGCTTTCAGGGAGTCCTTGTTTTTGAGGTAGCGCGACACTGTCTGATGTGAAACACCGGCCAATTCAGCGACGTCATAGATCGTGGGGGCCTTTGCCCGTCCGATTGCTTCCTGCACCATCTCGTGGCTTCCCTTCAATCTTGATCCCGGCTCTGCGGGAGGGACCGGGCTCAAGCCTATCCCTCCCGCCACCGGCCGTGCTCCGCTGACGGTTCAGCGGGCTAGAGTGCGTGGCCCTTATCCCACTTCTGCAGCGTGCCGCACATACCAAAGATGGTTCCCGGACTGTTGGCTTCTGATCTGGCGACGGTCGCATTGGCGAAATGGCTGGCCTGCCCTTGGGCAAGTTCCTTCAACCAGTCAGCTGTACGCTGGGACTCCGGGGCCACCGTCTCCTCCCACAGTGACTTCCATTCCGGTACCCTCCACTGGATAAGCCGGACGGCGTCCTGATGGAACTTCGCAAGGTACTCCCCTTCCCCCGCAATGGCGGCTTCCTTCAAACGCTGGTATCCGGCCAAGGCCGCGTCGCGCCTGAAGCGGGCTGCGTCCTGGAGAGAGTCCGACGGCGACCCCCCAGTCAGCGAAGCAGCCCGCGCGTACCTGACGGGGTCGGCAACAACATCGGAGTCAAAGGTCAGCACGGCATCCCCGGCTTCAGGCAGCCCACCGTTCTGCATGATCGCCAAAATCTCCAGATCGCCGTCGTTGACCAGCCGATGAATGGTGCCGGGGCTGAACCACAGCAGATCGTTCGGAGCCAAGTCGTAGGACTCGTAGCCCGAGGACCTGATGGTTTCCACCCGACCGGTCCCGGCCAGAACGAAGTAAGCCTCCGTCGAGGCTGTGTGCATATGCGGGGATCCCCCACACACACCGTCAGCTGTTTCCCATTCGTACACCTTCAACCGGGTCAATCCGACGCCGCCCGGGAAAGCCGCCGAAAGCGTGGTCGTCGTCATGCTCCGACCTTTGCGGGCTCCGACTGCAGAGTCTCAGATGCCAACGACGCAAGGCTGGTCAGCCGCTCTTGGTTGGAGTCGCCGTCGGCAATCACCACAGCGTAACGGTTCACCATGGTGCTGCCGGCAACGAATGTCACCTCCTGGCTGAAGAACGGGGCCGGACCAAAGCAAGCGAAAGGTTCCGACCTCGCGAACCACTCGGGAGGGTGTTGGGCGTTGGTCGTGGCATCGGCGATCAGCACTGTGGAGTGCCGGCAACTGTCATCATGCTGCCCAACGAAGGCGAGCCACGGTCCCCGGGTTCCGCGCAAGGTTTCGCCGCTGGCGCCTCCCGGTCCCTCGATCCGGCCGCCGGCGAATTCGCGGGGGCCACGCCAGAACAAACCACCGTAGCCAGCATTTTCGCGGCCTTCCGTGGTGGGCGAACCGATCTGGATGTCGCGACCGGAGACGTTGGTCATGGCCGTTTCAAAGACGAGGGTCCAGGCGTTGTCCGCAGACTCTGCCTCGATGCGGATGGTGCGGATTTCGTCCACAACGTGTTCGCCGGGCTGGGTCCACCAGCTCAGTTCATGCGAGAACTGAAAGGCGTTACCCGTAGCACTGGCTTCGAGAACGCGTTCGTGGCGCATGCGGCCGTTGTTTGGCAGCCACGTGTAATCGGTCTCTTTGCGATAGCTTGGGCCACCCCAAAAGTTGTCGTCCCCGAAGTGCGGCAGTGACCACGCGATACCCTTGTGCCAGACATGGTCCCATGGACGGTAGACACTGACCACCTCACCTGCGGTGGTCCTCAGCGGGTGGAAGAACGGACGGGGCGATTCCCGCTGTTCGTCACTGGCGTCATAGGTGTAGGTGGCGATCTCCAGGTCCCCCAGGGACACTGTCAGCGATTTTTCTTCGTCACGCCAGCTGATGATGTGGTTCATGCGTTCAGTGCTTCCTCTTGTTTCCACGGTTCCAGGTGCCCGTCCATACGGGTGAAGAACGGGCTGTTTTCATTGATCTGCCCGCGGGAAATGGTGCTTCCGCTGACACTCGAGGCGTAGATCGCCGCAGCCAATTCCATGGTGGCGTAGGCATCCGTAATGGAGACCGGCGGGTGGATGCCGTGCTGGATACTCCGGATCATCGCTCGATACTGCGCGGCATGACCGCTGGGGAAGTCTTCGCCGTGATTCCACAGTTCGACGACGTCCTCCCGCCCGGGCGCCGGCGTGAGAGTCCAGTTGTTGTCGCTGTAGCCGTATAGGTGCTCCAGTTCCACCGTTGCGTTCTCGAAATCCAGGCGCGTGTAGGAGGTCTCGCGTGGTGAGATCACGGAGTTGATGACGGTCGCGATAGCCCCGGATTCGAATCGAACCACTGCGGCGGATGCATCTTCCGTGTCAGTTCTGCGGGCCAGCTTTCCAGCGAAGGCCGTGACCTCGGCCCATGGCCCCCACAGGTGCAGGAGAAGATCGAACTGATGGATGCCGTGACCCATGGTGGGTCCGCCACCTTCGACATCCCACAGGCCTCGCCATGGAACGTCGAAATAAGGCTGGTCCCTGAACCACAGGGTATTGCAGGTACCTACCAATGGCTTGCCCAAGGCGCCGGAAGCCTGGAGCTCGAGCAGCCGTTGTGCCCCCGAACCGAAACGGTGCTGGAACACACAGCTGAGGGTTCCCGAAGAGGCAGCTTCTGCCTTCTCAAGTTCGCGCATCTGGCTCAGGGACAACGCCGGTGGCTTCTCGATCACCGCGTGCAACCCGTAGCTGAGCGCCTCAAGCGCCAGCGGAAAGTGGCTGGACGGTGGCGTGCAGATGGCAACGAGATCCAACCCTCCGCCGTCGACCGCTTCTGCAAGGCTGGCGGCGGTACGGGTGACGCCCCACTTGTCCGCAAATTCCTGAGCTCGGGTTGCATCCAGGTCAATGGCTACGGTCAGTTCAATCCCTGGTTGTTGCTGCAGGGCTTCGGCGTGGGAATTGGCGATCCCGCCGGTGCCAACAAAAGCGACGCGGATCTTCTTGGTGTCAGTCATGGCTACTTTCGGAGGGAGGAGGAAAGTTCGTCAATGAACGGCTGGGCGGCCTTCTCAGGTGTAGTGCGTTCAAAGAGGATGTCCGAGGTGTATCGGCTGAGAATGTCCAGGATGGTGCTTCCGCCGGCGGGGGTAATGGGCGGTGCGGGACGCACAGCGTCGGCGATGGAGTCCGTGAAGTCGATCGCCGCCTTGTCCGTGGCAGACAGTTTGGGAGCGATGGCCTCCCGGATCTTGGTGTTGGCCGGGATGCCCCGTTCGGTCAGCATGACATCGCCGGCGGCTTGGCTGTTGGTCAGGTAGTTCAGGAATTTCTCTGCTGCTTTTTGGTGCTTGGTACGGGACGACACAGACCAGAACATCGAGGCTTTGTAGTATGCGCCGGGTTCCTTGGCCTGTGATTCACCCGGAAGGCGCAACAACTTCAGCGGCTGTCCGCTGGCTGCCGAGTAGGCGGTGAGTTGGGTATTGAAGGAGCCGGAGAGCCCCATCTGGTTCTTGGCGATGGCTGTCTGGTTCAGCGATGCCGTGGCGTTTTCCATAATCACGGAAGGTTTCGCTGCTGCTCCGGACTTGGAGAGGTCCTGGATGTTCTTCCAGAAGGACACCAGTGTCTCGGCCTTGATCACTACTTTGCCGGACTCGTCGTACAGCCTGTCGCCCTGCTGACGGGCCCAGATGTAAAGGTCCTGGTCGCTGTACCCGACGCCGACACCGGTAGCTCCCGCACCGCTTTGGCTGATCTGTTGCCCGATCTTCTTGTAGTCATCCCAACTCCACGTGGAATCGTCGGGCATGGCCACTCCGGCCTTCTCCAGGACAGCCGGGTTGGCAATGATGCAGTACGAGGCAACGCCGGTCACCAGCCCCACTAGTTTTCCGTCAACTTCGCCGCTCTTCAGCGTGTCGCCCTCGATGCTTGACGTGTCCAGATTGAGTTTCTTTAAGTCCAGCAGCGCACCACGGTCGCCGTATTCACGGACGTACTTCTCGTCCATCTGGATAATGTCCGGAGCGTCATTTGCTGCCACCTGCGTCGCGAGTTTGTCCCAGTAGCCGTTCCAATCGCCGTACTCCCCCACCACTGTGATGTTGGGGTTTTCGGCGTTGAATGCATCAATAACTTTCTGGGTGGCCTTTTGCCGCGCATCGCCGCCCCACCAGGAAAAGCGGATGGTGACGGGTCCTGTTTCCTCGGCGGCGGGATTGGCGCCGGCACCGCAGCCGGTGAGGAGGAGGGCTGAGGCAGCAGCGGTGGCCGACCATTGGAGGAGTTTGCGGCGGGTAGGTTGAGTCTTCATGAATACACCTTCCTTGGTGTGTTGTGGGGTTGGCGTGGTTGACACCGAATTGCTCTTATTTGATGCCTGTGGTGGCGATTCCCTTGACCAGGAATTTCTGGCCGAGGAGGAACGCGATGAAGACGGGAAGCAGGGACACGATGGACATAGCGAACATGGCACCCCACGACGTTGATGCGGTGGCATCGATGAAAGCCCTGAGCGCCACCGGGACAGTGAACATGTCCGGATCCGTCAGATAGATGAGCTGGCTGAAGAAGTCATTCCAGGTCCAGATGAAAGTGAAAATGGTGGTGGTGGCAAGTGCCGGGACCATCAACGGCAGGATCACCTGTAGGAAAATCCTTGGGTGGCCCGCACCGTCAATCCTGGCCGCCTCGTCCAGCTCTTTCGGGATGCCGCGGATGAATTGGACCATCAGGAATACGAAGAACGCATCCGTGGCCAGGAGTTTGGGAACGATGATGGGCCAGAAGGTATTCACCCAGCCGATCTGGGAGAACAGGATGTACTGGGGAACGATCACCACATGGAACGGCAGCATGATGGTCAGCAGCATCGCCCCGAAAAGCCACTTCTTTCCCTTGAAATTCAGCCTGGCGAACGCATAGGCCGCCATCGAACAGGAAACGAGGTTGCCGATGATGCACCCGAGGACCACGATCGCGGAGTTCAGCAAATACGTGGAGAAGGGGTTCGCCAGCGCATTCCAGCCATCGCTGAAGTTGCTTGCCTCGAATGTCGTGAGCCATAGTCCTGGCTCCTTGAAAATCAGGTCGTTGGGTCGAAGAGAAGACACCACCATCCACAACAGCGGATAGATCATCAGCAGAGCCGAGAGAATCAGGATTATGTGCTTCAGTATCGCCCGCATACGAGTAGCTGCGGGGCTTCGTGGCCGCGACACTTTGCGGGGCGGGAGTTTGGCTTCCTTGCGACCCTCACTGGTTGGGGTGGGAAGAGCTTGAAGTTTAGTCATCGTAGAACACCCAGAACTTTGAGGCGTAGAAGTTGATGGCGGTAAAGGCGCCGATGATCAGGAGGAGTACCCACGCCATGGCCGAGGCGTACCCCATATCGAACTGGCCGAAGCCCTTCTGGTACAGGTACAGGGTAAAGAACATGGTGGAGTCAGATGGTCCGCCAGTACCACCGGAGACGATAAACGCCTGGGTGAAGGACTGAAATGCTCCCACGATCTGCAGCACCAGGTTGAAGAAGATGATGGGGCTCAGCAGAGGCAGCGTGATGCGGAAGAACTGGCTGACTTTGCTGGCGCCATCCACTTGGGCGGCTTCGTAGTACATGTGCGGGATCTGCCTGAGACCGGCCAGGAAGATGATCATGGGACTGCCGAAGGTCCAGATGTGCAGGAGGATGATGGTGCTCAGCGCTGTGTTGGGGTCCGAGATCCATCCTGGGCCTTCAATACCGATCAATGCAAGGAACTGGTTCACCAAGCCTGTGGTGCCGAAAATTTGCTTCCACAGGATGGCGACGGCTACCGATCCACCCAGCAGGGAGGGCAAGTAGAAGACTGAACGGTAGAAGGGCAGGCCCCTGATCCCCCGGTCGAGGACCATCGCGATGAGCAGTGCAACAGCAAGCTGCAGGGGTACGCCCACCAGAACGTAGATGAAGGTCACCCGAAGCGAGTTCAACAACCGGGCGTCTTCGAACATTCGGACAAAGTTATCCAAGCCGACGAACGTCGGTTCCTGAAGCAGGTTGTAGTCGGTGAAAGACAAGTACAGGGATATGAGCATTGGGCCCAGCGTGATGGCCACCAGGCCAACCAACCATGGCCCCAGAAAGACCAGCGCGGCCTTCGTATCGCGACCCTCCGACTTGGAGCCCTGGCCTTTGAGCTTGCCCAGTTCTGACAATGCGCTCATGGTGCTGCCTGCTCTGAGCGGCACGTAGTTGTGCCCGTTGTTGACAATTTCATGGTTTCCTTACGCGACGGCCAGCCACAGCTTCGTGGGCCTGTCCGTCCTTGAATGCGGTATGTCGCTGTTCGTCCGGGATCTGATGTGATCCGGAGCCTTGAACCGGCGGAAAGTGATCGGTAACACAATTATTTGTGATCGATCACATTAAGTCAATGGGTGATCGATCACTATTTTGGTGATCGCCGCCGGCGGGACGATGCAGCTGCCTGCCCCGTCCCGCCAGTGGTGGTTACGGCACAGCCACCTTCAGCGGTTTGGACAACGTTTCGCCCGCGTGGTTGGCGAAAACGGCGGTTACTACGTGATCCCCGGATGCCATGGTGAGAGGCGTCTCTACGTGCTGCGCATTGGGAGTCGACGGCGCAAGGGCACCTTCGGCAACAAGCACACCATTGTCATAGATCCGGTAGGAGGAGGCATTGGTGCCCCACCAGAGGTCGGCCACCACCGTGCGCTGCGCTCCGCTTCCTGCGACCCTAACGACGGGCTGGCCCGGCGCCGCGTCCGCTACCTTGACGGCGACCGTTGTCGTTGCTGTGGAACCAGCTGAATTCACCAGTTCACCGGTGTATGCATATGTCCCGTTGAGACGATTGCTGATGTCAACGGTGGCATTCTGGGCGCTCACCCCGTCGGCAGTCAGAGGAACCGTCGCTATCAATACGCCGTTCTCAAAAAGCCTGAACGTCCGCGCGTTGGTGCCCCACCAGAGGTTCATCGTTACCTGGAAATTGCCATCGTGAAGACCATGGGCCCAGCCGCTCGTGGTGGACAGGACGCCGCGTGCAGGCGGAGCAGGATCGGTCACTGGCGGTGCAGGAACCGAGACAATCAACGAATACACAGTGCGCGCGGTGCCATCTGCCGATGCCACAGCAATCTTCACTACCTGCCCGTCAACAACAGCGAGAGCGTGCCCGGTGCCGCTTTGTACCGACGTCCCGTCCACATCAAGTTCCGACTGGGTCGCGGTGGTTGTCGGAATGACCGTCAGGGAGGTACTCCCTGACGGCAGCTCAACCGCGTACTCCTCCGTGTCGGAGGTGAATTCCGGCGAAAGATTGGATCCCGTCACGGACAGCTTGGAGAGTGTTGCGTCCGCATCGAGGAATCCGCGCTCAACCACCACGCTGTACTCCTGGCGCGTAGTACCGTCTTCGGCCGTCACCACCACGGGTATGGTGTTGGTACCTTCCACCAGCGCCAGCGGCTCCGACTCCACACCCGGTTGGACCGGGACGCCGCCAATCGTAATTCCAGCCACGGCGGCCGCCGTCGGGATCACAGCGATGCGCAAGTGATCCGTGCCGGCTGGAACAGCTGCGTGCCACGTGTTGCCCGAACGGGCTGCTGCAGCGACGTCCGTAGCCAAGGTCGCAATGCCTGCGTCGTTTCGATCCCGGTCGGTCCCTTGGAGGACACGTACGTCGTCGAAGTGCAGTGAGCCCGTATTGGAACTATTGGCATACCACTCAATCCGGGCAACCCCGCCCGTCAGGGGATTGCGGAATCCTACGTCCGTGAAAATCCGCCTGCCGTCGATGAGCAGGCTAAGGCGCTGGTTGACAGTATCCAGCTGGAGCGTGATGGTGTACCACTTGCCCGGCTCATAGGGCTGCAGCTCAGTGGATTGTGTCCCCTGGTAGGCGATGATCTTGCCCTTGCTGAAACCCACGGACGCGGCGATTTTTCCGTCACTTCCGTAGATGTAGGGTGCACTGAACCAATTCCCGCCCGACCCTGATGCGTCGTTGCGCATGACCCTGGCCTCCACGGTGACCAACCCTGTGAGCGGCTCTGAATAATTGCGTTGGACGCTGGTGGATCCAGTAGTCGAGGTTCGGGTGATCTTGGCCGCGCGCTGATCTCCCACATCCACCACCGACACCGATCCCCCGGATGGGTTGACGGTGTACCCGCCTGTGCCCGCGAAGGGCCCAAGTGGCTTGCCTGACATGTCATCTGCGAACAGAACCGTCGGCTCTATGGGCTGCAGTAGCAGCGCCCTGACCGGAGTGTCACCGCCTGGATCAACCACGACGCCGGTAGCCGAGGCAGCGCGACGGTCACCCGCCGTCGCCGTTACTGAGTACCCCTCACCAATGGGGGTCTCCATCCGGTAAGTGCCGGTAGCATCGGTTGTGGTACTGGCCGCCATAACGGTTCCGCTTCGGATCTCGACGGTCGCCCCAGCCAGAGGCGATCCCGTCTCATCGAACACTGCCCCATGAACGGTTCCCACGTTTGATGTGGACTGAAGCGGCAGGTCAGCAACGGACGACGTGCCCTTGGTTACTGAGACGGTGATCGGGCTTCCCTGGTAACCCGGCTTCTCAGCGGCGACTACTGCATCGCCGAACTCAACCTCCGCAAGGCGATACCAACCAGCGGCATCGGATGTCGCTGACCGTCCTTGACCGTTGACGGTAGCCGTGACGGATGCGCCAGCGATACGGCGGCCACTGGCATCCGTTACGAACCCAGCGATGCTCTCGGTCGTTGCAGCCTCGGGTGATACGTATTCAATGGCGCCGAGGTCGCGCGGGCCTACGGGTTCCCGGCCCGCATAATCCTCTGGCGCGGCCTCGGGCACGTCAATACTGCGGTTCACACCCAGCGATCCCGACTGCACGGCATAGCCGAGTGCCGTGGCGAGCTGCGGGCCGGATGCAGGCGTTCCGAACGGGCCAGCCACGTTGGGCGCAACAAATCCGGCATCCCCCACGAGTGCCTTGGTATCTCCGGCAGGAATCATCAGCGCAGCTCCGGAATAGAGATTGTTTCGATACGTGATGGTGGGGCTGGTGGTGAGTGTCGCATTGGCCACTGTGGAATGAATGACGTTGTTTGCGATGTCATACTTTGCATCGAGCGAGCTGCCGTAGCCATAGATCAGTTGCTGGGAAATGGTGTTGTAGATCGTGTTGTTGTAAATCCGGGCCGTGGCTGACCGGTCGGAATGCAGGTAGATCGGGTGGCGCTCGTTCTGGGCGATCACGTTGTTACGGATGATCGCGTCACCGAAATCGAATTGGCAGATCAGGATTCCGTCGCCATTGCCGTGCACATAGTTGTACTGTATGAGCTGCTTGGTGGTGGCCCTGTCAGGGTCGATGCCGCTATGGTCCGCCCCGCCGGCCTTCTTTTGTGTTTCGTAGACCTCGTTGTACTGAATGGTCACATCGTCCGCGCTGTAGGTCTCGATTCCCACAGTTCCCGCCCGGTAAACAGTGTTCCGCTCAATCAGGCCGCCGCGGACGTTTGTATATAGATGCCGTTGCAGGCGTAGTCGCTGCCATCCTGACGGATATAATTGCCCCGGACAGTGACATCGGTGTGCGGAGCAAACTTAGGGTCCGTGGGCGATGTGCGGGTTCCCCAACCGGTTCCCGCGGCGATGAGGTTGCCCTGGGCATCCCGGCCATCGCCGGTGTACTGCTTGATGGTGATGGCGGCAAAAGACGTGTTGATGACGGATGAATTCTGGATCAGGATATCGTTCAAAATTGTCGCGGTGCTTGGTGGATTCAGAACGTCGGGGACCGTCGTATCAAAGACGATGCCGCCTGTCTTCTTGGAGCCGTCCCAGCCAGTCTTGAAGTTGATTCCAGGCTCGTTGTTTGCCACAGAACCCGAGATCCAATTAACCTCGCCGGTCACGTCGTGTACGTCCACACCGTCAATGACGAAGCCGGACAGGGAGGCGGAGTTGTCACCCGACACATGGATGCCACGCAAGTCAGCCAGATTGTCGGCCTCAGACGCCCCGCCGACGCGCTGGTTGCTGATATCCAGATCACGGATGACCCAGTGCTGCTGATTGAAGAGACGAACGGCATCGTTCACCTCGCCGGCGCCGCGAATCGCTGGCTTGGCCCCCTCCCCGTACCTTCCGACTTCGATCGGCGCCGCTTCGGTACCGGAACCCTTGGGCCACAATTGGCCCGTCCATGAGTCGCCGGACTGCAGCAAGATTCGGTCACCCGGCGTAAATGTTGTTGCCGACACCTTGTCCAGCGTGCGCCATGCACTCTGCGGTGACCGACCATCACCATTGTCATCCCCCTCGGCGTCGAGGTAATAGACAGATGTTGTCGCGGCGCTGCCGACATCCGGCGTCACCGCATGGCTTCCTGCCGGAGTGAGCAGCGAGCCCACCAAACTGAACACAATACCTACGAGGGCTGCGGCGCCCGTGCCGCGTCTACTTCGGGAATGGGACATCGTTGTTCCTTTTCTTCGATGGGAATGTTGCCGGCGACGGTCGGAAAAGACGCCATAGTTCCGGGCGGGGTTCTGCTTCGAATGATTGGCGTGAGGGGTGCGGAGGACACCATCGACCATGAAAGCTCAGGTTTGCAGACGCGCTTGTGAGCGCTAACATGATTATGGTTATCGATCACTTTCCTGTCAATGGATGCGTACACCGCTCCTTGGAAAGGCCGACATTCGCTGTCAAAGGAGAAAGCAATGAGCCGCGTCAGCTTCAATGACGATTGGTCTGTACGGCCAAAGGTCAGCATCTTTGCCGACCAGCCCGGTGTTAGCGCCGGACTGGACGTGACGCTGCCCCACGACGCCATGATCGGTATGCAACGCAGCCCGGCCGCCGGCTCAGGATCACACGGAGGCTATTTCCCAGGTGGCGCGGTGGAGTACTCAAAGACCTTCAGAGTTCCCGAGACCTACCGGCAGAAGCGCTTGTCGCTGGAATTCCACGGCGTCTACAGAGACGCCATGGTGTTCGTCAACGGCCACTTCGCCGGACAGCGCCCCTTCGGATACTCAACCTTTGAGATCGCCATGGATCCGTTCCTTAAGTACGGGCAGGACAACACCGTGCGGGTTGAAGCGCGGGCACACGAGGACTCACGGTGGTACTCCGGACTGGGCATCCACAGGGACGTTTTCCTTACAGTCGCCAACCTCGTCCACGTGCCACGGAACGGCATACAGATTACGACGCCGGACATCACCGCCGGGCGCGCAGTCACGGTGGTTGCCACTACAGTCCACAACGCCGGTCTGCAAACAGTCACGGTAGACGTCGCCACCGAAATCATGGATGCCCGCCAGCAACAGGCTGCAAGGGACACGACCCCGGTCACGGTGCTTCCAGGCGAACAGGCCCTCGTCCGGCAAAGGATGTACGTCCGCGACCCCAAGCTCTGGGACGTCGAGGCTCCACACCTCTACACGGCCACCACCACCATCCTGCTCCTCGACAAAGTAGTGGATGCGAGCATCACGTCATTCGGCATCCGTTTCCTGCAACTGGACCCGGAGTCCGGCCTGCAAATCAACGGCACCACCATAAAGCTTCGGGGCGCCTGCATCCATCACGACAACGGCATTCTGGGAGCCGCTGCAATCGGTCGGGCCGAGGAACGGCGTATCGAGCTCCTGAAGGAAGCTGGCTTCAACGCAATCCGCAGCTCCCATAACCCGATAAGCCAAGCCATGCTCGATGCCTGCGACAAGCACGGGATGCTGGTGATGGACGAAACCTTCGACGTATGGACCGAGGGCAAATCTTCATTCGACTACTCACTCAATTTCGCTGACTGGTGGGAGCGGGACATCGAATCCATGGTGGCCAAGGACTTCAACCATCCCAGCGTGATTTTCTACTCCATCGGCAATGAAATCCCCGAGACAGGCACGGGCCATGGTGCTGGATGGGGCCGGAAACTGGCAGAGAAAATCAGGTCCTTGGACAGCACGCGATACCTTACCAACGGCATCAACGGCTTCGTGTCCACCCTCAGGGACGGGACCGCTCCCCCGCGTGAGGACGCATCGGTCGCCCCTACGCAAGGTGTCAACGATGTGATGAACCAGGCCGCCGAATTTATGAACAACGTCAGCGCCTCACCCTTGGTGACCGAAAGAACCGCCGAGTCGCACGCCGTCGTGGATGTCGCGGGCCTGAACTACGGCGAGAGCCGTTATCTCATGGACCGCGACCTTTTCCCTCACCGGCTCATCGTCGGCACTGAAACCTATCCGGGGCGGATTGCCGCCAACTGGGAAATAGTGACCGGAAACTCCCACGTAATTGGCGACTTCACCTGGACCGGCTGGGACTACCTCGGTGAAACCGGCATCGGCAGGGTCCGCTATGAGGAGGACAAGGAATTCGGCGCGGCATATCCTTGGATCGCAGCGTGGTGCGGCGACATCGACATCACCGGGCATCGCCGCCCCGCATCATACTTCCGGGAGATCGTGTTCGGCCTTCGGGACAGGCCATACATCGCAGTCCACCGCCCTGAACATTTCGGTCGCGAAGCCGGCGTTGGACAGTGGGCGTGGAGTGACTCCATCTCCAGTTGGACGTGGAACGCCAACCCCGGCGCCCCGGTTCGCGTGGACGTCTACAGCTCTGCCGACGAAGTGGAACTGCTGGTCAATGGGCGGTCGGTTGGCCGGCGCCCTGCCGGCATGAACCACTCCTGCCAGGCCTCGTTCGACGCCGCCTATCACCCGGGCGAGCTGACCGCCGTCGCGTACGTCAACGGTAAGGAACAGTCGCGCGAGACCCTCCACACGGCAACCGGGGCCATCCGCCTCCATGCCCGCGCTGAGAGGACCGACATTCATGCCGATAGCAGCGACCTTTGCTACATCACCTTGGAATTCATCGATTTCCAAGGAAACCTGGCCACCACCATCGAAGAACGACTCCACATCACCGTCGAGGGTCCCGCAGTTCTCCAAGCTCTGGGCAGCGCACGCCCGGACACAAAGGAAAGCTACACCAGCAACAGCCACATGACTTTTGACGGACGCGCCCTGGCGATCATTCGACCAACCGGCACAGGGACGATCGTTGTCACGGCCAAAGCGAACGGGTTCCAAGACGCCATCATCGTTGTGCAATCCATGTTCACAGACAGGCGTGCCTCGCCGTCCACTACGTTCTGATCAGGAACTACCGCCAATGTTCCCTTACATACTGAGGATCCTTGTCTGCGATGACCTCCGTGACGAGCGAAATCTCAGTATCCGAGCCCACCACGGCGATACCTTTGACTGAACCGTAGCCCTGTTTCCAAGCTTCAACAGTGTGCCGGCCGGGCGGCAACGCCAGCACTGCGCCACCCGATTCATCTGTCGTAGCAGCGTGATGACCGGCTCGAACGTGAGTCCCTGGCAGGGGTTCGATCTCCGCGTTAGTCGTGTTGAAAACCGTCACCGTCAGCGTGTGAGCGGGAGCAGGCACTGCTGCAACGCTGAAGGCGAAATGGCTGGTGCCGACGCTCGCATGCCACACGTGAAGTCCGGGCTCGGCAGGCACAGGCACTTCCACGCTGGTCCACCATAGCGCCAGGGTCCCCGGCCAGATGTTCCCGCCAAGTTTTCCACTCCCAACCTCATGGCCAGCAGCACCGCGAACGATAACTGTTTGGCCCGCCAAGGAACCGCCGCTGCGGGACCTCGCCCCAACATGCACTGAAAGCGTAGATCCGACGACGGCAGGACCGTCGGCACCCCATACCGCCAGGGTGATCTCTGGTTGTCCCGCAGCCACGGCTACACACCATCCTTATTGCTCGTTGGGCCGCTGCCGGTTCGGGCCTGCCCCGTCGAGACAGCAGCCCTGGCCGCGATATAGCCGAACGTGAACGCCCGCCCGAGTCCGTGTTGCGTGAAACCACTGGCGCAGTCCCCAGTGGCAAAAAGACCAGGGATCGCTGCCTCTTCCGTATCGATCACTTGTGCAGATCCATTGATCCTGAGTCCTGCGTAGCTGTCATGCACCACCGGGGTGTGCCATGCGGCGTAGAACGGTGGGCGTTGTATCTTGAACCGAGGCGTCGGTTTCTGATGATCAGGATCGACACCCTCGTCGACGCAACGGTTGTAGCGCTCGATTGTGGCCCGTAAGTTCCCGGGCGGCATGGGGCGCCATTGATATTCCATCTGGATTTGACCGGCAAGCTCTTCGATCGTGTCCGCACTGAAGAAGAAGCCATCGGTATCGACGTTTGGTGGCGTGACATTCCAACCTTCGCGCTCCACAGCCTCAGCATCAAAGATCGCCCAGATAGGGCCGCCACCGTTAAGTTTTTCCGGGTCTCCAGACCACGACATGGCTGCCGCAAAGTAGTCGTAGTCCCGCACGCCTGCAGTTTCGTCGTAAAAACGTACGCCACTTTCACGTACCAGGACCAAGTTCTGGTAATCGCTCGGCTTGAGCCCTGTGGCCTTTTCACGGAAGAAGTGGGGGCTGTCAACCGACCATAAAAGCCCATGGTAATTGGAACGTGTCCCCATAAGTCCTTTTGACAATTGCCCGTCGGATTCGTTCGTCTGTCCGGCAAAACCCCAGATACTCGCTCCGACTGCCATTGCAGCGACTTCACCGTCCGCCGTCTTCGGCGCCCAGTTCTGGCCTGTGTACTGATATTCCTCGGTAAGGCGTGGATCGAACATCCTCCGGAACCCAACGTTGCCCGAGTGCCCACCGGTCGCAAGAATCACGCCTTGGCGGGCCTTCACGGAAATCACTTCACCCGTGGGTGTGAAGTAGTCGTCCACCTCCACAATGGCCAATTTTGAGACTCGTCCTTTTGCGCCCTGTACATCGCGATCGCGATGCAGTGAAACCATCCGATGCTTGAGCAGGATGTGAACACCCAGTTCGCGTGCGGCTTTCTCAAGAGGACGGACAATGCCTGAACCAAACTGCCCGGGCACCACTTGACCGGCGGGCTCTTCCCATTCCAAGGAGAATGCGCGGCGCTTAACCGTGTCGAGTCGGTCTGCAGCGCCCAGCGGTCGCCACTTGACGTTGCCCACCTCGGTCATGAATTCAAACGTGGCTGCCGAGTTGTTGGCATACGCCCACACAACCTCCCGATCGTTGTAACGACCCAGAAGACTATCCGCGCGCACCCAGTCTTGGAAAAGCCTTTCGGGTGAGTCCTCGATGCCCTCGGCACGCTGCAGTGATGTGCCACCACCCAGGTAGGCACCCCCGCCGGAGAGAACTCCGCGTCCGCCGACGTCGAAATTCTGTTCAATCAGCAGCACGCTCGCTCCCAGATGGCGGGCCGTCAGCGCTGCGATCAGTCCGCCAGGGCCACCGCCCACAACCACAACGTCGTAGGACAGATCCTCATTGTTCGCGCTGGAGCTCACGACTTTTCTCCTCATGGCTGCGCGGGCTTTGATTTGGCACGCTTGATGCCCGGAATGGATGCAGCTGAAGGCCCGCGCTGACCCAATCCGTTTCAAGGACCTGACCGTTGTCGGAGTCCGTCACCGCCATTCTCCCAGCGGGCGAAATGGCAATGTTTGTGTACTTCTTTCCATCACCAGGACTGATCGTGTCCAGCAGCGCGCCCTCTGGACTGTACACCTGCAGGTCGCCGGGCGCCTTGCCCGTTATGGCACCGATCACCAGATTGCCATCCACGTCCCAAGCGAATCCGTCAGGGCGGCCGTGGTCAAGTTGCACGTGCACGTCCGGCTTTCCAAGCCTCCCTTCCCCTGTGAAGGGGAAGCGAAGAATGCGGCCCTCACCTCCCTGGGCTACGAAAAGGCTATCGTCGTCGGTGCTGAACCCGATGCCATTGGGATACCAGCCGACAGAAAACAGCAGTTCCGCTTCGCCGGTTGTGACGTCGATCCGCCAAAGCCGGCCGTCGTCGCGGGCGGGACCCCGGCTCGGGTCCGTCACGTAAAGATAACCATCTGGGCCAAAGCACAGATCGTTCGGGTAGATCGGGTCAGTGGTGAGGGTAACCATGGCACCGTCGGGGTAGACAGCCTGAACGCCTCCACTCACGCCCTCGGTCCGGTTTCCGGGCCATTGGCCGCCATTCTGGGCCACGTAGATGATGCCATCCCGGCCCTCTGCGGCACCGTTGGGTCCCCCGCCGGTCCGCGCCAGCGCCTTCGTCGTGCGGGCGGACGTCTCGTAGAGGATGCCTTGGTCCACCGAGACGAAGACCAGGCTTCCGCGTTGGGTAAATACTGGGCCTTCTGTGAATCCGACTCCAGCCGCGGCTGTCTGAAATTCCATGTTCAACCTCGTAAGTGTGGGTGGGGACTTGTCAGACGGAGGCTTCTGCCAAGACACGCAGGAGCCCGCAACGCAGGCATCGTAGGAGTTCCGGCAACGATGCCTGCGTTGTGCTGTGCGGCGCGCTAATCGTCCAGCAGTCGCCTACTCGAGGGAATGCAAGTGAGCGACGTCGTCGTCGTGGAAGTGGCGGTGGGCGGCCGATGGTGACATGCCGTTTTCGATGTCTACTTGGCTGCTCCGGTCGATTTCCTCCCGCTCCTCAGCCAGCTCCAGTACCTTCATCAGGATTTCGCTGGGTACAACTGCAATGCCCGACTCGTCACCCACCAACCAGTCCCCTGGGTTGATGAGGACGCCGTCAATGACGATGGGCACATTGAACCCAACGCTCTGGTAGACACCTTCGGAGGCTCGTAGGGAACGGCCTGCCGCGTGAACCGGCCAGTCGTGCTTCTCGAATTCAGCCACATCCCGAACAGCACCGTTCACCACGGCGGCGGCGAGATTCTGCTTCTTCGCGCCGAGCGCCGCCCGGTCCCCCCAAACAGCAGCATCTGTCAGTCCGTCTGCATCAACGAGGAGGACATCGCCCGGCTTGGCGTGCAATTCCTTGAGCTTTACCAGGCCGCGGGATTCATTGCCGGTCCGGCATTTTGCCAGCCGGAGCGTGGCTGCCGGCCCGGCAAACGCAACGTTGGTCGTGATCGGCTGAATGGCCTGTGACAGGTGTGGAGTCCGGATGCCCACGTGTTCCAAAGCGTCACTTACGTGGCCGGCCAGGACGGCGCGGAAACGCTTCGAGATTTCCTCCACGTCAGCAGCGATTGGCTCCACAGTGAGCGTATCGTGCTGGTGGTCGTGGTGGTGATGATCATGGTTGTGCTCGCCCATGTCGGAATGCCTTTCCAATTGAGAGTTTGGGACGGGCACCGTTGGTGTGAGGCTAACGTTGCCCGTAGAAGCAGTGTTCCTCTCAACGCAGCATGTCGGGTAGACCCATTTCGGCCTATACAGCATTCGAATTTTCGAATGGGGCACCTGCTCGGCGGTTCTTCGTGAACCGCGGGCGCTACCGGTTAACGCATGGATCCCAGCTCTTCCGAGAAATCAGCGCCAGGGTCCTGGTCAAGCCATTTCTCTTGCAGTTCTTTGCTGTTTCTGCGCAGAAGCGTCAGCATGTTGTGAGCCAAGGCAGAAACGTTCTCATCCGCGGTTAGTGCGAAAATGGTGCGTTTGAGCGGGGGCTCAACCAGCTGCACATGTATGGCGCCAGCCGTTGGATAACTGGTCAAACGGGACAACAAAGCAATCCCGATCCCAGTGCCCACCAGGGCCTGCGCGACGTGGTAACTGGCAGTTTCCATGACCACATTCGGGACGAATCCCACCGACTCTGCCGCATCATCAAGCTGCTGTCGCGCGGGGTGGCCGGTCGATATCGCAATCCACGCCTCGTCCTTGAGGTCGCGAAGGCGAAGACCCCCCTCCTTCTCAGAAATGGGCACAGCGGGGTGGTCGATTGGAAGGCACAGGACAGTGAAGTCATCCAAAAGGTGGTGCGCCTTCACTCCCGCAATCGCGGGAAAGGCCTCCTCGTAGATGGCGACAAGTGCGATGTCCAGTTCGCCGCGGGCTACCATTTCGGCCCCATTCGGCGAGGAAATCTCAAAGACACTGAGCTTGACTTGCTTGTTCCGGTGGCGAAGCGCTGTGAGGGCCGGGGGCAGCAAGTGCTGACCGGCGGCCCGGAACGTACCTATGCGAAGTTCGCTGGTAAGTGTCGCCAGCAGGGAGTCCACGGTCGCCTCCGCCGTGGCCACTTCAGCTGCAATTACTTCACCCGATCTGGCAAGGGACGCTCCTACAGGGGTCAGTCGCGCGCCCCTTGGTCCACGAAGAACCAGACTGATGCCAACGTCTTTCTCCATCTTTGCCAACTGGCTTGTGACTGCCGACGGCGTTCTTCCCAGTGCGTCCGCGGCTTGCGCCAGGGATCCGAAACGGCCGATCTGCGCCAAGAGTAGGAGCTGGGATGGGGTTAGCATTCAGTAATTCTAACGCTCCATGCCAGCACGGCGGGATTCCCGCAGTGCCTGCTGAGTGCCAGACTCCTTGAAAGCGAGATCCACGTCACAGTCGACTGGATCTCCGTGCGACAAAGAACGTCGCGCCCGGCCTCGCTGGCCGCCGGCACTACCGGAAGGAGCAGTTTCATGCAGATCTTCAGAGCAAGCGATGCTGGTGTTCAAGAATCCAAGCAGCTCAACTCCGGCAAGCTGAACTTTCGTCAGCTTCTTGGAGGGGACCCTCTCGGGGATCCGGCTGGTACCGCGCAGTATGGGCCTCAGGCCTTCCTGGCGACTTTTCTTCCCAACGATCCCGGCGACTCGATTCCACGGCGCTCACACCCTATCCCGCAGTTTCAGGTGGTCGTCAGCGGCGAGGCGACGGTTGGCCGACATCTGGTCCGGCCTGGTTCCTTCCACTATTCCGACGCCGATTCTGCATCTGGACCCATAACCCCACTGGACCCCAAAATCGGGCTGACGTACTTCACTTTGAAGCCCGACTACAACAGCCGACCGGCGTCGGAACATACCGTCGAAGGACAAGACTCGGTGCGAACACCGCGAAGCATCGTCGGTTCCGGCATTCACAGTAAATTAGGCGCCGACGTCCTTGTCACTGAACTGGTCGGCCCCGAAGACGACGGGCTGAGCGTATCTTCCATCTCTGTTCCTGCCTGCACAACCTTCACTCCCCAAAACGGAGCAAGCCACGGCGGGAGGTACTTGATTGTGTTGGAAGGGCGCCTCTCATTCGCAGGGACGGACTTGCCAGCCGGAAGCCTGGTCTTTCTGGCGCCTCATGAAACTGCCGACTTCACCGCTACCCAGGACCGCAGCGAGCTACTCCTCCTTCAGTTTCCAGCACTGGAGCACGCCCCCTGACGGTCCTCGTCCAGCCGCGAACACATGTACACCCCCAACCCCGTGGATCTAACCCCTCTTAACCTAGGAGCAGCAATGAAGCGCTTACTGGCCTACCCCGCCGCCGTCCCGGCAGCTTGTGCGCAATCAGCCAAGCCGTCGTCGGATCAGGCGGAATTGTCCCGCCTCCCGGATCGCCGGACAACGAAGTCCCTGACCCGTCGGGTCGCCCCCTTCGCTGCTGCAGTCATGGCAGCGACACTGCTATCTGCATGCAGCGCATCGGACCTCAACAGCGTGGGGTCACAAGGAACCAGCGCTGGGGGTCAGTGCGCGGCCACTGACATTGCAGGTGTAGAGGAGATGGCCAAGAAGGAGGGCAGTCTGGTCCTCTATACCGCGACACACGACGGGATCAACAAACCAGAGGTGGCAGCGTTTTCGGAAAAATACTCCGGGATAAACGTTCAGGTCACTCGCCTGGCCGGTGGTGACCTCGCAGCACGTTTCGCCAGCGAGCGAGCTGCTGGAGCAAACAGCGCCGACATCATCAAGAGCTCGGACAACCTCATGTTTGAAGAAAACAGTGAATGGTTCAGCCCAATCAACAACTCGGCTGTCCCGAATCTCTCAACCCTGGACGACAGATGGAAGGAGCCGGTGTACTTCTCAACTTTCGCCGGCCCTTTTGTTGTTACAAGTAACAGCAAAGCACTCACCGGCAAAGCTCCCTCCACGTGGAAAGATCTCGCAGCTCCCGAATATGCAGGCAAGGGTGGCCTGGCTGACCCACGGCCGTCGCCTGCTTTTCTCGCAACTTACGAAGAGCTGAGGGAATTGTACGGAGACGATTACTTGAGAACTCTCGGATCAAGTGGTTACGACTTCTGGGAGAGTTCCTCGGCGGCTGTTCAGGACCTTGCCGCCGGTGTGGAGCCGTTCATCGGGCCGAACCAGGAATCGCATTCTTCAACGCTCCGCAAACAAGGCGCCCCGCTCCAGGTCAACGCAATATCGCCTTCAATTGGGATTCTCCACTCGGTTGCGGTGAGTTCAGCAGCGCAACATCCGTGCGCGGCAGCCCTCTATGCCAACTTCCTGCTCTCCCACGAAGGACAAACGGCATCCTGCCAGGGCGAGTACCAGTCCTTGATCTACGGCGACATCCCCAACTGCCGCCAGGTTGACCCCGAAATGATTGTCATCGATATAGCGAAGGGCCAGAAGAACAAGGACCAAATCCTCAGCCTCCTCGGCCTGAAGTGACCCCAATTCCTAAAGGCGCCACTGTTTGACAGCCGCCGAGAGCATCAGATTGGTATAGACATGATTGTAAAAACTCGCAGTTTACCCAAATCCGCCACGCAAGCGAGGGACACGGCAGCCACGCTGGATAAGTCAGCATCGGCACCCAACGGTAAAGACCTTCGGCTTGAGATCACCGCGTTGAAAAAAGACTTCGTCCGCTCCGGGGGGATGCGCGTTCCAGCCGTCGATGACGTCACACTTGAAGTGCATTCCGGCGAGATCGTAGTGCTTCTCGGGCCCAGCGGCTGCGGTAAATCAACGCTGCTGCGCTGCATCGCCGGCTTGGAAACACCAGATACCGGCACCATCCGCATCTCTGGCGAGACAGTATTTGCCGGCTCCTCAGGGCTGGTGGTTCCCCCGGAACGCCGCGACATCAACATGATGTTCCAGTCCTACGCGTTGTGGCCACACATGACTCTGGAGGACAACGTGTCATATCCCCTCCGGGTTGCGGGCGTCAAAGCCGCCTCTGCCCGCAAACGCGCAGAGGAGTACTTGGACCTGGTAGGCCTTGCGGGGCTCGGCCGACAGCACCCATCGAACATCAGCGGCGGTCAGCAACAGCGCGCTGCCTTGGCCCGAACCCTTATATCCGAACCGGCAGTTGTGCTGTTCGATGAACCTCTGTCCAATGTTGATGCCAAGGTCCGCGTCCAGTTGCGGAGCGAGTTGGCACGTATCCACCGCGAGCTCGGCTTTGCGGCCGTCTATGTAACGCACGACCAGGTTGAAGCCATGGGAGTAGGAACGTCCATCGCGGTGATGCGCGGCGGTAAGATCGCCCAACTTGATCAGCCAGTGGAGTTGTACGAGTACCCAACCAGCCGTTACTCCGCTGAGTTTGTCGGAGACGCCAATATCTTTGAAGGTCGCATTGTGGACGTCACCGGGGAGGTATCTATTCTCTCCACTCCTGTGGGAAACCTTCGGGCAAAGGGACTACGCCACCCTCGGCTGTCCGCCGCTAAAACAGACCATGAAAGCGTGATCATCATGGTTCGACCCGAGTACTGCACCTTGGCCGCCCCTGGTGATCATTCAGATCCGGCATCGAACCGAATCCAAGCGGTGGTTGAGAGCGTTCTCTACGGAGGATCCCGCACTGAGTACACCTGCCGGGCAGGGGATCAGGTCATCACAGCTTGGGCATCTGAGCACGTGCTGAGGTTCCAAGCAGGTGACCACGTCACGGTCGGCATCAGCGAGGACTCGCTCCGTATCGTAGATGTGGAGCGCTGACATGGCTGTTATCGATCTCTCCCGACCAAGCACGGATGAGGCTGGATCGGCGCGCCGGCAAAAGCTGCCGAAGCCCTTTACTATTCTCATCGGGGTAGTCGCTCTTGTAATTTTGTTCCTGACAATATTTCCGTTGCTCAAGATTCTGGGCTTCTCCACGACCCTCGTCACTGATGGATCGCTGCAGGAAATCGTTTCGGCACCCTGGTTCTGGCCCATGATCCGGGACACGACGATCGTGGTGGGCGCCCACGCAGTCATTACCGTTGCGATAGCGGCGGGCCTCGCGTGGATCAATGAGCGGACCAATGCTCGTATGGGCGTTCTCAGCGACATTTTGCCGCTTGTACCACTTTTCCTCCCGGCAGTGGCAATGGCGATCGGTTGGTCAGTGCTTGCGGCCCCGGACGTTGGATTCTTGAACGGAGCGCTCAGCAGCGTGCTCGCCCCGCTCGGCATTGACTGGCAACTCAACATCTACAGCTATGCAGGCGTGATCTTCGTTTATGTCCTTCACTCCGTGCCGTATGCCTACCTGCCCATTGCTGCAGCATTCCGAAATGCCGATTCCAGCCTGGAGGAGGCGGCACGCGTTTCGGGGGCCAGCAACTGGACTGTCCTGAGGACGATATCTATCCCCGCTATCATCCCGGCCGTGGTTTCAGCCTTCGTCCTAGTAACGATTGTGGGATTCTCCGTCTACTCCGTTCCGGTTGTCCTTGGCAACAAGGCGGGTCTGCAGATTCTGCAGGTACAGATCGTGAATTCCATTCAGGGGAGCTATCCGGCGCGATACGACCACGCAATCGCCATCAGCACGCTCCTGCTCGTGACATTGGCCCTGTTCTGGTTCGTGCAGAACCGGATCACACGGAAAGGCCACTTCGCCAAGATCGGCGGCAAGACCGGCAAAGCGCTGAGGGTCGAACTCGGACGCAGCCGCTGGGTGTTCCGCAGTCTGCTCGGGCTATATCTCCTCCTGTCGGCCGTACTGCCAGTGGCAGCTCTCATTGTCGTGAGTTTTCAGGCATTCTGGCAACCGAACCTGGTCACGTCCATATGGACTCTGGATCACTTCAAGTCCGTGCTCCTGGACAATCCAATAGCCGGTGCGGCAATCCGGAACTCCTTGGGACTCGGACTGATTGTGGGTGCCATCACGGTGGTTTTGGCGGCACTTGTGGTTGTGTACGCGCAGATTTCGAAGGGTCGCCTTGGCAAGTACGCAAACTGGACCGGCAAAGTGGTGCCCGCCGCAATCCCGAATTCAGTGCTTGCAGTCGGTTTCATTTTGGCGCTCTCCGGTCCACCCTTCTCTCTAGGCGGGACTCTGCTGATCGTGGCTCTGGCCTACTTCATCGCTTTCCTGCCATACGCATCAATCGCCATTGAATCCTCCGCAGCCCAGATTGGCGGGGAACTTCGGGAAGCGTCGGCTCTTTCCGGAGCAGGTCCAGGCAGAACCTTCCGCAGCGTGATCCTGCCTCTCCTGCGCCCCGGACTTTTCGCGGCATGGGCTCTGGTCTTCGTCCGGGGAACCGGCGAACTGGAGATGGCCGTCCTTCTCGGCAGCGGAAACTCTCCGCTCATGGGGTTCTTGCTGCTGGACGTCTTCCAGCAGGGTAGCTACAACCAGATGGCCGCCCTGGCACTCACCATGACGTGCCTAACGATGCCGGTGGTGTTCATCATGATGCTTCTGGGTAAGCCTCGTTGGAAGCGATCATTCAGTGCCTCCAGGAAGAGTAAAGCTTCCTGATCAAGCCCCTGACACCGCCGTGGTATCGCCCTTTCGACGCCTGGCATCCGACCATCACCAATGACTTCAACCACGAGTGCCGCCCCCTGAGCCGGCCGCTGGTGCATCAACCATGGGTAGAGAACGCCCACTTAGCCCCACCGGAGGAACCCAATGTCACAGAAGCCCCCTCTTGACGGACTGCGCGTCATCGAAATTGGAAGCATTTACGCGGGACCGTATTGCTGCCAGCTGCTCGGCGACATGGGTGCCGAGGTGATCAAGATCGAGCGCCCAGGGCTGCCTGACCCCTTGCGCACCTGGGCCCACACGGACGACCGCGGCGTCAGCTATCACTGGTCCGTTGTCTCAAGAAACAAGCATTGCGTAACACTCGACGTAAAGACTGCTGAAGGCCGGGAGATCTTCCTTGACCTGATAGCAAAGGCTGACATTCTGGTGGAAAACTTCCGACCAGGAACGATGGAGAAATGGCAGCTGGGCCCCTCCGATCTGGAGAAGATCAACCCGCGCCTCATCTACGCACGGGTGTCGGGATATGGGCAAACGGGCCCCTACGCTGCCCGCCCCGGCTTTGGCCTCATCGGTGAAGCGATGAGTGGGCTCCGCTCGATTACGGGAGAGCCCGGGAGGGCACCGATCCGAGCCGGTGTCAGCATCGCAGACGCCGTAGCGGGCATGTTCACAGCATACGGTGTGCTCGCTTGCATCCACGAGCTCAAGAGCAGCGGAAAAGGACAGGTGGTGGACACTGCCCTCTATGAATCGTTGTATGCCCTGATGAAGGACTTCACTGCGATGTGGGAAGCAGATGGGATCGTCAAGCCACCTGTAGGGACACGCATCCCCCGCGTCGTGCCCACCGGAATCTATACGACAGCCGAGGATAGCTTCGTGGTCATCGGAGGTGGCACCACCGCTGTCTTCGCCCGCTTGGCTGCTGTCATGGGGCGGCCTGAGCTGGCGCAGAAATACTCCACACCCGGGCTTCGTGCGGACAATGAGGAGGAGATCGAGGCCGCTATCGAAGCCTGGGTTGCTACTCAGTCCGCTACAGAGGTATTGGACATCCTTGAAGATGCCGGAGTTCCCGCTTCGAAAGTTTACGGCCCCCAAGACATCCTTGAGGATCCGCAGTACCAAGCCCGCGATATGTTGCTCCCCGTGGACTGGCCGGGGAAGGGGGTGCTTCATTTTCCGGGGGTGGTTCCGAAACTGTCCCGCACGCCAGGCCGAGTGACGAGCACATTGCCTGAGATGGGCGAGTCCAACGAGTATGTGTTCACAGAGTTGCTGAGCAGAACCCCGGATCAACTCGTGGCCTATGGAGAAAAGGGAGTCATCTGATGGCGTCCTCCTCTGTCATCTCCGGTGTAGGGGACAGCACCTATCAACTGAAGTCAGGCCGGACCGTGATATCTCACATGGGTGAAGCCGTGGCCAGGGCCCTCCAAGACGCCCAGCTTGCCCACAAGGAAATCGACGGACTGATTGTCTCAGGAGGGCTGGACTATGACCTCGTGGCAACTAACCTCGGGTTGGAGACTCGGACCACATTTCAGACCTGGAACCACGGACGCTTCACGGGACCAGTCCTGCAGATGGCAGACGCGGCCGTCCGTACGGGCCAGGCATCAAACATCCTGTGTCTGCATGGACGTTCGGGTACCCGGGCCTTCGGCGGCCCAGCCGAGCGTGAAACCCTCCGTGAAGGCGGGGGCCCGCACGGTGAGGTGAGCCACTACGGCCTTACCGCCCCTGGCTCGGGTGCGGCCATGGCATGGCGGCGATACACAGAGTTATACGATGCAGATCCGGATTCTTTGGCCGCGGTCGCCGTGTCTCAGCGCGCCAACGCGCAGCGAAATCCCAACGCGGTGTTGCGCGATGTGCCGCTCGACGAAGCCACTTACCTCGCCAGTCCTTGGATTATTGAGCCTCTGCGCCGGCCTGACTTTGCCTTGCCGAATGATGGTGCTGTGGCGGTTATCCTCAGCAGGGACAGCGGCCAAGGAGTTCGCCTTGTGGAGACGCAGGGGATGCGTGCAGGTCGAAGCGAAGTCCCGTTTGGCTACCCTGGATTGGGCATCGGCTACCAGGATTCGGATGCTGTTCGCGAGTCTTCACAACCCGTTTACCAGAAGACCGGACTCTCCCCGCAGAGTATCGATGTTGTCTCGATCTATGACAGCTTTGCGCCGCAAGTAGTGTTCGACCTGGAACGCTTCGGCTTTTGCGATCCTGGCATGGGCTGGAAATGGATCGCAGATGGAAGAACGAGATTCGACGGCCCCAATCCCGTGAACACATCCGGAGGACATATCGCAGAGTCCGGCCAAGGGGGCTGGAACCATGTTGTAGAGCTGAGCCGCCAACTACGCGGCCAATGCGACGCTCGGCAAGTAGCGGGTGCTCGCCTGGGTCAGTACATCGGCCCCATGGGGTCATCAATCATTCTGGAGGCCACTTCGTGAATACGTATCCCTCGGTTCCCCCGGCCTTGCTGCCAGGCCGCACCCTCGACAATGAAGGATTCTGGGAGAACGCTCGCCGGCACCAGTTGGTCATTCCTGAGTGCCGGCAGTGTGACCATGTCTATTACCCAATATCGCCGCGTTGTCCGAATTGCTTTTCTGAGGACGTTGGTTGGCAGCGGGCTCCAACAACAGGCATCGTCAGCAGTTGGGTCCGCTACCATAAACGCTATTACCCGTGGATTGAGCCGCCCTACATAGTGGCCCTCGTGGAATTATTGCCTACCGTCCGGATGACCACACTGCTTTGGCCGCCGCCGTCCGGGCAACCGGCGGTTGGAAGTCGGGTTTCGCTTGGGTTTGTTGACCTCTCCGAAGAGGTGACTTTGCCAGTCTTTGCCCTGGATGAATCACCCGAGCAACGGAAGAAACCCGTTTAGAGTCGGTCGAAAGGATGCCAAGCCGGGTCTTGCGCCTTGTGGCATGGCATCCGCGATCCAGCATTGCCAAGCGATCAGCCACGATTCCATCGGCGGGAAGAACTGGTCGGCATTCGCCCGGGCTATCGGTCGATCCGCGAAAGGGCGGCACCTCCAACGAAGGTGCCGCCCTTTCAGCTATGCGGCACCGTGTTATGACCAGACGTGCGCTGCAGGGTTACCCACTTAGGCTTCCTCCAGCAACCACTGCCCCTGAGAGGTCGCTACGTCTGGGCGAAGATCTTCGCAACCTCGTCCCGGAGGATAGCCGAAACGGCCGTCGCCGCAATCGAAGGTGTCCCTTTTCCGGCCCAAGCCATCACTACTTCCCGATGCAGGGCCGGATGGATGATTCGAGCCTGTTCGAGGACACCGGCCGCTACTTCTGCTCGTACGGCGGAAATCGGCAGCACCGTGATTCCGAGGCCCTGCGCAGCTATTTCCAGGAGGATGCGGAATGAGTCGGCTTCGATGACCACATTCATGGGCGCGTTGGCACGCTCTGCCGCATCGGCAATGATACGCCGCACCCCATGCGAGGCACTCGGAAGGGCAAGTGGTTCGCTCACGAGCGCCTTCAGTTCCACTTCTGCCAGGTTGGCAAGACGCCCACCCTTATCGGCAATCGCTACAAGTTCCTCATTCCCAAATGACTCTGTGGGCATTTGCAACGAATCGCCCGGCCCATAGAGAACCGCGAGATCGAGTTGCCCACGATGCAACCAGTCGACCAAGTGGCCCGTGTAGCTCTCTGACATCACTAAGGACACCCCTGGAAATTCAGCGAGGACCCGCCGGGCAACTGTGCCGGCAACTTGGGCGCTCACTGTAGGCACAAGTCCAACGTGAACATGACCGGTCGGCGCACCGGTGAACGATCGGAGATCATCACGCAGGCGGTCGACATCCCGCTGGAGCTCTGTGGTTCTCTCGAAGAGTAGTTCACCCGCAGGCGTTAGGCGCATGCCGCGCCCGTCCCGGAAGAACAAGGCATTCCGGAGCTCCGCTTCCAACACCTTAATCTGACGGCTGAGGGCCGGTTGGGCGATATGAAGGCGATCCGAAGCCTTAGTGACACTCCCCAGCTCCGCCACTGCGCGAAACGTTTGCAATTCCTTGAGATCCATTGCCGATCACCACCTCCGATAAAGCGTACGACGTGTTCTTGTCATCGTCTGACTGTGATGACAGACCGGGCTCCGTCAACTCTCCGCCGCCCCTGTGATGCAGGCGGTATTCCGAGGCAGCATATCTGAATGATGCGACCGGCATGCCACATCTCTGGTGACTCGGATCACTCGATGTCTAGGCTCTAGTTACCGCCAAACCAACGAGTGACGCGATCTGCCGTCAGCGATGTGGGCAGCAAGGGAGCTGCCCGCGTTGAGTTCAGATCAAAGTCACTGTCGTCCCCTCCATCGATGACTTCGTAGCAAGGAAGTAGCTTGAACAGTTCCTACGCCCCGCCCGTTCACCAGTCCGCGCAAATCCGCCCAACGGACGGCCCTATGGTCTCGCTGAAAGGGGTAAACAAGCATTTCGGACCACTCCATGTCTTGAAGGATGTGGACTTGGAGGTGGACGAAGGACAGGTGGTGGTCCTTATTGGCCCCTCAGGTTCAGGTAAGTCAACGCTCTGCCGGACGATTAATCGCCTCGAAGCAGTTTCCTCAGGCACAATCCGTGTCGACGGGCAGGTGTTGCCCCAGGAAGGTCGTGAACTGGCTGCCTTGCGTGCCCAAGTCGGTATGGTCTTCCAATCGTTCAACCTGTTTTCTCACATGACAGTGCTCGAAAACGTGACGCTTGGTCCAACCCGGCTGAAGAGAATCAGTAAAGCCGAAGCGGAGAATCAGGCATTGACCCTGCTGGAGCGAGTTGGGGTTGGGCAGCAGGCTCACAAACTACCCGCCCAACTCTCCGGCGGACAACAGCAGCGTGTCGCCATCGCCAGGGCATTGGCAATGGACCCCAAGGTGATGCTTTTTGACGAACCAACCTCAGCTCTTGACCCGGAGATGATCAACGAGGTTCTCGAGGTGATGATCGAGCTTGCCAAAGAAGGCATGACGATGATCGTGGTGACCCACGAAATGGGATTTGCCCGCAAGGCTGCCGACCGTGTGGTGTTCATGGCAGATGGCGAAATCATCGAGGACCAGACCCCCCAGGGCTTCTTCACCAATCCGACCAGTGAACGTGCCCGCGACTTCCTCTCGAAGCTGATCACTCACTGACCACCTTCGACGCCGGCGCCGTTCAGTGCGCCCAAGTCCATCAATCCTGCTTTGGTGACCGCCGATGCGCTGCGGAAGCCAAGAGCTATGTCCCCATGAATAAGGAGCACAAAAGTGTCAAAGAAATATGCCGCCATTGCCGCCTGTACTGTAGCCCTGTTTGCTTTGGCTGGTTGTTCAGGCGCAGCGGATGGGACGCCGGGCCAGCCTGAGCCTAGCGCGCTGTCGTACACCGTGGCCACGTCAGTGACCCCGGAGGACAGCCCTACCCTCAAACGCGCTCAAAGTCGCGGCCAATTGATCATAGGTGTCAAAGAAGACCAACCCGGGTTCGGATACCTGGATGTTGTAACGGGGGCCCGTAGCGGCTTCGATGTAGAGATTGCACGCTGGACAGCCGCAACGCTGGGCTTCGGAGAAGACAAGATTGCCTATAAGGCCGTCCCGTCGGTGGCACGCGAACAGGCTCTGGCAAACGGAGATGTGGATGTCTATGTGGGGTCGTATTCGATCACGGACAAGCGCAAGCTTGCGGTCGATTTCGCTGGCCCCTACTTCAAGACGGGTCAGGGAATTCTCGTGCAGAAGGAGAATGAAAAGATCAAGGGCGAAGAAGACCTGAAGCAAGGCGTAACCGTTTGTTCCATCACCGGAGGAACACCCATCCAGAACATCCGGGCCAACTACCCGGGGGTAAAGACCACCGAGTTCGACACGTATTCACAGTGCGTGGAATCCCTCAAGGCTGGCCAAGTGGATGCGGTCTCCTCGGATCAAGCACAGTTGCTCGGCTTCGCCTCGCAGGATCCGGACAAGCTCAAGGTAGTTGGGGAAACCTTCACTACGGAGCTCTACGGGATCGGCCTGCCGAAGGACGACACGAGCCTCCGCAAGGCGATCAATACAATGCTCACCGCCGGTACCAGCACCTGGGCGCAGATCTACGACAGCACGCTCGGCAGTACTGGCAAAGCTGGGGAACAACCCCCGGTAAACAACTACTGAGGCTTGAGAGCCCGAGCCATGAACATCATTTTTGACAATCTTGACCTTTGGGGCCTCGCACTCTGGAACACCTTGGTCCTCTTCATTGGAGGAGCCGTAATAGCGGTTTTCCTGGGCACGGTGCTGGGCGTGATGCGTGTGTCTTCAGTACCAGCCGCCCGCGCCATCGGGACCGCGTACGTGAATCTTGTCCGAAACACGCCGTTGACCTTGGTCTTCTTCATCTTCGTCTTCGGCTACCCCTCGCTGGGGCTCCCCCGGCTCGACTACACAGCCCTTGCCATCACGGCAATCGGGCTATACGCGGCCACCTACGTTACTGAAGTGCTCCGGTCCGGATTCAACACGATTCCTGTCGGCCAGGCTGAAGCAGCCCGCGCCCTCGGGATGACGTTCGGCCAGGTCATGGGAAATGTTGTGCTGCCCCAGGCCTTTCGATCAGTTGTCCCACCTCTCATCAGCGCCCTTATTGCGATCCTGAAAATGACAACCATTGCCGCAGGATTCTCCGTACTGGAGCTGGGTGCCGTGCGAGCGAACCTCAGCGAACGCGGAGAAAACGCGCTGGGAGTTCTCTTATGGGTAGCACTGGTCTTCGTCCTTCTGGTCGCGATCATGTCCCTTGCCCAGCGATCCCTTGAAAAGAAATGGAAGATCATTCGATGAGCAATGTCTTTTCTGACCTCCCGGGACCCAAAGCTGTGGCGCGCAACCGATTTCTCGCAATCGTAGCGGTAGTGGTTGTCCTCGGAGTCCTTGGATTCATCGCCTATAGATTGGCCGTCACCGGACAGTTCAGCGAACAGAAGTGGCGGGTGTTTTCCTATCCACAAGTCTGGGAGCAGATCGGGGCAGCAACTCTTCGCACATTGTCCGCGTTTGGTTTGGGCGCAGTGTTCAGTCTGGGGATTGGTTTCGGACTTGCTCTGGGCCGTATGTCTGACAATCCATGGATCAGCAGGTGCTTCGCCTTCATCACAGAAGTCCTTCGGGCCATTCCGGTTTTGGTATTGATGATGATCATGTACTACGGGCTCCCAGTGGTTGGGCAAACGTGGGTAACTCCGTTTACGGCGGTGGTCACGGCCGTCTCTGTTTACAGCGGGGCGGTCCTAGCTGAAGTATTCCGAACCGGCGTCGATGCTGTCCCCCGCGGCCAGTCGGAGGCGGCGTACGCCATTGGATTCCGGAAAACTGCCGTCATGAGGCTTGTCTTGTTGCCCCAAGCGATTCGGGCAATGCTCCCGGTGATCGTTGCCCAAATGGTGGTGGTGTTGAAGGATACAGCGCTCGGCTTCGTCATCACGTATCAAGAGCTGCTCTACCTGGGCAAGCTTGTGGGTAGTTCGGCGAGCTATTCCTCACCCATCATTCCTGCAGCGTTGGTGGTTGGCAGTATCTACATCTGCCTTTGCCTGCTGTTGGCCGGCGTTGCGAAATACTTGGAGGTACGGCTGAAGTCCAACCCCAAATCGAAAGACGTCAAGCCTTCAGCGGACCTTGCCAGCGGCCTTCCGGCCCTGGCCATCAAATAGACCAACTCCGTTCGCTCCCCACCCGCCAACCAAGGATCAGCCGCCCGGTGCAACGCCCGGGCGGCTGATCCTTGTACTCAAGTTCTCTCTAGGCCATGCCGAGTTCGGCGCGAACCTTGGCGGTGTGCTCGCCGAGAGCCGGCACGGCGGCCATGCGGTAATCAACCTCGCGTGACGTTACGGGCGGAATCAAGCTGCGGAGGGGCCCCACAGGCGACTCCACATCCCGCCACCGGTTTCTCGCCGATAATTGCGGGTGTTGCGACAAACCGTGCAAGTCCCGCAACTCCGCATTGGCTATCCCGGCGGCATCCAGCGCCGCAGTTACGGACTCGGTGCTCATGCTCCCCAGGACAGCGTTGATGGCCTCATGCAGTTCAGAGCGGTTTGCCACCCGCTGGCTGTTGCTGGCGAAGCGGGAATCCGTAGAGAGTCCGGAACTACCCAGCACCTTCTGACAGAAAACTGCCCACTCCCGCTCGTTTTGGATCCCCAGAAACACGGTGCCGTCCTGAACATGGAACGGACCGTAGGGCGCGATGCTGGCGTGCTGCGCACCGGCGCGGGCTGGCGGCGCACCTCCGTATTCGGCGAAGAAGTACGGTTGGCTCAACCATTCGGCGAGGGCTTCCAGCATGGAAACCTCCACAACATCCCCTCGGCCGGTGGTGGCGCGGCTCAACAATGACGTGAGGATGCCCGAGTAGGCGTACATACCAGCGCAGATGTCCGCAATGGAGACACCCACCTTTGCTGGACTGTCAGGAGATCCAGTGACGCTTAGCAGGCCCGACTCACATTGGATCAGGAGGTCGTAGGCTTTCTTTTGCTCGTGAGTACCGCCACGCCCATAGCCGGAAATGGAGACGTGGATCAGCTTTGGATTCAGCGCCAAGGCGTCATCGGGTCCGAAACCAAGCCGTTCCACTGCACCTGGAGCGAGATTTTGAACCAACACGTCAGCGCTGGACACCAGCTCTTTGAGCACAGCAAGCCCGTCCTCGGACTTCAGGTCCAAAACCACGCTTTCCTTGCCTCGGTTGAGCCAGACAAAGTAACTGGACATGCCGTCAACTTTGGTGTCATACCCGCGGGCGAAATCACCAGCGTCGCGCTCAATCTTGATGACCCGCGCCCCCAAGTCAGCCAGCTGACGGGTGGCGAAGGGAGCGGCAACCGCCTGCTCCAGAGAAATGACTGTCATGCCTGCCAACGGAAGCCGGGACACTAGAACTCCTTTCCGGCCTTGGCCAGAATTCGCTTGGCCCGGTCGGTAACCGGACGGTCAATCATCTTGCCGTCCACTTGGACAGCGGCACCTTCAGCGCCGATCACCGAGCGCGCCCATGCTACTTCGGCTTCCGAGGGAACGAAAGCAACGGTAACGGCGGCGACCTGGCGAGGGTGGATGCACAGTTTTCCCCCGAAGCCGAACTTCCGGGCCAGGAGCGCCGACTCTTCAATCTCGCCCTCGTCCTGAATGTCGACGCACGGCGAATCCAACGGTGCGGCAATTCCCGCGGCACGGGACGCCACCACCAACTGTGAGCGGGCGTGGTCCAGGAATCGATCTTCCCCGGATGCGTCAATATCGAGAGCGAAATCGATCGCCCCAAAAGCCAGGCGGGTGACTCCCGGAACTCGCGCCAAGTCAAGAGAATGGACGAGGCCAGCGGCTGATTCGATCAACGGCACAAGAGCAAGGTCCGGTGGAAAAAGCCCACGGATTTCGGCTACAAGCCCGGGATCGTCCGCCTTTGGCAACACCAAACCCAGCAAACCGTGCCCCTCGCGCGCGGTGACGTCGAGCAGCGCCAAGATTTCGGCGTCGTGCGTTTCTGAGTCCTTGGCATTAACGCGTACCAAAGCGCGGATCTCGCCGGCAGTCAGCGCCTCGACGACGGCGGCCAGCGCCGCGTCCTTGCTCGCCGGCGCTACAGCGTCCTCAAGGTCAATGATGACGACGCCGGCGCCGGCACTCGCAGCCTTGACGAACCGTTCGGGACGGTCCCCCGGGACAAACAGCGCGGAAACGGCAGCAGTGGCGATGTCCACGCCGGTGACGTTTGAGGTCAAGGTGCCGGAGCCCATCACTGGAAATCCCCGTGGTCCGGCAGTGAGGATTCATCCGGTCGAGCTGATTCAACGCTGGGGAGGTGGCCCTGACGGTACACCATGAATGTCCTGCGGTAGCTGATCACGATCTTGCCGTCCTGGTTGTAGCCCTCAGTTGCGACGGTGACCAAGCCGAGATTGGGCCGTGACTTGGATTCGCGCACGGCCAAAACCTTTGAACGCGAGTAAATGGTGTCGCCTTCAAATACGGGGTTGGGCATCCGCACTTCGTCCCAGCCCATGTTCGCGAAGACGTTCATGGACAGGTCGATGGTGGACTGCCCCGTCACCAGAGCCAGAGTGAACGTCGAGTTGACCAGCGGCAGGCCGAATTCGGTGGCCGCGGCAAAGTTCCTATCGATATGGGTCTTGGCAACATTCTGGGTGACCAGGGTGAATGTCTGGTTGTCGGCCTCGGTGACTGTCTTGCCAAACGGGTGATAGTAGATGTCACCGACGGCAAAGTCCTCAAACAGCCGTCCGGTCCAGCCCGGCACTACCCGGGTCTGGTCAGATGTGTTTCGCGATGTTGTTTGGGTCATCGTTCGTCTCCTTCGACGGTGGAAATTCACGCTTGTTGGCAGTAAATATATTTTGTACTGATCTAAGCAAACCCGCCATATCACTGAGTTGTCAAGATCTTTGATTGCTCCTCGGCTTAAATTTGCCTCTCCGAAACCTCTTGTCACGGACTGAATATATTCTGTATTCTCGAAGTCAGGCTACCGAAGACGCACTAGCCAAACCCACGAAGGAGCATCCGATGAGCACACCCACCACCGTCGAAGAACTGCGAGCAAAGACTCGAAGCCTCTGCGCCCTCTTCCCGGATGAATACTGGCGAGAGACGGATCGGAACCGGCGTTACCCACAGGAATTCGTTGACCGGCTGACCAAGGAAGGCCTCTTGGCTGCGCTGATCCCCGCTGAGTATGGCGGCCTTGGCGTCGGTCTCACCGAGGCCAGCGTGATCATGGAAGAAATCAACAAGTCCGGCGGCCACTCAGCAGCATGCCATGCGCAGATGTACACCATGGGTGCACTCCTCCGCCATGGCAACGAAGCCCAGAAAAACGCCTACCTGCCGGCAATCGCCTCCGGCGACCTCCGCCTTCAGGCATTCTCCATCACCGAGGACGCTGCCGGCTCGGACACCACCAGCATAGAGACCGCAGCCGTCAAGGACGGAGACCACTACGTCATCACCGGCCACAAGAGCTGGACCAGCCGCATCGATGAATCCGATCTCGCGTTCGTCCTCGCCCGGACATCTGCCAAACCCGAAGAAAAGGGCGGCGACCGGACCCACGGACTCACGCTGTTCCTTGTGGACCTCCGCCAGGTGCGTGCCGAGCAACCTGAGACCCTGGAAGTAGTAAAGGTACGGACGATGTTTAACTACGCCACCAACCAAATCTTCTACAAAGGCATGCGCGTGCCGCAGTCAGCAGTGATCGGGGAGGTCGGCAAGGGCTTCCGCTACGTCATCGACGGATGGAACGCAGAACGAATCCTGCTTGCTTCCGAGGCCATCGGTGACGGCTACTGGTTCACCACCCGTGCAGTGGAATACGCCAACAAGCGTTCCGTTTTTGGCCGGACCATTGGTACCAACCAGGGCGTACAGTTCCCCATTACCGATGCCTACATGAAGGTCCGGGCGGCGGACATGATGCGCTACGAAGCAGCCCGGCTCTTCGATGCCGGCGAGCCCTGCGGCGCGGAAGCCAATATGGCCAAGCATCTTGCCTCCGAGGCCAGTTGGGCCGCCGCCAACGCCTGCCTGGACACGCATGGCGGTTACGGCTTCGTGGATGAGTACGACGTCGAACGCAAATTCCGCGAAACGCGCATGTTCCAGGTGGCACCCGTCAACAACAACATGATCAAGTCATTCGTGGCCACGAAAGTGCTGGGGCTCCCCCGCTCTTACTGAGCGCGGGAGGGACACCACTGTGGATACAACTGCGAGTTGGAGTCGACTGGTTGGCGCCGTGGTGGAAATCAGACAGGGGCACCGGGTTATCCGCTGCGGAACTGTGGAAAGCGCCATGCCGGACTCTTCAGCGCTGTGGTTGGCCGCGGATACAACCCATCAGCGGATGATGTACACGGCAGCGGAAAACTACGAAGTATGGATTCGTCCCCGACAACTGAACGCTCCGATCAAGTTCGGTTAGGAGCATGGGCGTGCCGGACGTCAAACGACGAGGCGCGCGGACGGCCACTTTCCACTGGCAATCCGAGTAAGCACCACATCCTCCAAGAGATCCGCAACCATGCGTCCGGCACCTGGCGCCCGGGTGCCGGACGGCCGGACGAGAACGATTTTCCGTGGTATTTCGGGATTAACGATGGGGGACGAATTGAGGACGCCGCCCGCCGCTTCGTCGGCCACCATAATGCCGGGCAAGACTGTCCATCCCAGGCCGCTCTGCACCAGTTGCTTCTGCACACCGGCGTCGTTGGTTTCCACAGCAATGTCCAGCGGAACATTAAGTCGCGCCGCGGCACTTTCCACAAGGGATCGGATGGCATGCGGGGCACTGGGCATCACCAGCGACTGGAGCAGCAGCTCTGAAAGATCCACTCCTTCTGGCCTCACTGTTGCGGCCGCCGGGGGGGCCACAGCCCAGAGAGCCTCCTCCAAGAGCGGCTTGACGTCAAGGCCGGTGGCGGGTGGCTGGTTGTACGTCAGGGCGACATCCACATCCCCTGCTTCCAACCAGCGGCTCAGATGCCCGCCGTATCCGGTCACTACACGCAGCCGGACGCCGGGGTGCCGTTCAGTCACTGCTGACACCAGTGGGACGGCGAGGAGTGACGCAGTGCTGGCCAGGAGCCCCACCGTGACGATGCCGTGAAGGCCAGCACCGGAAGTTCTCGCTTCCTCCCGCGCACGGTCAAGCTCATTCAATGCCCGTCTTGCCCGTTCAACCACCTGCGCGCCGATCTCCGTCAGCCGCATGCCACTGCGGCTCCTATCGAAGAGGGAGGTCCCGAGTTCGGCCTCAAGGTTGTGGATTTGCCGGGTGACGGCTGGCTGCACGATGTGCAAAAGCTCTGCTGCTTTAGTCACGCTTCCGGTGTCAGCCACCGCTAACAGTGCCTGAAGTTGCCGCATCTCCACGGTATGGTCCCCTCGTCGTCGCCGCCAATTAAATGCAATCACACCATGACATACAGCCATCACCAAAAGGTATTGGTGCCATCTATCCATAACGAGGACGATGGAATGCAATCCCTCGGGTTACCAGTTCTCTTCACCCATGGCACCCGACACCTCTGCTGAAAGACAATCACATGCTTCAGAACCTGACCCCCGAATCCAGCCCGACTGACCCGGACTCAACACCCGCGGCAGATTCCCGTAAAGTCCTCCGTGGCCGGGGCGCGGCCATGGCCCGGAATATGGAGGCCAGCCTCAGCGTGCCTACGGCATCCACCATGAGGACCTTTGAGGTCTCTGCACTCATGGCATGGCGTGAACGCCTCCGCGGCCAGGGCTTCAACGTCCCGATCGCCGCCGTGCTGGCGACGGCCATGGCCCGTGCCGCCCAGCACGAAGTTCCGGCAGTGCGTCAACGGATCGAATCCGACGGCGCGGACCTTGTCCTCGTTCAAGAAGGGGCGGTCAACCTTGGAGTGGCGGTAGACGTCGAGACGTCCGCGGGCCACTCCATCATGGTCCCCGTGATCCACAACGCGGCCAGCCTCACATTCCCTGCGTTGGTAGACCGGCTCGGCCAGCTGTCCCAGGAATGCCGGGCGGGAACCATCGCTGTGACCAAGCTTCGCGGCGCCACGCTCATCCTCACCAGCACCGGCCGTTTTGGTTCGACGACCGGCGTACCGCTGCTTCCTGCCGGACCTGGCATCATCGTCGCAGCCGGTGCCATTGGCATCCCCGCGGGACTGGAAACTCTCGCTGCCACGCAACCTGTGGACCCTGTCCTCACCTTGTCCTCCACCTATGACCACCGAGCCATCCAGGGCGCCGACTCGGGGAGCTTCCTGGGAGCGGTGGAAAAGCTGCTGCGGTCACAGGACTTCCTGGCTGAACTCGAGCAGGAAATTCTGCGCAACGAGCCTGACCCGCTGCTCGGACTACAGGAGGCGGACTCCGCCGCGGACGGCGACGTGCGGCTTGCCGAGTTCAACAGCGCAGGAAGCGCTACCGTCGCCCGGCTGGAACCCGTGCGAGCACGCGATGAGGGATCTTGGCTGCCGAACGGCGTCGAGATCGAATTTGGACACCTTTCCGACCCCGAAACCCGAAGCTGGCTGGCTGACCTGATCCGCCACGGCACTCCCCAGCCAACCGCTGAGCGACGCCTCCAGGCGCTCAAGCTCTCAACCGACATCGACGTCTTCGAAAGCTACCTCCAAACACAATTCCTGGGGCAAAAAACACTCTCAGTGCAGGGTCTCGAATCAACCGTTGTTGCCTTGGCGGAGATGGCGGGACAGGCCGCAGGAAAGGGCTACACAGACACTGTCCTGGGCATGGCCCACCGGGGCCGGCTCAGCATCATGGCTCACATCCTTAACTGGCCTATGGAGCGCATCCTTGCCGAATTTCTCCCGTCAGCCCGGTCCACCGAACTGGCCCGTTCCGGCGATGTCCGCCAGCACCTGGGCGGTAGCGGCACTTTCACCGACACGGATGGCTCCTCGATCAGCGTCATGCTGGAACAGAATCCAAGTCACCTCGAATTCGTATCACCTGTGGCCCTTGGCGCGGCCAAAGCCAAGCAGGACCAGTTGATCGCTGACGGTATTGCACCCGAAGTGGCGCGTCGCAGGGTTCTTCCCGTGTTGTTGCACGGTGACGCCGCTTTCACCGGACAGGGCGTCGTCTACGAGACCTTTAACCTGCAGCGGCTTGAGCCCTACAACGTAGGCGGCACCATCCACGTCGTCCAGGACAACAGGCTCGGATTCACGGCCACCCCGTTCCAGCTGCGTTCCACGACATACCCTTCGGACGTCATCCGCGGCTTCGACGTCCCGGTCATCCACACAGACGCAGACGACGTCGACGCAAACCTGGTTGCAGCCAGGATTGCCTTCGAATACCGCGAGCGCTTTGGCACGGACATCGTCATCCATGTCCAGGGTTACCGCCGGCATGGACACAATGAGACTGACGAGCCCCGCTACACGCAGCCCGTATATTACGACGACATCGACCAGCACCCTCCGGTTCACGAAATCTACGCCGGCACTCTGGAAACGGCCGGCATTGTGACCAACACCTACGTCGCTGAAACCCGGGCTGCGGCCAAGGAGCACCTCGTCGGAGCCTTGGAGAAGGCGCGGGTCTTCGATTTGAACACCGTCGTGACGCAGGAGTTCGCACCCCGCCCCGGCGTCGTGGATAAACTGCGGGACATTACGGCCACGTGGCTCGCCGACGTGCTCGACGCGGCAGAACAATCGCGTGACGACGTCGCAATCCATCCGAAGCTGATGCGTCAATTCGATAAGAAGCGCGCCTTGCGTGACAAGGAGTTCCTGGTGGACTGGGGACAGGCGGAACTCCTGGCTTTGAAGCACATCAATGAGGCCGGCGTGCCCGTACGGCTTACGGGTGAGGACGTGGAGCGCGGCACCTTCAGCCACCGGCACATCGTGGTGCACGATGCCCAGACCGGCGACAAGGCGGAGCGTCTCACGTTCGAGGACGCACCCTTCCTTGTGGCTAATACTCCGTTGACCGAGGTTGCCACGGTGGGGTTTGAGTATGGCTACGGCCGGACGAACACGGACTCACTCCAGTTGTGGGAGGCCCAGTTCGGTGACTTCGTGAACGTTGCACAAGTTATTTTCGATCAGTTCATCATGGCCGGGCGCGACAAGTGGGGCCGCGAAAGCCGCTTTGTTGCGCTCCTCCCCCACGGCTGGGAAGGTGCAGGTCCGGAACACTCCTCGGCACGCCTTGAGCGGTTCCTCCAGCTCGCAGCGCGCGACAATGCCCGTATCCTCATCCCGACCACGGCGGCGCAGTACTTCAACGCCCTGGTGAATGCAGCAGCCATGGAGGAGCCCCGGCCGCACATCATTTTCACGCCAAAGTCACTGCTGCGGGCTGAATCCGCGAAATCTGCTGTGGAAGATTTCACCGCAGGCACCTTCCACAACGTCTTGGCATCCGGTGCTCCCAGCCACGAGGCAACACGCCTTCTCCTCTGCACCGGGAAGGTGGGAGTCGAGGCCAAGGAACGCCTGGGCGACGGCGTGCGCCTGCTTCGCCTCGAACAGCTGTACCCCTTCCCCCATGAAGAGATCATGCGCGAAGTGGCGGCGGCCGGTGGGCTGGAGGAAGTCGTCTGGGTCCAGGAAGAACCCGAGAACATGGGTGCATGGACATATGTGCTGCCCAAGCTGCTCAAAATGGGTCTGAGCCGTTTCCGTCTCGGTTATGTCGGCCGGCCGGAGGCAGCTTCGCCTGCGGAGGGCTATTCGGCAGAGCACAAAGCAGCCCAGGACCGTCTGCTGACGGCGGCGGCCCAGTCCGGCGTCGTCGATTTCCGGATCGGCTAGCGATCCTGCCTCGTTCTGACGGATCGAGGAGCTTAGAGTAACCAAAGAGACGAAGGTCGGGCGGTGCGGGATTTCCCGTACCGCCTGAACCAGTGAAAGGAACCTGATACATGCGGATAGGTGTTGTCGAAGACGACGACGGCGTTGCCAGCGCACTCGTGGACGCGTTGGAAGCAAACCGGATCACGGCGCACCGCATGGCCCGTGGAACTGAGCTCTTGACCCGGCACCCGGACTTCGACCTGGTCCTGCTCGACTTGGGACTTCCCGACATGGACGGAATCGAAGTCCTCAGGCGCCTCCGACAGGTTTCAGCGGTGCCCGTCATCGTGTTGACCGCTCGGGACGACGAGCGCTCGGTGGTTCGTGGTTTGCGGAACGGGGCCGATGACTATCTGGTTAAGCCGGCCCGCATCACTGAGTTGTTGGCCCGGATTGAGTCCATCCGACGGCGGGCGCAGCGTGCCTCTGCCTCATCAACGGATCTTCGGGAGTTTGGCGACGTCCTCGTCGACCTTTCGGGGAGAACTTTGGAAGTGGGCGGAGAGCAGATCCAGTTGACCACCAAGGAGTTCCAGTTGCTGGCGATGCTGGTTGACAGCCCTGGGACAGCTGTCAGCCGCCAGCACATGATGGACCATATTTGGGGCGACGCCTTCGTCACGGTGTCGCGGTCACTTGATGTCCATATGACCGCTCTCCGGTCCAAGATCGGACGCCCAGGGTTGATTGAGACCATTCGCGGTTTTGGGTATCGCTGGACCGGCGAGCAGTGAGAACCAGGCTGCTGTTGGTCCTTGCCATCCTCGGGGCCATCGTCGTGGCAGGATTCGCGGTCCCCCTGGCGTTGTCGTCCGCTGACCTTCGCACCCGCCAGTTCGTCCTCAGCAGGGACGGGGACCTTCAACGGTTCGCCGACCTGGCCGACAGCTACGTGCGAAACGCAGGTTCCGGCCTGCTCATGGAGGAAATTGCTGCCTACAACGGCCTCTATGGTGATGCCGTCGCTGTAGTGTCCACCAGGGGCGCTTCCGCCCATGCGGTTGGAACCACCTTGGACGACCCGGATGTCTCTGCCGCCGTCGGCCGGGCGCTGCGCAACGAACGCTCATCCGGCCTTGAACTCCTCACGCCGTGGAGTCCCCAGACGGCAGTCTTCGCCAAGCCAATTGGTTCCGGCGCGCAAGTCAACGGCGCTGTGGTCATCGTTGCGTCCACGGACGGACCGAGGGGCGACATCCTGCGGATATGGCTGCTCATCGGCGCAGGGTCCATCACGGCGGTGGCCGTGTTCGGTCTCTTGGCTTTGGCTGTCAGCCGGTGGATCCTTCGGCCCTTGGACAAAGTCAGCCAGAGCATGCAGGAGCTGACAGAAAGCCTGCCCGTCGCTAAAGCTGCCGGCAGTGACGTCGCACCGTTGCCTCAGCACACCACCGGGGGGCCTCCGGAGTTCCGATTACTCTCCAAAGCTTTTGAAAAAATGGCGACAACTGTTCACGCCTCGGCGGACGCCCAAAGCCGACTGGTGGCCGATACAGCCCACCAATTGCGAAACCCCCTGACGGCTCTCCAATTGCGTCTGGACCTCTTGGAACCTCAGGTCCATAGCGACGGCACAAAGAGCTACCAGCGAGCTCTCGGCGAGACTCTTCGCCTGGAGGAAATCCTTGACGATCTGTTGGCCTTATCCGTGGCAGAAACGCCGCGTGCCCCGCAACCGGGTCACGAGTACTGCCGGCCATTGTCCGTCGCTCAAGAGCGGTCGGATTTTTGGGCGGAAATTGCTGCTGACGCCGGGGTTGCCCTTGAAGTTCGAGACTCCGCTGCCGGTCCCGCCGCCTCCGTCAGCACCGGCGACCTTGAACAGTCTCTCGACGTCCTCCTGGATAATGCCTGCAAGTACGCTGGCCAAGGCGCCACTGTCAGGATTTCAGTCGATGCCGACGATGACGCCTGGGTCATGGTCACCGTGGCAGATAACGGCGCAGGCGTAGAGCCAAGCGAACTGACGTTGATCACCAGGCGGTTCTACCGCGGAACAGCCCAGCAGCCGGAAAAGCCCGGGGGAACCGGATTGGGACTGTCCATTGTGGAGGCACTCATAGAACGAAATGGTGGCCGCATAAGCACCAGGGAAACCCCTGGCGGCGGTCTCACCGTCGTATTGACACTTCCTGCAGCTCACGAGGAGGCTGCGCCATGACAGACCCGATCATCTCCCGCCGGCAGCTATCACGACGGCGGCTACTCACCGCAGTTTCCGCAGCTACAGCAGGTGGCCTGTTGGGAAGTTGCAGCGCACCAGTGCAACAGTTCACCTTGGGCACCGCTGAAAACCGAGGGTTCTTCTACGATTTCGGCCAATCACTGACTGCCGCCGTATCCGGCACCGACGTTGGCTTCACCTTGGATCCCAGGATCACCGATGGTTCAGTGGAAAACCTGGACAGTATCCTGGCAGGCAAACTCGACTTCGCTTTGGTTTTGGCCGACGTAGCACTGCCCCAACGCGAGAAGCTGCAAGCCGTGGGTCGCCTCTACTTGAACTACCTGCAGTTCGCCGTCGCCGGAAATTCGTCCTTACGGACCGTGTCCCAGCTCAGAGGAAAGGTCATCAGCCTGGGCGCCAGCTCCGCCACTATCCGGGCAGGCCGACTACTTCTCGAGGCCGGAGGGCTCAATGAATCCGAGGTGACTATCCGCCAAATACCCATCACTGAGGTGCTTGAGGCGCTGGCCGCTGGTGACGTTGAGGCCGCGCTCTTTGCCGGCGGAGTGCCACATCCCCAGATGGACACCAGTACCGGCCGAGGTCCTGCATCCGGGATCCGCCTGCTGGACCTCGCTGCCGAACAGCGGACGCTGCAGGAGCAGTACGGGCCCGTGTACCAGCCGGTGACTCTACCGAAAAGCCTCTATGCCTCGGCAACAGAAATCGCGTCGGTGGGAATTTCAACCATCCTCCTGGCCAGGCCCGGCCTTCCCAACGACGTGGTCAGCAGGGTTGTTGACGTCTTAGTCACCAGATCCGCGGAACTCGTACCTCCGGGAGCCGTGGGCATTCAGTTCCTGGACGCCCGGTCACTGATCTACACCTCCGGGATTCCGCTGCATCCGGGTGCTGCCGAGGCATACAAGCGCAACCATGCCTAGGGTTCGACGCGCCATAACCGCTATGAAAGCTGCGACAATTCTTCCCGGGCAATGCCGTAGTTTTGGATGTAGTAAGCAGAAAGTGACATGACCATGAATGAGCGCAAACGTGTTCGTCCGCAACTGAGCGACGAGGCTTCCTCCTACGTCCGCGCCCTCATCATGTCCGGCAGCCTCCGGCCAGGAACACAGGTTCGGCCAGAGGTCTTGGCCGAGGCCCTCCAAATCTCCACCACACCGGTCCGGGAAGCTCTTCAGTCCCTGCGGGTGGAGGGCTTCCTGGAACTGGTACCCCGGAAGGGCTTCCAAGTTGCGCCGCTGACTGGGAAGGACATCCGGGACATCTTCAAGGTTCAGGCTCTCATTGGTGGCGAGCTGGCGGCGCGGGCCACGCACAATGCCACCGACAAGGACTTGGCTGAGCTCGAAGCACTGCACCACGAACTCATTGCAGCTGCAGCCCGCCACGACGATGCCTTGCTGGAAGAAAAAAACCATGCCTTCCACCGCGAGATCAATCTCCTGGCTGATTCGCGGAAGATTATCTGGGCCATGGGCCTCGTCTCGCGCTATGTCCCACGAAGGTTCTACTCCAGCATTGAAGGCTGGCCCAGAGCTACTGTCGACGACCATTCAAAGCTCTTGGAAGCCATCCGATCCAAGGACGCCGCCACGGCCCGGGCGGAGATGGAGGAGCACCTGATGCACTCAGGAGAGCTTCTGGCCGCCCATTTTGATGAGCGCGTAGCCGCCGAAGGGACCAGCGACGAATCTCCGGGCCTCGCCCGCGTCTAGTTCCCTGTAAGACCGGTCGTGCCGGGTCCGCAGTTGCTGCGGGCCCGGCTTTTTCGTGCCTGCCAAACGCTCACAGAAGAACCGTCTTAAGGGACGGCTAAGAAATCGCCAATTCGCTATTCAGGCCCGGTGACCTGAGACACATTGGAGGTAGTTCCACGGCGAAAGCCCCGAACCGGCGGCGACGGCAGCAGAAGCCCAACGCCACCGACAAGAACAAAGGAGTTCAAGTGAACACTCAAAGCACGCAAGCTGCACCGGTCAAGTCCCGTGTGGTGAGCAACGTCGTCAAAGGGTGCCTCGGTAACCTGATCGAGTGGTACGACTGGTTCGTCTACGCTTCATTCAGCATCTACTTCGCTGCCGAGTTCTTCCCCAGCGGCAACCCCACCGCCCAGCTGCTGTCAACCGCAGCCGTTTTCGCCGTCGGCTTCCTCATGCGCCCCCTAGGCGGCTGGTTGCTGGGCATGTACGCGGACCGCCACGGACGCCGAAACGCCCTCGCCGCTTCCGTCCTTCTCATGAGCGCCGGCTCGCTGACGATCGGCCTCACCCCATCCTTCGACACGATCGGGATTTGGGCACCTATCCTCTTGGTCTTCGCACGGCTCATTCAGGGCCTGAGCGTCGGCGGGGAATTCGGCTCCAGCGCCACGTATCTTTCAGAGGTCGCAACGCCTGGCCGCCGCGGCTTCTTCTCCAGCTTCCAGTACGTCTCCATCATCATCGGCCAACTCTCCGCTCTGCTGGTGATGATCCTGCTGCAACGCATCCTGACACCCGAACAGATGGGCGAATGGGGTTGGCGCATCCCGTTCATCATCGGCGCCGTAGCCGGACTCCTGGTCATGGTCCTCCGCCGCTCCATGGACGAATCCGAGCACTACAAACTGGAGAAGGCGCGCAGCGAAGCAGAGACCGCATCCACCGGTAAGAAGCCTGTAGGATCCTTGCGCGCTCTCCTGCAGTACCCCAAGCAGCTCATCGCCGTCTTCTGCCTGGCCATCGGTGGCACAGTCAGCTTCTACGTCTACACCACCTACATGCAGAAATACATGGTCAACACCTCCGGCATCGCCAAGGAAGACGCCAGCGTCATCAGCTTTGTGGCACTGTTCCTCTTCATGTTCCTGCAGCCGATCGCCGGCGGCCTCTCGGACCGCTACGGACGCCGCAAGGTCATGCTTTTCTTCTCTATCGGCGGCACCATCGTTACCGTGCCGGTACTGACCATCCTCGCCGACACCACCAACGTCTTCGCCGCCTTCGGCCTGATGATGCTCTGCTTGATCTTCGTCTCCGGCTACACAGCCTGCGCTTCGATCGTCAAAGCTGAAATGTTCCCCACCCGGGTCCGTGCACTCGGCGTCGGACTGCCGCACGCACTCGTTGCAGCATCCTTCGGCGGAACCGTTGAACCCATCGGTTTGGCGCTCAAGCAGGCGGGCATGGAATCCACGTTCTTCTGGTACGTCACCGGCTGCATCGCATTGACTCTGGTTGCCTCGTTCATGGTCAAGGAACCGTCGAAGAACTCCAGCCTCGAGGCCGACCTTGTCCAGACAACTCCTCACACTGAAGGCGCCCCATCACGCAGCGGTGCTCACAGCCCCGAAGCTCCCGAGCTTAGCCCCGCCGGCTCCGGGTCAGCGCGAAACTAACTCACCACCACAGCAGTGGCCGGTCTCCAACGGAGACCGGCCACTTTTCTTGTCCTTTTCCGCGAGGCCGCCAAAGCCAACAACGGCGTCCTGATACTGGTGCCCCCATTACGTCATCTCGGGATTGGCGCAGCGCATCATGGCCCACCTGGCGCAGGATATGCGAGCCCTTCAGGCGCTCCAGTTAGCAGTGGATGTTGGCCGTGTCAGGTCTCAGTGTGGGCCGCAAACTCGCAAAATAATGCACTCTTGATCGCCTGTAGTATCTCGACATAGCAGCAAGGAGTGGGCTCCCATCAGCGTGGAGGTCACGGCCAAAGACAGCGCCCTAATGGCATACACAGTGGATGCCCGGCTTCCAACGCCGATCAACGACAACGCTTGCAGAAGTGTCGGCAAGCGAATCCATTGCAATCGATGCCTTGGGCACCGACGGCGCCAAACCTTGGCCAACTCTGGCAAGTCAACTAGTGGACACACAATCAAATGCCAGGGCAGCCTGACTGCCCTTGGCAGTCCATCGGTAGCTGCTAGTCCTTGAAACGATGGTGGGGGCCAAGGGCTTCTCGCCCGCTCAGTTCACTACCCTTTCCGCTCTGCTCTATAGCTTGTGGGACTCATTCCATGAGTCCGGCTGAATTGGCGGGAGAAGTAGAACTGGTCCGTCATTCCTACTCGGCGGCCCACCTCGGCAATGGAAAGTTCCGTCGTGTCCAATAGATGCCTGGCGTGGGCCATCTTCAAGACGAGATGGTGGGCAACGACGCCGCCGCCTGTTGAGTCCCGAAAGAGCCTGCCCAATCGAGTCGTGGATACACCGAGCATGGCTGCCAGGTCCGGCACCCGAACGGTGCCCTCGATGCGTGATCGGAGGTAGGTCAGCGCACGCTCCATGGGCTCATCAGGGGCGGGTATCCGGCGGTCCGTTGCTAGCTGGGTTAGCAGCCGCCATGCGGCACCCGAAGATTCGATCAGCCCGGTTGGTCCTTGGTCATTTTCGAGGGTGGATACGATCTCATCCAAGCTTGCGGCAAGACGGTCAACGCTGGCCAGAGGCACCACACTCCCGGGAGCTTTGACACCGGCCACTTCGAGCAGTTCAGGAACGTCAGTGCCGCGGAGATGGCACCACCAAATAGTCCATGGATCTGCCTCCGATGCACCATAGGAATGCGGTACGCCGGTCCCGCCCGGCAACACCACCACATGGGCTGGGCCTACCTCCGTCCGCATCCCTCCTGTCTCAATCCATCCACTGCCGGCGACGCACACTATGACGACGGTTCCCCCGGCGCCGCGCCGGCGATTCCGTCCATGGCCGGCAGCGCGGGGAAAGTAGCCGGCATCCGTGACCACCATCCTTCGGGTCAGCGGTCGGTCGAGCGCCTCAACGATCACCGGACGTGGCACCACCACAAGTCGCTGATCAGCGAAACCGGCCGGAGATCCGATGAAATCTTTGGGGTTGACCGAATCATCCATATAGATCATCTTATCTGCCATGTCTGAGGTTCTCCTTGGTGCCTAGAATCTTCATCTGTGAACAACCTTTCCGAGGCCACGAGCCGAATTTCCCTGCCTGATGCCCCGCCCGCCCAGGAGAGCATCCTGGCCGCCGGAGGTGTGGCCTGCTGGAGCGAGCCGGTTTGGATAGATACTTACGCAACCGGTGAGCCGGATCGTTATCCGATGTTTTTGGACCGTCGCGTCTACCAAGGCTCCAGCGGCAAGGTCTATCCCCTGCCCTTCATCGACAGTGTGGCCGTAGCCAAAGAACCTCGGCTGTGGCGTGCGATTCACCTGGAGAACGAATTTGTGCGGCTTATGCTGCTCCCTGAGATCGGGGGCCGCATCCATGTCGGCTACGACAAGACAGCCGACTACGATTTCTTCTATCGCAACAATGTCATCAAGCCTGCATTGGTGGGCCTTGCCGGTCCGTGGATCTCAGGCGGCGTTGAATTCAATTGGCCGCAGCACCACAGGCCGGCAACTTACCTTCCGGTCGAAACGTCCATAAGTCGCGATCCTGATGGTTCCGTCACGGTGTGGCACAGCGATCTGGATCCCTTGCAACGAATGCAAGGGAACCACGGGGTCACGCTTCGCCCCGGACAGTCGCTCCTTGAGGTCCAAGGGCGCCTGCACAACAGGACGGACGAGCCTCAGACTTTCCTGTGGTGGGCAAATGTCGCGGCCCGGGTCCACGAGCACTATCAGTCCTTCTTCCCGACGGACGTCAGGTACGTGGCCGACCACGCCCGACGTGCCATCACAGCTTTCCCCCATGCCGACCGGCCCTACTACGGTGTTGACTACCCGGCCCTGGCCGCGGTTCAGCCTGGCTCGGACCGTGTTGATTTCTACTCCAACGTTCCTGTCCCTACCTCTTACATGATCACCGATACCCAGGACAGCTTCTTCGGAGGCTATGACCACCTGAAGAAGGCTGGTTTTGTCCATTGGGCGGACCGTGCCATTTCCCCGGGAAAAAAGCAGTGGACTTGGGGCGACGGGCCCGTAGGCCATGCCTGGGATGGACAATTAACCGACGACGACGGCCCTTACGTTGAGTTGATGGCTGGTGTCTTTACGGACAACCAACCGGACTTCAGCTATCTTGCCCCCGGGGAAACCCGCAGGTTCAGCCAATACTGGTATCCCATCCGGGAGATGGGCCCGGCGCAGCAGGCAAACCTGGATGCCGCGGTCAGCCTGCGGCTGGTGAAGGAAGGGACCGAAGTCCATCTTGGCGCTTCCGCCACCCGGAACCTGAACAACGCTTCGGTAGTGCTCTCACGGGCCGGTCGGACGGTGCTTACTCAACCCGTCCGGCTGTCCCCTACCCACCCGTTTACCGGCGTTGTCATCCTTCCCACCGCTGCGCGGGCGGCCGAACTGACGGTCGACATCCTAGAGGATGGCAAGAAGCTCATCTCCTGGACACCCAGGGAGATCACAACCAACGCTGAGGAGCCGTGGATCGCCACGGAACCACCCCACCCTGAAAAGATCAGCAGTACCGACGAGCTTTACGTCACGGGACTGCACCTCACCCAAAACCGGCATGCCACAAGGTCACCGCTGCCCTACTTTGAAGAGATCCTCAGACGCGATCCCCACGACTCGCGCGCCGCCGTGTCACTCGGAACCGCCATGTACCGGCAGGGCCGTTACATCGAAGCCCGGGAGCTGTTCCAGGCTGCACTCTCTCGTCTCACCCGAAGGAACCTGAACCCGGCAACGGGCGAGGCCGGCTATTGGCTGGGACTGGTGGAAGAAAGGTTGGGTCATTTCGACGAGGCCAGGAAACACCAGGGCAAGGCGGCGTGGGATGCAGCCTGGGCGCACCCCGCGCAGCTGGCGCTGGCCAGGATGTCGCTCAGGACCTCCGACTACGAGCAAGCGTTGCTCCATGCCGAAGAAGCCATCCGAAGAGATGCCCTCAGTCCTGCGGGACATGCTTTGCAGGTCATGACATTGCGCAGGCTCGGCAGGGCTGCCGAGGCCGAGAGCGTCCTACGGGAGCTGCTCCTCAACAATCCCCTCGATCCCCTGGCTCTGGCACTGGACGGACGACTCACGCCCGCAGATCCGAAAACGGCACTGACCATAGCCTCCGATTTTGCCCGCGCTGGTCAATGGCGGGACGCCTTGGACCTCACTGCCGAGCCATCCCCCGCCGGTACCGTCCGGGCGTTCGGCGCTACGGAACCACTGCGCCGCTACTTGCGCGCAGCGTGGCTGGAGCACCTCCAACGTTTCGAGGCCGCCGCCGCCGAAAGGACCGCTGCCCGCGGGTCAGACACCACGCTCGCTTTTCCTTACGGCCTCGATGACTACGATGCGCTGAAGCTGGCCATCGTTGCCGACCCGCACGATGAGGTGGCCCACTCCTTGATGGGATGTTGGCTGCTGGATGCCCGCAGGACCGGCGACGCTTACCATCATTTGCACACGTCCACCACGTTGGGTTCGGCGGATCCTTCAACGTGGCGCAACACGGCCATTGCTGCGGTCAACCTGGGAAGGAACCCGAATGAGGCTGACACTTTCCTGGATCGCGCCCTTCATCTCAGTCCCAATGACCCCCGGCTGGTCTTTGAACGGGCCGTCCTTGCGCAGCACCGCGGGGCCGGTGCTGCGCAGCAACTGGAGTCGCTGGAACGCCATGGCGATGTCCTCTTGGAACGGCACGATCTCGCTTTGCTCTACGCAAACCTGCTCGTGGACGTCGGACGCGTCCACGAAGCCCTCGGCATCATGACCACGCGCATATTCCAACCATTCGAAGGAGGAGAAGGGCTCGCCATCGCTGCCTACGACCGTGCATCCCTTCAGGTGGCAAGGGACCTGCTCACTTCGGATCCGACGGAGGCCGTCGCCTTGCTTCGTCAAGGAATGGCAGCCCCTCCGAACCTAGGCGAAGGGCGGCATCCAGCCAACAGTATGGCCGAACGCCTGGTACTGCTGGGAGACGCCCTGTCCCTCGCCGAGGACCACCAGGGGGCCGCCGCGGCCTGGCACTTAGCCTGCCGCGGCGATAACTCCGCCGCCCCGGAGGAGGCCCGGGCCACTCCGGCGGACTTCTGGCGCGGGATAGCCTTCGCGCGACTCGGCCTGCCTTCCGAAGCCAATCGGGTCTGGGACTTTTTGAGCGCAGGTGCCGATGACCTGGAGACCGAACCATCCGGTGTCGAATACTTCGCAACCTCGGTCCCTGAGCTTCTCCTGTTTGACACCGATACCACGGCAAGCCGGGCCCGCACAGCGGACAGGCTCCGTGAGCTTGCAGCGAAGGGCCGGGCCGGGCTCCATCAAGGGACACGACCATGAGCGGACAATCCCGGTACCTGGGGTCAGGAACCATCAAAAGGGACACTGCGGAGCTGACTGGAGTTGTCCCAGCGCATCTGCCGCAGAGGCTTACCATCACGCTCTGGGATTTCTCCTGGTACACGCGTGCCGAGAGCGGCGGACCCTACGCCGATCTGGATGCCGCATGTTCTCAGGCCGCAGAGCTGGGCTACAACACCATCAGAATTTGCGCAGCGCCCCTACTTCTTTTCGGTGACCTCGGACTTGAAGATCTGGCCATTGATGTAGAGATCGAAGGGATGGGAAAAGCTCCGGACGGGGGCATCTATGGACGGGGCACCCGCTGGTATGACGCCCCCGGCGGCTATCGTTTGAACCTTCAGCGCCGGCTGTTTGAGCTCTTCGAAGCTGCCGAGCGGCACGGCCTGGTGGTGATTCTGGCGAGCTGGGAGTTTCAGCAATCCCCGGCTTTTGCTGCCACGTCCCAGTGGTTCAACGCCATCGATGCCGTCCCCCTCACCAAGCGGTACGCCGCGCTGGCCACTGCGTGGGATCGGATGATCACGGCTTTGACAGCCGCTGGACATCGGGAACGCATCGCACTGGTGGAACTGCACAACGAAGTGGACTTTTCCATCCTGCCGGCCCTGGCCGACGGCGGCACACAGGAGCTCTCACGCCTGCAGTCTCTCCACCCGGACCTCTTGTTCACAGCGAGCTATGGAAAACCACCCCACCTCGCCATGCACACAGTGCCTGGCCATCACAGCGCTGCACAGTTCCATGTATATAGCTATGGCGTCCTGGACGCTCTCCAGCGACGCATCGACATCCGTTCCGAAGGAACAGCGTCCTTTCCCAACGAGGAATTAAGGTCCCTGCTGCACGCAACAGCTCCCAGCGTTGAAGACTATGGCCGGTTGGCTGGGTGGAAATATGAGGCCACCGTTGTCACGGACCAGATGTTCTACGGCTACGACTGGATCGACGAAATCGCGTGGGACAACTGGCTCAACAGCCACTACGGAAAGTATCGGGAAGTCATGCTCCGCGAGATCGAATCCCGGGTGATCGCCATCTCTGAATGGGCCAGGTGGAAGAAGATCCCGGCACTTGTAGGGGAAGGCTGGATAGGTTACACACCGCTCCTGGGTACTTTTGAAGAAGGTCCCATCGGCAGGGAGCTGGCGGAAAAAGGTATCCGGACCGCCCTGGCGCACGGAGTTTGGGGCATGGTTCTTTGCTCCAACGCAGCGCCGCACCACCCCATGTGGGGCAACCAGGACTGGCAACGCCACATGAACAACATCATCCTCGCTACGCCAACCACAACGGAGAACTAGATTGGCCACGTCACACATTGTCACGAGTCCGCTGTCGATCACCTACACGTCATCGGGTGACGCCGGGCCATCACCGACCATGAGTACTGCGGAGGACGTTCATGAAAGATGGCAGCTTACCCCGCAGTTCATCGAGAACTCCGGGCGTGCGGTCATCCCTGTATCGGGTGAAATTCACTTCAGCAGGCTGCCCCGCGCGCGCTGGGAGGACCGCCTGCGTTTGATGAAGGCCGGCGGCATCACGGTGGTGGCCTGTTATGTCTTCTGGCTTCATCATGAGCAGCAGCAAGGTTTGGTCCGATTCGACGACAATTTGGACGTGGCTGCGTTCGTGCAGCTCTGCGGTTCGGTGGGCTTGGACGTGGTCCTTCGCATCGGTCCGTGGGCACACGGCGAGGCCCGCAACGGCGGGTTCCCTGACTGGGTCCAGGCAGCAAACGTGAAGCACCGCACCAACGATCCAGCGTATCTGGCCCTCGTGACGGCGTGGTTTTCACGTCTTGGCCACGAACTCAAGGGATTGATGGGGCCGGCCAGCAACGTCGTCGGTATCCAGTTGGAGAATGAACTATATGACCAGCCGGCCCACATCCAGGAACTCAAGAAGATCGCCCGCAGAACAGGATTTAGCGCCCCCCTGTGGACGGCAACAGCATGGGGAGGGGCAGAGCTTCCGGTGAAGGAGGTCATGCCTGTCTACGGCGGGTATGGAGACGGATTCTGGGTAGACGCCGAAGCTCCGTGGGATCCTACCTTCAGGCAGCACTACTTCTTCAGCCATGAGTGGGACGATCCCGGCATCGGCGCGGACGTCCGGAAAAATCTGGGTGGGGAAAGCACTGAAGGTTCCGGGAGAGGGACGGCAGGCTACCCTGCCGCTACCTGCGAGTTGGCCGGTGGAATGGCCACCGCCTACCACCGACGTCCCTGGCCAGATGCGCGGGACGTAGCGGCCATCGCCCACAACAAGATCGGCAATGGCTCGGCATGGCAGGGCTACTACATGTTCACTGGCGGGGCCAATCCCGCGGCGCACCTTCAGGAATCACAGGCGACCGGTTACCCCAATGACTTCCCGAACTTTGATTACGACTTCCACGCACCTGTGGGCGCTGCGGGCCGGCTGGCCGGAAGCTTCGCCCAGCTACGCAAACAGCACGCGTTCCTGGCCGCCTTCGGCGACCAACTCGCGCACATGTCCTCTGCTCTGCCAGACAGGCAACCTGAGGACGTGGACGACACGACAACACTCCGCTGGGCGCTCCGAAGCGACGGCACCGCTGGCTTCGTGTTCATCACCTGGCACCAGCCTCATGTCCCATTGGAGACCCACCAGCCCACGCAGTTCACTCTTGAGCTGAACGACCAGACCCTCACGTTACCCAGCCACCCAGTTGCCATCCCTCCGGGCACCATCGCCCACTGGCCGATCAACCTCAGCTACAACGGCGTACATCTGTCTTGGGCCACCGCTTCTGCGCTCACCGTGGTAGGCGCAGCCTCCCACCCCACGCTGGTGCTGACAGCGGAAGCGGGAATCCCCGTAGAACTCCGTTTCGGGCCGGACACACACGTGCCGGGCCGAACTCTCGCCCCGGACGGCACCTTCCACATCGACCACGCTGAACTTCCCCTCACCCTCACGGCATCCTCGGGGAACAGTTCGCTACCCATCCTCATCCTGCCTCCGCACCTCGGAGATGAGGCGTGGGCACTGGAGTCAGAGAGAGGGCGGGAACTCGTTCTCAGCGCCGAACCCGTTTGGATATCGGCCGCTGGAACGCTCAGCGGCCGCTCTACAGGCAGACCCGCCGTCCAACGCTATAACCCATCATCGGGCAGTTTCGATGACCTCCACCTCACAGTTCACGCAGGCACAATTGGACTGCATACCGTCAACACTGAAGCACTCTTCACGGCCAAGACCGTGCCCGCCTCGTACGGCTCGTCCGGCGGCCGGGCCGCAGCGCCCGACGAATACACCATGGCTGGCTTGGCAGCATCCTTCCGGCTCCATCTGCCCCCGGTGCTCCTCGAGGAAGGGCAGGCCACCAGGCACCTTGAACTGGAGATTGGCTGGACCGGCGATGTCGCCAGGCTCCTCGTCGATGGCGAGGTGGTCAACGATCGATTCTGGGACGGCTCACCCTGGATCGTGGAAGTTCACGACGCAGGCATCGTCCCCGGTTCCGACGTAGTCCTCCAGATCCTCCCGCTGGCCAAAGACGCGGAGGTTGGGCTGCCGAAGGATGCCCAACGTCTGCGTGATTCGAACGCGGGAGCCCTGCACTCACTCGATTACGTCCACCTTCAAGGGTGGCAATCCTGGGAAGAGCGCGACGTCGAGAATTCACCCTGACAGGTGACCGGCTTCGTGTCCCTCGCGGTGGCCAACGGATGTAACGCACGACGGCGGCAGGACGCCGTCGTGCGGTACGGTCCTTTTGACCTCGGTTCGCCTAGGCCTAACGGCGACCAGCAGTCCATGCTCCATCCGGATTATCAGGGAGTCGCGGTGTATCTCCCTGCACGGATCAGGGCGTGGAGCTCTACCGGCTGCGGTAAGAGGCGGTCCTTAGGCAGCGGGGCGGGCCCGCAGGCGGCGCTGCCAATGCCATCGAGAGCGATATCGAGAGTGACGACCGTCTCAGCGCCAGGCACCAAGTCTGCGTCATGCGTGGCCGCGGTGAGCTCCTCCGGTGTCCATGGCCGGGCCGTGAACCCGAACCCGGAGTCAGCGACGACCCCTACACGGTGGGTCCCGCTACTGAGTGCCAACCTGCGAAGACCGCCGCGCGCGCCGTTCTCCTGTGGGAAGACATAGGGAACTTGCAGTTCGTCCACGCTCGCTGACCACAGTCCCAGTCTGGTGGCAGAGAACGTGTCCCGGTAGCGTTCCCCGGGTCCGTAGCCATACCAATCCACTTGGTTAAAGGATGCGGGAAGAGCAAAGCGGAGGCCGATGCGGGGCCATGAACACATCCAGGCTCCATAAGGCGTCGCCCTAAGACCAAGGCGCAATTCGCCAGATTCTTCGGTGAGGGACCATAACCACTCAACGCGAACTCCAAAACTGCAACCGAGGGGGGCCACCCGGGTCAGCACGCTGAGTTGATGACTGTTGTGCATGACTTCGAGGGCGGTGTGGTCGAGAACATGCAGACCAGCGCCGCGCCATTGTTCAGCAACTGAGGCTTCACCGAATGCCAGGTCGTTGCTTGTCGGAGCCCTCCACAGATCGAGCTTTGGCGGGGTCGACAACGTGACACCGCCCAAACCAACCAGCTCTCCGGTGTCCCGGTCAAAGGACCCCGGCCCCAAGTGCCACAGCTCCGCGGAGCTGTTGTCCAGCGGAGCCAAAACCTCGGCAGAGACAACAGCCAGCTGCCCAGGCACCGGCCCGGCAACGGCCTGCCCGAATGAGATTTCATGCCCCGCGTCGGCCCACCATGTTGCTTCCTTTGTCACGGCAGTCACAGTGAGCGACATCTCACCGTTCCCGACAGGGAGAGTGGGGAGTTGACTCTGATGGTTCCCGCCGGCGGGAATCGTCGGCAAATCCAGCGTTCCACGGGCCGTTTCGACCCCCTCGAAGGCTGCGCTCCAGCGAAACACCACCTTGTCCAGGGCGGAGAAATCGTGAAGGTTCCGCACAGTGACCGTGTGGTGATGAGGGTCTACGCCAATCCGTATCGGCGAGAAAACGGACTTGAATTCGAGCAGCCCGGGCGAAGGGGTCCCGTCCGGAAAGACGAGTCCGTCGATTGCAAAAGTGCCGTCATGGACCGGCTCACCGTAATCGCCACCGTACGTGTAAACGGTTCGCCCGTCGGGAAGTTGTCGGGCAAGGCCCTGGTCTCGCCATTCCCACACGAAACCGCCTTGGCAACGATCGTGCTTTTCGAATAGCTCCCGGTAGTCCAGCAGTCCACCTGGCCCGTTGCCCATCGCGTGTCCATATTCGGTCAAAATGAAGGGCAATTCTCGGCGGGCAATGTCCCTGAGGCTGTCTTTTTCGCTTGACGGATCGATCCGGTCCTCCCGGCGACCAATCTCTTCCATGCGGGCGAACGAGGTATACATCTCCCCAAAGACATCCACATACTCACAAGCGACGTCGTGAGAGTAGTGGATTGGCCGGGTTTCGTCACGGAAGCGGGTCCATTGCGCCATTGCGGCGAGGTTCCCACCGGTACCAGCCTCGTTGCCCAAGGACCACAAAATTACGCTGGGGTGGTTCTTGTCCCGTTCCACCATTCGCCGCATACGGTCAACGTAGACATCCCTCCAAGTGGGATCGTCCGAGGGGTTCAGGGCCCATCTAGGATCTATGTAGTTGTTGGTCGGATCCTGGGAGAAGAAACCGTGCGTTTCGAGATCACATTCATCCACCACCCACAGCCCGTGCTCGTCGCAGAGATCGAGCAGGTGAGGAGATGGAGGATAGTGGCTCGTGCGGACGGCGTTCACGTTGTGCTGCTTCATCGTGCGGATGTCCGCTTCAAGGTCTTCTTTGGTGAGAGCCCGGCCGAGCTCTGGGTGGAAGTCGTGATGGTTGACTCCGCGAAGCATGATCGCCCGCCCGTTGACCAGAAGCTGTCCGCCGCTCACTTCGACTCGCCTGAAGCCGACTCGAATCATGCGGGTTTCCGCGGGTGTGGACACGGTTACTGTGTAGAGGCGGGGCGTTTCGGCAGTCCACGGCTCCACTGAGGTGAACGTCAATTTCTTACCCGTCGGAGTGGCGGTGATACCGAGTTCCGGCGAATCAATTGTCGCGGCCGCTGTTGTATCGATGCGAAGTGTTCCGAAACCGGTCTGTGCGTCGTAGTCCGCTTTCACAAAGTGGTCACCGATCTCGCCCACGGGTCGCTCAAGAATGGAGACGCTGCGGAAGATGCCGGGCAGCCACCACATGTCCTGGTCCTCGATGTAGGTATGCGCGGACCACTGATGAACGCGAACTGCAAGGGTGTTCTGGCCGCGAACCAGGTGGTCGGTGATATCGAAGTCCTGCTCGAGGCGGCTGCCGCGCGTTATGCCGATTGCCGCTCCGTTGAGCCACACACGACCTATCGACTCGATGCCTTCGAAGCGGAGCACCCATCGGCTCTGCGCTGGCGACTCGGCCCAGTCAAAGCCACGTAGGTAGTCGCCTGTGGGATTCGAGTGGGGCACCCGCGGCGGATCGACGGGAAAAGGGTAGGTAGTGTTCGTGTACCAAGGATTGCCGAAACCCTGTAACTGCCAGTGTCCGGGCACTTGGATATCTGACCATTGGCCGGCGGCCTCTGAGAGCGCTTGCCGGCCCGCCTGCGTTACGGTGGGCGAGTAGCGAAATTTCCATGTCCCATCGAGGTCGATATTCTTTGCGGTGGTATCCCCTGTGGAGGCCCTCGGCGTCAAGGTTCCTTCTGACGGTTCAATGGCCGTCACGTAACTGTTTTCCTGACGTGTTCTCCGCGAAAGGTCCTGCATGTCCGTTCCATCCTTAGTGCCCGGCCGTCGACTGGACGACGGCCGGGTCAGTTCACGTTCTGCTTGCGTTTGCGATGTGTCAGTTGAACTCTTCGGGTGACCAAGCATCCCGCCAATCAATCCTTGGCACGTCACCATCGAAGGTAATGGGTAGCCAGACGTAGTCTGCCTCCCGAAGATCTGACTGATGTTGGACAGATTCCTCCGCTATCTCGGTTTCTGCGTCATCGCTGTTGAAAAGGTGTCGGTACCGCTCCGTTTGGTTGGATTCTTCGGGCGTGAGATCCGGGAGCCAACGGTCCGCGATCGCGATATACAGATCGCGCTTGTGGGGATGCCTGAAGACCGAGCTCACCTGCGATCGGTAGGAGGTCCGGCAGCTGTCGTCGGGATGTGGATCTCCCAGGACAGTCCATGGGCCGTGGTAGGTGCCGGCAACCGCGACCTCCGAAGCATTGGGAAAGTATCCCGATGTTCCCGAGGTTATGAGGTAGTGCTTCGTACCCCTGCGGAAGTAGGCCGGCGCCTCCCGCACGTCCGGCGGTGCCGGCTGCGGGAAGTGTGTGGTGTAGTAGCCCGTCACTCCCGTGTAGTCCGGCGTGAGGTCCGCGCAGATCAGCTCGCTGTGTACCCGCTCGAAGTAGTAGTAAGCCTTCCCATCCGTGGGGTCGATGACGAGATCAAAGTCGCCTGCGTTCATGCCCAAGGGTTTGAAATCGGTGGCCACAATCTCGTACGGTCCCAGGAGATCCTCGGCGACGAGCACGGTGGTGCGCTGGTTGAGTCCTTCGCCCATAATTTTCACCCAGCACACGTACTGCCCCGTTTCGGGGTGCTTGATGATGTGGGGGCGATCGAGCAACTTCGTGGGATGAAGCGGCGACTCGTTGTCGTCCGGGGTCGGCGGAATGATCAGGCCACGGTCTTCCCAATTAACAAGGTCTGTCGAGGCGTAGCAGCGGATACCCCAGTGCCAAATACCGGACCCCGGCTCGGTATGTTCCTTGTTCTCGCCGTACCAGTAGAAGACGCCGTCCTCGAAGAGGACAGAGCCGCCGTGGGCATGGATTCGGTTGCCGTTGGTGTCGAGCCACGGTTGGCCTGGGCGGATGTGGGTTTCCTTGGGCATTTCGTCTTTCGGGATTTCGCCGTGAGTTTCAGAGCTGGAGGTCAGATGGTCAGCAACGGAGTGGGACATCCGGGATTAGCCTTTGAGGCCTTGTGTGGAGACGCCTTCGACGATGTAGCGCTGGAAGACGAGGAAGAACACCAGGACCGGGAGGAGTGCCAGGACGGACATGGCGATCATGGCTCCGTAGTCCGAGGACTGTGTTTGGTCCACGAAGAGCCGCAACGCCAACGGGAGCGGGTACTTTTCCGGGGTGTTGAGGTAGAGCAGCGGGCCGAGGAAGTCGTTCCAGCTCCA